>JBNKCR010000001.1:0-3084 GCA_050287845.1 Polyangia bacterium
ATTTACCCATGTTTTTTGCTCCATGCGCGATGCTTTTCTTTGCTGCCATCCACCATCATAAGAGCTTAAACATCTTCACGTTTCAAATAATCTTTAAACAATCAGCAGTTGCTTCGATCTCAGAGGCAGATCCAGACCCCCCATTACCCCTGACCCCCATTACCCCTGATACGTTATATGAACGTAAAATCTACAACTATCCGAGTCTCCTGGCACCGTCCCCATTTCCCTTATATTCAAAACGAAAACGACGCTGCCAGTCCATAAAACTGATTTTTCTTCACAAAGGGACCTATTCCGACAAATTGAATGCTGTTTTGCGCCCGCTGCTTTTCCAAAGCTTTATCGAGGCGTTTGCAACGTTTATAATTTTGTACGCCGCCGATTGTCCACAGCGTGGCGCCAATACCAGCGACGACACTGAAAGACAGAGACATAATCCCCTCAAACATTCCTCTTCCCCAACATCCAAAACCTTCGCAAGGTTTGCTGCCCTCGATTGCCGATGCGATAGCGAAATACAACGCGCCAGCCGAACCAAAAACAGATACGCCAATGCCGACATTCCGCAGCTTTCGCGCAGAAAGGATTTCTTTATACTGTTGTTTCAATTCGGTGTCCTTTTCCGCCTCATAACGAATTTTGAGTTGAGAACCTGAGGTACGAAAAATCGATGCCTCATCGCTAACAGGCGTCTTAGTCGGAGATTGCACCGTTTGGGCCAGTGTTCTGTGTGACAGAGAACAGACCAATAGAGCGAATAAAAACGCTGCGGCAACGCGAGCAGTTTTGTGAACGTACATGTTCATGTCCTTTCTTGTGCTATTAATTCACGATCACGTTTATCAATTGTTCCCCGGGCGCCGGTTTGAATAAAAAATAGTCTGCTTGTATTATTCTGGAACGATACCGTGTTCAGCAATGTCCGTGCCATGAAGTTTCTCCCTCTAAAACTGCCAATATGTCGTACGATTTGCTTGATTTTGTGGCGTTTGAATCACAGTAGAGAAAAAAGAATAGTGAAAAAGGCGTTGTTTTATCCCTTTATCGAACGCGCGGAGTGATTTTTCGGGAGTGATTTTTCGGGTGCAACTATGCCATCCGGAAGGTAGATGCGAACTGGCTATTATACTTCCAAACGGTAGAATCATTCGAATCTTCGGAACAGGCAACGCCCAACCCAACGCTGAGTATCAACGGTATGCAAAAAGTCTTTCCCATTACGTTTCCTACTTTGGCAACTGTCAGCCGAAAAGAACGGTGAGCGGTTATAAAAGGTATAGGGACTAAGGTATAGGTATAGGGACGGTTCTCGACTCCTCAGTTAATTGCGGGTTTTGAGCGAAAAGCAATTTCGATGATATGTTGTACGAGCGTAAAATTTACAACTGTCCGAGTTTCCGAGGACCGTCCGTGCGCCGGGATAGACCGGCAAGGTGTTGAGAATGAAATTTTCTTACTTTGAAAGATGTAGCGAATCACAAAGACTCCGAGTCATGCGTCTGTGCAGGCAACTGCATAGGCGAAGCGTTGACAGGGGGAGATATAGGCCAGGTATTGAGTCGCGAAAACTCGAAATAAATCGGGGTGCCGACGCCGTGGACGGGAGCGGAAGGCAATATTCTGTCAGTCGATATCGCAAGAATGACAGAGACCCCGCGCGATCGAAGGCCCTGCGCATGTATCGATGCACCTTGCACGGGAACCGGGAGATCCTGCTGTCGAATACTGGTGGCACAGTGTTCCGCGTTGGCAACTCAATGGAGGTAATCCAGCGATGAACGCCAGCAGGAAGTCGGACAAATCCATAGTACCGAAGAAGCCATCGAACAAATTCACCGGTGCGCCGGAGAAGGCGGAGATGGTGGAGGGAAGGGATTTGGCCAAGGGAAATTCGCAACAGCAACACAGGAACCGGGCACAGGACCGGGTTGATCTGCAAAATGCGCTGGAGCGGATACGACAGGCAGTACGAAGGAACAGGGAAGAACAGCTTACTACCCTGTGGCATCACGTGTATGACATTCGTCGACTGCGGGAGGTCTTTCTGTCAATGAGAAAGAAAGCGGCAGCCGGAGTGGATGGCGTGACGTGGCATCAGTACAGGGAGCGACTGGAGGAGAATCTTGCAGATCTTTCATCCCGGCTGCAACGCGGTGCATATCGCGCAAAACCGGTGAGAAGGCAGTACATCCCAAAAGCGAATGGGCAACAACGTCCTCTGGGAATACCATCCCTTGAGGACAAAATTGTGCAAGGCGCAATGACGGAAGTACTGAATGCGGTATACGAAGAGGATTTCCTCGGATTCTCTTACGGTTTTCGTCCGGGAAGAGGACCTCACAACGCATTGGATGCAGTGACGGTCAGCATAACCCGGAAGAAGGTGAGCTGGGTGCTTGATGCAGACATACAGGGATTCTATGACGCCGTAGACCATGAATGGCTGCTCAAATTTGTCAGGCACCGAATACGGGACGAGCGTGTGGTGCGCCATATAAAGAAATGGCTCAACGCCGGAGTGCTCGAAGAAGGAAAGAGAATGCAATCGAAGGCGGGGACGCCGCAAGGGGCAAGTATAAGTCCACTGCTGGCGAATATATACCTTCACTACGCATTCGATTTGTATGCGCATCAATGGAGAAAGAAGCAGGCCAAAGGAGATGTCATCATAGTGCGATATGCTGATGACATAGTAATGGGATTCCAACACCGGGAAGACGCAGAGCGTTTTCGTAGAGAGCTTGAAATCCGAATGGCAGGATTTAATCTCAAGCTGCACCCTGACAAAACTCGCCTGCTCGAATTTGGCAGATTTGCGACCGAAAGGCGATTGAGACAGGGAAAGGCGAAACCGGAGACATTTGACTTTCTCGGCTTCACGCACATCTGCGGAAAGAAGAGGAATGGAAAATTCACGGTGTTGCGAAAGACGATGCGCAAACGAATGGGCGCCAAACTCAAAGAATTGAAATCCAATTTGAGAGAACGGATGCATGAATCGATTCCAGAAGTGGGAAAGTGGCTGGCTTCAGTGCTTCGCGGACATTACCAATATTACGGCGTACCGGGAAACTCCCCGGC
>JBNKCR010000002.1:0-26383 GCA_050287845.1 Polyangia bacterium
GCCGATACCCAGATGCTCGTGATTGGAATTGACTTCCAGCCAGTACAGCTTCACCGGGTGTTTCTTCAGGGCTCTGGCAGCGGAGGCGCCAATGGCGTTGCGAACGCCGGGGATGGGGGCAAACAGAAACTGTCTGTCCACAGTTCTCTGTGTCTGTTCGTAAACGGTATCCGGTTTGAACCAGCGCGGTCTTTGTCCCATGGGAACCTCCTTCGCAGGGAAAAACGATTTCTCCCTGCTCGGATGCTTTTCAAATCTGTTGCAGAATTTCTGCGCTCAGAAGGAAAAAAATCACTTCGAGCGTTTGGTGCCGGGCGTTTGGTGTCGGGAAAGGAAAAAATCACTCCGGCCGTTTGGTGCCGGGCGGAAAAAATCACTCCGAGCGTTTGGTGCCGGGCGTTTGGTGCCGGGCGTTTGGTGCCGGGCGTTTGGTGCCGGGCTTTCCGAGCGTTTGGTGCTGGGCGTTTGGTGCTGGTTTGGTGCCGGGGCGGATTCTGCCTGGCGAAAAAGCATGCCATGGCTGATAATGTGTTTTACAGTGGAGCTGTAATGTATGTCTGTGAATGAATTTCGAGGAAGAATTTCGAGGAATTTCGAGGAATTTCGAGTCAATTCTGATAAACCAATTTGTGATCGGCAACAGAGTAAGGTATCATATGTACGTATTATGATGTAACTCTGAAGGATGAGCAATACACAGACCGGTTCTCGAAGCAGCGTTTCGAAGAAAACCACAGCGAGAAGGAGCAGGTCGTCGAACTCGAATATCCCACTGTAAATTTCTCTTTCCCCCTGCGTGTTGGCCGGTATGAGATCATTTATCCCATTTCCCATGGTGGCATGGCCAGTGTGTTTGCCGGGCGTTTGACCGGGTTGGCGGGTTTTCAGCGGCTGGTGGCCATTAAAATTATTCACCCTCATTTGTCGTCTCAAATGAATTTCATCGAGATGTTTCTCGATGAAGCCCGTCTGGCTGCCTGTATTCATCATCCAAATGTGGGCGAAGTGTACGAATTGGGAGAAGATAACGGCGTGTATTTTATGGTGTGCGAGCTGATTCCCGGGCAGAGTCTCAACGATTTTGCCGTTCGCGCGTCAGAGCGGAAGATCGCCATTTCACCGGTGCTGTACGCCAGAGTGGCTTCGGCCACCGCTCTCGCACTGAAGGCAGCCCACGATTTGAAAAGCCCGGGCGGCGAATCGCTCCAGCTGGTTCACCGCGATGTGTCGACGCGGAATATCCTGATTTCCTACGACGGATATGTTAAATTGATTGACTTTGGTGTGGCGTACGCAGAGGACAAAGTATCTCATACCGACACCGGAGCGCTGAAAGGCAAAGTGGGATATATGTCGCCCGAGCAGGTGAAAAGCGATCCGCTGGATCGCCGCAGCGACATATTCTCCCTCGGCGTGGTTCTGTATCGCCTGATTACCGGCAGGATGCCTTTCCGCGGCAGGTCCGAGGTGGACAGACTTTCTAAAATCATCAATTATCAGTTTACCCCACCGAGGATGCTGGTGCCGGACATTTCGGCGAAACTCGAAAAAATCATTCTGAAAGCCATGGCGTATGAACCAGCCGACCGCTATCAGAGTGCTGCAGAGATGAGTGACGAGCTTGATGCGTATATCGCTGAGTCGGATGAACCGGTTGATACGGATGTGTTATCCCGGACGATGCATTTGCTTTTTGCTGAGGAACGCGAATATCACTTTGCCCGAATCCGCCGTGTGGGGCCCCCGTCGAACTGGAAACAACCGCCGGCTGGCACATATAATTTGACAAAGGTCATGCCAGTGCGTCCGCAGCCATCGACTGGCGCGGATATTGAATCGGGAGCATCGTTCAATGCATCGTCAACAGACTGGACAATATTGGCGAAGCGAACAGCGGTGATTGCGCTGGGCAGTCTGATGGTGTTTGCGGCGTTTTTCTTTCTGGTGTTGCGGCTGGGCCCGTTCAGTGATGCGTCTGGTGGTCCGGTTACCCGGGGGGAGTCGAATCTGAATTCCGGAAACGTTACCCTCCCGATTGCATCACTGCCAGAGCCCGATGTGGCACCGGATGCAGCGGATACGGAAATCACCATTTCTCTGGTGCTGTCACCCGCTGATGCAAAAGTTGAACTTGATAATGTCACTGTGCCATCGGGATCCACTGCCCTGAAACTGAGTGCAGATGGCCAGGCGCATCAGGTGACCGTCTCTGCAGAGGGATACGTCGCAAAAAGTGAAACCATTGTTGCTGATGCGAACCGACAACTTACCATTTCTCTGTTGCGGAAAGCGGCGCCGGAGGCGGAAGGTCAGATTGGGAACTCGGCGCGACGTGGAAGACACCATTTCGATCAGACTGCAACCATTGTGAATGATACCGCTTCCTTTAATCAGAGCGATAATCAGGAATCGGCATTGAAGAAAGAGAAAGACACCGATGATGCCGGAGCGCAGTTGTTGCAGGCAAGTCCATATCAGTGAAACTGGAATTTCACCTGTTTCGGCCACTGACCAATTATTGAAATCATGCTGTAAATCATCTCATTGTGATACTTGTCTAGATAATGGAGAACAGTTACTGTAGAATAGGAAGAGTGAATAGAGGTGCAGTCCATAAAACGGCTCAATTGTCCGTTGCTGTTGCAGCGCTGTCGTTGTTTATTCTGAGTGTCTGCGGTACTGCATTTTCAGCGACGGATCATCCGGCAACCAACGGTTCCAGCACCGGGCAACCGCGTGACGCTCAGGATGTACAGAAAGCTGCGGCGCAATCTCATTTTGCACGGGGTGAAGAACTGTTCAAGGCCGGAGAATTTGCAGAAGCTGCGGCTGCATTCACTCTGGCATACAACACATTGCCTCACTTCGCAGTACTCGCCAATATCGGTCTGTCGTATGAGCGTTCGGGTGATTATCCCAGGGCGGTGGAATACCTGCGGAAATATACGAAGGCGCTTGGAGAGCGCGGCGAAACAAATGCCGCCATTGATGCGTTGCTGGCAGATACGGTGGCCAGAGTCGGGGAATTGGCTGTTACTGTCGAGGGCTATTCTGAAGACTGTAAGATATATGTCGATGGGCTCAAAGCGGGCGCTTCGCCGGCGCATGTGATTGTGGTTCCGGGGGAGCATCGGGTGCAGCTGATGCACGGCGGTACTGTAGTGGCTGAAAATCAGTTGTCGGTGGTTGCGGGCGAAATCAGACATTTCACGATTGCGGAATCAGGTCCGGAAATTGTCATACCGAAGACTTCCCCGGTATTGACTGATGACATCACAACCGTACCGCGTCAGTCGGAGAAATGGCGTGCTCCGTTCAGGGTGTCGGTGGGATTGACCATAGGCACTGGAATTGTTGCGGGGGGGTTGTGGGCAATGACACTGGGTACCAAGTACAAGTTTGACAATATTGAGAATTATGATGAAAAAAAAGCGGTTGGACGGCGGGGCGAGCGTTTGCAGGTGGCTGCAGGCGTGGTGACCGGGGTTGCTGGTGCGGCAGCGTTGATGGTGGGCATCATTGGCGCGTTACGTAAATCGTCGAGAGAGAAAAATCGCGATACTGCGGTTTCTGTCAAAGCGTTCTCCGACACGGTCGGTGTTGGCGTGTTGTTTTGAGGAGCGGAATGAATCGTCATTGCAAATGTGGCAAACCAGGAAAATCGGCAAAGGATGTAGCGGGATGTATATCGTTGAAAATTCTGTTTTCAGCGTTGTTGCCATTGGTTCTGGTTTGTGGCTGCATCAGTTTTGATATTCCATCCCAGGTGGATACGGAAAGCCCCAGTGAGGCAACCGTCACGACCACGGATGCCGATTCAGACACAGCCACATCATCTGATTGGCAGTCTGATTGGCAGTCTGATTGGCAGACAGATAATGATTCAACCACCGGAATCACAACGGATATTGATACGAAAGATGATACGGACACGAATACAGACGACATTATCTCAACTGACACTGATGTTGTGCAGGATACACTGACCGACGACGACACAGTCGAAACCACTGATCCACAGGTGGATACGCAAAGTGACGTTGAATCGGACAGTACATGGGAAACGGAATCAAATCCGGATACGGACAGCGATTCGGCACCGGATACTGAAACCGATTCCGACACCTTCGATGACACGGACATTTCCATTATCATCGACACCGACTCACTATCTGACATCGGCGGGTTCAATTCCAGACCGGTGGTGATTCCCACACTGACCGAGACCGGCGGCACGGGAACCGTAACCTCGCTGGGCGGTGTATCGGAACCGAAGCCGAGTTCCGGTGGTGCGTGCAATTACGGTGTCACGAATATTTACAACTATGCCGCGATTACCGTGAACCACGAGGCTGGAGATGGTCAGGGTCAGTGGGATGGTGGTCGAATCTGCGGGCAGTGCGCAAGGGTGGCGGTTCAGACGGCGACGGACGTTGAAACCACAGTAGTGCGCATCATGGACAGATGCGCGGATGATCTGTGCGGTATCGTGCTTGGCGGGAAACCGGCGTCTGAAGTGATGGGTGAGTTTCCGGGGATGTACTGGGGCGCCTGGCAGTTTGTGCCGTGCAACATAGATGAGCGTGTATCCGATGGTCCACCCGCTATATATGTGACGGAAGGATCCAGTGACTGGTGGTCCAACATCCAGATTCGCAACCCACCCGCTGCCGTGCTGTCCATTGAGTGGCAGACGGAGAGTGCATCCGGAGAGTTCGAGGTATCCAGCAGTTCAGAAAACTTTTTCGCCGTCCCGGCGCAAGTCTTGCAGATGACGGGGAACGTTACCCTCACTCTCAATTTCGATTTTGACATTACCATCGTTCACGAGTTGAAAGGGACTGACATGACCGAAGAGAATACTTTGATTGAACTGCCGGAACCAATCAACTGAGACGACCTGGAAAAAATCACTCCGAGCGTCTGGTGACTGGGGGCTGGGAAGCGTCTGGTGCTGGCTTGGAAAAAATCACTCCGAGCACTTGATGCCTGCCACTTGATGCCCGGGGAAAAAATCACTCCGAGCGTCTCTGGTGCGAGGCTTTCAAGTCCTGTACTTTTTTTGAAATAGCCCACCCATAAGTGCACTGGCTTCCGCGTGGTGTTCTTCCAACCAGTGGCTAAACGCTTTCTCGTTTCTGAAAAATACAGCGTCTATCATTGTGCCAACCAGTTCAATATCGCCTGATTGGTTTCTGCCGGTTTTTCCTGTTGAATCCAGTGACCGCAATCCAGGTTGACCACATCGGCATTGGGCACGAATTCTGTCAGTTTTTCAGACTTCGGGATCACATCCCGGTTGCCGTAGATCATGAGTGTGGGCTGCTGGATGACTGGGTTCACGTTCGCCAACAGGTGCCAGTTGCGGTCGAGGTTTCTGTACCAGTTTATGCTGGCTGTAAATCCTGATGACTCGAAGGCGGAGACGAAAACAGCCAGATCGTCCTCGCTCATAATGGGGTCGCCGAGTGGTGTTTCAGCTGTGGCGAGATAAATCATCACCATCCCCGGCGGCGGTCTCATTTGCGGTAAGTTCTTTCGGAATATATTGCGAAGGAACCGGGAGGTGTTTGCTTCCAGTACAGCGTCTGCGACCCCTGGTTGTCGATTGAAATGGACAAAATAATAATCTCCACCGAATATTTCTTCCATCCACTCAATCCAGGGTTTCTCTCTACGTTCCTGGTAAGGCACACTCAGGTTTATTACTTTGCTGACCCGGTTCGGATGCAATAAGGTCAGCCACCAAACGACCATTGCCCCCCAGTCATGGCCGATAAAGATTGCATCATCGTATCCATAGTGGTCGAGAAGGGCGGTGAGATCGCCAGCCAGGTGTTCGATGTCATAATCGGTAACTTCCGTTGGTCTGGATGAGTTGCCATAACCGCGCTGGTTGGGGACGATGACGTGGTAGCCTGCTTTAACGAGGGCGGGCACCTGATAACGCCAGGTAAACGCATGCTCGGGCCAGCCGTGGCACAGCACAACGGGCTTTCCTGTATTTTGTCGGCCTGCTTCAAAGACTTCGAGTGTTACACCATTGACCGAAATAAGGGTAGGCCGTGGAAAATCTGATGAATTGGTCACTACATTACCTCCTGTCACGAGATGCTATTGGAATGTGATGTTATTGGAATGTAATGTAGTGATGCGACAACAGTATGTCATGTTTGAGTGAAGAAAAGTTCTGTCGCTTCAGTGATGTTTTTCATGCAGAAAGTTGATGCGAGGTACCCGGATTCAGTCTGTTGGGTGGTCTGGGAAAAGCACCTGGGAAAAATCACTCCGAGCACTTGATGTTGCACTTGATGCTGGGCTTGGCTTGGGAAAAATCACTCCGAGCACTTGGGAAAAGGTACCCGGATTCAGTCTGTTGGGTGGCCTGGGAAAATCACCTGGGAAAAATCACTCCGAGCACTTGATGTTGGCACTTGATGTTGGGCACTTGATGCTGGGCTTGGCTTGGGAAAAATCACTTGGGAAAAATCACTCCGAGCACTTGATGACGGGCACTTGATGACGGCACTTGATGACGGGACGGAAAAATCACTCCGAGCACTTGATGACGGGTTGAGCTGCATTTTAACGGTGTCGCCGTCGATGATGTCGACGATGGTTCCGGGGTAGCAATAGCGTTCGCCGGGGGAAATCTGGACGGTGCTGTATTTTCGGGAGGACTGTTGCTGAATGTAGCCGCCCGGGGTTGCGTCGGGGCAGTGGAGCGCTGTGGCGTGCTGTATATTGAATCCCAGATCGAGGATGTATTGACCATTTGAGGTAGGGGGCAATGCGACGATTCTGTAAATACCTGGTCGGGCCGTCCTTGGCGCAAGGGAAAATTCTGCCGTCCCGGAGTGGTGCGTACGGCGATGATGGGCAATCAATTGAATCAGCTGTTCTTTGGTGAGTTTTTCGTTGATAGCCCGCTGTTCGAGGGTGTTTCTGACATCCGGGTTTTCGATGCCCGAGAGCGCCCGGTAGTGGCTCCAGCTCAGGGTGGGATTCAGCTGTGAGGCGGCGTAACGCATAGCGAAGTTTCGAAAGTAGCCGACGGTGCGCGGAGCAAAGCCATCACCGTATTTTTGAGTAAGGTCGGAACTGAGGTTCCGGATGATTTTTTTCCCGTATTGCCCGCTCTCCCCATGGGGACGGACCATCTGCAGAATGCATTGGCCAATCTGCCAATATGTCATGAGCGTATCGGCGCTCCGTTCGGTGCTGTGAACCAGTGTTTTATCGTACAGATGGCAGATGTTTTTCAGTAATCGGGCGTAGTCTTCGGGATCAATCCGGACGGTCATCGGCGTTCTCCTGAACCGGCTTCTGTGGGTCGCCTTCTGTGCCACGAAATATTCTGGTGCATTCGAGTGGACGGAATGGCGATTTTATGTTTATGATTCATGTTCTTCCCATTCCGATTTTTAATCGGAAAATCAATTACAGTATAGATGAATTTTGCACCTGGGTGCAAGGTGTGTAAACATATGTGTCCTGTGTGGTATCTGTGGTATAGATGCTATCTATGATGTCTGTTGCACAGCAGAACTTTTGCCGGTATCACTGACGTGGGCGGAAATCCGGCATCTTTATGCTTTCGTCCTCAGTCCCTCGGTCGATGTAGCGATGGTACACCTCGGTCGGGCCTTGCGGGCGCGCATTAAACCTGCTTATATTTCCGCGATTTCGCTGACGGAATCAAACCGATCGCCGCTCCAACGGGCAGCGTCCATGGATTGTTTCGCAAGACGGCCTATCCGATCTGCCACCACGAATGGCCTGCTGCGTCCCCTCCGCCTCTCCGCCTGCTGCGTCCCCTCCGCCCTTCGGTGTGTTCAGGCCGGTGTTTTTCGCGAGTGTGCCGCCCCGGGAAAAGGCGCAGAGGATGAATCAATTGCCCTGGGCGAGTGCGATGCCGACGCTGTCTGCCAGCCGGAGTGCGGTCCAGCCGCAGGCGACGATGACGGTGAACAGCAGGAATGCCATCGCGATTCCGGCTTTTCGGAGTTTCCGCCTCGCCACGATTTGAACGGCCATAAAAGCAGGAATCAGAACGACACTGATGAGGGTGGCAATCTGCAGAGAGATCGGCAGCATCAGCATATCGAGGCCGCCGTCGGCATACTTGATTTGAAATGCAACACCCATGGCGGTGGTGCCGATGCCATACACCCAGGCCGCCACATCCATTCCCAGCCCTGAGGGGGAAGTTCGGGTATTGGTGAGACCGATGACGCCGATGGCGGTGCCGATGATTGCGAAAGCGATTCCCAACCATCCGAAAAAGCCGGGGATATAAAACAGACAGAGTCCTGAAATGGTTAAAACCATTGCTGTTGTATTCACGTGTTACCTCTGGGGGGTTGGGGACATTTTCTGAATTTCATTGTACCTGAAACAGTTGGTCAGGTGGTCGTTGACCATCCCGGTGGCCTGCATGAAGGCGTACATTACGGTGGGACCGACGAATTGAAAACCTCTTTTTCGAAGGTCTTTGCTGATTTGTCCGGACAGCGCCGTCTGGGCGGGGATTTCCGATATGTCCTGCCAGCTGTTCTGAATGGGAGTGCCTTCTGTGAAATGCCAGTAATACTCGGAAAAGGAGCCCCATTCCGTCTGTATTTCAATGAATTTTTGCGCGTTGTTCACGGTGGCTTCGATTTTTCTGCGATTTCTGATGATGCCGGTATTCTGGAGCAGTTTCTGAATTCTGGCCGCTGAAAATCTGGCCACCTGTTCGATTTGATAGTTGGCGAATGCCTGGCGGTATCCGTCCTGCCGTTTCAGAATGGTAATCCAGCTGAGTCCGGCCTGGGCGGTTTCCAGCACCAGAAATTCGAACAGTCGTTTGTCGGAAACCACCGGCACGCCCCAGACTTCGTCGTGATACCGGATGTACGCGTCATCCCCCTGGCACCACGGGCATCTCCGGGTTAAAAAATCGGGATTATTTGCGGGTGTCATCGGTTTTTCTCCCTGAAAATGAAATTGCTTTTATCTGTAGACAAACCAAATGAACAGAATAAAAATGTCGTTCCCCAATTGCCCGGAGAGCGCGAGGTGAATATGCAGAAAGTATCCAATTTTATCAAGACGGTATGGGTAGTGTCGTGGTGGATGTCTGTGTCCGCTATTATATGGTTGCCGATATTTCTGACCGGTTTCTTTTCGAAAACCGGACGCCTTTCTTTTCGCCTGTGTCAAATCTGGGTCTGGATTGCCAAGGGCGTCACATTTACCCGGGTGGAAACAGTGGCCAATCCGAAAGTGGATAAAACCAAATCATATGTGATTGTTTCCAATCATCAGTCGCTGCTCGATATTCCGGCGCTGATGCTGAATACCGGGTTGCAGTTCCGCTGGGTGCTCAAAAAGGAGCTGGGGTATATTCCCTTTTTCGGTTGGGCGCTCTGGGGGGCGCGGCATATTCTGGTGGACCGGTCCCGGCCTAAACGCGCGCTGAAAAACATGAATGCCGCGGTGAAGAATCTGCCACCGGGCGTGAGTGTGATGGTTTTTCCGGAAGGCACCCGTTCCGATTCCGGCGAGCTCGGGGAATTCAAGGTAGGTGGGTTTCTCACGGCCATTTCATCGGGACTGCCCATTTTGCCGGTGACCATCAATGGCAGCTGGAAGCGGATGCCGAACAAAAACAGTCTGGCGTTTCATCCCGGGAAGATTCAGCTGGTGCTGGGAGACCCCATCGACACCACACAATATTCGAAAAGAGAAATAGCCAGGCTGATCCAGGACTCCCGAAACGCCGTTGCGTCCCGACTCAATCCCGAATATCCCGAAAAAAAATAACAATTCTATACGAAAGACAGGTTTGGTCTCGTATAGTAATATTTCAAATGGAATCTTATCCGTGTTGCGGGAGGTTTATATGTATTCCAATAAAGGTTTAGAATTCTTAAAATTGTTGATCACTGCACTACTTCTTCTGTTGGCAGTTTCCTGCGCTGAGGGGGACAATCAGAAACCCGGAGACACGAAAGATAGCGGTTCGGATACGGGGAGTGATTCCGGTACCGTTGGCAACACCGATACGGATGACGATACGGATACGGACACGGATACCGATACGGACACGGATATTGATACCAATTCGGACACAGGTACCGATACGGATACCGATTCGGACACAGACACGGATACGGATACCGATTCAGCCACTGGGAATGACAGCGACACATCGACGGATACTGAATCTGAAGTGGAGACCGAGCCGGTAGATACAGGAGAATGTACACCGGAAACCGTGGAAGAAGATTGTGGTGCCGATATGGTTTGTACCCCCAAAGGGGAGTGCTGTACTTCTGCCTGCGACGGTGGCTGTCAGACCTGTTCCGCACCCGGTTCGGATGGCACCTGCATTACCATGGCCGAAACTGAGGTGTGCAGACCCATGGCCGGTATCTGTGATGTACTGGAACGCTGTGACGGTGAGAGCACGGAATGTCCGGCGGACATCGTGCAGAAAGGCGCTATCTGTCGCGAGGCCGTGGACGAGGAATGCGACTTTCCCGATAGATGCGACGGCGAGTCCGCTCAGTGTCCCGCAGACAAGGTGAAGGAAGAAGGATTTGAATGTGGCGACACCACCACCAATACCGATTGTGACAAGCCGGATAGCTGCGATGGTAAAGGGTATTGCAGCAACAACTGGCTGCCCGACAACAGTCTGTGCGGGGGGGGCGGCACCACCGAATACCAATGCAGTACGGCGGATTGCGATGCCAACGCCCAGAGTCGCGTGGTGGGCGAAGCGTGTCAGCAGGGAGTTTGCGTCAGGAACATGAACCCGGATTGGCAGGATATTCAGGAGTGCACTGAATTCCAGATTTGCGCAGCGGACGCCGATGGCGCGTCCTGTGTGGACTGCAGCGAAGTGCCCGATGACGCCTGTGATGGCGATACCCGCCTCTTCTGGGACATCGAAGCCGGTATCTGCACCGTGGAAGACGACGAGCGGGTATGCTACTACGAACAGTCCACGGAGGATTGTGAAGAGAGTTTTAATTGTGTACGTGGAGAATGTGTTCCCTATACTTGTGCGCCCGGCGAGAAAGAGGGTGTTTTCACATGGAATAACGAAGACCTTGAAGGGTGGACGATTGGAACGAATTGGGGATTCAGAGGGTATTACCCATGGGGTGCTTCCTCAGACGAAACGTATTTCGAGTTTCCGGGAGAAGATGCAGCGACGATAATTGATCCTGATGATGAGGAAAACTATCTGATTTCTCCATTGTATGAGTTTTATGCCTGTTCAGAGGGTGAAGCCACATTTCACTTTATCGGTGAGTATCAGCCCCCGTCCGAAGCGTGTGAGGCATCCAAATTTGTGCTTGAATGTGGTTCCGAAGATACTTGGGTGGAAATATGGAATGATCCCCATGGTTTAGAATTCGAGGATCCTAAGTTGAAAACAGCTGTCCAGTACACTTATACGGTTGACATCAGTGACTGCTTTGGTTTGACCGAAGTGTATTTTCGCTTTAGACCAGTTGATTATTGCACGTCGATGATGGGATTTTGGATTGACAATTTCTCTTTTGAGGCAGTGCAAGTGGAAGAGTAAAACACTCCCGGTGCGTTTTTACTCTGCCCCAATCGCTTTCCTTGAAACCATTCTTTTTTTTGCAACAATTTCTCCTACCGGTCGAACGGCAATGCGTCATCGCAGATGATGGTTTTCAGATTTTGTTGGATTTGCTAGAAAAACCGAATGACCGTTCACAACAGAGGAGTAAGAGATGAAGCGCGTTGCATGGCTCACGATATGGGTGACCCTGTCCATAAATACGACAGGTTGTTTTAAGGAAAACCCCTGGGAGACTCCAGATACGGAAGCCGATACATCTTCTGAAACGACGTCCGATTCAGATTCGGCGCAGGGAACGGACTCGGCTACTGGAACAGATACCCCATCTGATTCGGGAGCCGGGGGAGACTCAGCGACAATAACAGATAACGCAACGGCGTCAGAGACCGTAACCAGCTCGGATTCCAGTTGGGACACGGAGACTGGGGCGGACACGGCAACGGGTTCGGATGGGGAGCCGATATCCGAAACCGGGACAGAGACAGAGACCGAGACAGAGACGCATGCCGATTCTGGGGGCGACACCGCATCTGTGACGGAGTCGGATACCACTGCATCGACCGAGACAGCCTGTGTCGTCACCAACGATGGGGTGGAGCGTTGCGATAATATTGACAACGACTGCGACGGCGACATTGACGAGCCGGAAGACATCGACCTGCACAGCGATCCGCAGAACTGCGGCGGCTGTGGGAACGACTGTATGAGCAGCGCATCACTCTGGACGGGGTTTAGAGAGATGCTTCCCTCCCATATGAAAGATGCGGCCTGCAACGACGGATACTGTGAAGTGGCGGCTTGTGACGCGGGATATACCGATGATCCGGGCTTTCCCTATCGGGATTGCAGATTTTCCATTAAACAGCTGGCTTTGGGGGATAACCATTCCTGCGCCGTATTTTTTGACGATACGGTTCGGTGCTGGGGTGACAATGGTTCCGGGCAACTGGGTAAGGATTATAATCGGGTGGAGAGCAGCGATGTGCCGCTTTCTATCGATGGTTTACCAGTTGGTTCTGGGGTCGTTGTAAAATCTCTGGTAGCTGGGGTCCGGCACAACTGCGCACTGTTCTCCGATGACCGTATTTTCTGCTGGGGAAGCAACGGACTGGGCGCTCTGGGAAGAGCGGATCAAGAAAATTCATATGTTCCCGCACCAGTAGAGAACTTGGATCTGGGTGATGGCGTGACCATTACCACGATAGTGGCGGGTGGCTATCACAACTGTGTGTTGCTTTCCGATAACACCATTCGGTGTTGGGGATTTAACGATTATGCGCAGCTGGGACGAGATACCGGTACAGAACGATCCAGCGCTGTGCCAGCGCCCCTGGATAACCCGGATTTTGGTGAAGGTGTTTCGGTGACGGCATTGGCGGCAGGGGCTCTTTATAGTTGTGCATTGGTATCGGATAATTCCATCCATTGCTGGGGAGACAATATCGCAAACCAACTGGGTCGGTATACCGAAGGTAATACACTGGGGACGTCTCCGGACACGAATCCGGCACCGGTTGAACAATTTTTCCCCGGAAGCGGTGTGACGGTGAGGGAGCTGGCTGCCGCGAGTTATCACACCTGCGCACTATTGTCTGACAGCACTATTCAATGCTGGGGAAATGATCATGACGGGGAGCTGGGACGAGTGACAGATTCCATTGCTTCTCGCATGCATCCTGCGCCGGTCACCGGGTTGAATTTGAGGGCAGGAACCACGGTAAAACACATCTCTGCCGGGGGCAACCACACCTGTGCGTTTCTTTCTGACGATACGGTGTACTGCTGGGGGGAGAATGATCTGGGCCAGTTGGGACGGGAGACGGCCGGGGAAACGTCCAATCCCGAACCGGGGATGGTGGCCGGCATTCCCCCGCAGAGTGGTATCGAGATAACGGCGTTTTCGGCGATGGGGTATGATCATGCCTGCGTGCTGCTGGACGATGTTTCGATTCATTGCTGGGGCAGCAACGCCTATGGTCAACTGGGATGGGCGATCGGGGAGGAGGAGTTCAGTGTTGTGCCGGGCATTGTCGAAAATCTGTTTTAAGGAATAGATTCCTGCACCCTGCCTTTCCCGCCGTTTATGATTCATTGAATCGGACGGCATAAGATACATAATGAAAAAGCATTTGCAGGGATTGTACACAGCCCGGGAACCATATAAAGTGTGCTTCCGGTTTGAGCAGACATCTTTAAGGAGATTTGGATGGCCAACAAAAAGAAGCGGAAACAGAAGGTGCAGGCCAAGGTGCCTTTTTATAAAAACATTAACAATATCATTACCTTTGTACTGTCGGTGGGCGTGGTGGTGTTTCTGTTCGTGTACAAATTCCCGCAGGACAACCTCACCGGCGCCGAGCGGCTGTACAATCTGTTTTACAAGGGTGTGCAAACCGTCACCGAGGGATGCGGCAAGCCACCGGAGTCTGAAATCGAGGCGTATTACAAGGATAATGCCGGTTCCATCCCGGTCGCCCCGGATTTCGATGCGGACCCCGGGGAAATCTGTGGCAATGGCAAAAAGTATTGGTGCACTTCGTTGCCGCCGGACAAGCCGGTTCCCTTCGGCTGGGAAAAGCCCCCCCGGGTAGGCGAAGATCCCAATTATGAGGGCCCCAGTCCATTCGCCCCGTTCAAGGAGTCCCCTCATGCCATGCCATCGAGCAAGGCCATTCTCACCCGTCCCGCGATCAGCGATCGGAACGACAGGGATTTGGAGCGGTACATCGAGGCTGCGCTGGCCCTGACGCCGGATGCGAAAATCGCGCTGGTGGGCACAAAGAATGTCACTCCTCAGCTGGGGAAATTTGTGCCGGCGATGAAGCCGGTGGACGTTTCGCTGTTCAAGGTGGACGACGATGAAGTGGTGGCCAGAAAACTGGAAGCCGATGGGTTCAATTATGTGTTGTACGACCGGACATTTGGCGGCAAGCCGCATCCATGGATGGAAGAAACTATGGGGGAGGTGGCCACGCGGATGAGAGATGCCGTATCGCTCCATTGGTTTTACCCGGTGGTGCTGGGGTCAAGATGGGCATTGTATCGGCGCGTGACGCCATTTGAGATTGAAAAGCACGTCAAGCGACACCTGACCAAGCGGGTACGGGCCAGACTGTCCGGCGAAGAAGCGGAAAATTTCAGCTTTGATATGCCCCTCGATGCCACCGGCGATACGGAACATCGCGTGATTGTGTCGCTGCGCAAGCGCTCTGAGCCATTGATCAAGGGCCGCAAGCTGGTGAAACGAATGAGCCATGGGACAACACTGATGGCGGCGTTGGACAGCGCGGTGGATCGGGTGAACGAAGACTGGCCGGATGTGGTGAAAAATATCCGGAACGACTACGGCGCCATTCTGAACCCGTCCCTTAAAAAGGAAATTGACAATCTCGAAATCGAAATCGATGTGCTGTACCATCAGTGTTACCTTTCGGATCGTATGGCGGGATCGCTGGTATGGTACGTGGAGCTGGGTCTCGAAGGATTGATGCTGGCGGAACGGGATGGCAAAAAGAATATTCACTATCTGGAGCCCAGTTACGCGGTTCAGATGGAAACCACGACCGAAGTGGAGTTTCTTGAAAAACTGCTGAAAAAGTCAAAGTTGCCCCGCTTTCTCAGAGATGCCAAAAGCAGGAAGATTCAGAAGAAGCGAGGCAAGATTCTGAACGAATCGGAATTCGTGACTGATTCCGCTTATGACTTCAAGCGATTCCGGGCGGTGAACTGGGTGGAGCGGCCCAAAGCACTTGGGCGGGATATTGTGGAAATCTATCGCGGCGTCCCGTTGAAAACCATCTGGGATGTGTCTTACGCATCTCTGATCAAGGCGCTGGAGCTGGGGTCTGGCTGGCTCATCAACAACCAGACGCCGGACGGCCAGTATCGATATAAATATGAGCCTCTCAACAAACCCGGAAAGCGGTGGACGCCGGGTGGGAATATCGTTCGTCACGCACTCAATCCGTACACCCTGTTGATGGTCAATAAGCTGCAGCAGAAAAAGGAATATGTGGAGAGCGCGAAAAAGGGAATTAACTTCTCAATCAAGTTCCTGAGGAAAGAAGGCAATCGCTGCGCAATCTGTCACCGTGATCCGCCGGCCAGGTATTACAACGCCAAGCTGAACGCGGTGGCGGTGACCATTTTATCCATTCTGAAACTGAGCGATGTTGCTGACATCAGCGAATACGAGGACGAACTGTCCTGTATGGCCGAAGAAATGCTGTATATGCAGGATAAGAATGGACACTACCGTCAGTACGATGTGCCGCCGGATCATCCCTACTATGGTGCGGAGAGCACCATCCACGCCGGTGAGTTTATTTTTGTGCTGGCACGACTGTACAGTCACTACAAGGACAAGCGATTCAAGGACGCCTGCGACAAATCCATCGACTACTACATGCAGCAGTGGAATAAGTCTGTCGAGGAGCGCACCGCCAATGGGATTTACGATGAAGAACATCGGGTGAATCTCATCGGTATTGTGCCCTGGCTGGTGACTGCCATGGAAGATTTACACAAATCCACCAGAGAGCAGCGATATGCCGAAATGGGGCTCAAGGCGCAGGACTGGATTGACAACGAGTTTTTCTGGTGGCAGCGCCGGTCTCAGTATCCCGATTATGTGGGTGCGTCCTTCAAGGTACATCGGGAGCTGCCTGCGGTGAACTCCTGTCAGTATGCTGAAGGTGCATCTGCGGCCTACGCCATTGCCAAACGGATTGGCAGAGATATTGAAATGAGACGGCAGGTGGTGGTGCACAGTATGCGATACTGTCTGCAGGTGCAGCATGACGGGTACGACTCCACTTTCTTTGTGCCCGATCCCGACGACGCCATGGGGGGATTCAAGTACACGCTGGGTCATCTGCGGGTTCGAAATGACTACAACTACCACGCCATGGCGGCCATTGCTCAGGCGGCGGAGTATCTGGAACCGGATGATTATCCCGCAGTGCGACCGCTGCGAATTCTGCCCGTGCTCAACGAACTTCTTGGCGGTCGGGAAAATCCTGAGAAAGATATGACCATGGCCGAACTGAAGGCGAAACGCGCCGCGGAAGCGGCAGCACAGGAAGCCGAAGCACAATCCACCGATAACGATGCAGCAAAAGACAGCGATGAGAATACAGAGACTGCGCCGGCACAGAAATCGATGTAAAATTCTTTTGAGATGAACAGCCATAAAGACGATGTCGGAAAATGCATGACAGAATCCCTCTATCCCCCTCTGATTGGGGGCGCTGTCTTTCTGTTCCCTCTTCTGGGAGGAATATTGTTTCCCGGGCGATGGGGAAATCCTCCCCGACCGGATATCCCATCCGGGCGCATGCGACCGTTCATGGGGCGGATGGCCGCGAGTCTGGGAGCGCTGTTCTTCTGCGGTTGCGGCGCGCCGCCATCGGTTGCGCTTCCCCGGGAGCCGAAAGGGGCTGTGGCCCTGGTATCGGTGTCAGTGGACACGGAAACCGAAGACGCGGAGAATACCGTCTCATCCTCATCACCTGATTTCGGTCCATTATCGTCTCCAGGTGTATCTTCGGTGGCTTCCTGCAGACTGGATGCCCCGTTGCCCGCGGAGGTCCGGGCGGAGGCATCGGTAAAAGCGCTGCATCAGCTGGGACAGAAAAAAATACTCGAAAAAGAGCGCCAGACAGCGGTGACGGTTTTACAGAAAGCGAACGCCATGGCGCCGAAGAATCCGCAAATTAAAGCGGACTACGCCACTGCGCTGCTGCAATGTGGTCTGGTGAATGAAGGAGTGGAGGCGCTGGAGGCGGCTGCGCTACTGGCGCCGGACAACGCGGATATTGCCGCAAACCTGGCCCAGGGATATCAGATTGCAGGCAGATTTCGGGCAGCGCGGGTAGTGTACGAAAAAGCAGCCGAGCTGGCACCGGATGACAGCGCCATTCTCAATAATCTGGCGGTGGTGCTGGTGGCTCTTGGCGATGTGAATGCCGCCGAAACGGCGATTCGCAGGGCTATCGCGCTCCGCCCGGGGGAAACGTCGTACCTTGTGGATCTCGGGTACATTCTGGTTCGGCAGAAGAGATTGCAGGATGCGGAAATTGTGCTGGAACGGGCGGTGAACGCCGATCGAAACAGCGCTGACGCCTATAACATGCTGGGATTTGTCTATTTTCAGCTGAATTATCGCGAACGCGCCCGGGAGAATTTTGAGCGGGCGCTGACGCTCAATCCAAACCATCGGGCCGCCCGGGAAAACCTGGATGCCCTCACCGGTGAGTTCCACCAGGAACTGGAGTGACTCTTCATTCCAGTTCCGTGCAATCAGTGCCTATGATTTCCACCCCGCTTTCAGTATAGTCAGTCTTCGAATGTGTAGTGCTTCTTCACCGCTTTGCGAATATCCCAGGTGCAGCTCATGCCTCTGGGGAAAGTGACCAGGTCGCCTTTTCCCATCTGAACCGGTTCCCCTCCCTCGGGGGTGACCACCACCTCTCCTTCCAGAAAATAGCAGGTCTCGGTGGTATCATAGGTCCAGGGAAACGTTGATGCTTCTCTGGTCCAGATGCCCCATGTGGCAATGCCCTCCTGTTTCAATGCATCCTCTGACGGCTGTCTGACGACTTTAATGGTACCCATGTGATTCTCCTATTCGTACGCGCCCGGTATGATGACACCGGGCACAAATTATATTTTCAGTTTCAATTCTATGTGAATGGGGAGATTACGCCTGAAAATCTGAAAATTTGCAAGGATTGAAGGGGACAGCGGGAAATCGCAAAGTCCCAAAGCGCCAAGGAACATCCCCGACTCCGAGGAAAAACCGGGGCAACGGCTTCCGTGTTATTGCCGATGTAAATATTCGGAACACGTTGCGTCGTGGGATTTTACGATGCAGGAGATGCGAATTTCAGAGGACTTTTCCTTTTCCTGGCACAACCTGACACATGTCTATCTGTGGGCGAACTGATAAATCTGAATAAAAACAGAGCGATGTGATACCGGCCACGGAGGATGCGTCGGTGGCTCGAAAATTGCGGAGTTGCTGGACCATCAATTTGATTCGGCTGAAAGGAGCAATTGATGTATCTTCAGAAAATATTTCATTGCATGGTTTTTTTCGTGGCATTGGTTTTCGGTGGCTGTGTCAGCAGTTCCGACAATAATGCACGGGATACGAGTGAGGCGGACGGTTCGGAATCCGGCGCGGGTGATTCCGGAGAGGAACTGGACTATACCGGTGAGTCGGATTCGCAGGCTGACACGTCGGATGATTCGTTCGGTGTCGAGAGCGGTTCGGATACTGGCGATACCGGTGATGAGACCGACGTTGGCACTGATTCGGAGGTTTCCAGAGAAACGGACTCCAGCGACGTTATGGATTCTGGCGACGAAACGGATTCCGGGGAGGCCGGTACCGATACGGTCGTCGAGTTGGATACGTTCACCGATGACGACACCGACACACAGGAAACCGCTCCCCGGGCGAACCAGTCTCTGGCGCCCGTGCAGGATTGCGATGCCGCCTGGACGATTCTTCGGGAGAAGTTTGTCGATGACATGAAGGTGGTGGTGGAGCGCAACCGGCAGGTGGTGCTGGAACACCGGGCGATGTCGGTGGAGGAATGCGACGACTGGTATGACGACTACTACAGCGATACCGATACCGATACGGACAGCGATGCGGATACGGACGCCGACGGGGATATCGACGAAGAAAGCGGCGGTGATGAGGACGAAGAGGGCGCTGACGAATACTCCACCACCAACAATCAGGTGGAAGGCGTGGATGAAGCGGACTTTCTCAAAAACGACGGCAGCTATATTTACATTCTGGCGGATGGCGCATTTCAGATAGTGGATGCATGGCCTGCAACGGAAGCGCGGGTGGTGTCGAGAACACCGATTGAAGGGGTGCCGAAAAAGCTGTTCATTTATGAGAACAAAGCGTTTGTGTATTCGTCTCTCACGCCCCTCAGCACTACCGACGCAAATTTCAACTCCGTCAGATACAGTTCGGGGGAATGCACCTATGGGTATGACTGCGATTTTGTGGGAGATGGACGGGATTTGAAGATTACCGTGCTCGATATTTCGGATGTGACAACACCGAAGGTCATTCGCGAAACCAATATGAACGGGTCGTATCTCAATGCGAGGCGCATTGGAAACGTGGTGTACACCGTGGTGGTGTTTCCCGAGCTGGTGCATTCGATGCCAAGTCTCCGGTACATCCCTTCCGGTGTCAGCAGCTGGGCGTGCGGGGAGTCTCTGGATGGCACCGCCGACGAATTGAACGCGGCATTTGACGCACTGATTGAAGAGAACATCGCGACCATTGACGCATTTGATTTTGAGGCCACTCTCCCCACCATTCATGACCGGTTGATGTCCAATGGACAGGTGCTGAACAACGCCACCCTGCGCGACGATTGCAGTCGTTTCAGTGTGTCCCGGACCGCGGACGGGTACAACCTGATTACCGTGCTGGGGTTGAATCTGGAAACATTCTACAATTACACGCTGTCCAGTGTGCTATCAAAACCCGGTGCAGTTTATGCCGATGGCGATTCGCTCTATCTGGCCATGCGCCATTATCGCAATGCCATGCCCACCTGGTTTTACAACGACAGTGCGGGGGTGACCGAGGCAACCACCATCCATAAATTCGCCCTGGACAACGACTATGCCCAGGCCACGTACCAGGGCAGCGGGGTGGTGAAAGGCCGCATCCTCAATCAGTTCGTCATGGATGAATACGAAGGTCATCTGCGGGTGGCCACCACCACGGGACGGGTTCCCAGCGCCAGTGTTCACAGCACTCTTTCTGTTCTCGACGTGGAAACTGAAGAGAATCTGGTGCTCACCGGAGAGGTCGATAATATCGCGCCCACCGAAGATATTCGTTCCGCAAGGTTCAACGGCGACCGCGGATTCATTGTCACTTTCAAGAAAACCGATCCGCTGTTTGTGTTTGACCTGAGCAATCCCGCTGAGCCTTCCATCACCGGTGAGCTCAAGATTCCCGGATTCTCCACCTACATGCACATGATGGATGACACCCACATTCTGTCCATTGGATTCGATGCGGAGGATGCGGGCATCCGGGCGTATTTCCAGGGAGTGCAACTGCAGATTCTGGACATTACCGATATTGCCAATCCCACGCTGCTGCATAAGGAAGTGATCGGCACGCGGGGGTCCACCTCTGATGCGGCCACGGACCATCTGGCGTTCAACTATTTCAAATCATTCGATCAGCTGGCCATTCCCATGGTGGTCTGTGAGGAAAGTTCGGGCGGGAGCGACTACGGCGACGTGATGACCTTCAGCGGACTGATGGTGTACAACGTGACAGTGGAAAACGGATTCACCTACCTGGGGGGTATTCCCCACGGAACGCCGGAAGTGGATGGGTACCAGACCGGTTTCTGCAACAACTGGTGGTCCAGCGGCAACTCTCAGGTGAAACGAAGCATCTTCATGGATGAATATGTGTATTCCATTGCCCCCGACCTCATCAACGTCTCCGAGGTCTCCGACCTGGCACATCCCGTTTCGTCCGTCACCCTCGTGACTCCCTGATTCCAGACATTCCCGACATGTTGCTCCACCCCCGATGCGTTGCTCCGTCCCCGACACGCTTGCTCCGTCCCCGATGCGTTGCTCCGTCCCCGATACGTTGCTCCGTCCCCGACACGTTCTTGCTCCGTCCCCGACACGCTTGCTCCGTCCCCGATACGTTGCTCCGTCCCCGACACGTTCTTGCTCCGTCCCCGATACGTGTCCTTGATATGTTGCTCCGTCCCCGATGCGTTTCGTGGACGTTGTTGCGTTGCTGTAAACTTTCGAATATACTGTTCTGAATGCATGACAACCGAGAGCACACTACGGAAAGCGAGGCATCGATGACGCGATTTCTGACGATTGTTTCATTGTGGATACTGACAATCCTGGCGCTTGCCGGCGCCGGATGCAGCGATGACAGTGGCAGCGGCAAATCCGGTCAGACCGATACCGGTATCGGAAATTCCGGCGATACGGCGACGACTCCGGATACGGGGACCG
Organism: Polyangia bacterium; assembly: GCA_050287845.1. Classification (GTDB taxonomy): domain Bacteria; phylum Myxococcota_A; class Polyangia; order JAAYKL01; family JAAYKL01; genus JAFGXQ01. The sequence continues at coordinate 21,653 of JBNKCR010000002.1, forward strand.
CGACCACTGCAACCATCGCCACTGAAACCATCATCGGCGTCGATACCGCGAGCGCAGCGGACACCTCGGCGCCGCCGGACACGGCCACTGATGCCGACAGCGCCACGGCGACGGACACCGGGGCGGAACCGGATTCCGATTCAACTCCTCCGGTTTCCGACTGTAATGACGGCATAGACAACGACAGCGACGGCTATGTGGACTGGCAATATGATCTGGGTTGTGTGAATGGAAATGATGACGAAATCTCCGGGACACGGGCGGAAGAAAACGGGTTTACCACTTTCGACGTGGGACCGGAAAGCGTTGTGATTTATGTGAGCGCGCAGACGGGGGAGGACGCCAACGATGGGTTGTCGCCCGTTTCGCCGGTCAAGACCCTGTCTCACGCCGCGTCGCTGCTTCGGGATGGAGAAGGGGACTTCATGCTACTTCGGCGGGGAGATACATGGCGGGGGGAATCACTCGGACGGTTTTTCTCCGGCCGGGATGCCGAACACCCCATGGTAATTGCGTCCTATGGAGACAGCACGGACATGCCCCGGGTGGAAATCGATACCAACTTCATTGACCATAATGGTAAGGTTCGAAATTACGTGGCAATCGTCGGTCTGGAACTGGTGTCCTATCCCCTCATTCCCGGTGACCCGGCGTACGATGGTGAAACCGGCGGTGGATTCCGCTATGTCGGCGGCGGCACCCATCTGCTCATCGAAGGTTGCCGGATGACCCATGGTGAACTGGTGGTGCAATCGTACGGGGACGACGCTCACTACGAAGACGTGGAAGTCCGTCGCAACGTCATCGAACTCAATTATCATATCAACACCTGCGGGCAGAACAATGAGTTCCGGCCTTCGGGGATGTATTCCTCTCATGTGACCGGCCTCACCATCGAGGGAAACATTTTTGACCACAACGGTTGGAATGAAGACGTGGCATCCGCCTGCGCCACCATGTACAATCACAATATGTATCTCAACGCCGATAACCTCATTGTTCGGGACAACCTGATTGCCCGGGCATCGAGCATGGGCATCAAGATGCGCTCCGATGAAACCGGCGATGCGGACACCCTTCTGTTTGAGAACAACTTTTTTGTGGATGGCGAAATCGGAATGGGAATAGGCGGCAATACCGAAAACCCCCATCGCTTTTCAAATGTGACCATCCGGAACAATGTGTTCAGTCAGATTGGTCTTGGAAATCCCACGGAACGAAATTTTGCCTGGATGCTCGAAGTGTCCGATGTGCTCACCGCAACCATCGACAGCAACTATTTCCTGCATCAACCGTGGTATTCCAATGCGTATGGCATTTCGCTGACCGGCGGGTCCACTGGCGACATTACGGTGTCCAACAATGTATTTTTCGATTTGGCATCCCGCTCCCTGCGGGTGCAGGTGGCCGAGAACTGGGGCATGATTACCGTGGCCAGCAACACATTCGTTGATATGGCCCACGATTCCTGTCTGGTGAACCACCAGGGGGATTTTGCCACCGTGCAATATCAGAATAACCGCTACTACAGCAGTGAATCCACGGACTGGTTCTGTGGGGATGTGGCCGGCACATTGGCGGATTGGCAGGCTGGCGCCGGCGAAACGGACGCTGCCCAATGGTCGGGGACATTCAGCGATCCGAATCGAACCATCAGTTCATATGCCGAAAGCCTGGGGTTGGACGCGTCCCTCGAAGGATTCCTCGCCGCTGCCAGAGAACAATCCAGACTCAACTGGAACAGTTCGTTCACCGCGCCTGCCATCAACAATTACATCAAATCCGGATTCTGAGAACGAAAGGCTCTATCTCCCGGCAGGTTGGTGTTATACTATTGTTTGTCTGGAATGCAGAGGCCAACGTGAAACGAGAATTCAACAGTCCCGAAGAGATGTTTAAGCGATTGATGTACGTTCTGTATGTGGGGTGCGTTTTTTTCGGTTTCCTTTCTGGGGTGATGGGCATTCTCGGTGGACGGCCGGACGCCCTGATGGTGACAGGAATTCTGGTTCCCCTGGCGGTAATACTGAAATCAGTGGGGGTGAAACGGCTGGAATTCAGGCGTCTGGCGGAGTCCTTTCCCATGGGGGGCGCCGAGGATGCGCTGGATACCGGGGTTCGCCAGCGGTTTCAGCATCTGATTGGGGCGTTCACCGCATCGGATAACTGGATAACGCGTCAGGAGATTCGCCGGGAAATGGGGCATCTGGCCCGGAAGCATCCGCTGCTGTTATCGGTGTATGAACAGGAAATCGAAAAAGTGCACCCGACCCTGCTGTTTTCACCGGCGCATGAAGCGCGTGACAGCAATCTCGATTAAACGGAAATTCACAACTGTTATGACGGGACGTTATGCATCAGTACTGGCTCGGTGAGCCGTACAGTATGTAAAAAGTGATGGGGACGGACCGGGAGATGTGAATGGCGGATTCAGAGAAAGTAAGAATTCGAATCAGACGACACAGAATTTCGAATCCTACGCATCATCTGGCGCGCTATGGCAACTCTGCCGGGTCCATATTCCAGTCCACCCACATGCCTTCCCATTCGCTGACCGGCTGTTGAACTCTATCGTTCGGAATCTTCATGGCGGCAGTGTTTCCGGTTCCACCATTGAACGCCCTATCGAACATTGCTGCTGCGATGCCGGTATCGCCAACGCCGCAGTGTCCGCCACTGTACACTTCGAAGGCCATGTTGTTTTCAACACCGAGCGCTTTCCATACCGGTTGTGCTGCCCATGCAGAGAGCGCTTCGCAGGTTCCGCCAAGGTGACACCATGAGTTCGGACCATTGTCATTTGAAAAATGCACCAGATATCGCGGCGCAATCGTCGCCAGAAGGCAATGCTGATCAATGGGAAGGTGATTTACCAGATCAGGCTGTGAACGGAGCTGTTTCGCCGCACTGGTCACCCATGGTCCGCAGATTCCGTTGTCTTCGAGGTTGTCAATGCTCTGAGGCGGGGAATCACATACCCATGACGATTGACCGCCTCCGTGCCGGAACCACTCTGCCTGTCGGAAGTTGGCTGCGCCGCCCCCTCCCGACTCCACGATAACGGTCATTGGAATACGACTGAAGACACCCACCAGGAAAGCACCTTTTCCACATCCGGAACATCCCGATACCGCCATCCTGGTTGGATCATGTCCGCTATCGGGGTTTTGTTCCAGAACTTCAATCACTCTGTCAACCATCCATCCGGTAGCTACATTTGTATTCATTTCAGACAAGCCAAAGAGACTTTTAATCTTATTTTCAAACCCACTGCCAAACGACAGCGTTTTTCGGCTTGAGGGCAAAATTCCAGCCGACATGTCAATTGTAATCACATCGCCGGATCCTTCGATAGTAGCCGTAAAGTTCTCGGTTTTTGTGCCTTCCTTACAGGTGATTGAAATATTCCCTCCGGATACGGTTCCGGTTGTTTCGTCCGGTTCGAAGGGGTAAGGGCCGTAGATGTATTTTGATGCGATATACTGGATTTCCCGACGACGGCACTCCCACTGCGCTTTGGTTTTTACAGGCGTACCATCAAAAAACGTCAACGGATCGGGGAGTTTTTCGTTTCTGGGCAGGCTACCTACATCATCCGGTAAATCGGGGAAGGCACATTCAGAGATGTCGATGGGGCCGGTATCGGCGTCCGGGTCTGTATCGGTATCCGAGTCTGTATCGATGTCGGTGTCTGTATCGATGTCGGTGTCGGTATCTGAGTCGGTGTCGGTATCTGTGTCAGCATCCGGCGCTGTTGCGCCATCGCAGCAACGCTGGCCGCCATCGCAGGTGCCGTCCATCTGGGTACCTCCCCATGATGTACAATGGGGTAGGCACTCATATGCACACCCGTCCGTGTCCGAATCCGTATCCGTATCGGAGTCTGTGTCCGTGTCCGTATCAGAGTCCGTATCAGAGTCAACGTCCGAATCCGAGTCAGTATCCGAGTCGGTATCAGAGTCGGTGTCCGAATCTGTATCCGTATCAGAGTCGGAATCTGAATCGCTGTCAGAACTGTCATTGGCCGCATCCACGCCGCACGCATTTGAAAGAAATGCCAATCCCAGCAGACACCAGGATAATAATAGCAGTCTCATCAGATATTCTCCTTTCATTCATTTATAAATAAAGGATTGCTCTACTAAAAAGCCCGGAAATAGTGGAACTGGCTCGGCAGAATGGGTGCGAATTTCTGTTTTCACGCTACAAGAGAGAGTCATAGGTCATAGAAGGTCATAGGGGACGCAGAGGTCATAGGGGACGCAGTCGTCATAAAAGTCGTAGAGTTCATGGGGGATGAAGCATCAATCATGTGGGACGCAGTCATGGGGGACGCAGAGGTCATGGGGGACGCAGCACCACGTGACTCCACGCTGACTTCTGTCAACGCGTTACCGGAGCAACTCAGAACAAACGACAGGCAGTTGGCCGAAGGTGGCCATTTCTGACCATTGGCCAGATTGCCCGCTTCTATGCAACGGTAATTATTCAATAAGGCAATTGGCCCGGTTTCTGCCTTCCCCTCCCGCCAGGAGGACGCGTATGCGAAAATCAAGGCAACTTCAACTGGCCGATACCGGCATCTTTCATAAATTCTTCAGAGGACACAATGGAGAGCACATTTTCCCCACCGACGCAGAAAAGACGATGTATCTCCGTTGTCTTCGCGACGCGAAAAACAACCATGGCATCAGTGACCACGTGCTGTTCTACAGTTACTGCATCATGTCC
>JBNKCR010000003.1:0-7701 GCA_050287845.1 Polyangia bacterium
CAACGTCCAGACCGAACAACACCTGCAAAACGACATCACCAAAGATTTACCCTTCTAATCCACTGACTTCCCTTACCCGCAATGCAGCTTCCCCCTGATATATCGTGCAAACCACTCCCTGGATTACCGTGACCGGGCACAGCCTGTCACGCCGAAGGCCGCGGGTTCGAGTCCCGTCCACCCCGCCTTAAAAAGAAAAAGCCTCGAAGCAATAGCTTCGGGGCTTTTTCTTTTTAAGGCACCCCGGCAGCTTATTTTGCAACGCAAAATGAGCGAGAGGGGTCGGGTTTGATAGTCGACTTTCCACCCCAAAATCACTTCATAGTGCCTGCTCTCTGGTTAACAGAATCCGCCATTTTTACCCCCAAAATCGCTCTATTCTCTGCTCTCAGGGGAGAGAGTCGGTGTCGCGTGGGGACAAGTGGTTGACAGAGAGTGGCTGAGACCGGGGACAGATGGTTGACAGAAAAAAAGCGTCAAACGCCCGATTCGATTGTTTCCTATATTTAAACCGCGATTTATTGGCACTTAAAACAATTAAAAGGTTTCTGGAGTCGAACTATATCCATGGGTTATTGTTCAAATGAGCAATTTTGATTAAATTGTGTCTGCCTGAATAAAAAAATTATCGGATCATTACAAAGAAACAAAGGTATATGACGACTCTGACTTGGCTTCATTTATCAGATTACCATGCTTGCAATCCCGCGACGGGGTACGACTCTACGCAGGTCACGAATTCTCTATTGGAAGACCTGAAAAAGTTAGAAGCTCAATATGGGATTGTTCCAGATCTGCTGTTTTTTACTGGAGACGCAGCTTTTGGAGAAATTCCAACATCCTCGCTGATTGACCAATATGGAGAAGTGGCAGTTTTTTTTGATTCGATTAGAAGCGCGTTCGGAAAAGAAATTCCCAAAGAGCATGTATTTGTCGTCCCAGGTAATCACGACGTAAATCGACGGGAGGTCAGTTCTGATCAGACTGAATGGCTCGATCGGCAACGAGATACAAATACTGTTACTTCGATAATCAGAGACAACGACAGACAGTGGCAACGCTACATGGAGAGGCTTAGCGATTACAGGGAATTTCTTTTTACACATGGATACAAGCATCTCCTGGAAGACCCCGAGCGCTTAATCTATGGACAAATCCTGCAAATGGGAGACGTGAAAATTGGCATCGCTGGAATGAATTCGGCTTGGTCGTGTTGCAGAGATGGCGAAAAATCAAAAATCTGGATGGCAGGTGAATGGCAAATCAATACTTTATTTCAGAAGATCGCAAACACAGATATCTCCATCGGATTGATTCACCATCCCTCCAATTGGTTTGTCGAGTCGGAAGATCCGTTTGTAGGCCGGTTAATGGAAAAAAATTTCAATTTTCTGTTACATGGTCACGAACATACAGAGTGGTTGAATGAAAAAGCAAACGGATTTCTGTCCATATCTGCAGCTGCATGTTATGAACACTCAAAAAAAGGGAATGGCTATAATGTTGTTCGTTTGGATACGTCTACCGGCCAATGCACTATATGGTTCCGTCGTTTTGATAGCACTGGCTGCGGATGGGTTTCTCGCCCAATAGCGAACATTGCAGAAGACGGAATCTATCAAAGACAATTCGAGCATCTTGTGTTCCATCCAATGGATTCCAAATATGTGCCAAGACAGGTCATACCTTCACGATCCCTGCCAGAGCATTCAGACGTAAAAAGACTTAAACAATTTCCTAATTTCACCACGCTAAAAAACATAGGACACGGGTCTTTTGGGACAGTATATCTGGTCAAACAGAATGTAACTGGCAGAATGTTTGCGGTAAAACACTTTTCACCGTATCTGTTTGAAGAATCCAGACAGAAAGAAGCATATTTAAGATTTAGACGAGGCGTGCGATACATGCAGAAGTTGGCTCATCCGGGCGTCGTCAAAGTTTATCATTTTATCGATGATGGTATGGATGACTGCTACTATCTGATGGACTTTTATGAACTCGGTAATTTAGACAAATTTATTTTAAAGGCGACCGACGGGACTACTCAATGGGGAATGATGGATAAGCTCAGTTTTGTCCTTTCATTATGTGATGCAATCACGTTTGCTCACACAAAGGACATCGTTCACCGTGATATCAAACCTTCCAATATTTTGGTATCCAAAGATGGTGTTACCGGCAATGTCATTCCAAAGCTGGCAGATTTTGATTTGGCGTATCAGTTGGGCGATACAGGACTTACACAAGGGGACTTTGGTTCTATTCATTACCTGCCTCCTGAAATCCGAACGAACTTGTCGAGAATTGAAAATCAAAGATTGGTCAACGATTTTCCGGGACTAAGCAATAGAAGTGTGACAATGGATATCTACGCATTGGCAGGTGTGATGTATAGACTGTTTTGCAATTGTCATCCGCCTCTGGGAAATCCAGATAGTGTCTACGATGAATACGAAGAAATTCTTCAGAACGCCAGCGATTCCAGAGAAAAGTCAGTTCTAAAAGCTCTCGCGGTCGTTGTAAGACGAGCTCTCAGTGAAACTGCCGAAGAGAGGCCTCAGACGGTTGTTGACTTTACGGAACTTATCCAGAGAGCGATCTCGGCTCCAAAATCTTTCCATTTGCACTACAACGCACATTTTGAAAAAAAAGATTCATCAATTTATTCGACGACTGAAATGAAACATGAAATTGAAAGAGAAGCATTAACTGAGGAGATTAAAGTACTTCAGAACCAACTGTCTCAAGCTCAAAAAATGGAAGCAGTTAGCAGACTTTCAGGAGGAATCGCACACGATTTCAACAACATATTAGCCGCAATTATGGGATATAGCGCAGCTGCACGTGCAGATATAGAAGAGAGTAGCCCTATTGCGGAAGACCTCGCCGAAATTCAGAATGCAGCGCAACGTGGGCAAGAGCTTACAAGACAATTATTAGCATTCAGTCGTAAAACAGTATTGGATCCAACGCCGATTGATTTGATTGAGGCGATTGAATCTTTTATTCAAATGTTTGCAAGAATTATCGGGGAAAATATTCGCATAGAGTTCAGCGCTGAAGCTACTGATTCCACAATTGCGATAGACAAAACTCAAGTACAACAAATTTTAGCGAATCTCGCAGTCAATGCAGCGGATGCAATGCCGGATGGTGGAACAATTTACCTTTCAACAAAACGAGTTACAATTTCGGAATTCGATTGTCAAAAGCGAAGCAACTGGCTTGCCGGGCGCTTTATATGTCTTTCCTTCAAGGATGATGGTTGTGGTATCGCTCCAGAGTATTTGAATAAAATATTCGAACCCTTTTTTACGACCAAGGGTGCTGGAAAAGCCTCAGGATTGGGGCTATCAGTTGTTTTCGGAGTGATAAAAAATTGTGGGGGGTTTATCGATGTGGAATCAAAAATTACAGTTGGCACAACTTTTAAGCTGTACTTTCCGTACGCCGAACCCAAGCTTATAGACGACGATTCGTTGAGTATGGTAAAAAATCATCTTGTTGCAAAGTCAATTTTACTCGGTGAACTTGAACCCGCGATAAAACGAGTTTTGGCACGATTACTGAGACAACAGCAGTGCGAAATTGTAGAGGCCGACAATGAGAACGAAGTTTGGGAATATTTGAAAACAGTTGATTCGTCCATTGACCTCCTAATTATGGATTTGGGGACATTTGAGAATAATGGTTCCAGACTCGCGGACAAAGTTTGCAACACCGATAGGTCCATTCCAATTCTTTTCATTTCAAGTATCGCAAATCAAAAACCAGAGCTGTCATTCAAATGCAAGTATGATTTTTTACCAGCGCCTTTCACTAGAGAAGCATTGCTGAAAAAAATTTCATTTCTGACTGCGTAGCCAGCAAACCATGACTGTCTCCTCTGTCGTCAAGAAATGTTCCAATGGCGCTTTGATTCTTTGATTGACGAACTGCTATTGAGGCGCAACGAATTGATAGACAGCTATCTAAAATCATCTATGAATGCCGTGTTCCTGAGGTCAGGTTGACCTTGGCGTGCGTAATATGAAGAAAAACGTGAAACGATATCCTTCATATAAAATGCGGATATTTGAAGAAAAGGAGCATCAAATTCCTTTTCAAAATCATCTGATGAAATGGAGTTAAGTTTTCGAAAATTGATAAATCCACCATCGAAAAATTCTGTTTTGGGTAGCCAATGATAATAGTGCGTATAATTATTATTGCTTAGTTCGTTCAATTTCCGTTCACGTTTGCTCGCGTTGTTACAACCATCAAGTGCTAACTTAACAATGCAATTATCATTCTCGATTTCGGCAAGAAGCATACGATCCGTTTTAAATTTTCCGCCTTTTCTTCGTACCAAGTCGCATGCAGGATTCATTACAATATAACGTGCTTCAGCACTGGACTGAAGAATACTACCGGGACGAATATTGCTATCCAAAGGAGGATATAAATACATTTCTTCTGGGAAGCTGGACTCATCGTCCTCGTCTAGAAGATGACACAAATATCCCATAATGTGTCTGAGAAGAGCCGTTTCCGTTTTTGCAGAATTTTCACTTCCATATTTTTTCCAAGTTTCGATTTGAGGAAGAATGTTGCTTAAAAATACTTTATTCAGCGTTTTTTCAATCAAGCCACGGCCTCCCATGATACGAGTCAATCCAGTGCTATAGATGTAAGCGTTCAGCCGGAGATCCCTTCTAAAAATTTAAGAATTTGCAATAGTGGTTATTGTGGGGGAGCCTGTGCCCAGTTCCATGGCAGCAAGGGTTCGATATCCCTGGTTTCCTGCAGCTGCATTTTCAGGATGACATCTTTGATGTAATCGTACGGGTTGACGTTGTGCAGTTTGCATGTTGCGACAATGGTCTGGAGGATTGCCAGATTCTGACCGCCTTCTTCATGTCCGGCGAAGAGATAATTTTTCCGGCCAAGGGCTATGATACGTAACGCGTTTTCTGAAAAGTTATTGTGTGTGCCGTGCAAAGGCGCATTCTTTCTTCCGGGTGGAAATCCCGGCCAGTTAACTGTCGTTCCGACTGGAAGTACCTGGAGCGGCTCAGGAGGTAACAAATGAGTTGAAGCACTTTAGGAAAAGGCCTCTTTAAGGAGGTCAACGAGTCATGCGGGCCGTAACGAGTAGTGAACGCTAAGCAGGCCCCGAAATTACAGTTGCGGAAGCCGACCCGCCATAATAACGGGGAAGGCCGCCGTTTCGGCTGAAGTGAACGATAAAAGCAGGCCGAAATTCCGTCGGGGTAGTGGCGACAGCACGCATGACAGCAGAAAGAATGGGCAACACGGGAAGCCCACGCCGGAAGACCGCCTTTGGCAAAGGCGACGAGAACAGCGATTCCGTGAGGAACAGACACTGGCCGATGTGGGTGACGGATGGGTTTGCAGTACCGATGATAGCCGGTAACGCGGAAGTAGGGAAGGAACCCTGACCTGAGAATGTGGACTGAGAAGGATAGAGGCAGAAGATTGACAAAACGTCTATTAACTTCAAAATGGCTTGGATTGCTTCAAGGAAAGCTGCATGCGAAAGCTAAGGCAGAACCGAACTATCGTTTTTACAGTCTCTGGGACAAGATAATCCACATGGAAACGCTGGTCGAAGCTTATCGACGCTGCCGCAGAAATAAGGGAAGCGAAGGAGTTGACGGCGAAACGTTTCAGGATATCGAGAAACAGGGTGTGGAACGATGGATTGGAAATCTTCAGGAGGACCTGAAAAATGGTATATACATACCACAGGCCCTCCTTCGGGTATGGATTCCAAAGAACAGTGGCAAAATGCGCCCGTTGTCGATACCGACAATACGGGACAGAGTGGTTCAAATGGCCGTTGTTCTTATTATCGAACCGATTTTTGAGGCGGATTTTCGACCTCAACAATATGGATTCCGTCAAGGACTGGGCGCCAAAACAGCGGTGCGGAGAGTATACTTTCATCTTACCGAGCATGGTCGAACCGAGGTGGTCGATGGCGATTTACGCGATTATTTCACAACAATTCCACACGGAATGCTGATGAAATGCGTGGCACGGCGAATCTCGGATGGAAAATTGCTGAAGGTAATACGTCAGTGGCTTAAAGCGCCGGTGGTTGAAAAAGGAAATTATGAGAAGACAAACCGAGGAGTGCCACAGGGTGGTGTGGTTTCCCCAATGCTTTCCAACCTGTACTTCAGGCGTTTTCTACTCGCATGGTACATGCATGGAATATACAGACGCTTGAATGCACATGTCGTCAATTATGCTGATGATTTCGTTATATGCTGCAATCCCGGCAACGGAGAGGCTGCGATGAGCGAAGCAAGGCGGATAATGACAGCAATAGGGTTGGAAATAAATGAGGAAAAGACGAAACTCGTGAAGCTCCCGGATGACCGATTTGATTTCCTTGGTTACACGTTTGGTAAATCGTACAAAGCAAAGTCTGGAAAAGCATACATCGGAACGCGGCCATCAAAGAAGGCTGTCCAACATGTATGCAAAAGAATTCATGATGAAACATCGAGAAGGTGGAATCAACAGGCGCCGGAAGAAAGAGTGAAGGCATTGAACTCCGTCCTGAGGGGATGGTGCAATTACTTCGATCAAGGACCGGTGTTTCGAGAATATCTCTGGCTGCGAAAATATGTAGCCAAAAGATTTCGAAGATGGCTGATGAGCAAGCATCGAAAACGAGGCACGGGATATCGCCAGTATTCCGACGAGTATCTTTTTGAGACACTCGGCCTTCATTGTTTGAAGACGCCTTGAAATCAGCCTGCCGAGCGCGAAGGCACGACGTCTCAGGTGAGAGCCGGATGCGGGAAAACCGCACGTCCGGTTCGATGAGCAGTACCCGGAAACGGAGTTGCGGCTGTAAATGCATGACCGCAACCACCGCGCCGGGTGCTGACTCTACCTAATCTTAGTTTTGGGTCGTTGGTGAATTCAATCAATGAATCCCACTGGTTTTGGGCGTAGCTTATTGCTTTTCCCATTTTTGATTTTGGAGTGAATTTTGGCTTTTGCTCTGCAAGCAACTTTTCCATGCGTTCCAGGACTGCGCGACTTTCTGTCTGACGCAGAAGCAGATGGTCGGGCGTTCCCAGTATGCCGCGTTCCGCTGCAAGGTATTCAATCAGATACAAATCCAGGATCATATCGATTATCTCTTTGGCGACATCATTGTTTTTCAGGGCTTTAAAAAACATCCGTCGGGCGTGGGACAAACAGCCGACTCTTTTGCGTCCTTTTTTTGATTTCCTTTTGTCTTCACAAACGGCGTTGTACGCGGAGTATCCATCAATCTGCAGATGTCCCGTGGTACCTTCCAGCAGTTCTTTGGCTACTCTTTCACTTCTGGATTCACTGAAATGATAGGCAATCACCTGTTTGGTTACCAGCGTCCATATCCATTCGGTTTTGCACTTTTCAGGTTTCTGTACCGGCAGTCTGGTTTCGTCGGCGCTGACATATTCGTCGTTGCGGGCAAGTTCCATCAGACGATTGTATATCGGTCCAAAGATGTCAGCGGTACGATGAAACATCGCGCACAGCGTGCTGCGAGAAATCGGAAATCCCGCCCGTTCCAGCTGCCGTTCAATTCTGTAAAGTGGCAGGCTGTCCACACATTTTTTGACCACCACATCGGCATAAATGCCTGGACCGTAGTGACCTCCCTCCACCACTGCAGGCGGTGCTGAAGCA
>JBNKCR010000004.1:0-49204 GCA_050287845.1 Polyangia bacterium
GAAATCGTTGAACTGAACGTTCAAGCGGATCATATCCATCTGCTTGTAATGATACCGCCGAAAATTTCAATATCACAGTATGTTGGAACGATGAAGGGAAGAACGGCGATTCGCGTGTTCAATAAATTTCGAGATTTGAAAGGCAAGCCGTATTGGGGCAATCACTTCTGGGCAACCGGATACTTCGTTGACACCGTAAGTGTCGATGCCGAAATCATACGGAAGTATGTAAAATATCAGGAGAAGCGCGAGAAGAATCAGGAAGATCTGAAGTTTGACTAAAGCTCGTTAAACAACGGGGACAACTCTCTTTGCCCCATTTTGGGGCAAAGAGAGTTGTCCCCTCCGGGGGCTAAATCAAAACCACCTCCTCTGGGGGTGGTTTTTTATGAGATATTTAGAAGTTTTCCGTATTTTGTTTTTTTTCTGTCGATGCTGAAAAATTATTCTGTACATGAACGATATGATTATGTATCGTCGCGCCGAGGAATTAATGACGCCAGATGGGGTGTGGTCCGTTTTCCACTCTGTTCCAACAACAAAACCATCTAACTAATTAATTATATTGAAGGATAAGGCGGTTATGCGCGAAAATCATTTCTTTTTCATAAAACATTTTCTTTTAAAACAGCTGGTTCACCCTCGAGATTCGTACTGGCCTCTGATTTTCGCAATAGGTGTGATTTTAATTTCCTGGCAAACTCAATCAGGCGTTGCCGTTGCCTCTGCTGTCGTAGATATACGCGCAAACGGTCATTTGTCGACGAAGAGCCAAACATCTTCTTATACCGCGGCTGTCTCGGATTGTTCACAGCTTATCGGTTACCGGGCATTCCCTGATGAAAATTTCTCGGCGCTTCAGAATGTCATTCACAGTGCGAGTTCATCGCGGTGCGCCTTTCAGTTTGAGCAATCGGGTGAGTCGCTTTTCAGACCTGGACTGGAGCTGTTGTTTGCCGATAATACTACGCTTGCCTATTCAGAATATTTCGCCGTGGAAGAGAATCTACCTGTTATATCTTTGTCGGATTATGATGCGATCAGCCTTCAGACTATCGACGATGCTCTCCGCATTGTTCTAAATTTTTATGTCAACGACGATACCGATATTTCCTATGTTAATTATTCACTGATTGGACTGCGGGGATCAGATTTGCGTGACGCTGGTGGTGTTCTGGATACAGCAAGAAAAACAGCCTTTGTTCAGACCGATGGTATTCAGAGACTTTACCCGACTTCGGATGTGCAGCAGCAGTACACCGCAACTGTTGATATTTCAGATTTGTCATTCAACGTTGAAGAATTTTATGCCAATGGCATTGTGTTTGTGGAGCTATCCGCTGTGGATGCTTCGGGTAACGTTAATTCATTTTCCAGGATGCTGATTCCCGGGGGGAACTTACAGGAAGACGCATTGGGATTGACGGCATTTCCGGAACGAATTGTTTTTTCCAATATTGCAGAGACCGTTTCGATAGTCCCAAGGGTGGATTTTGAATTCCGGGGTGAAACGGAACTGACAGGCGCGGGACACGGCATTATCTACAAATCTTCCCATCCGGATCTCGTGCGCGTGACCAGTGCAGGCGTTGTGTATCCTCTCGTTGAAACTTCATCGGAAGATATTATTATTACCGTTGATTACCCGGGCGTGCCTTTTTCTGTGGATATACCAGTTGAAATTGACGCAACAAAATCGATTGTTTCATTACGAGCGTTGGATCTGAACGAACAGAGTCAATTTATCCTACCGCGTTTGAACAAGCAGTTTCCACTTCCACGATTGGTCGGCGTGTTCGATGATGGAACAGAAGCCGCGCTCACAAGGCAGCTCGAAGTACAATGGACATTGGAGGAGAATGCATCTGGCGTTCTCGAGTTGGTTGATCAGAACCAAATATCGGCAAGAGCTGCTGTTTCTTCCAATTCGCCACTGGAGCTTCAGGCATCCATTCAACTCGCTGAGCTGCCAGATGTCGCGGCCACTGTAGATGTTTCTGCGATTGACGCGTTTCCTACTGTTGAAATTGATCTTTCAGCCGATCGTGTCAAAGTGGACGCGTTGTTGAGTATTCAGGCCAACGCCAAAGATGATGTGGCGGTAAAGGAAGTTCGTTTTTATCTGAACGGTGTACTTGCGGGTACCAGATGGAACGAACCGTTTGATTTGTCCGTATCGTTGCCGGATGAATATGCAGATTCAGAAATAACCGTCAGCGCAGTACCGGTGGACTCCGCGGGACAGGTGGGTGACTCCGCAGAGAAGACTGTATACGTGGAACCGAATGTTGAAGCGGAATCTGAACAATACGTGTTTCTGAACCCCCGCATTCAAGAACGATTCATTGAAGCCAGCCCGATTACCTATGAAGTGGCCTATTTCCATGGGTCGAGATGTCCTCAGTTTGCAAAGGCACAATATGCAGAGTTTTTCAAGGACGGCAAATATATCGGTCGGTCAAATTATCCGTTAATGAAATTTATAACGGCTCCGGGACAATCTGCGTTTTTATGCGCGGAAGTCTGGTCTCTGAAAGATACGGTGCCGGAAATTGCCACCCATGAAAGCAGCCAATCTGTGTATGTGGTATTGCATATGCGGGATGGTAGGACAATACAATCGGATTCGACGGTTTATCGGATTATGGAGAATCGGGCGCCTGTGGCACAGATTGTTTCGCCGGTGACCGGAAAGGTGATTGCGGCGGGACAGAGCGTTCAGATTGTGGCCGAAGTAGTGGATGATACCCTTTACTGGGGAACTGAAGTCAAGCTGTATCGGAATGATTTGCCGTTTTTCAGTACCGTGTATGAGAACAACGCGGATGAGTTTAAAAACGCCGGTATCAGTAGAAAGCAATTCACGTTCAATGTGCCTCTGTCAGACGAAACGCTGGGAACTACACAGAAGTTTCGCGTGGAAGCTCGAGATGCCCATGGTCGGACGGGGAATTCCGAGACTGTATCGATTGTGGTTCGACCGGATACGCCACCAACTGTAGCGGTGTCGTTCCCCATTGCGGGTACCAGTTTTGTTGCAGGCATGCCGATTGAGCTGAGAGCCTCCGCGGTAGATGATGTGGGTATTCGTCGTGTGGATTTTTACGTCGATTCTAAACTTGTCGGTGCGGATCACGCCCATCCATATGCTTATACGTATGATATTGATCGGACAGTTGTAGGTGACCAGCCTTTTGTGATTCACGCCGTCGCAGAGGACACCCGGGGACAGCGAACCGAAAGCGAGCCTGTCACAATTCTGGTTGGCAGAGACGCACAGGCGCCCGTGGTGAATATTGCGTCCCCGACAGTAGAGAATACCGACGGCGGAGAGGACATTGCCAGAGTTCTCGAAAAAACCAATATTGCCTTCAAAGCCAGCGGCTTCGACAATGTCCGCGTAACGAGCACTGAGCTGAGAGGCGTTGGATTTGCAGGAGGCAAATATACGCTAACCGGCGACTTGAACGATGTTGTCACTGATTCTGCGTTTTCGCCTGAAATTGTACCGGGGGCTTTGGCCGCGTTTTCGGCTATTAAAATTGTTACAATACCGGAATACGAGGTCGGAAACAGGTATCCGATTGAGGTGATGGCGAAAGATGGTGCAGGCAATACGTCTGTCGCTAGGATAGATGTGGAAGTAGTGGCGGATGCACCGCCAGTGATATCCGAAATTCGTGGAGACAGACAGTTTTACTTCCCACGTGATCTGATGGCTATATACGTGGCGGCCAAAGATGATCTGATGATGTCGCGCATTGATGTTTCTTTTTTTGTCGACAGTGAAACGACGTCACAGTTTTCTGAAAGTAGGTTGTTGGACGCGCAGGGCGCTCAGGTTCAGGAGCGGTTTGAGCTGGCACTGTCGAATTTGTCCTTGAGCAATGATACTCATGAGATTCGAGTACATGTGGAGGTGTTTGACAATGTTGGCCGGAGCGCCATAGGCGATGCCATACTTGTAGTAAAACCCGATGAGACAAAACCCATTCTAACGATCAATTCACCTTCCGTCGGAGAGATATTGTATCAGGGTGAAGACAAAACGCTCACTTGGCGGGCAACAGACGAATCGAATCTGGCATCAGTGAGAATTCTACAGGATAACGTGGAGATCTTTTCGAAAACGTATACCGAGTCCATGCGGATGGATAGCGGTTCGGTCGACTTTACTGTACCGGTAGGCACAAGCGCCACGACTATTCATACGCATGCGGAAGATGTTTTCGGAAAAGCGAATGACCAGGATTGGACGTATATGATCAGTTCGGATATGAGTCCAGTGGTCACGTTTCAGTCGCCCCCCCCCGGGATGCGTCTTGAAGAAGGCGATGAACTGGATTTGGCTTTTTACGTGAGCGATGACAGACAGGTGGTATCGGCTACAGTTTTTGTGGATACCGGATACGAAACGATTGTTCTGGACAGCTTTACTACCGATGATATTGCGGATGCGATAAATGCTGGTGATGCGCTGTATTCCGGTTTGCACGTGCCTCATGGACCGGATGAAGGCGAACCCGGTGTGCGGATTGGTGCTGTTGCAACTGATAGTGGTGGCAATACCAAAACGGAGTACTTGCAGCTTAACATACAGGATGATTTGGAATCCCCGAAAGCGACGATGTCAGTTCCGGAGACAACTGTCTACCGACAGCCGGGGGAATGGATTGAAATTGAGGGAAGCGGTCGAGATAATATTTATATTGAGACGTTTGCGCCCGTGTTGGAAGACTTGCAGGGAAATACGGTTGAATTCCAGGAAGTGAATTTCAACAAGCTGGAGCGTGTGGAAACCCACTCTGTTCCCAATCCCAATTCGTTCGGTTCGGCGATTGTATCCACGACATTTGTTCTGGAAGCAGCGGGGCGTGTGCGGTTGCCGGCAAATGCAGTTCCGGGAGAAACGTACGTGCTTTATATTCGGGCAAATGATTCTGGATACAACTATGTGGAAACCGACAAAGTTAATGTAGTGATTGTAGAGCCGCCAGCCGATACAGACGGGCCCCTGATAAAGGTAAAGGAGCCCAAAGATGAGGAGTATGAACAGCGTTCTATACATGCGATGCTGACAGTATCAGACAAATCGGGTGTGGCGTCGTATACCATTTCAGTCAACGGCCAGATGATTGCATCTGCCGCGAACGGGAGTGAGACAGTACTGACGCTGAAACCGATAGTATCAATCCCGGAGTATGATGAAACAGATGCCTCTCGCAATAAATTGCATTTCTCCGTAATTGCAGCGGATATTTATGGTAATGAATCATCGTTCAGTAAGGAAATTACGGTTCTCGACGATTTGCTGCCAAACTTCGTGGCGGTGGATTTGCTACCGAACGAAAACATTATTCGAGGCGATATCGCCTTTCAGACGATCATAGCACAAAATGACTATGCGTCTGGTGACGATCCTATGGTGTATTTTCCGTTGTATACCTCGTTGAACGGGATGGTGATGGATGATGGGGTTCCCGGGGAACGCAATCCTGTTGGCAACATCCATACAGCTGCCGACAACCAGCCTGTGCCTTATGTGACATTGAACTATCCAGAATCGGCCGAGTTGCCTGGACAGGTTCTCATCGATGGCGCGGCATATGTAGATGCGACTGAATCTGGTAAGATGAACATCTGGCCGGCCTTCTGGAAGAGGGATTCTCAGGTAGTTCCCACTGAGGAACAGCGACTCAAGGTGGATTTCGGTCCTGGATATACGGTGACATACCTGATTGATCAGGAAATGATGGACCCTTGTACGGCGATGCATTCGGAATATACTGTTACAGATTCCAATGGGGTGGATTTGCACGGGATAGACGATGTTCACTCTTTGTTCATTGAGCCGATAGTGACCGACAGCAATGGCAATGAGGTGGAAACATTTATCGATTACATTCGGGTTGATGCAAAGAATCTTTCCCCCGCCACGCGCTACAGCATACCTGGAAGCATTCCACATTCTATCCATGTACAACCGGTGATATCTGTATATGTGAAAGATAATGGGGAAGAGGAAGTGGGTACGTCACTTGTCACGGCTTCAAAGATGAAAGAGCAGACGCACAATGGCAACGATTCGTACAGCACTGTGGTACCCGTTTCAGGAGATTATGATTTCCGGATGCTTCAGTTGTTGGTATTTGGTTTCGACAGAAACGGCGATCAGTTTACTGATGTGCCTGTGCAGGTGGTATCAACTCGCCACGCTGTGCAGGACGAGGTGTCCCCAACAATTGAAATTGTAGATCCGATGAGTGGAAAGAATACCGTGGCGAAGGAACGGTTTCAGTTGAAATTCAATGTGTCTGATAATACCGGCGGCATTCGTTCGATAAAACTGTATCAGAACAATGATACATTGGTGCGGGAACTGGGTGGGAAATTCGCGAAAACCACATATTCCATTCCATATGATGTCGTAGAGGATTACGCCGGAGGCGGGCAGTTGAAATTAAAGGTGGTGGCTGAAGACTACAGTGGTCGAATAGGGTCGGGAGAGATTAGTTTGCCAGTTGTTCCCAATGCTGGTCCGGAAGTGGAGTATAAGTCTTTTTCCAGTTATAAGGTGGATGGGCAATACCGAGACGTTATTACGGATGCGGCACGTCTCAATTACGCAGAATTTTGGATTCGTGTTGGCGAGGAATTTCGACTCACCGCAGGCTTGATGGACGACTCTGGTCTGGAAAGCTACAAAATTTTCATTTTGAATACTGACGGATCTCGTCAATTGCCGCCCATTGATGGGAAAACGTTTTCTCAACCATCCTGTCCGGGTAGCCTGATTACAAGCGGAAGAATAGAAACGGAAATTCCTTTCAACACCAATGAATCGGTTCAATATGAACTCGAAGTCATCGACAACATGGGCAATGCTAACAGCCGCCAATTTATTGTCCATCCGAAGGAGAATATTGCACCTGAGGTACGCTTTATTGAACCCATCGAAAATCAGAATGTGGTGGCCGGTATTTTCCGGATGAAAGTGGGGCTGGTTGTTACCGATGACCGGGTGCTTTCCAAAAAAGATATAAAAGTATACGCCGATGGAATTCAATTGCCGCTGAGTGATCTTGAAGAAACCCCGATGGCAAGAGGGGTGAAACCCAACGGCGAAGTATTGCTGGACTCTACGGTTGAGAGCGCTCTGGTATCGATAGTAGACAGCCTGGAATATAAATATTCCACTGATATCGCCCTTAAATATGGCCAATGGAATTCGCCATACGCCACCCGTTATGTCGCGGACCTGGAAATACCGCCGGGACTCACAGAGAACACGGAAAAACTCGATCTGATGGTGGTGATCACTGATTCTGACGATGCGATGAGCAGTAATACGATACTTGTGAATATTCAACCCGATGAGATCAATCCGGCGTATACCATCAAGGCAAAAGGCGTTGGATTTCACGCGGTCGAAGGATCGAATTTCAATGTGGAGTTTCGCGCGTTTGACAATGTAAAAGTTGATAATATTGCGGTGTATCCGGCATATCGGGTAGTTGAGGCAGATGGTACGGATCGGCGCACGCCCTATTTGGTTCCGGAGTGGACTATCACAAGTATTCCAGCACTTGATTTTGAGCCAATCAGTACGCTGAATATCGATACGCCTTGGTATACGCGCACCTTTCAGGTCAAACGGATTTCGGAAATACTCCAGGCAATTGGCGATGTAGACGTCAATGATGATTTGAAATTCTGGGTAGGATTCAAGATCGTTGTGGCAGATACCAGTGGTAATACATTTGAAGACGAGAAATGGTATCCGGTGAGTGTTGACCAGCGGCCAGTGGTCGATATTGTATCTCCCGCTCCCGGTGAAAGAATTGTTGAGGGCAACAACCTGGATGTCAACGTGCACGCTTATGATGATGTGAGCATTGAAAGTCTTCGTATTTGGGCAACAGTTGGACCGAACGATGATGTCATCTTCCAGGAACTGCTGTATCAAGCGCCTTATCAGGTGGAAATTCAAACGGTACCAGCATATGACCCGTTGATCCCGGAAAACAATCTGCTGACAGTTCACGTAGAAGCTATTGATTCGTATGGCGTACTATATGGTGATCCTGACGCGCATCGCGCAGAGGAATCTGTACTGCTCGAGATTATGGAAGATCAGCCACCTACGGTTGCTGTGGGATTGCCCAGGGACGGTGATGATATCTCCGAAGGCGAGTATATTTTGATTCAGGTCAACGCCATTGATGACGTTGGCATTGAAAAAGTAACAGTGAACGTGGCCGGACTGATCACCGGCGACCGAACCCTGGTGGATGCCACTTATCCTTATGAATTCCTGATGCAGGTGCCGTATGGGCAAGCGGGGATTGATATGAATATCACTGCATCTACCCGGGAAATCAACTATGTGTTTGATGGACGCACCAGTACCACAGCAAAAGCCACAATTGTACACGTATTGAAAGATGTCACGCCACCGGAAATAGTGATTCAGGAACCCTCCGAGTCAGGGGCAACTGCTTACGAGAAGGGCATAGTGAAGTACGCGGCCCTGGTAACGGACAATGTGGAAGTGGGGACGGTTCGGGTAAATCTGTATGCTGACAGAAACGCGGACGGCGTGATTGCAGAAGATGAAATCGTCAATACCATCCTACAGATAGAGCCACCATATCTGGGCAGTTTTATTACGCAGGCGTTTGAATCGTATCTGAATCTTGCGGATGGATCGCCCGTACCGCAGCAAATGAACCTGCGTGTGGAGTGGGTGGCAAGGGATGGCGCCGGGAACGAAAGTGTTGCATATCGCCCAGTAACATTGCTTCGAAATGCGCCTCCTGTTGTTCAGCAGTTACAGGTACTTGATGAACGTGGGTACAACCTGGGCAGCTCACTTACCGAAATCACCGAAGGTCGCGGTATTGTGGTGAATGTGATTGCAAACGATCGGGAGACCGGTGTTGATTCTGCCAGATTGTATACTGCCTGGGGTTCAGACTTCACTGATGATTCATATCAACTACACAATCAGGACGATTCCGTACCGTTCCAGTATCATATGGTGATTCCTATAGGAAGAGTGGGTGAGAAACTGTCATTCCGTGCGGATGCCATTGATCTGGATGGATACGTGTCTGATATGTCGCCTGCACGCGAGTTGGAAATCATAGCGGATCAACCACCTACGGCAACGATTGTAAAACCTTTCAACAA
Source organism: Polyangia bacterium (assembly GCA_050287845.1). Classification (GTDB taxonomy): domain Bacteria; phylum Myxococcota_A; class Polyangia; order JAAYKL01; family JAAYKL01; genus JAFGXQ01. Next base: position 9,193 of record JBNKCR010000004.1, read on the forward strand.
TCATTCCGTGCTCATCGAAGGTCAGGATATTGAGATCTTTGTGGAAGCGTTTGATGATTTGGGGATTGACGGAATCGATAGAGTTGTTTTTTACGTGAATGATAATCCAGTATATACGGCCTATACACCGTATTCGGATTTTGTCGGATCCTTTGCGCAGGATCACGTGTATCGGGCATTGATCAGTCCACCGGACGGCGTCAGTGGTTTTGCCGTGTACGCCGAAGCGTTCGATATGCTGGGGCACGCGGGGCGAAGTCAGACGGTGACCATTGGTACGGTGGAAGATACCGTGGCACCCAAACTCTCGATTCAGACTCCTGTGGATGGTCAAATCCTCACACAGAATGAACCTGTGAAAATAGCAGTGTCTGTCGAAGATATTGGCGACCCCGAAGAACGCGATGTTTATGTGCAACTGACCCGAGAATATCAGTATTTGCAATCAGAGGACCAGGGAGCTGCGTATACGGATACAGACACCGCTACTACTGAATCAGGTACGGAAAATGATACTGATTCGGCGTGGCAGGATGGCGAATGGGTGGCGCTCTCCACGTCGGAAAAAATTAAGATGAGCAATGTCGCCGAAAAGAATGACGAAGACAATTTCTTTTATTGGTTTGAACATCTTTTTGAAAATATGTCTGGCCATGCAGTTCTTTCCAGAGATTTTAAACGAAATGAACGTGTGCGATTGACCGTGACAGTAGAGACCCCGAATCACGTGGTGAAGAAAGAGTCATATCATGAAATTGGTCTGCCGGTCAGCAAACATACTTTTATGGCCCCAAGTACCGATTATGAAAAAGGAAAAGGATCGTATTATACAACGGTTGATCAGTTCAGGAGTCCCCAGCGTAGTGGGGCAGTGATTGGCGCGTGGTCTCAGACTGAACCGCTGCTCTGGGAACCGGATTTGAACAATCAGACAGGGCCACAACCCGGATGCACGGGTCTGTTCATGGCTGACAGTGCGATGAAATTCGCGTCAGATGCAAATGGCGACGAGTATGTGTACTCGGAGCTGGTAACGGGTGCATCGTACATATTTGTGGGCAACATCTCGGAAGTGCATGCGGATGCCAATTTTGTGGCGGCTGCGAAATCTGGCGCTCCTGAAGGGGCATGGGTGATGTCAGAGCATTGCGCCGAACTGGAAGATGAAATTTCGAAAGAACCACTCAGCGGGGGCGTTGATTTCGAAAATCATTCCGGCGAGCTTCTGCTATTTACGGTGAAAAATGATGAAGGCAGTTTGGGTGTGCCCTATCAGCTGGTAGGCCGTATTGACATGCCATATATGGAAGTGCACGGGATTGCCCGAAAGGACAATCTGATCCTCGCGGCGAATGGATATGGTGGTGTTCAAGCCATTGATATTTCCAACATGTATGCACCGTACCATGTAGGATTCATCAAGCCCAACGGATATGCACGAGATGTGGTGATAGTGGACAACTATGCGCTAATCGCAGCATCTCATGAGGGCCTGGTGGTAGCGGATATTTCAGATCCGACAATGCCGGTCGTGGCGAAACTGGATACCCTTGGCGTCGCCAATCGCATTTTTGTCGAGGGCGATACCGCCTATATCGCAGATATGGCCAGCAATGGTTTTGCATCACAATTGAATGTGATTGACATTTCAGATCCGTACGCACCGGTATTTGAAAATGCAGTATCGCTGAAACCGTCCCAGGTAGATTTTGTTGAAGACGGTGTATATGACGTTTTTGTTTCTGGCGGCAGAGCGTATGCCACCGTGCACTATTCAGATCAGGAGGATGTGCCATCTCAATCCGTTCTTGAGATTATTGATTTGAAAAAGCTGGATGATTCGACAGTTGATGCCACTGTCCCTGTGGTGATTCATCGATCTGCGGACTGGAGCGACTACGCACCGAGATCTGTCACCATGACCGAAGGCGGTATCGCGGTTGCAGCATCGAAGCGGGGGATCGCCCGGGTTGAATTGCCCACGTTGACAGTGATTGAGCACGTACCAGGGTCGTTCGAACAGGATGTATCGACGGAATTGGCACCGATGAGGGTGGAACTCTCGGCTGCCTTGGCTGATGATACGGTATTGGAAGACTATTTTGTGGTTCATGAACTGGACGCAGGGATGGGGCTGGATGTGACCGCCGATTTGTTTGACATTTCGTTTGTGGTCCAGGAAGGCGCTCCAAATCATCGGCTTGTGCAGCTTGCATTGAAGGCCGGGATGGCGCTTGAATCCAATCAGAAATATGTCGTTGAAATTCTCAAAGGGCTGGAACCGATGGGGGATGCGGGTCTGCCGCTGCAGGAAACCTATCAGTTTGACTTCTACACCAGTGCGGCGGGAAATGCTATTGCACCGGATATAACTGGAATTCTTCCCCAGGAGGGATCAATATCCGGCGGAACGCCAGTTGTTGTGTATGGCACCAGTTTTGGCAATTCACCGCAGCTTTACCTGGGCGGGCAACGTCTGGTCATCGATAGCGTGGAAGCAGCACCGGATGCAACTGCGCCGGAATATGGTGTAACGCTGGCTGGTTCCGACAGGATCTACGCCCATACAGTGCCAAACTACGCCGGACCGGCCGCAGTTGAAGTGGTGCATGAGAACGGGCTTCTGGATGAAGTAATTGGTGGCTATACCTATGTGGATGAGCTTCTTATATCCTTTATCACCCCGGCGGTGGTGCGTGTGGATCAGGTGGGGCTGGATACTCAGGTGGAAGTGGTGGGTTACGGATTCCACGATGATATCACATTAACCGCGTGGCAAAGTGGGCATCCGGAAACCGCTATCAGCAGCGCGGTGGATGGCGATCGCATTGAGCTGTACAGTGCGGAAAAAATGAAATGGCGGGTGCCGGATTTCAATGGCGCCTATCGCGGTTTTGTGGATGTGGAACTGTCGGATTCAACTGGCCGGAAATATCTGTTGCCCAACGGGCTCTTCTACGGTCGACTAAACGAGAATACCGCTATTGATGTGGCAGAGACCTTTGTGGAAGGTGGAGTGGATGAAGACGATGATGCGCAGGTGACCGATACCACCAAGTTACCTTATGGGACGCTGGTAGACATCCTGTCTGACGCAAATCTCGGGCTGGTGTACGTGTTGGGAAATGGACATGGTCCCCAGAAAGAGAAATCCCGGAATCTGATGACATCCATGGATGAGCTGCGCCTTTATGGTCCCCCCAGCTGGATTTCATTGCTGTACTATGAGCGGGACGATCTGGAAAATGCAGCGCCCATGACCGGACTGGGGTACTACAGTCTGGATCCGGATTTGAAAGCACACGCCATGGGGCTGGTGGGGGATAATCTGTATGTGAGTGCCCGCGGGTATCATTTCGATTTTTTTGACACAGTACATGAAGACCGGACATGGCTACTCACATACGACAGGGAGAATCGCCGACCAGGGGATTTTGAGACGGAAGCGAAAGATCGAAATACGCTGCACTATCTGCCCCTCGAACTGAACGAAGCACCGGTATCCATTGTGGGAACAGGTCAACTTCTATTCGCCGGATCTGCATCCGGCGTGGCAGTGATCAGCCTTGTTGATCCGGATAAACCATCGGTGATTCGCTATCTGCGAAAAGGAAACGCAAATGGTACATCCGTATCACTGCGTGCAACGCAATTACAGCTAATCGGCAATCACCTGCATGTACGCGTCGGTTCGGAAAAGAGATTTGTATTCGACATTTCCAAACCCTCCATTCCGCAGCTGGGATATTCCACTGAGGCGGTGGCGCATTCCGCTCAGCTCGGAGAATCAGCACGCATTGCCTCGTCAGGGGCTCCCGGCCAATATCGGGTTTATGATGCAACCAGTCCGGCCAATATCAGCCTTGTAGGCCAATATGATTCGCACTCATTCAATCTGAGCGGATACGTCAGTGCCGCATTCGGGTTGAGCACCTTGGGCGGTACCAGCGCCTATACAGATCTGAATGGTGACGAGCATACTACATCGTACATTTCGCTGTTTGACTCCAGTCGACTGGGTCAAATCGAACTGGCGGATGCTGTCGCATTTGATAGAAAGATTGTGAAATCTCTCATTACAGACGATGGGGTGGTCGTCGGTATTTCGTATCGACAGGTTCATTTCGTCGATACCATGATGCGGGATCTGGTGTCATCCTCGCCTTCGGACGGTGCGAGACATGTGGCCCGGAACAGTGCCATATCGCTGAAGTTCAGTGAAGCCTTCGCCCCCGAGGAACTGGACGATATCCGACCATTCATTTTTTTGCGTCTTGAAGATGGCACAGTGGATGGACAGATAGTGGACTACAATATCTCCATCAGCCAGGAGAGAGATGACACGCTGATTCTCACACCGACATCTGAGCTGGCATCCGAACAGGCGTATTCAGTGCGATTGAATGGCGTGCCTGGCACGCGACGGACAGATGGGCTGTTTGATTATCAAATTTCCTTCAAAACAGCAGTGAACAGCGCGTCAGTGCCGGAAATTGTTGATGTGTATCCCACACTGGTTGCGACTACAGGTCAGCAGATCACGGTTGAAGTGCGAAACGCAGTGGTTGCCACAGAACCGGCATCTCCAAGGTTCGAAGTGAGTGGCTACGTGGCGCCGGTCGTATCTTCTCAACCTATTGATGTTGATGTGATGTCGTTTGTGATCGATGTGCCTTCTAACACTGCGGGACCAGCCAGTCTGCAGGTGATTAATCAGAATGATGCGTCGGATATACTTCATGGTGCGGTGCAATACATTGAACCGTTATCCTTGAAGTCGATCACGCCGACGAAGGGGCCCATGTATGGCGGTAATGTTGCAGTGATTAAAGGTGGCGGCTTTCGTCCTGGACTCGCGCGTGTGAGCGTGCAGATTGGCAATGTGTGGGTACCCGAAGATGACATCAATGTGATTGACTCTGAGACTCTCGAAGTGACGATGCCTCAGGGAAGCCTCGGACTGGCGGATGTTACCGTGGCGCTGGATACGGGACAGAGTGAGACATTCGATGATGCCTACCGATACCTGCAGCAGGCAAAGTTGAATTTTGACAGTGGCGCATCAGATAATGTGTATGAGATGATCATTGACCCCACTGGCACCTGGCTCATTGCGGCGATGGGGACTTCCGGGGTTCGCATATTCGACATCTCTGATGGCGCGGAAAAACGACTGGTACATACAGTTCATTTGCCGGATGAGTACCGGGCAACTGGCGTGGATACGTATTTCGAGCGCGGTGTGGATCGTATTTATGTGACGGGATCCAAGCCGAACGTGACCGATGATTCCGCTTTGTTCGTGATTGGTTTCGACCCAGTGGACATGACGCAGACTACAGTGCTGGATGAGGTGCCTCTGGAATCCAATCTGGCGCGGGGAGTTGATGCCGAAAACAGTCGTACAGTGGTTGCTGCCGGTAACCGGGGGCTTGGTATTGTGGATACATTCCACGCCACAAAGGCTTACTTTAATCAATACTTCGAGTTGCCCGAAGATCATAATGCTCTGGATGTAGTGGTGGTTGAGACAGGGGCTGAAGAATCGGAGAGGTATGTTGTTGTATCTGGTGAGTATGATGTTAAGAACAATTTGCTTGTCAATGAAACCGACATTACCACCGGTGCGTTCTATATGGTGGAACACAGTGCGCAGGAAGGATTTGCTGTTTTGGACAGCCTGCCGGTTCCCGCGGTCAGAGTAACTGTTGCTGGAGACTATGCGTACCTGGCAGCAGGCGAGCAGGGCATGGTAATTGTGAATATATCTGACCCCGCGGATATGCAGATACTTTCCAGAGTAAATACTCATGGATCAGTGCGTGATGTGTCGGTGAACGGCAATCTGGCGTATCTGGCATTGGGTGATGCAGGTGTTGTGGCGGTCGATGTGACTGATCCCGCTCATCCGGTGATATCGCACAGTGTCAATCTGGCGGAGAAAAATGCGGAAGCTGTTCTGGCGATGGACTATTATGTAGTGACCGAAGGGAAACGTGGCAGTGGGGATGTTTATCTGTCTGTCAGCGATGATGTGGCGCTGAAGGTGTTCAGGGTCGACCCGGGAAATGGAATTCTGGATCGGCAACCGGACGGCACGACAAAGGTGATCGTCCGCTTCAACAAGGCAATAGATCTGCATGCACCGAATCTTGATAAATTTCAGTTGAGCGGTGCGGATGGGGAACTGCTGCCCATTAATGTAACCATTACCAATAACGATGCCGAACTGGAACTGCTTTCCACTTCAAATCTCGAAGTGGGAGATACAGTGCTTGTGACGGTACTGCCCGGGGTAGCCAATGTAAAACCGTTGGATCCAGAAGGATATCTGACACAATACACACTCCTGCAGCAGCAACAGTTTGAGCTGATATACCGGGGCGCACGTCCAGATTTGATTGCGGTGGATTCTGTGGTGCCGCGACGCGTTCCGGTGAATTACAGCGACGAGGTGACAATCTCCGTGGCGGGCATTCCAGATGATTTGGAGCGGGTTCGCGCGTTTGTTGGCGGAATGGAAATGATCATTTCATCAATCCAGACCGATGCGTCGGGTGAGCGGAACGGTATCATCCATGGCGACGTGCCGCATATCATCCACGCGGGGCAATACGATGTGACGGTATTGATTGAAAAGGATGGTTTGTGGCAGTCTGCAGTTCTGCGCGGAGGACTCACCGTGGATGCCCCCATTGAGTTTGTTCATTTAACTCCCAGTTGGGGGCCTATCACCGGTGGCACAGTGGTAACCATTACGGGAAAGGGATTTGAGCCGGGCAATACGGTGATGGATGGTTTGAATGCAATGATAGGTGATGTACCGGTTCAGAGCATTAAGGTGTATTCCACCTGGAAAATGGAGATCGTGACCCCGGGTGGGCACCTCGGGCGCAACAATGTGCATGGGGAAGATCGGTACGGCAATAAAACGAGTCTGATGGGCGACAACGGTTTCGGATATGGTCTCAAGCGAATGTCGACCCTGAGTACCATTTTCACCCCATCCGATCTGGTTGTGGATCACGAAGCCGGAACTGCAATCACCAATGGTGGATATTTCGATGATGTATGGAGCAACAATGCGGATTTTTATCGATTTGATATTGCAGGAACAAACGGGCTAGAGGGGAAGAACGATGATTTCTATGACCCGGTGCGGGCCGCCACATTTGATATTCAGAACGCCAATCAACCGGTATGGGTGGGTAGCGCCGCCACTTTGCCCAGTGGTCCCGGGTGGCGGGATGAGCTGTTGGCAATTCTGGGATATGCAGGGGTTCGCCATAAAATCGAAAACGGTCAAGTGCTCAGTGGTCGTGAAGAGGCAATTTTTGACCAGTTGGAAGGACATCAATTTCCGACCAATGTGGATTCTGTCAGCATTTTTGCAAACGATGAAGTCATACAAGGCATTCCTCGGAAACGTCTGTACGTTGCGAATGGTCTAAGGGGGGTGGCATCCCTGAATCTGGACGATCAGAATGGGATGCAGTTGGTGTCAGAGGCGGGCGAAAGACACATGGTGACCGACGTTTATAAGCAGGGACAACTGGTATTCGCCGCCGTGACAAACCAGATCGGTATGTGTCCCCCCCCGGGAGGCAGCGACGATTGCGCCCAGTGTCTGCACGCTGGTGTCTCCAGCGCAGCGCCGGTTATGAAAGTGAATTATGCGGTTGAACGGGACCCGGTCATCACTGGCGAACTGTTTAATCAGGAGGGCAATCCTATAAAAGGTGCCAACACAATATTTATTGATGAAGAAGGGCAGCTGCTGGTTGGCGGACAACGTCGAGTTTTTGATTTTAGTACAGGAGGAAAATGCGCGACGCTCACTGAATCAAACTGGGGAAACCGCCCAATGTCCGAAGACGATACTGTCAGCAACAATTTAAAATCGATTGATCTGAATGAACCAGCCAACAGTTTTGAATACACGCTATCTGGCAATCCCAGGGATGTGGTAACCTACGGCAATTATATCATTGCTGCCACGGGAACGAAAGGTGTCGATATTATACATAAGGATCGTCCTGATGAGGAACGCGTGCGCTTTGAGCTGACGCCGCAGTTGCAATCCAACACAGGAGAAGCCACCAGATTGAAGCTGATGGGCAATCTGCTGTTTATTTCAGCGGATAGCGGTGGTGTGATTATTCTGGATATTTCAAATCCAATGAGTCCCTACGTGATATCTGCCGGTAATGTGGAAACCGTGCAGGCAGTCGATACCTACAAAGGTCGCGTTGTTGCCGTTTCTCCAGATCGCGGAATGACTACTTTTGAGTTGCCGGGAGCGATTGTGACAGAAACCAACATTGCGGAAGGCAAAAAGATTGCTTTCGATGATTCATATGAAGTTGTTTTCAACGAATCGGTAACCCTTGCATCCATCGAAATGCCGGATGCGGTAACGGTACTGGAGACATATACAGGATTGCCAGTGGCTGCGGAGGTGACGGCGTTGGACGGAGACGCGGAAGCTGCGCAGCGGTTTGCCGTTGATTTTGATCGGATAGAGGGAGAATTATATGAAATTCGCATTTCCGGCGTAGAAAATTTGAGAAGTCAGACACAATGGGTGACTTTTGTTGGACATGTGGAAGCCGCTGTGGAGGAGGCATTGCAACCGATCATTCACGAAGTGGAAAATGGCTCGTTCAATGTGGATGATCAGGTCGGGCCCATTGTGGTTCACGGCGAGAATTTCCGTAACAGTGAAGATGTCGTAGTAGCCATTGGCCGAAACAGTGTTCCATATATATGGATAGATGAATATACTCTTGAAATCGATCCGGCGGATGTTGTGGCGTTATCGTTGGGCACTGGAGATTTCAATCTGGTGGTTCATGATGAAGATTTGATGGCTTATGTATCTGGCGCGATCATTGTGGGCGCAAGAATTACTGATACTGAATTCCATCTCTCAATAGATTCCGGGCTCGTGGAAGGCGGGCCTATTGTTGCTGTGACTGCTGATAAACAGGCCATATTACCGGGAACGACTGTTCGAATGCGGTCTGTTGCACCGAGATGCGCACAGTGGTTGCCGGAGGACGAGCAGAGCAATTGTGTGATTGAAAGTGTAGAAGTGGCTCCGGATGAGTTTATTCCTGATCTGCTTGATGATGTGGTGGATCTGAAAACGTTCAAATTCATGATACCGGGTGTCATTACGCCGGAGCGATATGAGGTGTATCTGGTCATCAACGGAGTGGAGGTATTTGTCGATTATTTCGTGTATAACATCGGCGAAGGTAGCGGCATCGAGCTGCCCAATTATCCACCGATGGTGATTGGCGGTGCTGAATTTGATGGTGATATTCTGTATGTCGGTGTCAAAGCGGGCACTTCGCCTACCAGCACCAACCGATTCCGAATGAAGTCCGGTCTGGAAATCTACGATGTGGCAATATGGGAGCGACCAATTCGTATGTCTCAACTTGCCACATCGCAGCCAGTATATGGCGTGACGGTTGTGGATAATCTTGCATTCCTGGCCAACGGCAGTAATGGGCTCAATATTGTGGATGTTCAGAATAAACAAAAGCCTCAGAGTCTGTGGACGTTGCCCGTACCCGGCAATATCGCAACAGATGTGGCCTTCATTGCACCCGGTATTCTGGCGATGTCGGTGAGTGACAAACAGGGAGGCGGTTATGTGCGATTTTTTGATCTGGAAGACCCTGAACTTGATCCGCCACTGACAAACGGGTTTACGACAATTTCCTTTACGGGCGGCGAACTATCCGGCGAGCCCATCGACATCGCATGGCAGGATGGTACTCTTTTTGTGCTGCTGAACAGCGGAGAACGGCTGAAGCTTGTTCGCCTCAGTGGTATCGGTGAGACTCAGGAGCTTTCATATGTGTCCCAGTTTGTCGATCACGGAGAAATTACCGGTTCTGCGACCAACTGCTCCATGACTGTGCAACATAGTCAAGTTTCGCTGACCAATGGCGGCGATTATCTGATTATTCAACTGAATGAACAGAATGAGTACGAGACGGTATATTGGGATATTATCGGTGATGGCTCTCATGAGCTGGTGGCGTCAAGGGGAACGCAGTTCGTTGCATACAGTGAAGGGCTTCTCAACATGCCCACACCGGATCTGGTCGTGACAAAGATTTTGCCGGTTGACGGTTCTGTCTTGAGAAATGGCGATATTGTTGAAATCCAATTCAACCATCTGATTGATACATCTGACAGCACGATTGACGCAGGCCTATTGTTGCAGGACGACGTTGGCAACGACATCAGTGAGATGTTTGAGGTAGAAGCGATCAACACCCTTTCCGGTGCGCTGATTCAGATAACCTATCCACCGGATGGCACATACGCAGGTGACCTGTATCTCGATTTGAATACGGATATCTTCGATATATCAGGTAATAGATTGCAGTTTGCGGAGTTGCGTCACTACACGGTTGAACCTGGTATTCAACCCGAAATTGAGCGTGTGTATCGACAAACCGATGACGGTGATGCAAACAATTTCTTCCATGGTGAAAATGGCGAGATCGCAGTGATTACCGGAAGCGACTTTGGGAATGATCCGTCGGATATACGCATATGGCTTGGAGATTCCAAAAAAGATGAGTTTGAGATTTTGCCTGGTAATATTTTATCGGTATCTGATGGTAAAATCGTGTTCGAGATTCCCATATTGAACATTACTCAGTCCATTGCGGCGCTGTCGGTGACTGTATCCAGATCAGGGATGTCTGTTCAGCGGATGGGAGCGATTATCGTTCAACCAAGAGTGATCATTAACGACCTTTATCCTTCCAGCGGCCCGCCTCAGGGGGGGAAATTCGTCAGTATTTATGGAGCCGGATTCAACCACAACGTCAGTGTTTTTTTTGATGGAGCACTTGCCGGTGATTTGCGGGTTCGCAACAGCAATCATATTGAAGTGCGCGTGCCGGCTGGTCAGTTCGGTTATGCGGATGTATCTGTTGTGAACCAGTTATTTGCAGATGAAGAAAACGTGCTGGAAGACGCATATTTCTACACCAATCAAGAACTGGGATCCGTTGGTTTGGATCAGGATGGCTATCATGCAAGTCCAATCGCAAAAATGGTTGTTAAAGACCAGATTCTGTATGCCGTGACAGGCGGATACTACAAGGCGATTAATACTGCGGGGTACAGTAAAAAATATACCCGTGAAGCGGGACAGCTGGTGTTGTCGGATATCTCTGATCCGGTGCACCCGATTCTCATTTCGGATTTTGTTGGAGACGAAGAGTGGCCATATCATCTCAACGATTCACTTCCGCCACATGGTTTCGAAGACATCGCACTTGAAGGCAATAATTTGTATCTTGTGGGCGGAAATCGTTTCTTTTATATGGACGTGACCCTTGCGACAGATCCCATAATCGTTCACGACGAACAAATGAGAACTGCAGAGGGCAAACCAGATGTGGCTAAATCTCTGGTGGTTCGTGATAATATCATTTATGTTGCATGCGAGAGTGGCATTCGCGTGTACCAGCATAGTTTGGACAATCGGATTACACAGATTAATTTCATTTCTTCCGGACAACTTGGCGGCAGTCCAGAACAGCTCCTTTTGCAGAACAGACTTCTGTGGGTAACTCTCCCGACTGAAAAACGAGTGGTGGCAATTAATCTTCTCAGCGGTGTGTACGATGTCGTAGACGAAGTGGACACTGTGGACATGAATGGGAACATCGTCACTCCCAGTCACATTCTTGTTCGAGATAAACTGATGTTGATGTCTACCGGAGTTTCCGGGGCAGTGGTGGCGTACGACATCGGAGTTCCATTCGATGGTATGCCGGTGGCCCAAATTACCCTGAGACAACTCAGCGCTTTCAGCGAGATTAGTGCAGGAGAACTAACCATACAGGCACAGACGCTGTATGTCGCTGCGGGTCAGGGGGATCTGCAGTTGTATGATATTGCGAACTGGCTCAATAATGATTTTTCAGAAAAGGCGGAACTCCGCAATTATTTCGCGCCAGTAGGCGCGGTGGAATCAGTGGCCATCGGAAGAGGTATGATTTATGCCGGAACTGCATATCTCCTTACCAATATTGAAAACGTGCCAGTGGAAAATCCGTTCGGCTCAGATGAACTTGGAGCAGCAGCAAACAGTGGGTATTCGCTCTCCGGTGCAATCAATACGTTTGATTATAACCAACTCGCTGTGATTGAACAGATTCCTGCGCCACGGGCAATACATCCGGCCAACGATGCCATTGAAATCCAGTTCAACCGAATTCTCGATCCTTCGCTGCTGTCTGCATTTGGTAACGAATGGCTCAGCGTCACCCGTATTGGTCTGCCGGTAGCGGGCTATGTCTCCAGTCAGGTGAATGGTGCGGGGACAAGGTTGTTTTTCCGTCCGCAGAATCCGTGGATCACCGGAGCTGAATATCAGGTGAAAGTGGCGCAAACAGCGGAAGATATTCACGGTGAGACGCTGACCACAGATTATGTGTTCAAATTTATTGCTGACAGTGCTGCGAGACCTGTAGTGGATAATGTCACTCCCAGGGAGGGCAGCTGGCGAGGTGGCAATCAACTGGTAATTCGCGGTCGCAATTTCAATGTAAATACAACTGTTACAATAGGTGATATAGAAGTTTTGCCGGAGAATATTCAGTGCCCGAGCGAATGGGAACTGAATGTGACCGTACCAGCTTTGTTGGCGCCGCCAGTGTCGAATCAAACCGTAGGGATTCTCGTAAGCAACGGTTCGCTTGAGACGTTTGTTGCCAATGCGTACACGTATGTTGCTGACGTGACCATAGATGAGATTGGCAGTTACGATATTGTTACAGAACGCTTTCGCGGCTCTGATCACATTTACTATTTCAATCAGCGGGAACGTGTCGCGATTCGTGGCGCGGGGTACTGTTCGGAAACTGTGGTTCTGGTCAACGGCAAAGCGGTTGAAACCGCGGAACTGATTGACGACCATACGCTTAGCTTTATTATTCCGGACAATACTATCGGACATCTGACGGTTCAGGCGGTGAACGGCGCAGAGAGTATGTCTGCCGTGAACAGTTCGCTGATAGTTCAATTTGCTCCAGAAAAGAGAATATTCAACTATTATGGCGTTGGATACAGCCGCTATGCTGATATTCTAGCCAGCGATGTTGGGCGGACGGTAACTGTTTCTACGACACGGGATGCGGAAGTGCCATTAACTTTGTCATCGTTTTCGGTCCCGTCGACTGAAGCCCGGGATTCAGTGAGCGCGACAGCGATGTCAGATGAATACTTGGTGGCGTATCTGGGTAGTTCAAAAGAACTGGTGGTGTATTCGCTGGAAAATGTCTACTCACCGAAACAGCTGAATGTCATTTCGAATCCCGAACATGTCTCCCACGAACGTCTGCATGTTGCGGGGAATCGATTTGTTTCGACAGATGGTACGGAAATTCATATTGGTAATTTGATGGGTGCCAAGTGGGATGAAGTCACTCTGGATATTCAGCTTACAGGTGAGCTGGTTGACATTGCGGTTGACGACAAATATCTGTACATTCTTGGCGAATTCGGCATCGATGTGAGGGAGCTGTCCCACTGGAATGTTTCAGTATTGAACGGTATCGTTCCGCTGTCAATCACACAGCCGGAGAGCATTCGGAGAACACCTCAACGGTTGCTGGTGAGGGCAGACGATGCTGTGGAAGTATTTAGCACAGGTGAACTGGAAAGAACCGGAAATATCACTTCTCTGGGCAAAGCATTCGGTTCGGATATTTCAGATGCGGCAATTCAGGGAGAATTGCTGGTACTTGCACAGGAAATCAATGGTGTGAAGCGTCTTGTTCTGTACGATGTGGATGCACCTGCTGTGGCCGGTCAATTGAATCTGAGGGAAATCGCATGGATAAATCGATATCTCTTTGGTCGCTCAAATCATGAAACCAGCGTTTCGCAGTTGAACTTCGAAGGTGAGTTGCTGGAATTCAGGGGCGCCAGTGGCAATTATTTCAATGTTAACATTCCACTTGATAACCCCACTCAGACAACGCCGAAACGGTATATCTCGGGGCCAGTTGCGCCGGTTGGGTTGCAGTTTTCCGGCTTGGCAGAAGATTGGGAAAATGTGCAACTTGATGTCTTTGATGTCCTTGGTGACTCATTTGCGGGAAGCACAGACGTAGCAGGTTCAACCATTGAATTTCAGGTGGTTGGCGATCAGTATGTGGTCGATTCAGTATATGGTGTGCGTGTGTACAACAATCCTGTTTCGTCCATTGATGGCGGTAGTGTCAATGTGGACCTCCCATGGCATTTGCAGATGAAAACTTTTGCTGATATGCAACTGGATGTTCACAATGTATCCCCATCCCGTATCAGCACAGACCAGGAGAGAACGGTCACCATAAATGGAGCGAATTTGGATACTGTAACATCAGTATCTCTGAATATGCTTGCCATCGAAAACTGGCAGGTGAACACGGATGGTACACAGATAGTGTTCAATGTCCAGGTCGACACGGCAGGTATATATACTCTTCGCCTGGAGAGTGCGGATGACGCGTTGCAATTACCGGCGGCTCTGGTCGTCGATACGTATCTATCCATGCTGGATGTTTATACCGACAATGTCGGTGGAAACACAGTGATGAGTAGTTCCGGTGGTGATACGGTTGTGGTTGCGGGCACTGGCTTCGACAATGCGGGATTCGTTCTCCACGTGGTTCAGACCGGCAGTGGATACGAACCGAATGAGACAAACCGCGTTGACTCCTATATACTAAACAACGGGAATAACGATATATCCTTTGTCTCGCCGTCATGCGTATCCGGTGCGGATTACAACATTGTGATTTTGAAACCCACTACCGGGGAAATGATTTCTTCGGAAGCGCTTCTTTCCTGTGTGGACGATATTGGCCCAGTGCCAGTATCTGTTCAGAAACTGGGGTATATCACTCCATTCCAGTTGATATTCGACGAAAACATACAAGCGCAGGATTTTACTGTCGCAGCTGACATTCTGGACTACAACGGGCTTCCTTCAGTAGATGTGTCGAATAAATTTGAGATGCTGGTGGTCAATCGAACACTGACAGTGCGACTATTGCCTGGTGAAGTGTTGAATCACAATAGCCTGTACACAATAACAGTGGAGGGGATATCTGACACAACAGATCAAACAAATATTTACAACTCGGGAGCGGAAATGCCCGGTCAATATGTATCGGAATTCCGAAGTCAGGATACTCTTGCTGCGATTAATCTGGACATCACTGAAGACACAACAGGCGAGACATCGTCTCAAATTTCAAATGTCGTTCGGGACAGAAAATACATTTTTAGACCGAGCGCGACGGACAACTACACCGCACATCCGAAGTTCAATGTGCGCGTTTCTTATAATAGTGGTTTATCGTTTGGCAACACGACAACGATTTATTGGAATCGCACTCATAGCCAATATTCGAGTTTTACGGTTGCACCCAAAGCAGCGGATACTGGTGTCGTCGTTGAGCTTACCGCCGATGACAACAACGGGAACATTTCAACCGTTTCATTTCCATTCCCAATCTCCACTCCGGACATTTATCTCACATCACTCAGCACTGAACCGATGAATGTGGAAGAGTCGTCCAGAGCGGATATTATTTTCAATTATTACGGTGATGATGCAGATATGATCACTGACGGATATATGGAAATCCATGGCGTCCGATATCCAGTGGTGCTGTCCAATCTCGGTGGTGGCATTTATGAAGCACGATTGAGTTATCGTAACCCGGCGCTGGTGGACATTTCTCCGGCAAATCAGATAGATGTGTTGCTGGTTCTGGAATATGGGCAAGGTGAAACGGCAATTACCACTGGCGCTTATTCCCTGTTGGAGGATACCACACCTCCGGATATTCGAATCGTTGCCCCCGAAGACGGGACCGCAATTCCAATTGGTGTGAAAGTGGATGTAGTCATTCAGTCATTTGATACCCATGGGATTGATGAAGTCAGCGTATCGGTAAACAGCGGTACGTATGTTCCGCTGACAGATCCCACGCGCTTTGAATACACTGCGAACACAGCGGATCCTGTACAGATTGAGGCACGAGCTGTGGATTCTTCAAACCTGGATACAATCACTGCACCGATCACTCTTTATCCGTATGATCTAACGGCTGGGAAGCCGCGAGTTTCTATCCTATCGCCGGAGAATGGTGATGTATTCCGGGAAAATGAGCAAATTGAACTGGCAGTTGAACTGAAAAATATTACAGACGCAACTCTCAACTTTGACCTTGGCGCCGATGCACTGAATCCGGATAATCCACCATCAGTGTCTATCACCCGCGCCGAAGACGCACCAACGCGATTTACGGTTCCCGTGCAATTACCCTCGGTAGATACCAGTATGGTGGTGGTACTGCGACTTGCGGATGATACGACCGGTGTCAGCTATAAGACTTCCGTACAGTTACTGAACGATGATATCATCGAAGAGTCGCTGCCATTGGTAGTGACACCACCTCATACCGTATTGACGGGAACTGAGCTGCTTGTGGAAGCAATCGTGCCGGAAAATATGGTGGATTTCAACCCGACGACCACTGTCGAAGTGGAAGAGAATGCTGGTAGCGGACAGAAGATGTCCGTGGCAGTCGGTGATGGCGAACATCGTATTCCCGTTTCCACCAATGGCGATACAGTGAATGTGACTACGACTCTGCGGGATCTTTCCGGTAATGAGAAAATCGAACAGATTTCTGTTGCCAAAGTGCCATATCTTGACGATGCAGCAAATGATACTGTTGCATACGCGAACCAGGAGGCCAGCGAAAATGTAAATGCGATGGTTATGGTCCCGGGGTTGGGTACTGATGAAAGTGAACTTGTATTTGTGGTGAATAAGGATGAAGGGGGCTATACGGTACGTACTGCATCGTCAGTAATCAGGCAAAATCCATTGGGTGAAGTGGTTGCGATGTTCTTTTCGGGCACTGGCCTGGTAATTGAGGAACACAATGGCGATGAAACGCCTGTTACCGAGATGGACAGCCTTGGGTTCTCACGTCGACTGATTTTCATTCCGTTGATAAACGGTGTTTTCGGGGATGCTGTTATACATCCTGTTTCAGGTGAACTGATTGGCGCCAGTGGCAATATCTTATTCCTGCAACATGGAAATTTACTGGATGCGGTGGTCATAGATGACAATGTATTCGTTCCGGTAGTTGGACAATCGTTGAAAGGAATTATTAAGGCTGTCACCATATATGCAGACCGTTTGTATGCGCTTATTGAAGATGAAACCGGACTGGATGCGCTAGGTGGATTTGTTGTCGATGGTGATGATTATCCTGTTCTGCAGCAATTGTTCATGACAGCGATTTCGCCGGCGGTAGGTATTCATGTAGCGGATGATACTATACATACATGGCAGGGGAATACGCTGCGAACATACGCGATTGAACCGACGGATGGAGATACTGAAGAAGGAACACTGATTGAATTAGGCGAGACGGTACTCGACGGAAGTGTTTTACAAGTCAGGTCAGACAGAGATCTGTTATGGCTGCAATTGAACCGCGCCGAAGCGGATATTCGCTGGTACGCGTATCAGGCCAATGAATTGGTGGCAACACTGTCACCTGATGTTCGGGACATCGTTTTCGGGAATGCTACGCTGTTTAAACTGGTTGTGGAAGCCGATGGCGAGATCGTGAACATTGTCCGGCAGGCAACTCTGGCATTGGATGGTGGCGATTCGATGGAAGCATCGCTGATTGAGACACCGACAGGAATACTCATCAGTACAAATGCTGATGAAACGACAATTGGTGGTGACAGTGTGTGGTTTGAATCTGGCAATGGTGCACTGCTTGCGGCTTCGCCCGTTTGGATTGACAATGCCCTTCACTGGTATCTGGAGCGCGCCACACTCCCCTCCGGGACTATTCATGTTGTTCGGATGAATCGCGCGGGCAACACTTCCCGGGTGATTCTTGTCA
The DNA here is from genome assembly GCA_050287845.1 of Polyangia bacterium. GTDB lineage: Bacteria > Myxococcota_A > Polyangia > JAAYKL01 > JAAYKL01 > JAFGXQ01. The sequence goes on from JBNKCR010000004.1 coordinate 27,171, forward strand.
GGAATGAAACACTGGATGCAACGCTGACAACGGTGTTTCCCGACAATGCGGACAGTCTCACTCAGGGTGCATTTGCGCCAGTATTTGTGGACTGGGCAGAATCCGCCATCGGTGATGGACTTGATATTTACCTGAATGGCGATGGTCCCATTGGCGTTTATCGCGGATACCGCGCATTCAGCGGTGGATGGATCTCTGTACCCGATATGACAACAGCCACGCTGCAGTTTGAGACGGTGTCGGGCATGGTTGGACAGGACGTGGCACTGGTTGCCAACTCATCGGACGGTGGATTCGTTCAGATATCCAGACCGATGACCAATGAAACATTTGTCGAAAGTGGCACATTGTCTGTGGAATACACGGTGCCGGAAGCCATGAACAATGAATCCCTGCGATATGTTGAGATTCTACTGTATACCATTAATGGCATTCTGGTTGATAGGCAACTCACTGAGACCCGGGATGGAAAAGTGCTGGTGACACTGCCAGAATTGGATACCTGGATGAATCTGGAAGTGAGAGTGCGTGGCTATTATGGGCCATATTACCAATATCTTGAATCGGATCCCGTTTTGATTAGGCTGGTACCTCGACTGACTGTGCCCACACCAGTGCTGCACACTGTTTCGGATGTATTGATGGCCGGGTCTCTATTCTCGGCGCACATTGATGATATTGATGATCCATCGTTGACTATAAGTGTTCAGACTGTCGATCAGACAGGACATCTGCTTGCTTCGGGATTCAACGCGGTAAATTTTGTCATTCCGGAGGGCATCACATCGCTTTCTACAACCGCCATCGTGTCAGATGGTTTGGGAAATGAAAAACAGACATCGTCGACCACTCGTATAATTCCTGCTTTGCCGCTGACACAGTTGGCGGAAACCATGCCATTCACAGTTGCTTTGTCAGGAGTAGGGAACACATGGTTTGCCGTGGGGTCTGACATTCTGGTAAGAAACGCTTCAGGGGTGACCAATACGATTGCAACGATGAACGGCGCTGTGACAGCAATGGATTTCTATGGAAATTATCTCATTGTGGCAGTGGAAAACGACGGTTTTAAAGTACTCAATATGGCGGAGAATATGAAGGTTGTGGGAACTCACAGTGCGCTTGGAACTGTCCGCCAGATATTGGTAAATAATAACAGAATGGTCGCTTCTGTGGACGGAAATCTGAAAGGATACAACCTGCAGGGCAGTGCTATCAGTGATGCTGGTATTACCGGTACGGTCTCCACGGCGAATGTTGCATTCATGCGAAAGGCGAGGGGCGGATTTGTGGTGGCAATCGGGGATGCGTTGCTTATTGTGAATGAAGATTTGCAGGTGGTTCAGACAATAGGTGGTGAATTCCGGGCTGCAGTAGCGCAGGACAATTTTATTTATGCACTTAAACAGGACGGTCGAATGACAGTTGTGGATCCCGCGGGTAAGCAGACAGCAGTTTCCATGAATGTGCTTGCCGACTTTATGTTCGCACTTCAGGGAGATATTCTTGCGGTGTCTGATCATGCGGTCTCTGTCATTGATGTGCGTAACCCCTATGCGCCGATTATTTCAGGCGTGTTGCCAATATCGATCTCGACAGATGTCGGTATTGCAGTGCTTTCCGGTGGAAAACTCTGGTTTGGTGGCAACGGAGGATCAGTAGTTGAACTGGGCCGCACTGTCTTTGCACCTGAACAATCTTATTTTATGGCCTCGCCCAAAGGTATCATTTCTGATGTGGCATTTGCCCATGACAAATTGATTGCAGCGGCAGATTTTTATGGCGCGTTGATGCTTTCACGGAACGGCAACAATGGATGGACTGAGGCGGTGTATCCATCCCCTTATTCCGCGTCGGCGAATGAAGTGGATACCAATGATACAAAAGTATTTCTGGCTCAACAAAATAATCGGAGGGTTATTTCAGTCGCGCAAAATGGTGAATTGGAGACGGTGTTAAGCGGGGAAGCGTTTTCGCATCTTGTGGTAGACAACAGCATAGTTGCTGCCACTACCGGCGACCATCTTTATCTGGGAAAGGCGAAAAGAGACAGCTTTCAATTTATTCAGTCTTTCGCGGTCCCAGATACCGGATATGATATCTCGGCGCTTGAGATCGCCGGAAATGCGCTCTGGGTGAGCACGCTTTCCGGAACAATTTTCAGGATTGATATTCCAGAGTTACCTCTTACAGAGTTCAATCGGCTTCGCATAAAGCCGATTATTATGGGATTGGCCAATCCGGTGACGCTCATGAAGGCCGATGGCGACAATCTATATTACACGGATGGAGTCAATGTCCGTCGGTACAATCTCAAGGATGGAACAACTGAATCAATCACGCTGGGCGAAAATGTTGTTTCGCTGGCGGTTTCCGGTGGAAATCTATGGATTGCTGCTGCAACAAATGTATACGTGCTGGAAACCAGCGCCACATGGCAGGCGATGTCGCTGCCGCCCTACTATACAGCTGCCAACGTGATCACCTCCATTGATGCATATGGCGATCAGCTGGCAATCGGTTTTGGGACCGAAGGAATTGAAGTGTTGCGTATCTCCCAACAGATGTTGACATCGTCCGCATCCATTGGTTCACCAGGATTTGATGTGGTTGTTGTGGATGAGCAGACGCTGCAGATATCATTGCAGGATACAGATGGTGTCCATGATGTCGAATTCCTGATAAACGGCACACCGGTTGCCCGAGGTACCTCTCCCGCACTGTCACAGACAGTACGCGTTCCGTCCTCATTGCTGAATGGCGAAGTGTTCACGATTTCGTCGAGTGTTGAATCTGTGTTTGGTGAATTGCCAGCGAGTTCCACAAGGGAAGTAACGCTTTGGCGTGAAGGTATTCCTCAGAACAACGATTCTTTTGCAATATCTCTGGAAGCAAGCGGTGGAGCGACGCAACAGGCACTGGTGCTTCAGGCCTATGTATTCAACAGCAATGCTAATGTAGAACTGGTGCAATTCTTTAAATACAACGAGATAGATGGTTCGTTGAGTCTCATTGACACCAACTATGGGCCCGAGTACCGACTTGAATTATCGTATCCAGATACAGGAACGTATTCTTTCGTTGCCGTTGCGGTGGATGAGTTCGGCAATACGGTGAGCTCGGAGATTGCTTCAATCGCGCGGTATAGCGACAATATGAAGCCTGAAACAATTTCCTTTTCCCTCGAGGGTACTTTGTCGTCTTATGGTCAGCCGATTGCGGGGCATCCATTTACTGTGGTGGTGAATGTGTCTGATTCTCAGAGCGGTGTAGCTGAAGCACGGCTGCTGAAAAATGGTGTGGTATTGGCAGCATTGTATGAAAATGGTCAGATGCGATATAGTGAGTCGCAAGTGGAACTGGGGCAAATCTTTACCTATGAAATTGAGGTTACTGACCATGCCGGCAACACCGTTTCGCCAAACCCTACAAAAATGTACACTGTGGAAACAGACCGGGCTCCATGGGTATCATTGATATATAAGCCTCAGCAAATATTCGAATTGTCTGATTTTTCGATTTTGCTCAGTGCAAGTGATGATATAGCCGTGTCATCGTTTCGGGTAGAGTATTGCGAAGATCAATTTGAGTATGTGCCGTTGTCCCCTCAAAATATACTTCAATATGAATTTGATTTGTCGGACTATCGTAACGAACGTCTAAGTAACGGCATAGATGAAGAACTGACAGTTACAATAGAAGATGTCAACGGCCAACAGAGTACCAATAATTATTCAATTTCGGTGATTCCCGATTTACCTCCAACGGCCGTCTCATTGAATGTATCAGCACCGGCGTATGGATATTTTGACAGCGTATTGAAAGTTTCGGTATCGAACTTGAACTCTGCAGATGATGCTGGTAGCGCACAGTTGGTTGCCACTATTTTTAACTTAACTGACGGGCAGGCTGTTCCGGTCTTCGAGTCATCAGGAAAAAAATCATTTGAAGCCACAATCCCCACACCAGAGGATGAATTGCTGGGTTCGGAATATAGATTTTTTGTCCGTTTAACTGACCGTCTTGGTCAATCATCGGATACACAGATATATAGTGTAAGCCTGAGCCAACTCCCAAATAGTATCCAGTTTAATAACGGCGGTGATAGCAGTATTAATCCCGCGTTTGTCGATGCCGGTGAAACAATGCCGCTTCAGGTTCAAGTACTGGATTTGGCTGGAAGACCTATATCAAATCAATCGATACTCTGGAATATTGAGTCTTTCAATACTGGAGATATGACATTTTTGGGAACGACAACAACGAATGAATTCGGACACGCAACTCTTACGATTCCGGTACACTATTCAGTGGGAAAACATCGAATCATTACCTCTGTACAGAATTATCCATGGCTTAAGAGTATGCACGGATTTGAAGTGGCATCAGGAACGCTTGATCATTTCCAAATATCATATTTACCCGCAATGGAAGCGAACACAGCGTTTGAATACAATGTTCGCGCAATGGATGCCGGACTGAATGTTGTTAATGGTGTTGATGGCGAAGTTCTCGCCATAGAAATTTTAAACAGTGATTTCCATTTTGCCTTTGCCAATAATGTGGTGATAGAGCCGATAGTCGAAGACAATGAGACGATTGGCGAAAGAGCCAGAGTTACTTTTGAAAACGGCATGGCAACAGTTGCCGTCACAGCAGACGAAAAAACTGGCGTATACCCGAGTACAATAACGATTGCCGACGGAATAAACGCATTTGTAACATATGATAGCGATGGTTTGTCGGAAACGCCTTCCGTGGAAACAGATACTGTCGCGCTCAACGTGATGCCTTCTGACCCATTCGGATTGTTGTTTGAGCTGGCGAATTTCACCAATATGGAATTGGGCGATTCTTCAAGATTGGAAGCAGGGGAGACTGCCACCGTAAGATTGAACGTGGTAGATCAATATGACAATGTGGTGACTCATGTGAAGCAGGGAGACGATTGGGTAGCATCCAGTTTTACATCCGAAGTACTGATAGATGAAACTACCAGTGCTTATAGCAACAATAGTACACCGTTTGCAGTCTCTCTGGAAAAAGGTTCTGTTGAATTCCCGATATCCGATGATGTGGTGGAACAGACGCATATATCAGCACAAAATACTGCAACCGTGGATGAAACATTTGATAACAGCGACGTATTAACGCTGCAATTTCTGAAACCATATCCGGCAATATCAGATGCTCGATTCGCGGTGGCGCATAATGATGTGAACCCGCCATTAATAATTGATTTTTCCGAGGAGATTATTGTTCCTGAGGGGCAGTCTCTGGACAATGTATTCAATATCACAGCTGATGGTGTTGCCGTCGAGGGTAGTTTTTCTCTTGAGGGATCAGCGGGAACTTTTGTATTCAGTGATGATGTCGAATTGGCGCAGTGCTATATGATCGATACTTCTGCTTCTTCGGCAATTGGAGCAATCGATGAAGATGTAATGTTGCCACAGCAAATAAATGTTTGTGCACCTCAAGTGGCAATTCCTTCACAATCAAATGGCTTCATTCTAGAAAATGTGTCGAATCATTTTGAATTGATTTACGCAAGTACAATTTATCCACCGATAATTGGATTTCCATCCGTAAGTGTTGGAGGAGAAAACGTACATCTAAATGTTGTAACAAGGTCATTCATTGCTCCTTCATTCGATGAGGATGGCGACGAAATTACGCTTGGTTTCAGTGGAACCTATGCAGGAGTGCCAATCCAAACTGCGAATACGATTTCTGCCATAGCATTGACTGAAGAAGGGGATTACGACGGAGACACATTACCCAATGGGGCTGAAGTTCTGGCTGGCTTGAATCCGATGAATACACATTCAAACGGCAGTGACCGGCCGGATATTGACGAAGATCCAGATGGAGATGGTTTAAGTAATGCGCAGGAACTTCTGGCCGGAACGAACATTGCCAGCGCAGACAGTGACAAAGATGGATTGTCGGATAGTGCGGAATTGACACAGTACAACACTAATCCGTTGATAGAGGACAGTGATGGTGACGGTTTAAATGATGGTTTAGAGGTGAATGTTCATGGTACCGATCCTAACAGTACAGACATGGACGGTGATGGCGTTTCTGATTATAATGAGATCACATTGTATAATACTGATGCCAATGATGTGGATAGTGATGACGATGGATTATCTGATGGGCAAGAAATACAGATATATAATACTAATCCCACAGTGAGTGATACCGACGCGGATGGTGTGATTGACGGCATCGAAATTGTCACCGGAAATGACCCTCTCGATGAATTGATACATGATGTTGTTGGTTGGGCGACAGCAATCTCAGTCAATCCGAATGAATTGAATCTTCAGCTGTCGACCTATGACATTCAGACAATTTCATTGGAAGCTTATGCCACTGTGACGCTGAGTGCAACCGATGTGGAAGGTTCTCTATTGTCTGCAGGAGACTATGAGATAGAGATCACTGAAATGGCCATTTTCACATCGATAAATTCGAATATTGCTGTTGTCTCCCAGAACACAAAAGGAGAGTACGAAGTTACTGGGGAAGGAACTACAGATTTAGTAGCGGAGTGGGCAACTTTCGTGGACACTTGTGTGCTGACTGTCGAACCCGAACCGGGCGCAACAGTTATCAGCACAGTGGACTATATCCAGAATTATACAGACCTTACTACAGACCTCAGTGATCGATATTTCGTAGTTGATGACGGCGGATATTTGTTTATTGATGACACCGTACAAATTGGTCGACTGGAAATTAGAGATGGAGGTACAGTTAAATTTGGATTTGGAATATCCAATTTGGAGATTTCAAACATGCTGGTAGTTGATGCTGGGGGTAAGTTACAGGGAGAGGCAGTCGAAGTTAATGGCAATGCATATCTGAATGGTTCCGTTATTGTAGATAGTCTGATAGTTGGTTCAGACATAATGATGAGCGGTGGCGTGTTGGAAAGCGAATATGTCCAATGCTCGGACATGATATTGTCTGACTCAGCACTTGTAACTACCCATAATTCGTTCAATACAACTTACTACCCGTTGACAGTAAGCGTCGTCGGTCTGCTACGGATTGATACAAATTCATCTATTGATGTCAGTGGCAAAGGATATGTTTCCGGAATCACATTCGGAGGCATTTCTCATAGTGCAGCAACTGGCAGTCATGGCGGTGTTGGATATTATGACGCAACTGGAGATGGAGATGATTTCGTGGCACCGTATGGTGATTTTCTTCATCCAGAGCTTCCCGGAGCGGGAGGACGAAGCTCTCGCTCTGGTGGCGGTGTGCTCTCTGTTTCATGTACAGAGATTGAGTTGATGAATGGCTTTATTCTTTCCAACGGCATGGATTATTATGGCGCGGGGGGCAGTATCGACATTGATGCCAGGAGACTGCAGTTTGATGACGATGCGTATATTTCTGCTGCAGGGGGAGGGAGTTGGACATCAATAAGCAGTTCCGGCGGCGGTGGCCGTATCAGGATCTCCACAGAACAAATTCTGGATTTCAATGAGAACGAATTGTCAGGAGCAAATAGACCCATCTACGCCAATGGAGGAGGATCCAGATACATAGAAACATCTTCCTATGGTAGAGCAGGAGCGGGCACTGTGGTCTATTTGACCGAGGGGGTTATAGACACCCTGGTCATTTCTAATGACGGTTTCCTGGACGAGCAGACGTTGCCATCTAGGAAAGAGACAAACCTTGAGGTAATTGGACAGCATAACATAGAGGATGTCAATGAAACACAGCCCGGATCAGGTATATGGGAAATTCAGTTGCCGAATGGCGCCTTGAGGTCGAGTAGAAATTATACAGGTTATCAGGTGGATTTGGATGCAAGCACGTCTGCAGGCCCGTACTATAAGATTGCTGATTATAACTTCTCCCAGAATACGTTGACTCTTGTAACAACAGATGATTTGAGCATTTATATAGGTACTCAATTGGTGGGAGTTCATTCTTTCGAACAAATTATCGTCAACGGCGGCATCGTTGCCAATTTCGGAAGAGACCGTATCCTGGTGAACGATTCACTAACCGTTGACGCATTGAATGGAGACAATAAGCTTTATGCGGACGACGTCATTGGACTTGATAATCTGACCACAGCAGAAGGTGTGATAGTAAACATATCACAACCATATGTTTTTGATTCATTGATCAAAGACAATCTCAATCTCGGATTTAAATCTCTGACTGTGGGTGAGGGCGGTTTGTCCTGGTCCAACGGAAAATTGGGTGTTGAAAACCTGACAGTTTCAGGGGATGTGATTCTGTCCAATGTGCAAGCCTTTGCTGGAAAATGGGAGGTCAAGAATGGCGGCAATCTTGAGTTGTTTAACAATTCGGCGCTTCATGCTTTTGAAGCCGTTGAACTTGAATACTTTCCATTGGAGTTGAATGTCGATAACATCATCACACTGAATAGCGGTAGCGGAATTGATGTGGATGGCCGAGGATATCTTGGAACATATGTGTTCGACTGGGCACGTTCGTTTACTTCTGGAGCAGCCAGCCATGGGGGCTATGGAGCCAAAACATCATCCAGCATTCCAGTCAAGCCGGTATATGGCGAATACATGAACGCTGTATTTGCTGGCGGAGGAGGCGGTACAAGCACTGATGAGATCCATACTGCCATCGGTGGCGGTGTCGTGAATATTCATTCGTCTGTATTTGAGATGAATGAGGCGTATGTTTCCGCAGAAGGAATAACACATGACGAACTAAATCAAGTCGATGTGTACAGTGGTGCCGGAGGCAGCGTATCGATTGATTGTTCCCTGTTTAAAATGGATGAACAATCATATATCAGCGCTCAGGGTGCAGCTGACGCCACATATTCAAGTGGGGGTGGTCGTGTAGCCATTCGATATGAACAATCCGAAGATATGAACGGCAATTCTATAGAACTGGAAGAAAATAGAATCGGTTCTTCCAGCGGAAAAACCTATCATACTGTTGATGAGATCAGCGGCAAGTACAGAGGAAGTTGCGGCACTGTCTATTTTGAAAAAGAAGAAGGTAGCAATGTATTAAAGCTTGAAAATATGGATGTAGCAGGCAGGTCCTGCCCAGCCGTTGTTTCAAATGTTCTGCGCACACCATTGGAAGCAATTGGGCAACATCAGATATTAAACGCATATGAATCAGACCCGGTATTGGAGGAATGGACGATTGAGCTAGATACAAAGTCTTTGGTTCCGGATCGTGCGTATGTTGGTTATCAAGTTGATTTGGATGCGAATTCTGAAACTGGACCATTCTATACTATTACAGCTGTGGATATCGCAGCGCAGAAAATTATTATTCAAACTACGGATGATTTGAGTGGCATCACAGGTAACGAAATCTGTGGGATACACCGACTCGACTTGATCACGCTCAATGGTGGGGTTGTCGGAGACTTTGGTGATGATCGATTGTATGTTGCAGCGGGAGAGACCCTGCAGCTGAATTGCAGTACTTTGGGCAGCAACCATTTGTATGGGGATGCCATTATTGGAGACGGAACAGTTCAGACAGATGGTTGTCAACTAGAATTTGGTACAGTGAACGTTGGCAGTATCAATGACATCACAGACAGCGATGGTGATGGACTTCCAGACGTTGTTGAGATCGCAATGGGACTTTCTACAACGAATACTGACACCGATGGTGATGGTCTGCTTGACGGGGAAGAAGTAAATGTCTATGGAACCCTGCCGTTGGAGGTTGATACCGATGGAGATGGATTGAACGATGGTGTTGAGATTTCATTAGGCTATTCACCAACTGTTGCGGATTCTGATAACAACAAAATTGTTGACGGCAATGAAGACCCTGACGGTGACGGCTTAGTAAATTCAGAGGAAATTGTTCGTGGCACAGGTATCTTCACTATGGATTCGGATGAAGATGGATTGCCGGATGGCCTTGAAGTATCTGGTGGTTCAGACCCGTTGGATAGTAGTGATCGTTCTGCGACCTATACCACAACATCGCTTGATATGACATTATCGGTTTCTGCTCTGAACTATAGCTGCACCGGCGTGGAAACAGTTCAGGCGACGGTAGTCGCCACTGTCGAAGTAGAGGCCGGCGGACCGCAATATCAGATAGATGTGACTGATTCGCCAGATACAACATATACTTCAACTGATTTCAATGAGGAACCAACTCTGAATTTTTCTGGAAATGGTCAGTTCGAAATTATAGCTCCCAACGAAGTTGGAAGTTTGACCACCATTGCCGCAACATTTCGCAATATCAGTGCATACTCGGATATCTCCATATATCCACCGGAAGCACCTACAATGGTAGTTGATGTGGAACAAGTCACAGAACAGATGCGCTTGTGTGATGTGGTTATCATGGATGGCGGCGTGCTCGTGGATGATGTAGGGCTTGAAATCGCAAATCTGACAGTCCAGTCTGGCGGGAGTTGGAGGGCTCCAGATGGCGTACTTCATGGACAGGTATCTGGAAACTTGACTCTTGAAGAGAGCGCAGAGGTAGCATGTGATCTTGAGGGTTCATTGGTTATTGGAGGCAATTTTGTCAATTCATCAAATCTGGAGTGTCCAACGATAGATGTCGGTGCACAGGTTATAAACTCTGGAAATCTATATGGGGAATCGATGTTCGTCTCAGGACCGCTAGAGAACAATGGTGCAATATCCTTCACCGAAATTGACGCAGATTCGGATATTACGACGCGCGGTCAGAATGCTTCAATTAGAGCTGAAACGATAGCCGGGAACGCAAACCTGAATGTTAGCGAAGGCAGTACCGTGACTGGAAACGACATTGATATAGCGCTTGCCGGCGCGGTCGTGATTGATGGGGATTCATCAATTGACGCAACCGGCATGGGGTACGCGGCGGGGGGTCGATGGTACGGTGACACTGAATCCTACAGCAACTATGCCGGGGTTCATGGAGGCTTTATTTCGTATGCATATGATGACTATTTTGCTCCTGTTCAACCTGGTGAAGGTGGTTCTACTTCTGCTGGCGGTGGCGTAATACGAATTGTGGCGGATACATTGGTATTGTCTGATGGGGGCCAAATTACCGCCGATGGAGAGGCAAGCAATTCCAGTTATTCCGGTGCAGGTGGCAGTGTTTATATTGATGTGAACTCCATAGATGGAATATCCGCTACAAATACTATCTCTGCCAATGGTGGAGACGTAGCCGTTGGAAATTCCGGTACAGGTGGGAGGGTTGCAATACTTTATGGGACAGACCTGTATTCTTCAAACGATGGTGGTGTGTATAGTGATTATGTATCAGCCTCAGGTGGTGTAGCCGCTAGTAGCCCGGGACCTGAAGGAACCGTATATATCCGGCAAAAGGGCACAACAGACAACGGCAAACTGCGGACTTCCAATCGCATGGATAGTGGAATATTTAGTGAGAATTTGATTACTTCAGTTGTTCAGAATCCTGATGATACGTGGACTGTGGGACTTAGTGAACGGCTGGACAGGCGATATGGTTATGTGGGATATTATTTAGATTTGGATTCATCGGATTTATCTGGACCATATTTTGAAATTGTAGATGTAGATTATTATGAACCCAATGTTACGATTCGTTGTGATGGTCGATGTCCCGCACAGCCACCGGCTCCAAATTCACAGAGTATGGTTCTGGTGCACGTCCTTAGCGGTATCCATGCAACCGGGCCTCTGAACATGGATGATCAACGTGTGGTCGTCCCTGATGGGGCGAGTCTTGAAATAAAGTCACAAAACGCACTTGATGCTATAAACATGGAAGCATTGGCCGGACCGGGAAATGTAGAGATGAATAATGTCTATATCCGTGTCTGGGAGACAGAGATTGGAAATCTCCATCTGTCGAATTGCCTATTCGTACACTTGCAGGATCTGACCACTAGTGAAGTTTTCGGTGTGAGTAGAGACAGCAGCGACAGTTTTAATAGAACTCAAATAGCCCTTGGTAATTTTTATGGTGGTGGTGATTTAATTTTGAATGCGACACCGCCCTCTTGGATTACCATTACGAATCCTGGCGATTTTATTTTATACGGACAGCCCCATTTGGATGGTGACGTTTCAATCAGTCCGAATAGGTTGGGAGATGTCGATGAAGACGGATTGATTGATGCGTGGGAAGAGATACTTGGTCTCGATGTCAACAATAGTGATTCGAATGGAGACGGTGTGGCTGACGGCGACGAAGATAGCGATGGAGATGGACTCTCCAATCTGGAAGAACGTGCTTTAAAACTTGACCTTTCCAGTGTTGATTCCAATGGAGACGGCGTGTTGGATGGGGATGAAGACAGTGACGGAGATGGACTTTCGAATCGGGATGAACACAATCAATCTCTGGATATGGCTAATCCGGATACGGATGGAGACGGTTTGACAGATGGAGATGAAGTGAATGTCTATGGCACATTGCCTTTAATTGCTGACTCAGATGCAGACGGACTCTCTGATAGTGATGAAATTTTATTGGGAACCGATCCGTTGAATTCTGATAGCGACGATGATGGATTGACGGATGGAGATGAAGTGAATGTTTATGGTACTTCACCAATTGTCGCAGATTCGGATTTCGACGGACTCTCCGATAATGACGAAATTTTATTGGGAACTGATCCGTTCGATAATGATAGCGACGATGATGGTTTAACAGATGGAGACGAAGTGAATGTTTATGGTACATCACCTGTTGATGCAGACTCGGATTCTGATAGATTCTCCGATAGTGATGAAATTTTATTGGGAACTGATCCGTTGAATTCTGATAGCGACGATGATGGTTTGACAGATGGAGATGAAGTGAATGTTTATGGTACATCACCTGTTGATGCAGACTCGGATTCTGATGGAATGTCTGATGGCGCTGAAGTAATTCTTGGTAGAAATCCGCTGGATGAAAATGACGCTATCGAAATTCTCAACGTATTATCGTTGGCAACGACAATTCCAGATGTGAACATCAACTATAACTGTAATGAGTGGGAAACTGTTCAGGTGACCGTTGTAGCCACCGTTGAAACAGAGGAGGGAGGACCTCAGTATCAACTGGACGTGACCAACTGGGCTGATGTCACGTATACAGTTGAGGACACAAACATACTTGATACTTTGTCGTATACCTCAAGTGGGATATTTGAAGTGATCGCACCAGGAGATGCTACGAATACAATATCCATTTCGGCAAGCTTTAGAGGTACAAGAGACAGTGCTGCGATTTATATTCTTCCGCCTGTCGAGCCAATGCTGGTGTTTGATACGCGATCGGTGAATGAAACGATGCTGTGGTGTGATGTGACAGTTGCCGATGGCGGAAGTTTGACACTGGACGCCAATAGCACACTCAAGAGTCTCGTTGTGGAAAATGGTGGCAGTGTAGACGCGCAGTCGTATTCCCTTTACGCAAATGAAGATATTTCAATTTCAGCAGGTGGCGAAATTTCGACATCACATTTGTCCGCACGGGGTGATCTTTTAAATAATGGGAACCTCACAGCAGGAACGATCGCAATTCAAGGTAATTTGCGAAACTTGGAAAACGGAAATATCGGCTCGTCGGGCTTTCCGATTGTGTCCTGTAATGGAGATCTAGTGAATTATGGGCGATTGGTTGCCTTGTCGGTGTCTTCAGATCAGAAAATTTACAATTATGGGACATTAGGTGCATATGCTGAAATTTTTGCCAGTACTGAGTTTGAGAATACCGGGACGATTGATGCCGGTGATTTAACCTGCAATGGAGATATTCTTTTAGCCGGTGACGCTGAGCTGCGCTATTCATTGAACGGCGGAGCGAACTTACGGATTGAGAACACCGCGATTCTTTCTGGCAATACGAATTTACCCATTAATATTGCAGGTGCTCTTGAAATCTATGATTCCGCTTCGATCGATCTGTCGCAGAAAGGTTATCGGACCGGGTATAAATTTCCGGGTGAAAGTGTAGTTGGAAACTTCGCTGGAGCGCACGGTGGCGAAGCGTTTAACTCATCTGACTATGGGAACTATTTGAATGCAGAATATCCAGGAGACGGCAGTACGAATTCTCGGGGAGGTGGTGCGATAGAAATCGTTGCCAATTCGTTGCACCTTGACGGTGGCGGAAGTATTCTGGCCAATGGAGCGGATTCTACGTATTATGGCAGCGCAGGCGGCAGTGTCAATATCGATATAATTACCCTGCTGGGTATCGGCGATGAGAGTCGTATTGAAACGAATGGAGGTAATGGCGGGTACTCTGGCGCAGGTGGTCGAGTTACTATCAGTTATGATATTGACAGCAGTGCAATCGGCCAAGGTGTTGATAGTGGGCGTATTCATGCGCTGGCTGGCGTTTCAACAAATGCTGATGAATTGGCCCAAGCAGCAGCGGGAACTGTGTACACGAAACACGAGGGGACCGATGATCAAGGAAGTCTGCTGATTAGCACTATCGATTCAAGTGTGGGGGATGCTCATCCCACCAGTTTCGAGAATAGGTTGGAAAACGTTGGACGCCACGAAATTCTTAATTTGGTCAATAACGGAGATGATACATCGACTCTTACGTTGCCGTTCGAGGCGTTGACAGGGCAGCGTGACTATGTCGGTAGAATTGTTGATTTGGACGCTTCAGATTTTATGGGTCCGTTCTATCAGATTATGGGATTTGATTTTTCAACGGGTGAACTGACAATTGACTGCAATGGCAATTGTCCACTCGAATCATCATTTACAGAACAACAGGAACTGGTGGGAATTCACCGTCTGTCGGAACTCGAAATCAGCGGTGGCAGTACAGCAAACTTTGGTGGCGATAGACTCTGGGTCGATACGGGAGAAGACCTTTCTATTTATTGCGTACAAGGGGGTATCATTCGAGCGAACGCAATATTTGGCGAGGGAGAAGTCTTTTCCGATGGATGTGATTTCGAGTTGGAAGAAGTCGCAGTTACATCTCTGAATATAAATAATGTGAATCTTGATGTCACGGGAGATTTGGAAGTCACTACTGCAATGACAGCAACATCGGATTCCAGAGCAGTGAGTATCGTGGTGGATGGGAATGTAATTTTCACTTCTACAGCTTCATTTGTAGCAACGGACTCTGGCAGCCTTCATCTGGATTTCGTAAAAGCCAATCTGGATAGACAATACACGACGACAGGAAATGTAACGCTGTCTGACCGTTTGGCGGATAATGATGACGACGGATTGTCTAACGCTGTGGAAATTGAATTGGGATTGGATCCAAATTTCAACGACAGCGATGGCAATGGTACACTCGACGGCTTTGAAGACAGTGATGGAGATGGCATTGACAATCAGGAAGAGGCGAATGCTGGGTTGAATCCAGGAGATCAGGACTCGGACGGTGATGGACTTCCGGATGGGCTTGAACTGGCCTTGAGTACTGACCCGTTAGATGCAAACAGTTACGATGATGCATTTACCGTATTGGATTTGAACCTCAATTTACCATTTTCGGAGATAGTTTATGATGGTGAGAATGTGCAATTTGTTCAGGCTGAAGTTGTTGCAACAGTCGAGTTGACAGCGGGTGGAGCGCAGTATTCTGTTGCTGTTGCTGACTGGCTGGAAACCAATTATTCAATCGATGATTCCAATGCCGCACCGACGCTGTCATATATAGGACACGGTATTTTCGAGGTTATGGCACCGAGTGTGGTTGGTGAAGCTGCGACGATTACTGCAGCATTTGCTGGATATTCCGCGCAGGCTGATCTCTCCGTTATCCCAGCAGTCGCACCGATTTATATTACTGGTGAGGAATATGTTACCAGTAAAATGGCTTATAGCGACGTCGTTATACAAGACGGTGGCACATTGATTGATGATATGAGTATTTCAATTCAAAGTTTGACCGTTCGTTTCGGCGGCATGTGGAAAGCGACCCGGGGAGTTAGCGATATTCGGGCATTACATGGAAACGTATCAGGGAATTTGACGTTTGAAGAAGGTGCAGCAATGCAGTGCAACGTCGCTACGGAAAACGGCTCTGAATATGGATCAATTACGGTTGGCGGTAATTTAATCACTGCGACGAACCTGGAGTGTGGAAGTATCGAAATAGCAGGAACTGTGCAAAATAATGGGATCCTTTCAGGGGAAACGCTTCTGACAGAAACGACCGTTGCAAACACCGGAACGATGACGTTCAGCACAATCGATGTTTCTCAGGATATTACTACGCGAGGCGCATCTGCACTGCTTGAAGTGGATCATATAAAAGCAGATGGGAACCTGAACATACAGGAAGGCAGTGTTGTTTCGGGCGAGCAGGTAGAGATTGAGGTAGCAGGTAGTATCATCATTGATGACAACGCTGCCATTGATGTGACGGGTCAGGGATATGCGGCTGGATACAAATGGGGGAATGAAGCAGCTGGAGCGAATTATGCAGGTGCACATGGCGGTAGAAGATTGACAACGACTGCTACATATGACGACTACTACGCACCTTCTCAGCCTGGCGAAGGCGGTACCAATTCCGCGGGGGGGGGCGTTGTCAAAATTGTGGCGGATACACTGATATTGTCAAATGGAGGCGGAATACATGCAGATGGTGCCAACAGCGCCACCAGTTATGCAGGTGCAGGAGGAAGTGTCTATATCGATGTCAATACCATTGGCGGAATTGCACAAACAAATACGATCTCAGCCAAGGGAGGAAATGCAGCGACAGATTACTCGGGTGGTGGTGGCCGCGTGGCAATTTTTTATAACGTGGACAATAGCACACCCGAGGGCGGCGTTTATAGCGAGTATGTTTCAGCAACTGGTGGTATTCCAAGTCCATTGAATCGATACGACGGAACAGTATACATTCAACAGAAGCAAACGGCGGATAATGGATTCATCCGTGCGGGAAACGTTCTACGTGCGGGGTTAAACAGTACGCATCTGATGGAAGCAGTATCCGAAAATCCCGACGACACATGGACTGTTTCATTACCTGCGGGTTCGCTCAGTGAGCGATTTGGATATGTTGGATTTCTCGTTGACCTGAATGCAGATGTTCTGGAAGGACCATATTTTGAAATTTCCTCAGTTGATTATGGTGCTCAAACTCTGACCATTCAATGCGACGGTAATTGCCCGGCGCAGTTGCCGGAACCGAATACGCAATCACTTGCTGGTGTACATATGCTGAGCGAAATTTTTGTGACCGCAAATATGATCATTGACGACCAGTATGTTGCTGTTGGAGAGGGTGATACTATGAAGTTTACTGCAACATCACCATACGATCTGAAAGTGGGCACGATTGCCGGGCCCGGAAACGTACTGATAGATGGGCAGTTCTATCTGACTCTAAACAAGGTGAATGTGCAAAGCCTGTCTCTGAAGAATTGCAAAACGATATATTCTGTAAACGACAATAGCTATATAGAAACAAGAGAAGATTATTCAGTGCATATGGGTGATGTATATTCATCTCTTTATATCAATTTTCCCAGAATTATCATTGGTGGTGATATGAGTCTGACAACTACGACAAACGGAGCGATTGGACAGTACGCTCCATGGATGGAATTCTATCTGTTGGGTGATCTGTATATGGAAGGGAACGTGCGGACATATCCCGCAGAATTGAATGATTCTGATGAAGATGGCTTGAGTGATTTGTGGGAGGAAATACTCGGTTTGGATCCCAATAGCAACAATACCGATGGCGACAGCGAACTGGATGGAGATGAAGACAGCGATGGGGATGGTTTATCAAATCTGGACGAGCGCGCGCGCAAACTGGATTTGGCCAACCCGGATACGGATGGGGACGGGGTGAATGATGGTGATGAAGTGGCGGCAGGAACAGATCCAAGGGACAAAACTGACTTTTAAAAACTGCAATCAAACGTTTAATGGTGAATTCAATGAAAAAAACTACATGCATTTTTCAAATTAAATTTCCAGTACTTCTTCTTTTGCTTTTTGGGGCATTGGCGGCATGCAATAAAAAGGAGCCGACCGTTGGAAGCCTGGATGGTGAACCAGTTACTGTTAGAGAGTTTGAGGCGTATCTTGCGCTGAAGCGCCGCCCTACTGATGATGAGACCAAGGTAATTGAAAGCAGGGACGCGTATTTGGAACGGGGGGCTCTTTCCAGGGCCATAGAAAAGAGGAATTTTCTTGATGCGGACCAGATGAAGGTTGAAATCGAAGAATTCAAGAAGGAGATGTTGATTGGTCGCTATTTTGAAAAGTATCTCAAGGAAACGGTCACTGATCAGGCTGTATCGAACTACTACAAAATGCATTCGGATGAGTATCAGTTGAATAAGGTGCATGCGGCTCATGTGTTGGTTCGAACAGATAAAAAAATGACGCCAGATGAGCTGCAGACTAAACGCGCTCGAATTCAGGAAGCATATCAACGATTAAAGGCGGGGGAAAAATTCCAGGATATTGCAAAAGAGTACTCGGAAGACAAAATATCAGCGGTCAAAGGTGGCGATTTGGGATGGCTTGCAGGGGGGGCAATTGATAAGGGCTTTTCACAGAAAGTGTTCGCCACTAAGCCAGGAGAGATCACGGAGCCTTTTGATTCACCCTTTGGCTATCATATTGTTACTGTACTCGACGAACCGCGTGTGAGCAAAGTCCCGCTTGAAAGAGTGTCTGGAAAAATTCGATACAAGCTGCGTGATGAAGCGCGAAAGGCGGAAATGGATCGGTTGAAAAAGTCGGTGAAAGTAGAGACGACGGCATTCACACTCAATTCACTGAAAGCACAGGATAAAAAGTAGCATGTTTAAATGTAGTTTATGGATCATATTGGGATTATTGGCGTTCTCCTGCGGGAAAAACGCGCATGAAAAAAAGGTACAGGAAGGCGACAGTAGGGTGCTGGCAACGGTGAATGGCAGCGCCATTACTCGTTATGATTTGAATGTGGGACTGAAGTCAGGAATTGGCAAATACGTCGGAGAGAAACCTTCAAAGGATGTCAGAAGGAAAGTGCTTGAAAGCCTTGTTCAGAGTCGCTTGCTTTCAAAGGTGCAGGAAAAGAAATTGTCACAGAAGGAGTCGATCCAGCTCGATAAGTTAGTGGAGGCGTATCGGGAAAAGCTTCTCGTTCAGATGTATTTGAATAAGAGCGCCTTTTTCACAGCCGTTACCGATGAGCAGATAGCACAGTTTTACGGGGAGCATCCCGATCAGTTTGGTGCATCCGTAAAAGTGAAATATGAACTCCTGACAACACAGAGAGAATTGGCCGTTTCAGAACGAAATACTGTTTTGCAGCAATTGTCTGACGCAAGCAAAATTTCTGACTGGCGAACATGGGCAAAACAGGATGTCGTCAAATCTCTTTCTGTCAATTATCGTCGGGGAGTCTCCACGTCAAAGAATCTGAATAAGAAGCTTCGACAGATCGCTGCTGTACTTAAAGAGGGTGAAGTTTCGGATATTGCCATAATTGAAAATCGAGCTTATCTGTTGCGCGCTATCTCGGTGGAGAGAACTTCACCTGAGCCTTTGATTCAGGTGAAACCACGCATTCGCGCGTTACTTGAAGCAATGCAGTTGAAAACAGCACTGGAACGAGCGGTTAAATCTGAAATGAAAACGGCGAAAATCACCTTTTTATGAAACTGTTTGCAAGGGACAATACCATGAGTGGTAAATTGAATGTAGTGTTGGCTGCCATCATTTATTGGGGGCTTTGTTTGGGCTTACTGACAATAGCCGGGTGTGAAAAAAAACCAGAAAAAAAAGAACCTCTGGCAAATAGTTACCCGCGAAAGGCGACTCTGAACAATGACGATTCAATTGTTTTATTGGCCAACAAGAGTATGGATATCACCTGGGGCGTGAAAATACGTACTGGGGATGTTGGTGTCAATTTGAGTAGAGAAATTTATCCCGCACCAAACGCATCCTGCGTGCAGGGTACAGATTATTCTGCCTGTTACGCAAGTTCCACCAATGGTGCATTGTTTGTTGGCGGATACAGCGTACTCACTGGCGGTGCTGCCGGAGATTCAGTTTACGTTGAAGAATATGGAACTATTCCCCGACTTGCTTATTCCAGTGAGCTGTTTGCAGACCCGGGCCATCAGATTCAAAGTTCTTTTCAGATTCCATGGGTTTATTTTCCGCTTCTTCCGCAGTTGCCACAGATGAAGTATGCAAATTCTTCTCCTGATGATGTTGGGCTCGATGATCTTCTGACCATCAACGATGGAGAAACAGTGTGTCTGGAACCTGGTGTGTATGGTTCGGTTGCAGTCAATCGTTTCGGTCAACTGTATCTTGCTGAGGATTGCGACTATCCTACCGTCCCGGGACAGGGAGACTATACATTCAGGGACATCATGACAGGCCCTGATGTAGACATCGTGTTTCCTGTTGGAAATCACAATATACGGGATATGAGAAATGATATCGGTTGTGACTTAACCTTTGCTTCAGGTGAGACTCGGTTTCGAAATTTTTTCATGCAAGCAGAAACACATCTGCTTTTGGGGCGCGGTACATATCATTTTCAAAACTTTTATGGAGCGCTCAAGTCAAAAATTTATATTGAGCAAATTTCCGGTATCACAGAAATTCGTGTGAAAAATAAATTATATTTGAAAGGGGGAAGCCAATTAAACTATCAGAAAGTGGATAGTGAAGATCTATCAGAGGTTGCGCCTCAATCACTGGTTATTTATGTGAATGGTGAAGATGGTCCAAGCAACCTTGATGATAATGACATTATTAAGAACGTTACTGTGAATACAACAGATATCCCCTTCATGCCGCGCGCAGTTACGCTTGGAGTATACGGTCAATATAGAGCGAATATATTGGCGAATGTTGATGATTATGGTGTTGGTGGCACAATTGAAATGGGATCTGGTATAAACTTTTCGGGCACTGCTATTGCGAACCATATTATTATCGGCAGTTACTCGAATATATACAAATACAATGGATTACTCGGCACCAGTGCTGTGGATCCCAGTTATTTGATTGGCGATGTAGATAATGATGGCATTGAAGACGACTATGACAATTGTGTGAATATTCCGAACCCGTTACAGGTGGAGACCGACGGTGACATGTATGGTGATTACTGCGATAATTGTCCTTTTGTACCGAATCCACGTCAGGAACTTTCCGATGTGAATGATCCGAGCTCAGTTGGCGCTGCGTGTGCTACACCTGTTGGTGAGTATTGCGGAGACGGCATTTTGCAGACAACAAATGCGGAAGAATGTGATGATGGTATTGGGGCGAATAGTATTAGTAACCCGTGTTCTTCATACTGTTTACGCACTCCACCGGTCATTCTCGAAAATCCTTCAGATGTTTCAGCTGAAATTGGTTCATCTGTTTCGTTCAGCGTTGAAGCTCAGGGATATGATTTAAATTTTCACTGGAAGAAGAATGGAGAAACAATCGAGGGTGCAACGAGTTCTACGATATTGATTGACGATGTTAGTTCAGAACAGAATGGCGATGCATACAGATGTATTATTTCGAACAGTGCGGGTATTGCAGTGAGCACCGATGCTGTTTTGACGGTGTCCGAATGTGATGAATTGTCATACGTTTCCGAATCTACGACATGCGGAGTTGGGAATTGCGCGTCAACCGGATCGACTTCGTGTGTGAACGGAGTAGTTGTTGATAGTTGTGTGGCTGGTACTCAAGCTGCCGATGATGCATCCTGCGATGGTGTAGACAATGATTGCGACGGTAAAGTGGATGAGGACTATGTGGGTCGGACAATCAGTTGCGGCACGGGAAGTTGTGCGAACACGGTGTTGACGAGGTGTGATGGAGGAGTGGAGGATGAAACGTGCACTCAGAACGCGATATCGACGGATGACACGACATGTGACGGGATAGATGATGACTGTGATGGATCATTTGATGAGGATTATGTGGGTCGGACAATCAGTTGCGGCACGGGGAGTTGTGCGAACACGGTGTTGACGAGGTGTGATGGAGGAGTGGAGGATGAAACGTGCACTCAGAACGCGATATCGACGGATGACACGACATGTGAAGGGATAGATGATGAATGTGATGGATCAT
>JBNKCR010000005.1:0-13306 GCA_050287845.1 Polyangia bacterium
TGGCTTCCCAGTCCCCGTATTCAACATCCCTGGCCGGATGAACGCCTGTGCGTCTGACCCGAGGCAGGAGCCCGGTGCGTTAGCAGCGCTCGCCGGGATCTGTGCGGGGGGTGCCCTTCGGGGCATTCCTACCGCGACCCACGCCTCTTTCCCCACGCCTCTTTTTGTTACGTCCCTTATGTTTTTCTAGTCGAGATTATTCAGCCAAACCTTCAAATACGTAAAGTTCAACACCAGGAGTATATGCCCTCTTGAAATCTTTGTATGTCAAGGTCTCATATCCATTGGTACCAGCACCTGGGCCATAGCTATTTCGAAGAATGAGGTGCCCTCCTCCTGCTTCGTTTGAATTGTTAACATATCCAACAATTGGCATTGCATGGCCAGCATGGGCTTGAGCGATCGGAATTCCCCTATCCAAATAACTTATTACCTGTTTCAGTTGAGCAGAGGTTACTTTCCCTTCATAATCCCTTTTTATGTATTTCCCTGTTAACTCCAACCCCTCTTGCAGCATGAAATCACCATTGTTTTTAAGTGCGGTAGTCATCTTTTTATTCCATTTTTTATATTTGTAAACATCGGTGGTTATATAGGGCCAACTGGAACTGACAACAGTACCGTATTGATAGTAACCGCTGAGAAATTTGGGAAAATTTGAGTCTTCAGCTCTATCTCCAGTTACTTTATTGCCGGCTTGTATTGCATAGTCAACTGACATCTCCTTGAATTCACTGCCGGCAAGTCCTGTTAGTGCGTATTCTAAAATGAAGTTCATTGTTTGCAATACACAAGTGTTACGAAGAGTGCCCTGATCACGAATAGCAATACCTCTGCGATCTATTTCCCCCCTTAAATCAACGCCTGAAGCGATGTTAGGGTCCGTTTGATACAGCGTTTTTTTCGAAAAATTTTGAGTAGGTATTCCTACACTGATATATGGATCAGATTTGGGATATCCTATAAAGCTGTTTTCAAAGCCATTGTCCGCCCAATACAAATATAATCTGCCATAGCTTACATAGTGGGTTCCGTATGTTGGATGATAATAAATCCTGCCATTCTGGAAAATTGTGTATCTGCCGACCCCGTCTGCGCAAACAAGCTCGTCTGATATTGGATAACCAAGAACACCTTTTTCCCAATTCAAACTTGCCCATTTGTTTCTGATCAGTCCATGAATTTCATGCGCACCCGCACCTGGATACCAGTAGATGGAGCCATATTGAAAGTGTGTGTATCGGCCAATTCCGTCGGGAGTGACCAGTTCGTCAGTTGTCGGATATCCGAGGAAGCTGCGCTCCCAGCCTAAACTTGCCCATTTGTCCCTTATCATGCCTTTTATCACACAGGCGACACCGACATCGTTACCAATGTAAATTGAACCATTTTGATAATGCTGGAACATACCACCGCTGATTGTATAATAGGGCGTAGTTGCATTGCCAAGCCAAGTGTTTTGAGCTGATTTCCGGCTGATTTTTGAGATCATCTGTGATTGTGTCAGTGCATGTGCAGAAACAGAATGTAAGCTGAATATCAATACTGCCAGTAATATTGACGCGAAGGACAGTGGCTTTCCATAGTTTTTCAAAACGAACCTCATTTGTTATTATTCCTTGAAGAATTGTTGATTGTTGCCGCTGGCATATAAAAAAATAGTACCCAGCAATTCAACCAAGTACGGATGGTTACTCGTCATTTACAATTTAGTGGCCTCGATGTCCAGTACAATCGAATACCTTTCTCAGGTGATTACTTCTTGTTCTATAAGTATTCTTTGAAACCGTTTCATGTTGCTCCAGTTGAAGCCGATAACGGCAGAAAACCGATGATTCCCAGTCGAAGGTTTCCCCCCGAGCCCAGCGAAATCCGAAGACACAACCATGCGGCGATTCCCTGAGCCACAGCACACACGAACAATCAGATTAAACCTGCTCTTCGATAGCCGAAATGGAGCGCGGCGCAACTGGAAAGGAATCTTCGTGCCTCTCCCCCTTGAGACCGCCGAACTCCAGCTCGGCCTGTTCTGACAGTGCTGTAGAGAAGCAGAATAGCGAGCCTCAAATCTAAATATCATATGTCCCGTCCAGGTTGACACCGCATGCAGAACTGCAGAACTTGCAACGATTTATTTCTTTCGGATTTTTTTTTTTGGACTTCAGTCTTCTGAAATCAGCATATACTGTATCTGGATTCCAGTAATTACCGTCTACATGGGGAAGGCGCAATGAATAGAAAATGGTTGTTCCGAGTATTGGCAATGGTTTTAGGAGGACTCATGATTGGTTGTAGTACCGATGGCGCCACTTCGTGGAAAGACGACACAGACAGTGCCACAGGCGGCGATGCGGACAGCGATACCGACGTAGATGCCGATAGCGATGCTGACATGGACAGCGATACCGACATAGTTGAGCCTGTCGTGGGAGATTACTATGTTGCGAAAGACGGAGATGATACCCATCCGGGAACTGAAGAACTGCCTTGGCGTACAATCCAAAAAGGAGTTGATACCCTGTCCGCTGGAGAAACGCTGGTGGTTAAACCCGGAGTTTACGATGAAAGAGTGGTGGTTTCAAACAGCGGCACCGCCGAGGATGCCAGACTCAAAATCTTTTCGCAAACGGCACATGGTGCGAAATGTCAGGGTTTTGAAATTAAAGGCAACTATGTCACTATCAGCGGATTCCAGATTGAAGCAGAGTTGCCGGACGGCAGGGGTGTTTATGTCAACGGCGCAAGCCATGTTGATATTCTGAATAATCATATTTTCGAATGTCCATCCGGGGGCATTGATGTCAGCGGCCCAGACATCAACAACCTTGCAAGCGATGCAAGGCTGCGCAACAACCATCTTGAACACAATGGACAGTGGGGCGTACATATTGTGGGATCATATATTACCCTGGAAGGCAATGAAGTAGAAAGAACCGTTCAGCATCACCCTAAAATCGAATATACGGGTTTCCATGGTGAGGATGCGGACGGCTTTCGTATTTTTGGCGATCACCATACGATTCGCCGCAACTACCTGCACGATTTGGGAAACGTTGAAGATGCGGGAAACCACCAGGGCCTGACCGACCCGGCATATCCCAGCGAAGACTTTCCCCATGTCGATTGCATTCAGTCGTGGGATCGAACCTTACACGGCGGAAGACCCGTCATGAAAGATACACTCATCGAACAGAATCACTGCCGTTTGAGCCGCGCAAGTTCCAAGGGGATTACTGTTTCTGCGATTGATGCACCGGCGAGCGACCTGATTATTCGAAACAATATTTTTGAATATCGCGATGTCGGTGTTCTGGTCAGCGAAGGTACATTCCAAAATGTGTCGATATACAACAATTTGTTCAAGGCGCTTCTCAACGATGATTCCTGGGGCGCAGCAGTGAGCCTGGACAATGTCGACGGATTTCAAGTGCTCAATAACATAATGATTGATTGCCACGCAGAAGTGCGCAAAATCTACGGTGCCGGAACCATTGACTACAATTTGGTTTGGTGGTCGAACGGCGACACCCCTGCCGGTGTTCCCAGTGCCCAGACACATGAACTGTGGGGAGTTGATCCATTGTTTGCCTCGTATGATGGCAGCAACGGCGGAGATTACCATTTAACGGCGGATTCGTTGGCGATTGGCGCAGGGATTCGAATAGATGACTTGAATGAAGATTATGATGGTGTGCCACGCCCCGAAAGCATTGCGATAGGCCCTTATGAATATGTTCCCTGACACAAGCGTATTCGAAGTTTGGTTGATTCTTCTGACGGAGGATAGTGAATGATTCATATTCGCAAATTATTGGTCGTACTGATGATTATTTTTTTTGGAGCGTCGTTCGGATGCGGAGAAGACGCAAAAACAGATGGGGACAACAAATACACCGGCAACGATATTGACAGCAACAGTGATATGGATAGTGGCAGTGATACCGGAAACAATAGCGATGCGGAAAGTGACACCGGCAGCGATACGGACAGCAGCGTCCATGGAGATACCGATAGTGAAGGGCAAATTCATGGCACTGGCTGCAATTCTATCACACACGAATTCCAAAAGGGTATGACTGGGTCATTGGGGAGTCCAACATGGTACGCAGCACTTGGCGCTGCCGGTGTAGGTGAAAGCACAACGGCATATTGGAAATATGGGAAGCAGACGACGCTCACCGTAACTTTTGATGACAGCACTCAGGGACAGGCAAAGTACGCAATTCCCAAACTGAAAGAATTGGGAATTGTCGGAACATTTTTCGTAAATCCGGGAACAGAGAAATTCGTCACAGAAAATGCGATTTGGCATACCGCTTATACCGTAAGTGGGCAGGAAATCGCCAATCACACCTGGCAACATGAGGGTGGGACCACCGCGGCTCAGGCCGAGGAGGCGGTGGACCTTGCCGGTGACTATATTAGAAAATTCATCTATGGGATAGATTCGGCAGAGGAAAAAATTCTGGCGTTTAACCGGGCAGGAGGAACCGACTGGCATATTGACCCAACCTCAGAAGATTGGAATATGTTTATTCGGGGCAACTATCTCTTTGAAAGAAAGAGCAGTAGCGGAGTGAGCCCAGGCACCACTTACAGCGAAATGAGAGACCTGGTTCTTGCTGCCTTTCAAAGCGGCGGCACCTTTGAAACCACAGGGGGAAGCATACACTTTCACGGAATCTGTGACGATGAGATCTATCTCAATTGTGACAATGAATCGGTTGAATTTCCAACCAATAACGGTGCAGTACAGAAAAGCCATTTCTATGATTTTCTTGAATGGCTGGTCGACCCTACCGGTTTTCCCGCAACGAACATATGGCTTGCCGGATACGCAGAGTACAGAAAGTATATGGTGGCCAGATCGGGAACAACCGTACATCTGGACGGTATCGACGGTTCTGGCAGTGATATTGTCATACACATAGAACTGAATTTTTCCATGCCGTCCGTCTCTGAAATCGAACCGGTTCAATACACTTCAACCTACGGTCTTACCTGGGGAAATGACGATGAGATGGCGAATCCCGACTTATACAGATGCGAACCGATAACCGTGTACACCAAAATACCGGAAGGATGGCCCGCAGCGAGAGTCACCCTGGAAACAGGTGAGAGTCATGTATACCGTGTGGATAATGCAGAAGTGCGTTATGAAGCATTCCCAAACAGCACCGTGACAATAGAATCCGCCCAGGAAGAAAACATCGATATTCCCTATGTCGGCATCCCTCTATAGACCATGAAATGGTATGACTCAAACCAAAATTTGACCGGTATGTCCAGCTTTGCTACTGATTCTTAATGCTACGATATTGATGAGCACGAAACAACGGGCTCGTGGGGACCATATTTCTATTGTGGTGGTCCTGGATACAACAGCGATTGTCAGTAATCCGATTTTTGTGGGGTGTAGGGTGGGGTGTAGGGACGGTACTCGACTTCTCAGGTAATTGCGGGTTTTGAGTGGAGAGCAATTTAGATGACGCGTCATATGAACGTAAAATCTGCAACTATCCGAGTTTCCGAGAGCGGTTCCCATGTTTTCATGAAAATTTTTGCGAACGCAAACTGAACAACGGGAAAAAAAGCGGTATCCTTGAAATAGGGACGATATAAGCGTCATGGCTTTTATCTTTCCTTTGGCCAGGGGGGATAACGTATGACCAGCTTAAAAATGAAGATGGCCATTTTTTTAGCGCCGGTTGTTTTTTTTGCAGCGGGTTATTGGATTGGGCGCAATGTGAATAAACGCGCTGATGAACCGGATAAAGTGGCAAATGCGGCTGGGGGAGAGCGTGATGCCAACAGGTTGGAGAATCATTCTTCAAAAGTATCTTATGACAATCGAATAAGAAGAAGTAAGAACTGCTCCATCAGAGATTTTCATTCCAGCGATGTGATAAATCGGACCAGAATGATATTAAAAAAACAACGCATCAGTGCCGCCAATGATTTTATAAAGAACGTTGGTATTGTGGATGAAGTAGACCAAAAGCGGATAAGGGATTCGTATCTCGAAGGTTGTACCCAGTATGTCGGTTACAATGGCATTCGGAACGTTTACTCATTCAAAAGCCCTGACAACAGCATTACCCCATGTGAAAATTCAATCGGGCTAAAAGATGACTATGATGTATCGCCCCAGTTGGCCGAAGCCTCGGCTGCTAATCAAGTCAATGAACAGGAACTGTCCGCTGATGAATTGCGCTATCGCCAAATGTTAAAAGAAGAGAAGGCCAGTGAGGTAGTGCGCAATTTTGATTTAAGTACCGCCGATTTGACCCGGGGAACCAATTTGAATGAAGGGAATGCAGAAGTGCTGCGCGATAATTTGGAATCAGTGAGAAGAGTCGTTGCCCGGTCTGAAGGTCCTGCCAAAAAAGCCGAGGTGGTATGTAAATTCGATGATCACCTCAATGAATTTCTCGAAGATCATAAGGTTACCGGCTACAATCCCTCCCTGGAAATATTTCTGGAGGCCCTAAGAGAATCAGTGGGAACCAACATTGAAGGTGCCTGTTTTGACGCGTACAGGGCCAAACCCACCATGTACGACGACGGCCACGGAAATGTCTACGAACTCTATTTCTTCTGAATTATCCCACGCCCCAAACCATCAGAAATCCTCTCTGCCTTGAACAAAATGACCTCGAAGAAAATGACTGGGAGTCATTTCAGATGGGTCATTTTAGAAGGGCATGGTGGGGTTGGTGGTGGCGTTGCCTGTTCAGCGGAAGAAACGAAAACAGTCAACCATCACAGCCTGAATTCTATGTCTTTTGAGTTTATAATTAGCTTGCCTTTGTCTGATGCCCGAAAAGTATGAAACTCGTGAAAAACTGAAGTCCGTCCACGGGGACACTGTCCCCGTGGACACTCTATTTTGTCCTGAACGTCTGGCGTATCACGGGGCTGGATCGCTCTCTGAGATTGAGTTCAGTTCATGTAAAGGACGTCATACCCGCGAAGGCGGGTACCCAGTGCATAGGGTATCCCTGGGCGGTGATTTGTTTCCATAAATCGTTCCAATGATGAATACTGCAGGTTTTTTCCGGTGACTTCAGCCCCAAACGATCAGGCAGATTCACGGGCACGTTCTTTCCATTGTTCAACATTGATGCCTTTGATCAGGAGCCACAATGTAAACGCCAATTCTCCCGGAATCGACAGCACGACCACAACCGTCGAGAGGATGTCGTCATACTGGGGCGCAAGAAGATGTCCAAAACTTTGCGCGAGATAGCCCACAGACCCGATGACCAGCAAGATACCCAGCAGCCTGGGCCAGAAGCCCGACTTGTAGACCAGGTAGCCCAGCAACAACAGATGAAAGCCAAAGAGCAATCCCCAGACGATGATCACAAACGCATTTATGTCCATAAACAGCAGCACAAGCGCGTTCAACTGGTCCGGCTCAAACGCGGCCAGATACCCCGTACCGCCCAGCAGCAGCAGGGCGGGGACGGCGGTAAACAGGTTGACGGCCTGCAACATGGACTGCCCGAACCGGGCCAGCGTCGAAGCCAGGGCAAGCGGCATGTTCACCGGCCTGAGCAACATGTAGAGAATGGCGCTCACCACGATTTCGATAAAAATGATGAGCGTTTCGGCCACCATCCCAAAACGGAACATCGATTCCGAGGCCATCAGGGTATTGATCGTTTCGGCGGGATCACCGGGCACAACAACGGCGGTTCGACCCATAAAGAAGGCGAAGGGACCAAGGAAAAAGATAGCCAGATAGAAGCCCCCGACGATTCTGGCATACGTCTTTGGCGACGTGCCAGCAGTATGGGTGGTCGTTCCCGTTTTTCCCAACGCAGCTGTGTTCGCACTCATTCTTCACTCCTTTAGTTGAAAGCCAATGAGTATAGATTCAACTGATTGATTTATTGATTTTCTACTTCCTGATCCCGAATGTATTCATCGACGACTTGCTTGTCACATCCAACTGTCGAAACAACGGATCCCCTTACCCGGAATTTCCACCCCCAAACGTGCTCCGTCCCCTCTGGTCTCTCTGGTCTATTGTCGCGGCGTGATCCCTTATCGCGTTTGCCCCAGCATAAAACTGCTCCAAAGTGGCAAGTAGGAGGGTCAGACCCCGGTCGTCATCCTGTCACATGGATTCTTGCGTATCGTGGTATCACCAGATAATGAGGGATTCCCGATTGTTTTGCAACGACTTTTTAACTTTTTAAGACCGTCCCTGTGACGCTTTAAGACCGTCCCTGTGACGCTGTGACGTCTTATTATACAGTATACAGAAGGTTTCAATGGTCATTACGGTTTGAGAATCCAGCAGTTGCCAGTGTGTAGGCAAACCAGCCCTGGAATGGGTAATGGAGCGCCAGGCCGTCACCACCGACAAAAAAAGCGGAATCGTAAACGACGCCAACCTCTGGGCCACCGAAACCATGAACAACCCCAAGTATCCCCTGGAACTCTTCCTCCGCATCATCACGGTGTCCCTTGAAACCATGAAAATCGTGAAATCATTGCCCGCGTTGGATATTGATTAGCTTTTGGCCTAAATTTTGAATTGATGAATAAAAACGCATACTTTTTGCAAAAGGCGACACGATATATACTGAACAAATTGCAAGGAAATTGAACTTGTATATGCCCAAATTTTGATTTATAGCAGCTTGACGATGTACTCTTTTATGAGTACATATTCAATAAGTTGCTTAGCATGATCGTGAGGACACGTTCTTAATGGCTCCAAAGAAACGCAAACAAAAGAATAGGAAAGAACAGGAAAGTCCTCGACAAGAACGTGTTGTAGCGGTTCATGACGATGTGAAGGAGCTGTTGACGGATTGGTCCAAAGACAAAAACCATAAGTCCGTAGCTACTAAGATTCACAACTTAATCAAAGCTTATGGGAATGATGAGAAGAGTACCGTCGATGCAATTAAGCGGCAGCTGGCAGTAGACCCAATTCATGGGTGCCAAGGACTGGTAGAATTGGGGCCAAAACAAAGCAAAGGAGGCGCTGCCAGGATTTTTTTACTCGATAAATATTGTATCGCTTTTTTTGTGGCTGGTGGGGTTGAGAAAGGGAGTACAGGCGTAAATATTGATGAAGCGCGTAAACGTGCAAACGAGTTAAAGAAATTATTTAAAGGCAACGACCGGGACTCAGCCTTAAATGTTCTAAAAACCGAAATTGGTACTTATTACTTACTTACTTGAGCAAAAAAACAGGGAGACAAAAAATGGCAAAATCAAAAGAAATGAGCATGGAAGAATTCTTCCAGGATACGTTTTCTGAAGAATTTTTGCGGGAAGCAGAGGTTGAATACACCTTGGCACAAATTGCCGGGCGTGCATTCGATGCGAAAAAGGAGTCAAAACTTTCCTTCCGCGACATCGCAAAGCGCATGGGAGTAAAAACACCTGCGGTTGCGCAACGAATCGTCAACGAAGCAGAGCCACACAACGTAACTCTTTCTACCCTCGTACGGTTCGGACAGGCGTGCGGATTTGACTTGGACATCGAATTTCGACCCAAGGATATGTTCACTAACTGGGCGACGGGCTGGACGATTTCGCAAAAATTCGTTTCAACCCATGAACAAAAACTAGACTATCAAAAAATTGCGGGCACTTCTCAACAGGAGTCCCGCCTGGAAGATGAAAGAACCTACGACAGTTTCTTTTGTCTCCCAGGCGGGATTGCTGACAAACAAGCCGTCAACAATGAATTGATAGAGCAATTGCTGAACTAAGGTCGAAAATGGCAAAAGACAAAAAGAAGAAAAATAGAGAAATTGATTACGAGGCGATTAGGAAAGTTTCATCTGCTGTCAGATTGGACGATATTCAAACAGCAAATTTCGCAGCG
Organism: Polyangia bacterium; assembly: GCA_050287845.1. Taxonomy (GTDB): domain Bacteria; phylum Myxococcota_A; class Polyangia; order JAAYKL01; family JAAYKL01; genus JAFGXQ01. The sequence continues at coordinate 9,857 of JBNKCR010000005.1, forward strand.
GATACAAACCGTTCGTTGCGTGATTTTAACGGGCGAAATTTGCACCAAGAAATTGGAGTAAAAGGAAAACTAACGCAGGTCGTTGATAAAATGGGAGTCGTCGTGATCGAATTCGTGTATTCGAATTCAATTCAAGATGAGAAGATTGCTTCTGTCAAAGGTGTAATTGTTGCTGTTTACGAAGCCAATGATGAATCCGTTTGGACAGAAACTGACGACAATGTTCTCCAACAGTTTGCGGAAGTAAACGGCATTTACAATACATGGTCCTATATTCGTGAATTGGTCGCTTCTTCTTTAACGCGGCTCGGATTGCCTGGTGTTTTGCTTCCTGTCTGGCGTCCACCGTCTCAGCTTCCACCCGAGGGCGAATTCGAAAAAATGGTCTACGAACCCGAACTAAAGCAGGATGAATAGATTCAGATTGCGTAAACAATTTGTTTTAGTGTGAAAATTTTATCAAATGACTCTTCATTGCGCATTGTGTAATGCTCCGTTAAATAATTCAAACCAATCGCCCGAACATATCATTCCCCAAGCCTTGGGCGGGAGACTCACCACCCAGAAGTTTGTTTGTCAGTCCTGTAATAATCGTACAGGAAAAGATTGGGATGAAAAAGCCGTTGAGCAGCTTGCATATGTTTCCGTCCGTCTTGGAATAAAACGTCAAAAGGGCTCACCTCCACCAGTGCAGGTAGAACTTACAACTGGTGAAAAGTTTAAAATACATCCAGATGGGCAACTCACCAAAACTGGCACAGCCAAGAATCCATGCGCCAGAAGACTTGGCAGAGGGAACTTTTTCAGTCCACGCAGATAACGTCGAAAGAGCTGAAAAAATTGCGACGAACCTCAAGAAGAAATACGAAAAAATGGGGGCGAAAGTGGAAACGCTTGAACCCACCAATAATCCCGAAATGGTGTCTGGCGAAATTGAGCAAGGGCTTTCCATTGGAGGAGAGCATGCGAACAAGTCACATGTAAAAACAGCCCTCGCATATGCTGACCTCTGTGGGTTATCAGTCAACAAATGTGATATAGCCCTCTCATTCGTCAAGGGTACAGATATTGACTGCATTGGACTTTGGTACGCACAGGATTTGGTTGTGGACAGAGAAGATCGCGATGTGTTTCATTGCGTGTCTGTTTGGGGAGACCCTGATTCCGGTCGGTTGCTGGCCTATGTTGAACACTATGGAGCGATGCGCTATTTGATTTGTCTTTCGAATACGTATGTGCACGGTCACAATAATCCAGGGGAAACTGGCTGTTTTTTTTCAAAAAGGGAGATGGAAAAGAGGGCTGGTCCCTTGATTGGTTGAAAAAAAGAGACCAGCCCGGTAGACCGATGTTGCATTCATCCCTTACGGAATCATCGGTCGAGTCCATGTTTATCAGAAGCTACAGGATGTCGACAGGAAATTTTCACAGGAGGCCAGGGAAACCGGTTGCCCGAAGTGCGGTGGTGCGCTTGATGCGGCGTATTACTCCCGGAAGCCGCGGGGCGGTCCACCTGATTTGCCGGAGGAATTGTCGATACGGTTCAGTCTGTGCTGCCGGGAGGAGGGTTGCCGGAAACGGATGCTGCCGAGGTCGGTGCTGTTTGATGGACGGCGGGTACATTATCGGGTGGTGATTCTGATGACGATTGCGATGCGCCAGCAGCGGCCTCGCGGCATGACCATGGGGCAGCTCAGTGAGGAGACAGGCGCGGATTTCAAAACAATACGTCGATGGCAGGCGGAATATCACCGGGAATTCGAGTCGGGCCGATACCGTCTTTTGCGCGGCAGATTTGGCAATGGACTTCGCTTTGGCACCGAAGTGGCGGAGCTGGTTTCGTATTTTTTCACACAGAATGAGTCGGAGAGCGGGGTGGTGCGGCTGCTGCAGTTTGTGGCGGAAAATGAGCACCTTTCTCCAGGGATTCGAAATCCCCGCAAAAGAAGGGGAGCCGAAAAAAACAGGGAAAGCGGATATGACCCTCCTGGACCCTGAAAAGTCCCAAAAAGTCGGCGGTCGGCTTTTTGAAACAGACATTTTGTCCAGGGAGGTTTTATGAGCACGGAAACGGAGATGATGGCGTGTCATCGATGGGCACAGCTGCGCTTTTCGGTGGTGGGAGGTCTGCTTTGCAGTCCTCCGGCCAGAGGAGAAACGCGGCATCGGATTGCGGCGCTTTCGCAGCAGACGTGGCTGCATCCGGAAACCGGAGTCCCCATACGGTTTGGCTATTCAACGATAGAGGAATGGTATTACCGGGCGCGGCGAAGCAGCAATCCCATTGAAGCATTGACCACGCTTCCGCGAAAGGACAGCGGTGACAACCGGTCGATTTCAACGGCGCTGATGTCGGTTCTGGAGCGGCATTATCAGCTGCATCCGGGCTGGAGCTATGACCAGCATCACAGGAATCTTGAGGCTGTGGCAACGCGGGACGCGCAGAAATACGGACGGATGCCGTCGTATGCCACTTTACGCCGAAGAATGAAATCGCTGGGGTGGACGAAAAAGCGACGTCCGAAAAGCGCGACGCCCGGTCAGATACAGGCGTTTGAAAGACGTGAAGGGTCTGAGGTGCGCAGCTATGAGGCGTCTCACGCGGGAGAAACCGGTCATCTGGATTTTCATCATTGCAGTCGCAGTGTGGTGAGCAGAAACGGAGAATGGTTTGTGCCGGTATGTTTCGCCGCGCTGGATGATTTCAGCCGCCTGTGCTTTCACGCGCAGTGGTATGAAGTGGAAAACACCGACAATCTGGTGCACGGATTCAGTCAGGCACTGATGAAACGCGGGCTGATCCGGAGGCTGATGAGCGACCGGGGCAGCGCCATGATGAGCGCGGAATTCACCAATGGACTGCGCGACCTGAGCATTGAGCACTGGCCGACGTTGCCGTACAGTCCGTATCAGAACGGCAAGCAGGAGAAATTCTGGCGTACCCTTGAAGGCCGCATGATGAGCATGCTGGAGAACAAGCCGGACCTGACACTGCAGGAATTGAACCTCTACACTCAGGCATGGGTGGAGCAGGGATACAACAATGATTATCACGGGGAAATCGGCTGCACGCCGGTGGAACGGTTTATGGCGGGACCTTCAGTGATGCGTCCATCGGTGGACCCGAAAACCCTGCAGCTGGCCTTCAGCGCACGGCGGAGTCGCAGGCAGCGCAGAAGCGACGGCACCATTACCCTTGACGGTGTGCGGTTTGAAATTCCAAATCATCTGCGCACGCTGGACAATCTCACCATCCGGTATCGCAGCTGGGATTTGTCATTCGCCACAATCGTCGATGGTCGCACCGCCGCCGAGCTGGCAACCATACGGCCTCTGGACAAACAGAAAAACGCCTGTGGCATGCGGCGTCCGCTGATGGACGGCGGTGCGGCGAGTTATCCGGATGACATAAAGGACAATGAACAGGTCGCGCCGCTGCTGCAGCAGATG
>JBNKCR010000006.1:0-58211 GCA_050287845.1 Polyangia bacterium
CGCTTCCTGTATACTAATCGCTTTACAAATACAGGAGCATTATTTACGCACGCTGATGCTAATGGTCCACTGCCATGCGGATGTCAGAAAAATCGAGAATTTTATTTGAATCGAAAAACGGGGGTTTCTTCGTCGGGATCAGCTTTCGCTCCGTCCCCAATACGCTTTTATACGCGATACGGTTGGTCCGTCCCCATCACGGTCGGTTGGTCCGTCCCCATCACGGTGTCCCCACGGTTATCACGGTTTTATACGCGATACGGTTGGTCCGTCCCCATCACGGTGTCCCCATCACGGTTTTCAAGACGGTTTTGCTTTCGGAAAAGTTGGCGTGTAGGCCTAAAAGGGAGAAATGCTTCAAATCTCAGGAGAAATGGTCGGAAATCACCTGCCAGCGGTCGGATACTTTAATGAGCGTGAAAAGGTCGCGCCCTTTGAGGATCCGTTTCTGTCCCTGCTGCGTGAACTGGCATTCATAATGATACGCCACCACTGCGGTTTTGTTTTCGGGAAACACCTTCACCCGCGGTTGGAGCTCTGTGAAGGACAAATCAGAAACATTGTTGCAGAACGAGGTCCATCCGGCGATGCAGGTCTTTTGCCCCACCCGGAACTCAGTTTCACCGGCGCAGGCCGCAATCATATCGCGGTGAAAGTATCGATCCAGTTTCTCCGGTGTATTGCCGGTCGTCCAGAGCTGATTCATTTCCCGCACCACCGCGAGTACCTCTTCCTCTTCGTTGTTGGGTGTCCAATTTTTCATGTATGGTTTCCTTTCCGCAAATATTATTGCACCCGACGGACCTGCGTGGCTTCCGCCGGTTCGTTCAGCATCAGTATTTCTGAAAACCGCTTGTCAGAAATCAGTTGTCTCAACGCATTTACCATACTGGGCCCCTGCCATGCCGGATGTTGCCTATACAGACCACCCAACCCGTTGGAGATCAGTGCCGTAAACTCACTGTGATGCAGGGTGGCAATGGCGTGGGCACTGCTGAATGCCGCATCCGCAAACTGCAGGCGCCTCTCGTCCACAATGCCCGCGTCAATAAAACTTTTCAGCTTACGGTTACACCGACACGTATTCTGCGGATTCACCAGTCCGCAATTGCGCTGCATGAACTGATACAGTTGCGTTCGACTGCGGCGGAGCTTCTGGCGAAAATTGTCATTTGTAATATCGAGTACTGCCGCACACACCGTATCTGGCAATTCAAATATTTCGCCCAGAACAAACACAATGCGCTGTTCTCTCGATAGACACAGCAGCATTCCCAGCATGCAGCCAATACCAGCTTCATTGACCAGGGCGCGCTTCTCCGGACCGGTTTCGCTGGTGTCCGGTATGGCGGCGAGGCAACTGGCATAACACGCAAAACTCTGAATTCCCTGCTCTGCCCGGCTCTGTCGATTCCATTGCAGCAGATGATTGCAGGCCACGCGGTACAGCCAGGTTTTAAACTTACTCTCTCGTTTGAAGGATGACAGATGGGTCACCATGCGCAGAAAAATTTCCTGAGCCGCGTCCGCCGCATCGTCCCTGTTCCAGAGCATCCGCACCGCCAGGTTGTACACAAATTTTTCGTGTCGCAGTATCAACTGCTCCAGGGCGCTTCGGTCTCCTTGAAGAGCGCTGTCAATCAACTGTTCGTCTGTTCTGTCCGTATTCAATTTCATCTCCTTCAACTGCATGCTGCCACGTAAGGTCACACCGTTCATCGGGAACACATGGTTGGATGCATTCCGGCAATAGACTGTGACACAAACGCCGACATTTTTTAGTTTTGATGAAAAAAAAACAATCAATACCAAATTTCCCGAAGGAATACATCTGGCGGGCGAGGTTTGGATTTCAGAGCCTCAGTTCGATGCGGTCTGATTCTGGAGGACTTCGGATGCTGCATCGAGTCGTTTCTCCATATTGCCAATGGCCAGTTCTCTGCGTTCCGGTTGGCTCAGGAAGGTCTGATGGTCGGCTTCCAGGGAAACAAAAATGGGTTCGAAAAATTCTGCGATGGCGGCAAAGTCACCTTCGGCGATTCGGTTGCGATAATCGTCCAGTTCCAGTTTCCGTTCAAAGAGTCTTTCTCTGGCGGTGGCATAGCGAATGGCATTCCTGCTGTCCAGGTTCATCTCGGACTGGGACTTTTTCATGGCACCGTACGCGGTGGCGAGGGCGCCCAGACCGGCAAGAAGGGCCAGTTCCGGTTTCCACATGGCCAGAAAACCGGCGATGGCAGTGAAGGTGGATGACAGGAACAGTGACAGACTGGATTTGTTGACGGCATTCCTGTCCGCATTTTCGTGCTGCGCCCGGCGCGCTCTGAAATAGTGGAGCTGATTATCGAGCAGAAACCGCCGGGTGTACTCAAACGCATACAGCCGGTCCTGCACGGTGTCCGTCGCGTGTTCCAGCACTGTCTTGAAATATTTCAACCGCCTGGCTTCCGCTTTCGCGCGGGTTTCCAGCCATCGATTGAGCAGGCGACCATTCTGCACCTGTCTCAGCCACATGGCGCCAAGGCCCGAGGCAATGAAGCCCGCAAGGCCCATGCCCCGCACCACCCACACTCCCATATCGCCAATCAGCGAATGAAGCCCACCGGAAACCATCAGCAGCGCACCGAACATGGCAGTGGCAAACACGGCTCTGTTGGCCTTGCCCACCGTTGACTTGAACAGGTTCTGCGCTCTGATGGCCACCTGATCGGTTTCCTCGAAGGATTCCGCCAGACCGGTCAGGCGCGCGCCGCGCAAGTCCTCCGCCAGAGACGGCGCCACCCGTTCGAATATGCGGGCATGTTCCGTGGGCGCCACTCTCCAGTCCTTGTCCGAGTCCCCCGCGCCAATGGCATGAATGGCCGTGTTGATGGCATTCTGATTTTCAGACATTTCAATCTCCTCTCCGGATGCATTGCTCCATTATTAAAAGACCGAAAAAATATCGGCAACAGGCGAACTGAACATGAAAGTTCACATCGGTCGTTTCTCGTAAACTGTATTCATACCCGCATTTTGCCGGAAACGCTTCTCTCAATCCCAACTTCAGTCCAGAATGATTCATTTGTCACCGATGCAAAAACGTCAACCATATAAACTATCCGGTACCAGTTTGACAAAACAAAACCAGTGACCAGTTTTTCACTGTGGAGAAGCGCCAGAGAAAATTTTGGACGTATCTTTGGGTCGCAACGCTTTCGGCGATGATATTGGCATGCCATCCGAGAAAATCCACCGATGAAAAAAAAGACACCGTTTCGAGCGCCGTCTCCGATGACAGCCTTGGAAAGAAACCACAGACCTGGGGTACAGAAATGAACAGACTATCCAACGAAAAAAGTCCGTACCTGCTGCAGCACAAAGACAATCCGGTACACTGGTTTCCATGGTCCGACATGGCATTTGAGATGGCCGAATCCGAAAACAAGCCCATTTTCCTCTCTATCGGGTACGCTACCTGTCACTGGTGCCACGTGATGGCCCACGAGTCTTTTGAAGATGAAGAAGTCGCCGGACTGCTCAACCGCCATTTTATTTCCATCAAGGTGGACCGGGAAGAACGTCCGGATATTGATCATATTTACATGTCCGTGGCGCAACTGATGACCGGCCGTGGCGGATGGCCCCTGACCATCATTATGACTCCCGACAAAAAGCCGTTCTTCGCGGCCACCTACATTCCCAGAGAATCGAGGTTCGGCAGCACCGGACTGATGGATTTGCTGCAGCTGGTGGCAGATAAATGGAGAACAGAGCGGCGCCGTCTGGTGGAATCCTCCGGTCAGATCACCGAAGCGCTCCGGAAACTGAATGCACCTGAAACCGGAGCGGCGCCGGATGCCACGGTGATGGACAACGCATTTGCCCGGCTGGCCAAGGCGTTCGACCCGGTGCACGGCGGATTTTCGAGAGGCACAAAATTTCCCACCCCCCACAATCTGCTGTTTCTGTTGGCCTACTATCATCGCACCGGAGAAACAAGGGCGCTGCAGATGGTGGAAACCACGCTGAAACACATGCGGGCCGGGGGCATTTTCGATCACCTGGGATACGGGTTTCATCGCTACGCCACCGACAATGAATGGCTGGTGCCTCATTTTGAAAAGATGCTGTACGACCAGGCGCTGCTGATGCTGGCCTACACCGATGCAACCCAGGTCACCGGAAATCCCCTGTATGCCCGGGTGGTGGATGAAATTGCTTCTTATCTGAATGCGCGACTCATTTCTCCCGAGGGCGGATTCTTTTCAGCGGAAGATGCGGATTCTGAAGCCGTGGAAGGCAAGTATTACGTGTGGACCCGGGACGAAATCAATTCCCTCCTTGACCAGACACAATCCACGGCGTTCAACGATTTGTTTCAGATTAAAAAGCACGGCAATTTCGACGCCCACCAGACCCCTCCCGGCACCAACATTCCCCACATGACACTGGACGGGCTGAAAAAATGGGTCGCGGAACACACCGCGGATAAAGTCATTTCCGACGCCAGACGCAAACTCCTGGCCCATCGGGATAAACGCATCCCGCCATTGCTGGACGATAAAATGCTGACCGACTGGAACGGATTGGCAATCGCCGCGCTCGCCCGGGCGGGACGTGTGCTGCAGAACCCCACCTACACCACCATGGCAATCCGGGCTGCGGATTTTATCGGTGGCAAAATGATGGGTGACGACCACACCCTGCTGCATCGTTTCCGAAACGGGGACGCAGCCATCTCGGGACAACTCGACGACTATGCCTTCCTGATCTTCGGACTCATTGAACTGTACGAAACCACATTTGAACCGGACTATCTGGAAAAGGCCATTACCCTTGCCGCAGTAGCCCGCAAACAGTTCATTATGGATGATGGCAGTTACTGTCTTGCGGCAAGTGACGCAACTGACCTGATTGTCAGACCCCGGGAATTCTACGACGGCGCCCTGCCCTCCGGCAACTCGGTGATGCTCCACAACCTGACACGTCTCTCACATCTGACCGGCAACCCGGATTTAATGCATCAGGCCAATCAGCTGGCCAGCGCATTTTCAAGTGCCGTCAATCGCACGCCGGAAGCCCACACTCAGTTTATGCTGGGCCTCTATTCGGCCATCGGCCCCTCCATGGAAATTGTCATCGCCGGAGAGTCGCAATCCGAACAGACCCGCGCATTGCTCGCCGCTGCGCAATCGGCGTACAATCCCAACCGCGTCGTGCTTCTGAAAAATCAACTGAATTCACGCCAGCTGGCGCAGCTGGCCCCCTACACCCGGGATCAGGTGGTGCTGAACAATCAGCCCACCGCCTATGTGTGCACCCAACACACCTGCAAAGCCCCCACCCATTCCCCCGACGAAGTCAGAAAGAACATTGCTGAAATCATGAAATAAATCGGTGAGCACCATTATCCCGTCAGCGGTATCTCCCGCAGCATGGGGATGAACTTGTTGTTGGCTTTGGGAAATGCGAATTCAGCCAGCTCGTCGAGGGTCACCCATCTGAAATCCACCGGACCGTTCAGTTTTACCCGACCGGATGCGACGCTGCAGATGTAGACGTCCATTACAATTTTAAAGTGGGTATAGGCATGACGGACCGTGGTGAGTTTTTTTTCAACGGTCACGTGGAGATTCACTTCTTCCAGGCACTCGCGCACACATGCCGCTTTCCCGGTTTCGCCGGGTTCCACACCACCGCCGGGAAATTCCCACAGCCCCCCCAGAAGTCCATCGGAGCTGCGTTTGCAGATGAGCAATTTTTTCCCCCGGGCAATGACCCCCACTGCAATATGACGGGTGGGCACCGGTTTTCTTTTTTCCACCACCGGATACCGGGTTACCTCGTCGCGTTGATATGACTCACAGAGGGATGCCACCGGACACTGGTCGCACACCGGATGCTTCGGCACGCACACCCTGGCCCCCAGTTCCATCATTGCCTGATTGTGGTCCCCCGGATGGGTGTGATTCAGAAACTGATCGGCAATGGGCTGGTACCCCCGATGACTGTCTGCCCCATTCACCGGCGCACTGGTGCGCGTCACCCGGGAAAGTACTCGCTTCACATTGCCATCCACTGCAGCCATTGGCCGGTGAAATGCGATGCTCTGCACCGCCGCCGCGATATAGGGACCCACCCCTTTGAGTTGTTGAAACGCCGCCGCATCGGCCGGCACTCTGCCGTTGAACGCCGACACGACCTGCCTCGCCGCCGTCTGGAGATTTCTGGCTCTGGCGTAATATCCCAGACCTTCCCACAGTTTGAGCACAGCATCTTCAGACGCCGCCGCCAAAGTATGGGGCGTGGGAAATGCATCCATGAAACGTTTGAAGTACGGGACAACGGTGTCCACCCGGGTCTGCTGGAGCATGACTTCAGATACCCAGATGGCATAGGGATCGGACGTGTCCCGCCAGGGCATTTCCCGACGGTTGATCCGGTACCATTTCAGTAGCAGGGATTGAAATTGGGCAATGACAGACGATTTTCGCAAGGGAGGCTCAACACTTTTCCTTCAACTCATTGCGCCCGTTCCACAATGTTTCCCTGGGCGTCCTTCTTTCCCATGTACCGTTTGATTTCCACCTCGTTGGCATCCGGGACGTATTTTTTGGCCAGCTCATCGATTTGCGCTTTCTGCTCGTCGGTCACGTCCTCCGCCACCACAACGGTAACCGTTTTGACGCCATTGGCCTTCGATACGATAACTTTGTGAACGTCACACACTTCGTTTTCGATGGCGTTGTGTGTCTGGCCGGATTGTTTTGCCATAGCGCAGCCCAGTACGGTGGCTGCAAACCCGAGTGCGAATAAAATACTGATAATTTTTTTCATGATGTTTCCTTACCATACCTTGTGAGGGGTTCAAGCCCGGTTGTCGTTTCTTTGAGATTGGACCGGATTCCGTCCGGCTGATTCAACGCCAATGCCACGGTCCGGTGTCAATCGAATACAATCGTTTTATTTCCATTCACAAAAACCCGGTCGTTCACCACCAGGTCAAGGGCTTTGGAGAGCACTGTCTTTTCCACATCCTTCCCGGCCCGGGACATCATGGTGGAGGTGAACCGGTGATTCACAGGGACCACGTCCTGACCGATGATGGGTCCTTCGTCGAGATTGTCCGTCACAAAATGAGCCGTGGCGCCTATGATTTTCACCCCGCGCTCATAGGCCTGCCGGTACGGATTGGCGCCGATGAACGCCGGCAGAAAGGAGTGGTGAATATTTACAATCCGGTTTTTGAATTCGGCGACAAATTCCGGAGGCAGCACCCGCATGTATTTGGCCAGCACCAGATAGTCCGGATTATAGGTTTTAATGATGTTCAGCATCTCCATTGCATGGGCCGTGCGATCCCGGTTTTCACTGGATACCAGATGAAAGGGAATTTTGAATTTTTCCACCAGAGGCCCCAGGGTCACCCGGTTGGCAATCACCGCCTCAATGCTGGCATTGATATCGTCGAAGGCGCTGCGAATGAGCAGGTCTCCGAGGCAATGGGGTTCCTTGGTAGCCAGCACCACCAGACGCTTCTTGCACTTTTCGGCCAGTCGAACGTTGGCGCTCTCCGGTAACATGTGCAGCAATGCGTCGAGCAGTTCCTGGTGTTCCGCATCTCCCGAAAATTCAGTTCGCATATAGAAATGTCTGGTTTCCGGACAGACATGTTCGCGGTTTGAAAAGATGTTGACCGCGCGTTCAAACAGGGCGCCGGATATTTTGGCCACCAGTCCCTTTTCGTCGGGACAGTCAATCAGCAGGACGTACCGGTTGGATTTTCTGGACACTTTTTATTCTCCTGGACACAAACGCTTTTCCATTCAGTTATCGATTGAGAATAATCACTGTTTGGGGAGATATTGCAAAAAATCGGTCAATTTTTCCCACATCTGCGAAACGTGCTTCCGGCGGATTTCCCGTTAATTCCTTGCAAAACAGGAAAAATCCAATAGGTTTGCCCCTTACAGGACGGCGTGCCCGCTACCCGGCCGCCGCAGAGTGATTTATGGGAAAAAGTATCAGACACAGCATCGTCGGCCCCACCGCCGGAAAATTCAAATACGAAATCCGGGAAATCGTTGCCCTGGGGAACGAGCTGAAGGACATGGGGCTCAACATTATCTGGGAAAACATTGGTGATCCGATTCACAAAGGCGAAGTGCTGCCCGACTGGATGAAGGAAATTGTCGTTGATCTGGTTCGCGACGATGATACATGGGGATATACCGCCACCCAGGGTCATCCCGATACCCGGAAGTTTCTGTGCGACCGCACCAACGCCCGGGGCGGCGTTCGCATCCGGCCCGAAGACATTATCTTCTTCAATGGTCTGGGGGACGCAGTGGCCCGCATGTTCGGGTCCATGAAACGGGAGGCCCGAATCATTGGGCCATCACCGGCATATCCCACCCACTCCTCCGCCGAGAGTGCCCACTCGGGATACGAACATGAAACCTACACGCTGATGGCCAGTGATGACTGGAAGCCCAATCTGGCGGAGATTGAAAATAAAATCCGATATAACGATACCATCGCCGGCATCCTGGTCATCAACCCCGGCAATCCCACCGGCGCCGTGTACGACCGGCAAACAATGGCCGCCATGGTGGATATTGCCAGAAGGTACGGTGTGATGGTCATTGCCGACGAAATCTATCAGGAAATCACGTACAACGGCGCGTCCCCCACCATGCTGAGTGATGTCATCGAAGAGGTGCCCGGCATCGCCCTCAAGGGGATTTCCAAGGAATTTCCCTGGCCTGGCGGTCGCTGTGGCTGGTTTGAAGTGTACAACCAGCATACCGACCACAGTTTTCGCGAATATATCGACAGTATCATCCACGCGAAGATGCTCGAAGTGTGTTCCACCAGTCTCCCCCAGCAGGCCATTCCCCGCATCATGGGAGATGCCCGATATCCCGCTCACCTGGAATATCGACGCAAACTGTTTGAAACCCGGACCAATGAAGCCTGCGATATTTTCAGCAAAGTGAAAGGCATCCGCGTCATTCGTCCCCGGGGCGCATTTTATATGGCAGTGGTTTTCGAGGATGGCGTTCTCAACGACAAACAGACCCTGAACGTGCGGGACTCAAAAATTCAGGCGTTCATCGAAGGCAGACTCAACGGACTGGAGCTCGACAAACGATTTGTATATTATCTGCTGGCTGCCCGGGGGGTCTGTGTGGTGCCCCTGACCGGCTTCTGCTGCACCACCCTCGGCTTCCGCATCACCATGCTCGAATGTGATGATGAAAAACGCGTTCACACCTGGCGCACCATTGCGGACGCCATCACCGAATATCTGCAATCCTGACAGTCTGCAAAATGGCGCAGAAAGGTCAGTCGCCGCAGGTGGTATTCACCGAAAAGCGGGCTTTGGCGCCCAATTGATCGATGATGAATGTCTGACCATATTCAAACATGCAGCTGCCCTGGGGGATGTACTCCGCAAACGCCGTCAATCGGGCCACACCATCGGTCTGATTCTGAATCTCCGCCGATGCCGACACCGGACATCCGTTGCGACTTTTGAGACTGACAACCACCATTGTCTGAGTGGTCCAGTCGATGGTCAACGGGACCGCCGGTTGCGCAAGGCATCCCATGGCAATCAAGCCATTGTAGGCATCCAGATTCCGAATCACCAGGGCACCGGCAAAATAATCGCCGTGGGAATCAACGGGATAGCCACTTTCGGTCACCGCGTAATCGGACTCCACCGCTTCCGGGGTCCACTGTTTTGCTATTTTTACAAACGCGAGTGCACTGAGACAGGTGATTCCGCTGTCAATGGTCGTAAAAGGAACCGGGGATTCTGTCAGTGCCTCCTCGGTATCGTCCTCCGCCGCTGCCGGGAGGAGCAATGACTTGAACTCCTCCTCCTCGCAGGAACCGCTGCCACATCCGGTCAACCCGGAACCGAACGCGACAATCAACCCGAACAACACAGCGACTGGCGGTAATATTTTTCTCATATCCATCATTTTACCCTCTGGTTCATCGTCAAACCCCATCGACGGGACCGCAGTTGAAAAAAGGTGAGCATAGCGAATTCGTAAAAAAAGAAAAGCGCGTATGGAGTGCGTGCAAAACCGGACTTATCTGTCAGACAGAGCGACCACGCCGGGAAGGGCTTTTCCTTCGAGATACTCAAGAGACGCGCCACCACCGGTGGACACGTGAGATACCTGTTCAGAAAGGCCGGCTTTTTCGATAGCGCTCACCGAATCGCCACCGCCGATGATGGTTACCGCACCTTTTCCGGTGGCATCCGCCAATGCCGTGGCCACACCGAATGTGCCTTTGGCGCTCTCAGCGATTTCAAATACGCCCATGGGGCCATTCCATACCACCGTTCTGGCTCCCTTTACGATGGCTGAAAATGCATCAACGGATTTGGGACCGGCATCGATAATCATTTTTCCGGCCGGAACGGCGTCCGCATCCACATAGGTCACCTCGCTGCAGGTACGGGCCCCGAAATCCATTTCATCCACCACGCCGCAATCCACCGGCAGCTGAATTTTATCGCCGCCTTTGGACAGCAGATCTTTGGCCATCTCGATTCGTTCGTCTTCCACCAGTGACTTGCCCACTTCCTTGCCCTGCGCCTTGAAAAACGTGTTGGCCATGGCGCCACCGATAATGAGTTTGTCCACTTTGGGAAGCAACGCTTCAATCACGTCGATTTTGCCGGAAATCTTTGCACCACCGATAACCGCCACAAACGGTTTTTCAGGGGCCTCCAGGGTGTCCCCCAGAAAATCAATTTCCTTTTTCAGCAGATAGCCGCAGGCGCGGGGCAAATCCACACCCACCATGGAGCTGTGAGCCCGGTGGGCAGTGCCGAAGGCGTCATTCACGTACACTTCGGCCAGTTTGGTCAGGGCGGCGCGGAACTCGGCCACTTTGCCATCGTCTGCTTTCATCTTGTTGCCGTCGGCATCCACGCCTTTTCCGGTTTCCTCAATGTGAAAACGGAGATTTTCCAGCACCAGCACTTCGCCGGGCTGAAGTGCTGCAGCAGCGGCTTCCACTTCGGCGCCCACGCAATCGCCAACGAACTTCACTGGCTTGCCCAGCAGCTCGCCCAGACGATCCGCAGCGGGCTTCAGGCTGAACTCCGGCTTCACCAGCCCGTCGGGACGACCGAGGTGGCTCATGAGAATCAGGCTGGCGCCCTGATCGAGAATATATTGAATGGTGGGCAGTGATGCGCGGATGCGCTTGTCATTGTCCACTTTGCCGTCCTTGATCGGAACATTGAAATCCACGCGGGAGATGACCTTTTTGCCCTTTAAATCCAAATCTTCCACAAATAATTTTGCCATGGTGTATTCCTTTTCCGTAAAACGCTCCATTTCCGGAACGCGCATGTTGGGGATGTTCAAAAAACGAGGGCAGCGTAGGCAAACTGTATTTAAATTACAAGCGAAATAACGGCTTTTGCCGGGTCAATTCCGGGATCAGTTCACCGGTAGAAGATGGGGGTGGTTCCGGAGGTAATCCACATACACTTCGTAGGCCGCGCCGGGGGGTAGCGCACCGTCGTTGACCAGCGCGGTCAGCATTTTCATCAGGTCTCCCAGCGCCTTGCCGGGCACAATGTCAAATGCCTGAATCAATGCGTCCCCGAGGCCCCTGGGCAACGCTTTGGGCCGGGCGTCTTCTTTCAGGATTACCGCCACTCTTTCGGCCAGCATATTTATCTGCCGCAGTCCCCGTCGCACCTTCTCCTCATATTTACTGGTAATGTCGGCCCGACACAGATCCAGCAAATCCGGAAGGTACGGCCCGGCATCCCGGGCAAAGCGCCGCACCGCAGAATCGGTCCAGTCTTCGTGATAGGCCGACGCGCGCAGATGGGCGGCGATGAGAAAGCGGATTTCCCCCCGAACGTCGTCGGGAAATGGCAGTCGCCGGGCGATTTTCTCAAACATCCGTGCGCCGATTTCCGGATGGCCGAGAAACGTTACCTGACCGTCCGGGGTGAATTTCCGGGTGGGCACCTTGCCAATATCGTGGAGCAGCGCCCCCCACCTCACCACCAGCCGATTGGGGGTCTGGCGGATCACCTGTCTGGTATGTGCCCAGACATCCTTGTGTTTCACACTGTCCCCGAACCCTACCATAGCCGATACTTCCGGCAATTCCCGGGCCAGAATGCCCGTGCGCTCCAGCACATCCAGACCGCGATCCGGCCTTGGGCTGGTCAAAATGCGATTCATGGCCACCACAATGGTCGCCGGTGTCATTGGATTTCGAAATGCGCCGGTCTGGACCGCTGCCGTGGCTGCTTCCAGAGCACCGACAAAATCGATTGCGTCCATGCCAACGTTCTTTTGTGTATTCATCTCATTCAACCAACAACCTGGAAACAAACCGGTGATGCCATGATGTCCGGGCGTCCATCTATCACAAGGATCCGTCCCGGGCAAGGCATCCACTTGCGAATTATCTGAGGATTACCGCGAGAACGGATCTTGAGAAATTATGGTCATAAATTGGAATTGACGAATGATTATTGCATATTATGTTATATAGTCACTTGAACCCGGGAAACAGGTTTGATAAGAGATTGCACTGACGAAAACAAGATGATGCGCAACGGTTGGTGTTTCATGCCGCATCCTTTTCAGGAGAAGTTAAATGGTTCGACCTCAAATCGTGATGTATGAAGAGGAGTTTAATCAGATTCAGGACGTCTGTGAAAAACTCGTGCGAGATGCAAATGCAATTGTGGTTTTTATTGTGGATAAAAATGGACAATTGATTGCCACCGCAGGGGAGTACGAAAATCTGGATACAACTTCGCTCGCTTCTCTTACCGCGGGAAACATCGCCGCGACGGGTGGCATGGCCAAGGTACTCAAGGAAAACGAATTTGCGACTCAATTTCATGAGGGTGAACATCAGAATGTTCACATTCAGATTGTTGGGCAGCGCGTTATTCTGGTGGTCATATTCGATGAGCGTTCCTCGTTGGGACTGGTGCGACTGCGTGTTCGCAAAGCCAATCAGGCGTTAAACCAGGTATTTGAAAAATTGATTGAAAAAGCCAATGACCCCAACGCATCGTCACCTCTTGAAGAAATCACTGATGACGATATTGACAATCTGTTCAACGATTAGAGGTACATTCGAATGTCGTTTATCAATTATTCGTCGCGCGAAATTAACTGCAAAATCGTATATTACGGACCGGGATTATGCGGCAAAACGACCAATCTCCAATACGTCTACAACCGCACAAATCCAGATGCCAAAGGCAAAATGATTTCTCTGGCCACAGAGACGGAACGTACGCTGTTTTTTGATTTCCTGCCCCTTTCTCTGGGCGAGATTCGCGGGTTTAAAACCCGATTCCATCTCTACACTGTTCCGGGCCAGGTATTTTACGACGCCTCCCGAAAATTAATTCTCAAAGGCGTGGACGGGGTGGTTTTTGTGGCGGATTCCCAGATGGAGCGAATGGAGGCCAACATCGAGTCCGTTGAAAATCTCAGGGATAATCTTTCTGAGCAGGGGTATGACCTCGATAAATTGCCCTATGTGATTCAGTACAACAAGCGGGATCTTCCCAACGTGACAGACATCAATGAGTTGCGTTCAGTGCTGAATACCACCAACGTGCCGGATTTTGAAGCGGTCGCCACAAAGGGCAATGGCGTTTTTGATACCCTCAAAGCTACGGCCAAACTGGTTCTCACCGAACTGAAAAAGGGTGGCTGATTCACCTTCCTGAACGATTCTCAGTTGATCATTCTTAAAGTCCGGCGTAAATTCCCTTCACAAACAATAAAACAATTTTCAAGGAGTATATGATGAAATCCACATTCAAAGTTGCAGTTCTGTTGTCGCTGGTTGGCCTGATGAGCGTGGCCTGTGGCCCTTCACAGGAAGAATACGATGCGCTGCTGAACAACGCCAACAAGCTGAAAGAACAGTTGGCTTCCACGGAGCAATCCAACAGCGAGCTGCAGAGTAAACTCGATCAGATGAACAGCGAAAACAAAAAAATGGCGTCCAAACTCGCCGAGTTGGGGCAGAACGTCGAAGCGCTTCTGGGACAGAAAAGCGAACTGGCGTCTGACCTGGAAGCCACCCGACAGAGAGAAGCCAAACTGCGCGCCGAGCAGGAAGCACAGAAGAAACGCATGGCCCAGTACCGCAAGGTGATCAAGCAGTTCCAGGAACTGGTGGATTCCGGCAAACTGAAAATCCGCATCGTGGACGGCCAGATGGTGGTTCAGATGGCTTCGAGCATTCTGTTTGAAACCGGTAAAGCCAGCCTCAGCGAGGAAGGCAAGGCGGCGCTGACCGAACTCGCCGGCATTCTCGCAACCATTCCCGATCGTAAATTTCAGATTGCCGGTCACACCGACAACGTGCCCATCAATTCCAAGAAATTCCCCTCCAACTGGGAACTCTCTTCGGCCCGGGCCGTGAACGTGGTGAAGTACCTGCAGGAAAATGGAGTGGATCCCCGCAATGTCTCCGCGGCCGGCTATGCAGAATATCGTCCGTCGGAAACCAACGACACCCCCGAAGGCAAAGCAGCGAACCGCCGCATCGAAATCACGCTGCTGCCCAACCTGAACGAGCTCCCCGACCTTTCTGACCTCGAAAAAGATATCCGTAAATAAGCTGGAAACTGAGTAAGAATGTCACACCTTCAGACTGTCGGTCTCGACATCGGTAGTAATACCGTGAGTTGCACGCAGCTGCGCCTTGGAAAACACGGAAGAATCAAGGTGCGCCGGGACAAATCGTTTCCGGTGCGCCTTTCGGAAGGACTGGTTCCCGGGGGAAAACTCAAGCCGGAAGCCGTGATGCGGGCGCTCATGGCCATTGAACAGATTGTTTCGAAATTCGACTACCACAGCAGTCGGTCCCGGGCAGTGGCCACGGCGGTACTGCGAATCGCCTGCAATCCCGAAGTCTTCACGAAACCCGCTGAAGAAATTCTCGGCACACCCATCGAAATTGTCGACGGTATCGAAGAGGCCCGCCTGACCGCCATCGGCGCGGTATTCGGGCTTCCGGAACGGGACGACTGGGCCATCCTCGATATTGGCGGGCAATCCACAGAGATTTCCAGCCGTGAAACGGACGGTACATGGCGCTCCATCAGCATGCCCCTGGGGGTGGTGGGGGTCACCGAAGAATATTTCAGCTCCGAAACCCCATCCGAAGCGGAACAGCAGCACGCACGGACAATGGTTCGACGCACCCTTGAAGAAAACCTGCCCATACCGGTACACGGCAATCTCGTCTGCGTAGGCGGCACCCCCACCACATTGAGCCGATTGGTACACGGAATGACGGAATGGAATCGTGAAATGGTTCACGGCAGCGTGGTGTCCCTGGAAGATACCCATCGGTGGATGGGTATTTCCTCCACCCTGGATGTCGCTACCCGTATTGAAAAATACGGCATGAAGCCCATGCGCGCCGATGTCTTCCCTGCGGGAGTTCTGATTCTTTGGGAAATGATGAACTATCTCAGCAAGGAATCCTTCACCGTATCGGCCAACGGTCTGAGGGTTGGATTGGCCCTGAGCCTGCTGAACGGATAAATTCAGAATCCGCCACAACAGCTGCGTTGCCGATACCTTCCGATAACCGGATGGCGAAAACGATTCTGGTTCGGATAAAGTGTCTTTTTGTTCTGTAGCGACCCCTTAGCTTTTATGATATTAGAGCCGAATACTATATATGTATGTGCAGATTGAATATCGGAAACAGAATTGATTATGCAAAAAAAAACCACAAATTATCGCCTGAAACCCGCGGATCTCGTTTATCAGCTCCCGGCCGACTGCCTGAATTTTGAAACCACCGAAGAACTGGGTCCCCACGAGGGGATGATTGGACAGAACCGCGCCATGAAGGCGGTGGAGCTGGGACTGGAAGTGCCCACCCGGGGATACAATATTTTTGCCGTGGGAGAACCCGGCTCCGGAAAAACGTCCACCCTCAAACGCATTGTGAAAGCCAAGGCCGCCAGAGAACCCGTGGCCAAAGATATTTGCTACGTGTACAATTTCGATTCACCGGATAGACCCACGGCGCTGCAGCTGCCTGCGGGTACCGGACACGAGCTGGCCCGGGATATGGAACGGCTGGTCAAAGCCCTGAAGAAGATGATTCCGCGAATTCTGCTCGAAGGGGCTTCCGGACACATCCGCGCCGGGATTGTGGCTGAAACCAAGGCCCGGGCCGATGAACTGACGTCCAAGGCGTCCCGGGTGGCGGCGGACCTGGGATTGCTCCTGCAGGAAACGGACAATGCCATCCATGTACTGCCTCTCTACCGGGGCAAACCCATCACCGAAACCAGAATGGAGGAACTGCCGGAACGCACGCGGCGGCGCCTCGAAAAGAAAATTATAGAATTCCAGGAACGGGCGGAAAGCTTTGCCTATGCCCGCAGACAGCTCGAAATTGACCATGATGAGCGGGTTCGACAGGCCGAAATTCGCGCCATCACCCCCATCGTGGAAGAGCGGATTCGCGAGGTCATTGAGCAGTATCGGGAGCTGGGTGACGATGTGGTGGCGTACCTGGAAAAAGTGCTGGCCCACTGTGTGGACAATTACCATCTGTTTGTGCAGGATGATCAGGACTCCCAGGACACCGACGGGGTTCCCCTCGCGGCGCTCCTGGAAAGGGACCAGGGCACTTCCAACGACGATCCGGAAACCCTGTATCACGTCAATGTGTTCATTGATCGAAGTAATGAAACCGGCGCTCCGGTGGTGGTGGAACGGATTCCCACGGCAGCGGCCCTCTGCGGCTTCTTTGAATACCGGGAATCGTCCGGCGGTCTGGTGACCGATCATACACTGCTTCGCCCCGGCGCATTGCACCAGGCCAACGGTGGCTACCTGCTGTTGCAGGCCCAGGAGCTGCTCAGTCACGAAAATGCGTGGAATTCACTGAAACGGGCGTTGCGCCACAAGGAAATCATCATTGACGAAGGCATGGGCCAGGGAGAACGTCCCAAGCTGGCGGGCGCGCTCAAACCCGGCGCCGTGGAGCTGGACACCAAAGTCATCCTGGTGGGCGGACACGAAATTTACTACATCCTCAGCATGGAGGACGAAAACTTCAGCCGACTCTTCAAGATTCTCGCCGACTTCGAGCCCACCATGGCCGGCACCAAATCCAATGTGCTCAAACTGGCCCGGTTCATCGGACAGGTCTGCCGGGAAGAAGGCTACCTGCCCGTGCACCGGACCGGAGTGGCCAAACTCATGGAGTTTGCTGCCAGACGCGCCGCCCAGAAGGAAAAGCTTATCACCAGACAGGCAGCGATTCTGGATGTGCTGGCGGAATCCAATG
The DNA here is from genome assembly GCA_050287845.1 of Polyangia bacterium. Classification (GTDB taxonomy): domain Bacteria; phylum Myxococcota_A; class Polyangia; order JAAYKL01; family JAAYKL01; genus JAFGXQ01. Next base: position 17,338 of record JBNKCR010000006.1, read on the forward strand.
TGTTCGCCAAAAAACGGAAATCAGCCACCATCCGCAAGCGCGACGTGGAGATGGCCATCGTGGCCAAGGAACACCGGCACGGATCCATCAGAGACGCGGTGGCCCGGGAAATCGATTCCGGCACGGTGCTCATCCGCTCCAAAGGGTTCGCGGTGGGACAGATTAACGGCATCGCGGTGTACGACGTGGGAGGATATGCCTTCGGCACCCCCGTACGCATCACCGCCCGGACCTATGTGGGCCGGCGGGGAGTCGTCAACATTGACCGGGAAGTGCACCTCTCCGGCGCCATCCACGACAAGGGCTCGATGATCATGATTGGCTACGTGGGCGGTCGCTTTGCACTTCGGGAATCGCTGGCATTCTCCGCGTCCATCACTTTTGAACAGTCATACGATGAAATTGATGGCGATTCGGCTTCCAGCGCGGAACTGTATGCGCTGCTCTCCTCCCTCTCCGGCTGTTCCATCAACCAGGGGATTGCCGTGACCGGATCGGTCAACCAGCTGGGTGAAGTGCAACCCATCGGCGGAGTGAACGAAAAAATCGAGGGCGTATTCGACATGTGCGCCCACCGCGGTCTCACCGGAGACCAGGGAGTGATGATTCCGGCGCCCAACATCAAGAATCTCATTCTGAAAAAAGACGTGGTCGATGCGGTGCGACTGGGCAAATTCCACATTTATGCCGTTTCCACCATAGACGAGGGGATTGAGGTACTCACCGGCGTCCGGGCCGGGCGGCGCAGAACCGGCGGAAAATGGGAAAAAGACAGCATCAACGACCGGGTACAACGGAAACTGGAAGAATTTATCAAAGCCACTCAAAATGACCTTCGGGCTGCATTGAAATGCGAACTTTAATTACTTTTCCCGGAGCCGATAAAAAACTTGCCCATGATAATTGATCTCTTTTGCAATACAGAGCAACTCGTAATATAAATTCGACTCGTTGCGTTTTTTTGCGGCAACAACCACTGTCTTTCATGTAAAAAAAAAGGCGAGAAACACTCATGATTATTAAGTGTCCCGAATGCACAACCGGGTACAATATTCCCGACTCGACACTTGGCGACAAACCCCGCAAGATGAGGTGTGCCAAGTGTAAGAATATCTTTACCGTGACACGTCGAAGTGAAGAGACGCCACAGGGGTACGAAGAGTTCACCGCCTCCGGAAGCGGGCTGCCACCGGAATTTGCTTTTCTCAAAGCATCCGTTCCACCTGCACAGGCACCGGCCCCATCCATCCCCAGTATGAGTGAAGGGGGTACATTTGTCGGTCACGCCCCCAGTGGTCCTCCGTCCTCCGTCCCCCCTGTTGCGTCAGTCCCTGATATGAAAAAAACCGTACTCGGTCAGCCGGTGCCCACCATCCCGGATTACAAGAAGGCGCCACCCCCCCCCATGGCCGGCACTGCCCAGGCCGCACCACCACCGATACCCGCGAATTACCCGGCCCAACCATCAGCGGGCAACGGCGAGTTTGCGATGCAGTTTCCCGAACAGGCCCTGGAACAGGCACAGAGTCCTGCGGCAAAGGCCGCTGTGGAAGAGCTGCGGCAAGGGGGCGCCATCCCCATCCGAAACAGTCTGCCGGCCGAAAACATGTTTGGCAGCAGTGCATCCGGGTGGGAAGTGGAAGCGCCCATGGAGCTGGGGTCCTATGCGGTATCGCTGGCTCCCGATCTCAATCATGGCCACCAGTTGGCCGGTAAAATCACCTTTGGAGTGATTGTTGTGCTCATTGTTTTTTTTCTGTTCGTTGCGGGCCGCAGCGGATGGTCGCTGTCGCTGTCGGCGTTGCCGGAGCAGATCTCGTTCGCATTTTCGTCCGGTTCCCTGGAAGAAATTCCCGAGCCCGCCAAAAACATTGAAGCCACCGTGGTGACCAAGCAGGTGGTTACCTCTTCCCGCGGTACATATCTCATCGTGTCCGGAGAGGTAATCAACAACAATCCTTCCGGAAGGAGCAATATCCTGCTGCGCGGCAGACTTTACGACGGCAAGGGCGAGCTGCGGAGCGAAGCCAGGATGCCCTGTGGACGCGTGGTGGATAAAAAAATCATTCGGAAAACGCCGGCCCACAGTATTTCGCAACATTACATGGACAGAGGGAAGCTCATCAATTGTCAGATAGGTCCCAACGGCGACCGTATTTTCCAGGTGGTGTTCACCGATCTGCCCAAAGATTACGATGCCGGCTTCGACATCAGAGTCAGCGCCATCGCTGCCACCATTCCCTGATATCGCTGTGCCCGTTCCATCTGCTCATCTGTCGATTATTCACCAGAAACTGCAGGGGTTGGAAGAAACAATGCAGCGCTGCGTGATGTTCTCGAAACAAATCTGTGAATTGGAGTCCACAGATGCGTCCCGGGTCTTCAGGGAAATATGCATCCACCCCGGCATCACCCGGGAACCCCGGGATATCCTGGCCGCGGAGGCGGCGTTCAACGCACTGATAAACAATCTCTGGCCCGAGGAACACCTGCAGCACACCCGGGAAGCCGCCGCCTATCTGGACGACGAAGTCACCCTGGCGTTACTGATCTCCCCCAAAAGACTGGAATCCGTCGACGACCCGACGCAGATTCCCGGATACAGCAATGATCGGGTGCTCACACTGGGGGAACGGAAATCCCTGGCCTCCGTGCCTTCGCGCAGCACCCTGGAAAAAGCCATGATGGACCCCCATCCCGATGTGGCCAGAAAACTGTTGGACAATCCCCGGCTCACCGAGACCGACGTGGTTCGTATTGCCGCCAAATCCACCATGGCGCCCCTGGTGCTGTGTGAAATTGCGGCGCATCCCAGGTGGCGCAAGCAGCCCATCGTTCAGAAGGCCCTGGTTCACAACCGGTTGCTGCCAGCGGATTTCGGACTGACTCTGTTGCCATTTCTCGAGAAAAGGGTGCTCCACGACGTGTCCCGGGATGCCCGGCTGGACGATACCATCCAACACGCCGCCGCGGTGCTGCTGGCCGGCATCGAATCCGCGCGCCGGCTGTTCCGTCAATAACCGTCTTCGACTATTCGGGACAGGGTAAAAAAAATTCGCAACAATCGTCCCGGCGGAACGATATGGCGATATGAAACCATCCCGATTACTAACAGAATTTCTTGATTTTATTTTTGTTCCCCGCTGCCTGGCCTGCGGGCAGATGCTGATCAGGCCATCCCATGTCAGTGGGATTCACCGCTGTTTCTGTGAAATCTGCACCAACGCCGTTTTACCCCTGGAACCATCGCACTGCCCGCGATGCGCCGAACCCTTCAGCGCCAGTACCCGAACTCACCTGTGCGGTACCTGCCTCTCTCATCCGCCGCCGTTTCAGGCCATTCACACGGGATTTGAATACGGGGGTCCCCTGGCACAGGCCATCGCCAGATACAAATATCAGCCGGCGCCCTTCATGGCCCGGGAACTCGCCGGCCTGTTGCCAACGCCCCCGGTGAATGCCGTGGACCTTGTGATGCCGGTGCCCCTGCATCCGAAGAAACTGACGCAACGGGGTTTCAATCAATCCGCATTGCTGGCCCGCTTCCTTTCCCGCAAAATGCAGCGCCCCTGCGACTTCAGCGCTCTGCGGCGAACCCGGCATGGGGATGCGCAGGTGGGCAAGAGCAAACAGGAACGCATCCGCAACATGAAAACCGCATTTCATGTGCCGGACAGACGCCATGACATCGCGGGCCGCCATATTCTTCTGGTGGATGATGTGGTCACTACCACCGCCACCGTTCGTGCCGCCGCCAACGCACTGAAAATTCAAGGGAAAGCTGCGAGTGTCCAGGTGGTCTGTCTCGGTCGGTCCGCCTCCCGGAGATAAGGTTCGGTCCACCGTTTCACCATCCCCCTCCCGTGGCGCCTTCTGCCGGTTCGTTGAACCGTATCTTTTCTTGTGTCCATTTCACCGCTGGGCTATGAGTAATGAACCGAACGAATCGGGAAAAAGGGACAAATCACCCCATCATTGCAGATGGGTTTTTCAGGTTGGAACCAGGTATGAGACAGGCAGCAACGGAAATCAGAGTCAGCACCCGGGGACAGGGACTGCACAACATCACATCGCAAGTTTCAGGCTGGGTGAAGGAACAGGGGTTTCACACCGGTCTGCTGACGGTATTTATTACCCATACATCGGCGTCCCTCACCATTCAGGAGAACGCCGATCCCGATGTGTGTCTGGATTTGACCGATTTTTTCATGAAACTCGCGCCGCGCAGTCACACCGCCTATCGCCATTCGGCCGAAGGCCTCGATGACATGCCCGCGCATATTAAAACGGCTCTCACCGACGTGCAGATTTCGATTCCGCTCATCAATCAGCGGTTGTCGCTGGGTACCTGGCAGGGGCTGTATGTGTTTGAGCATCGGGACCGCCCGCACACCCGGCGGGTGGCGCTGCATTTAATTGGGGAATAATCCAGAAATTTCTGATGCCGGATGGGACAGATACCACGCCAGAAAAGGGAGAACAGACAATGAGCAAGTATGCCAGGGAACGGGAAACTGCCATCAGAGCCATCGCGGACGCCGCGATTATCTGTAAAAAGGTTCAGGCTGAAATCATCCCGGATGTATTGGAAAAGAAAGACAAAAGTCCGGTTACCGTAGCGGATTTCGGCAGTCAGGCACTGGTATGCCGGGAGCTGGGCATCGCATTTCCGGACGATCCGGTCATCGGCGAAGAGGATTCCCGGGAATTGCGACTGCCGGAAAGCGCGGCCCTGCTTCAGCGGCTGCTCACCATTGTTCAGACGGTACTCCCATCGGCCAGTGCGGACGAAGTGCTCGGCTGGATTGACCGGGGCGGGCAGGACACCTATTGCGAAAGGTTCTGGACCCTGGATCCCATCGACGGCACCAAGGGGTTTCTCCGCAGAGAGCAGTACGCCATCTCCCTTGCGCTCATTGAAAAGGGCGAAATTGTTGTGGGCGCATTGTGTTGCCCCAACCTCACCGCCTATGACGGTTCGGACGGCGCCATCTTCGTGGCCGTGAAAGGCGAAGGCAGCGTGGAACTGCCCCTCCTGGCCGCTGCGCAGGGCAAATCCGCTGAAAAATCCATCTCCGTCAGCGCCGAGACCGATGCTGCCCGCATCCGCACCTGCGAGTCAGTGGAAAAGGCCCATTCCTCCCACAGCGATGCAGCCCGCATCGCCACCCGGCTGGGCATCACCGCCAACCCGCTGCGCATCGATTCCCAGGCCAAATACGCGGCCGTGGCCCGGGGGGATGCCGAGGCATACCTTCGCCTTCCCAGGGACGGCAAGTACCGGGAGAAAGTATGGGATCACGCCGGGGGAGTGCTCGTTGTTGAAGAAGCCGGCGGCAAAGTCTCGGACATTCGGGGCCGCGCACTGGATTTCACCCACGGCAAGACCCTGGCCCACAACATCGGTGTCATTGTGACCAACAGAATTTTTCATGACGCCATCATCGCAACCGTCGAAGAACTGAAAATCGGTCAGTTCAACTGACCCGGGAGACTCGTATTGTCGGATTGGGATTACCAGGGAAAAAGCATTGGTCGTTACACCATCCTCGGAAAACTGGGGGCCGGTGGCATGGCCGAAGTGTTTCTGGCCCGGTCCAAGGGCGCCGGCGGTATTGACAAAACGCTGGTCCTCAAAAAGATTCACCCCATTCTGGCCAGGAACAAGCGCTTCATCGACATGTTCATGGAGGAGGCGCGGGTGGCCATGCGTCTCAATCATTCCAACATCGTGCAGGTGTACGCGTTCGAGCAGATTGACGACGATTTTGTACTGGCCATGGAACATGTGGATGGCAGCGACCTGCTCGATATTCAGACCCTGGCCTTCAGACAGGGGCACCGCATCCCATACGGCCTCTGCGCATACATCCTGGCTGAAATCGCCAAGGGGCTGGATTACGCCCACTCCCGAAAAGACGACAGCGGCGAATCCATGGGGCTGGTCCACCGGGATGTGTCCCCCCAGAACGTGCTGATTTCCCGGGATGGCGCGGTGAAAGTCACCGACTTCGGCATTGTGAAAGCCCGCTCGGTAGACGAAAATGAAGGGGAGGTGAAAGGCAAGCTCGGCTACATGTCGCCCCAGCAGGCCCTGGGGTTGCCGGTCGACCGACGGGCGGACATCTTTTCGCTGGGGGTGGTCCTTCACGAAATGCTCGTGGGCGCCACCAGCCCGGTGCCCAAACTTGGAGAAGTCGTACAGCTCACCGCCCCCATTGAAATTGACCCGGAGACGCCCCGCCCGTTGAACGACATCACCGTGCGCGCGTTGTCCTACAATCCCGAAGACCGATTTCAGACGGCCCGGGAAATGGCCATCGAGTTGCACAATTACCTCAAGGAAGACCCGCAAATCTACGATGCCACCACCCTGGAAGAATGGATTTCCCGGACCATTCCATCGGACCTGCTGGTCAAAGTAAGGGTGGAGGAAAATCTGGAATCTCTTTCCGATGCGCGCACCAGCATTTATCAGGACCAGACATTGATGCTGCGCGGCATCGGTGAATTCGAGCACCAGGCGGTAGTGATGGTGTCGGTGCGGCTGCAGAAAGTGGCCACCCTGCCGTCGGATGCGCTGCAACGGGAATTCAACCGACTCGCAGAAGAAATCGCATACAAGAACGGGGCTATCTGCCAGATCAGCGATATGATGACCCGCATTTTTCTGGGCCTTCCCCGCAGCCATTTTGAAGACTCCATCAGCGCCATTCGCCTGGCCCACGACCTGCTCGATGTGGTACGCACACTTTCCATCGATCACAAACTCGACGTGATGGCGCAGATTTGTGTGAACCGGGGCGACGTGAAGGTCGGTAAGTCCGTCACCGATTTACCGGTGGTCTTTGAAGCCACCGACGAATTGCTCGAAACATCTTCGATGCTGCTTGAAGCATGTGATCCCGACAGCATTCTCGCGGGGGTGGGAGTATTTCAGATAGCCCGCACCGACTACCACTTCGCAGACCCGGTGGCCATCGCCTCCCGGTATGACGAAAGCAGCGGGGACTCCATCGATATTTTCGGATATCCGGTGGAGGGGGTGAAAAGCCGGAAGGAGCGGATTCTCAGCCGGAAAGAAGACGCCGTCCGGTTTGTGGGACGCAAGCATGAACTGCTGAGACTGCGGGAGGCATTCAGCCTTTCCATGAAAAAGAAACCGGTGATTCTCAAACTGACCGGTGAACTGGGGCTGGGCAAATCGTGTCTGCTCCGGGAATTTGCCGAGGTGGCCACCAGCCTGAACGCCGAGGTGGTGCTGGCGGAGTGTCTTTTCGCCGAGCGCGATACCCCCATTGCCGCTGCGGTGGCCGTCATCGGCGAATTGCTGGAACTCGGTGGCGGCGTCTCCACCAGAGAAGAAATCCACAACTCGCTCGCCCGGCTGATTGATGGCGCCCCCAATTATCTGGCCCGACAACAGAACTTTTTCGGCGAACTGTTGCTCTCGCCGGAGGCAGTGTGGGATTCCTACAGCTACAACCGACGGGAACTCATTCGAAAAACTGCCTTCGGTCTGGGCGTGCTGCTCTCTCAGCGGGCATCCCGGAAGGGGCTGGTGCTCATTGTGGACAACGCCCAGTGGCTGGACGGCGCCAGCGTGGACGTGCTGTCGGAGCTGGCCCAGAACATCCTGCCGGTGCCCATTTTTGTCATCCTGGCCGGCCAGCCCCATACCATGGAATACCGGCGCATTGACAACCTGATGATGATGGAGCTCTCCGAGCTGAACAACGAATTCATGAAACAGCTGATTGTTTCGAAACTCGGAAACAGCGAAGACGTGCAGGAAATTGCCAACCAAATCCTGGAGCGGGCCCATGGCAATCCGTTCTTTGCCACCGAAATCATCGATTCGCTGATTCAGCGGGGGATCATCAAACAACTGGGCATTTCCCAAAAGGGGCAACCCATATTCGTCCAGACCCGTCCCGGTGTGATTCACCTGCCCACCACCGTCAAGGGCATTGCGGATTCCAGAATCAACTCCCTTTCACCGGCCGGCAGAACCGTACTGCGGGCGGCGTCGGTCATCGGAGCGGAGTTCACCGCCGATGAACTGCATCAGCTCATCGGTCACGAAGTTCATCCCGAAATCACCGAACTCAGCGAAAAAGCGTTTCTGGTGGCCCGGCAGGATGCCCACCGGGACATCTACTACAACTTCACCCGCAGCATCGAAAGAGAAGCGGCCTACGACGGCCTGTCCCAGGTAGACCGCCGGCAACTGCACCAGAAAATGGCGCGAAAGCTGATGCGGGTCGTCGACAGCGGCAAGTCCATTCCGCCGGTGCGCATTGCGTGGCACCTCGATAAAAGCGGTCAGGCGGATCTTGCGGCCCAGTATTATCTGCAGGCCGGGGACGCTGCCATGAGCGTGTACTCCAACCGGCGGGCCCTGCGGCTGTACGATCGCGCCCTGGCTCTCATTCCCCTGGGCGAACGGGCCCGGTATGACCTGCTTCTGCGCAAGGAACGGGTAATTCGCGATATCGGTCTCCACGAGATTCACCTGGACACCATCCGCGAAATGGAAGATCTGGGCAACCGGTTTGAAGACACACTGATGCGGGCCACCGTCGCCTACCGGTGGTCGCGATACGAATTCGGTGAGGGCAATTTCAAAGCGTCGGCACAGAAACTGGGAGAAGCCATCCGGCTGGCCGAAAAAACCGGCGACACCGTACTGAAGGTCGACATTCTGCGGGCGCTGGCATACCTGGCCATTGAAGAGGGAGAACTCGAAAGCGCCATGGAATGCTGCAACTGGGCGTTGCGCCTGGTGGACAGCTCTACGGATGCCTTTTTTCTCAAAGCCCGCATCCTGGGACTCAAAGGCCTGGTTCTCATGGAGATGGGCCGGGTCAACGAAGCCGCATGGCCGCTGGTCTACGCGATGACCAGTTTTCGCAAACTGGGCGACCGCCGCAACGAATCGGTACAACTGGCCAATCTGGCGCTGCTCGCCCAGGCGCGGGGGTACCTCATCGAATCCCTCGGCTTCATCGAGCATGCCCTGCAGCTGGACAGCGAAATCCGGGATGTGAGTCAGCGGGGCCGGAAATCAGTGGGCTGTGCCAATGTGCGCGTGGAGCTTGGACAGTTTGAAAAGGGCGAAGAACTGCTCGAAGAAGCCCTTCGCGTCTGCCGCGAGAACTTCGAACCCATGGGGGAACTGGAGGCCAAGCTGGGACTGGCCGAACTGATGATTCAGAAAGGCGAATCCCAGTCCGCCCGGGATCTGCTGCTGGAGCTGCAGAGTGTGCGCTACCTCTACCACAGCGCCATTTCCAGAGTACGACACAATCGCATGCTCTGCGAAGCGTGCATTGAAAGCGGAGACACCGAAAGAGCCGTGTCCGCCGGCCTCGGCATGTTTGAAGTGGCCATGGAATCGGGCATGCGCGCTGAAGTGGTTCACGGCGTCGCCTTCTACAGTCTGGCGCTGGCCCTCCACGGCGATGTGGAAAAAGCAGAAGAAATCGCCAGCGCCTTTCCCAATCTGATTGAAGAAAGCGGCCTCATCCGACACCGGGAAAAAGCCTGGTGGCTCTATGCGCGAACCCTGATGGAACTGGGCAAAATGAACGGCGCCAACGCCGCCCTCGAAAACGCCCGCATCGAAGTCATGCGTAAAATCAGCTACTTCGACAACCAGAAACACGTCACCCAATACCGCCGCCACCCCCTCATCCGCAGCATCCTGCAAAAGAAACTGCCGTAACGCCAGGGGATATCAGAATTGCGAGTGCATTCCCTGGTGCTACCATTTCGGTAGATTCCGTACGGCGTTTCGCGAAACGCCCCTACTTTTCGATGGCCCCCGCCTTCGTCAGCGCTTCTGCGCAACAAAGCAACACTACACAACTCTGTAGAATACATCAATTATTGATGTTGTTGATTTTTCCTGAAAAGGTAATAAATTCAATGCCTTAATCTACAATATCAAAATGCGTAATAAAATATTGCACCCGGCTGCACTTTTTCGGTATCCTATGCATATGACCGTGACAGGGGGGCTGTCTGATCCATTTTCAGGGAGAGTGCCAGTATGAATTCCAACGGGAATCCAAACATGAATCAGGAACCCAACGACAAATATCAAATCGCATTTGATGACATTTGTCAAATCTACGAATCCACCGTGCGGCAGGCAGAGCTTCAGCATATGCATGAACGGGCCGATTCCCACTATCAGATGGGGGTGCGCATCGCCGCCATTCTGGACCCCATGGAGCAGGATGGCCGATATGGCAAGCGTCTGATACCGGAGCTCTGCAAACAATTGAAACAGAAGTACCCCGAGGCGCCCGGCACCCGGATGATTCAGTACATGCGCAAATTCCCCCGGGTGTACCGCCCGGACCAGATACACCCGGAGCTCAGCTGGAGTCACTATTGTGTGCTGCTCAGTATCGAAGACGACCAATTGCGCCGCACCATCGAACAGCAGGCCATCGACGAAAAGCTCAGCCGTTTCGCCCTGCGGCAACTGGCATCCATGGTTTCTCAGAAACGTTCTTCGAAACAACCCTTTCCCCTTACCCCCCGGGCCGGACGCATCAACGTTGCCCGCATCGTATTCACCGAAGCGTCCGATACACCGGTTCTCGATGTGGGATTCGGCGTCGAAGTCTCCCCCTCCGGCGTCGCAATACGCAAACTGAAACAACTCCCTCCGGGCGCCTTTGTGCAGCGCACCAGCGACAACCGCTTCCAGCCCATCGCCTGTGAACCCGGGGAGCGCTACTGTTACCGCGGCGCACCCGTGGACATCATCGACGGCGACACCGTCAAATGCAGACTCCAACTCACCCCGGACATCAGCATCGTCGAACGGCTTCGCCTGCGGGGCGTCGACGCCATGGAAATCGACACCAGCGACGGCCAGCGGGCCAAACGCGCCCTCCAGCGCATACTCAAAGACCAGACCCAACTCACCGTCTACACCTATCACCACGACCGCTACGGCCGCTACATCGCCGACCTCATCACCAAAAACGGCACCTACATCAACCGCCAACTCGTCGAAAAAGGCCACGCCCGATTCCTGAAGATGTAACTCCCGGTGAATTAAAGGTCGAAGATCGCGCCCACTCTGGTGCAACCATTCCAGCGCTTGATCGTTCTATTGAGTAAGCGACCGCGCATTATTCAGGCGGTGACGTGTTGAAACGTCTCGCGGGCGTTCAATTTAACAGGAATTCATCCAGCAATGCTGATTTGCGCTGGGCTGACTTTATTGGCTCAGGGAAGAGATGTCTGTCTTGCCCACCGGAATACGGGCGCCAACGAGTCATCAGTACAATTTAAAACAATTGATTTTTTATTTACGAGAAGGAGAGAAAAAATGAAATGGTTAACAGGTATGGTGTTTATTATTTTGGCGATGTACTCAATGTCTGCAGCCGCAACGGAGCCGTTGATCATTGACGGGTTTGACGACGGAAACAACGTGTCCGAGGAAGGCGGCTGGTGGTATGTGTACAACGATGCGCGAACGGGGGGCAACACGCAAGTGACCCCGCTGGGCACATTAACGCCAACGCAAACCAATGGGTCGCAGGGGTATGCCGCCCATGTTGAAGGGACCGCCGGCAATCAGCTGGGCTGGGACTATTTTGGTTTTGGGGTGACGCTGACGGCGACCTCGGGCTGCCCCAATCAGGTAAAGGTGGATATTCGCCAGTACACCACCCTTGAATTTAAAATGAAAGGCGATGCCTCCGGAGGGCGCCTCACGGTCAGTCTACCGTACACGGGCGGTTCCTGTGAAGGAGACATCCCCGAAACCCTCACGGGCTGGGCAGACTACGAGGCGAGTGTGACCGCTGATTTAACCGGCGAATGGCAGACGGTTCGGTTGAATCTGCGCAATGATTTTACACAGCCGTTTTGGGCAAAACCAGAAGATAAAGTATCGATAGAAGACGTGCTGCAAAACGCCAGCCAGCTGCAATGGCACTTTTCCAGCGCCGATGGGGATACTCTCAGTGTATGGATCGACGACATTAAATTGTATTAAAACTGCACCGCTGCAGTTCCACTGCGTGTTGATTGACGAGACGTTCAATAGAAAAACAAATACCCTTCATCAAACGCTCGGAGTGACGTCATCAAACGCTCGGAGTGATTTTTCGAGGTCGAAGATCGCGCCTTCATCAAACGCTCGGAGTGATTTTCGAGGTCGAAGATCGCGCACTTCATCAAACGCTCGGAGTGATTTTCGAGGTCGAAGATCGCGCCATAGCCAAAGCACCGGCAACACTTCATCAAACGCTCGGAGTGATTTTCGAGGTCGAAGATCGCGCCATAGCCAAAGCACCGGCAACCGGTTACCGGACCATTCATGAAGAAACTTTGCAATGCATCACAAACGACTCGGAGTGATTTTTCGAGGGGAGAACCGGACAGCATCCCCTGCCAGTGACAGTCCGGCCGAGCTGAGCCGATCCGAGCCTATCCTGACCGCGCCCCTCGTGTGCGCGGCTGCCCGGACAGTGTCCCCTTGCGAGTGACAGTCAGGCCGAGCCCCATCATAAACGCCCCATCACAAACGACTCGGAGTGATTTTTCGGGAAGAACAAATGGAGACGAAGCAACAATTGGTAGCGGGCAGGCCTCCTGACCCGACCTCCTCAACAGAATGCAGAAAGGGATTATCCGAGGGTCCAAATCTGTCGGCCGCTCTTGAGGTGTTTCTTTTGAATATTCACATTGTCCGCGCCTTCGGTTTCAGCAATTTCGATGAGTTCCGCAATGTCAGCCTCACTGCCATCGCAAAACCCAATGGGCCGTGGGTTGCCCGGCATGCAGAGTTGGACGGCGAAGTCACCCCGATCCCAGCGCGTTTGTGTTTCGTTACTGTACGGATAAATCATGACACTCCGTACCATACTTCATCTCGTTTTCCCCGAACAAATGACATGAGCCGGACGAATTTTCACCCCACCAATCGGGTCTGCATCGCACAAACAGAATGCTGCTGTCCAAATCCCGTCATCAATCCCGTCATCAATCGCGTCCCGTCATCAATTGCTCGGAGTGATTTTCGGGTGGTAAAACGCAGCGGCGGATGTTTTTCTTATCGCGTATGTCGTGTTTCGTGGCTAAGCAGTCGTCGCATGAAGCTGAAGGGAAAGATTTTTTAAGTTTACAAAACCGTTGCAAATCCTCGGTTCAAACAGGTATTCCCAAAAGAGATGAATTGAGACAGGGAGCAGCTGCAGGTGCACGTGACAAAAGATAAGGGGATAGACCGATGAAAAGATGGGTTGTGGTGGTTATTTCTTTTATGGCGCTTTCGTTGGTAACCATAAAAGCGAACGCCATCACAATGCGCTATGCATTGATTATTGGAAATAATATTGGCGTTGATGAAAAAGGTGAAGAACCATTTCCGGCGTTGCTTCATGCGGAAAGTGAGGCAAAACGGCTTCGAAATCAATTGATCGACGTGTCCAATTTTGACGAAGACCCAAATAGAACGCGGCTGCTTGTTAATGCCACTGTTGATGACGTGACGCGTGCGTTTTTCGACCTCGCCCATCAAAGGGCAGCGGATCAGTCGCTGATAGGGGATATGGAATCCATTTTTTTTCTGTACTACACCGGTCATGGGCTATCGGGAAAATTATTGCTGAATGATGGTCCCATGTCTGGTGAAACCCTTACACGGTTGTTCAACCGGGTCGGTGCGGATTTCTCTATTGGTGTGTTTGATGCGTGCTATTCGGGGAGTCTTGATACCCTGTTGAAGAAAAAGGGGATTCGGCCCACCCGTGGTTTAAATATGGCCCAAAACATGCCGGACCAGGTGCTGTCGTCCAAAGGCAGCGTTTGGTTTGTATCAAGCGGCCCGGGGCAGCCCAGCTACGAAGATAAAAATATGGGAGGCGTGTTTACTCATTTTTTTATTGAAGCGCTGGAAAAGGCAGATGGCGACGGGCCGGGGATTACCCTGGCCAGCATATGGCAGTACGCACAGAAAAAAACAGTGGCATACACCATGCATCACAATCGCCATCAAACTCCTGAGCAGTTTGTTTCCCAAATGAGGTCGCAGGCGCCGCTGCTGTTTAGCTTCCCTGAAAGAGAAACCGCAACCCTGGTGTTGTCCAGGCAGCTGGAAGGCAGATATGCCCTGTCGTACGCAGATGGCCAGCTGGTGAAGTTTATCGATAAGAAGGCCGGCAGTACCAAAGAAATACTGGTGTATCCAGGTAAAGTGGAGTTGTATCTATTTGATGGTCTTGTAGGGAAGGAATCTGCCGCAGTGCAATTGAAAGCCGGGGATAAGCTGGTGGTCCATCCGTTGCCCGAAACGCTTCCCGAAACTGGTATTGGAAAAAAGGCGGACACGCTTTTTACGAAAGGGATTGGCGAAGGGTCAGTAACGGCAACAAATATAACATCTGCGATTTCGTTCCTTTATGGGGGGGGGTATAGATTCTGTCGTTCGAATGAAAATCTGCTGTATCCGGCGCATCAGTTGCTGTTACCACTTCGGTTGGATACCGCCAGGGCATACGGTATCATACAGTTTTCGTTTGGCTTCAGGCAAGACGAGCGTTCATGGTCTGATACCCCGGTCATTCCAGGGGGAGCCATATCCGGTGGACGCCGTTTTCAGTTAGGAAAAACAGAATTGCAGCTGGGCGCCGGGCTGTATCTGGGACGCATCTGGCAAAAACTGACCGCCAGTGACACTGTGGCAGGCGACATCGCGGAGAATAATGCCGACTTGTCTGTCGATAACGCCGACGATGTCACGGAGAAAAAAGGCATCGTGTTTCAGCCGACAATTGAGGCGGGCGTTATTTTTCCCCGAAATTCGAGATTTCTTTTTGATGTATCCATTCATTGGGGACCCATGCGGGCGCCCCATGAGGGCAATGCAGAAAATGGCTACTGGACGTGGGGGGCCGGCGGCGTTTCGTTGACCATGTATTTTAAAGGTATAACGTCATGACCCCCGTCAGCCGAAGACGATACTCGTGGATATGGTTGGGGGGCGTTTTTATATCAGGGATAATATGGGGATGTGATGCAATTCCAGCTGTCTGCGATAGAGATATTGATTGCGATGTAAAAAGGGGTGAGACTTGTGATGCAAAGACTCATGCGTGTATTGGTAAAGTGTGGGATTCAGAACAATCTGCAAATCCGGTCATTGTTTCGGGAGCGGGCGTGGATACAGATACAGCTACCGGAACGGATACGGATACGGATGCTGATCCAGTCGCGGACACAGTCACGGACACAGTCACAAACATAGACATCAGCACGGCAGACTCAGACCCCGTTTCAGAGGATACTGGCACAGGGAATCGCACCGTGGGGACGGAAGCAGATACGGTCACAACGGAAGTAGACCCGGACACGGGCACCGCCACTATCGATACGGTGCCAATCGCAGATGAGGAAGACGAAGACGTCGCCGTAACAGACAGCGTCAACGATACCGCGGACACAGACACTATCGAGACGGACACTGTCATGGACACGGTCGTGGCGGATACGTATATCTCCACCGGTGATGAGTACACGGATACAGATACATATCCCGAATCAGCGAGTTGTCACGGCCTTCCCAACAATTGTGGCCCCAATGGCAACCTTGATTGCTGTGCGTCGAGTGTGGTGGAAGGCGGTACATTTTATCGCAACAATGATACCGAGCTGCCGGCAACGATTAGTTCATTTCGTTTGGACAATTACGAGGTCTCCGTGGGCAGGTTCAGGACCTTTTTGGAAAATGCCAAAGGGTATACCCCTCCTGCCGGTTCAGGAAAGAACCCCGGTAATCCCAATGACCAGGGGTGGGACGAGGACTGGAACCCGGCGTTGAGTTTCCCGGCTGACAGCGCATCCCTCACAGCGCTGCTTCAATGCGAAGTAGAGAACTATGAAGGCAGAGATTACTTCACCTGGACAGAAACCCCTGCTGATAACGAGAGGCGTCCCATCAACTGCATCACCTGGTTTGAAGCCTTTGCGTTTTGCATTTGGGATGGCGGTCGTCTCCCGACCGATGCGGAATGGAACTATGCGGCCCTGGGGGGCGACGAGCAGCGGATTTTTCCGTGGTCGTCATCGGACGGTTCTGACCCGTATGGCAATTACAGTAACTATTACATCAACGACGACCACGCCAGTTTTTACAACGGAGAGACATGTCTTGGGGACGGTATTCCGGGGTGTACCGTGGGGGATCTGGTTTTCGTCGGCACAAAGCCCAAAGGGAATGGCCGTTTTGGACAATCGGACTTGACGGGCAATGTGTGGGAATGGGTGCTGGACTGGTATGAAAACTATCCAATCGATTGTGTAGACTGCAGCAATTTATCCCCTGGAACCCAGCGCGCCGGCCGAGGCGGCGGGTTCCTGAGCTACGTTCGCAACCTGGCAATGACTGGTCGCAGCGGTGACCCCCCCACCACGCGACATTTTGCAACAGGAGTGCGATGCGCAAGGGGGCTTTAGGGTAATAACAGGGACGTTTCTAACTTGATCCCGACGAAGAAACCCCTAAAAATTTCGCGCGAAAAATTTTAAAAAGGCGTTTTTATAATCCAACACCAAAAGGAAAACACAATGAGAAAAGGCATGGGAAAGCGCGTGCTCCTTTTTATTGGCAGTATTTTCATGCTGCTGGTGCTTTATTTACTGCTCTGGCCAGTCCCCGTGAGCCCCAAAGCCTGGGCTGCGCCTGCATTTGCAGGCTATGTGGGGGATTTTGCACCCAACGAAAAACTGAAATCCGTAGAATTGCTCGACATTGGCAACAACGCGGGTCCCGAAAGCGTGGCCATCAACTCAAAGGGCGACCGTTTCGCCGCCATGCACGATGGCACAATTATTCGCGTGGCAGCTGGCAGCGACACTCCGGAAAACTGGGTCAACACCGAGGGGCGTCCCCTGGGCATTGTTTTTGATACCGATGACAATCTGATTGTAGCCGACCCGTTCAACGGCCTGATGCGTATCGCACCGGATAAAAAGAAAACCCTGCTCACCAACAGGGTTGATGACCGCCCCCTGTGTTATATCAACAACGCGGACATTGCGTCGGACGGAAAAATTTACTTTTCCGACTCATCATCAAAATTTTGCGCCAAAGCCTGGGGGGGCACCTATCCGGCCAGTCTTCTCGACATTATGGAGCACGGCGGCCACGGGCGTTTGCTAGTGTACAATCCAAAAGACGGGACCACCCGCACCCTGCTCAAGGGACTCAATTTTGCCAATGGCGTCGCGTTGGACCCCAATGAACAATTCGTGCTGGTGGTTGAAACATCGGCATATCGCATCATCCGCTACTGGCTCAAAGGCCCTAAAGCAGGGTCTCGCGATGTGCTCATTGAGAATCTGCCGGCATTCCCTGACAATCTGACCACCGGCAGAAATGGGCGATTCTGGGTTGGATTCATATCGCCCCGCAGCGTCCCCCTGGACAAATTTGCAGACAACCCCTTTGTCCGAAAAATGATTCAGCGCCTGCCCGCGAGTTTCCGCCCCAAAGCCAAACCGTACGGTCATATAACTGCCATCAGCACCCGTGGCAAAGTCGTCATGGATTTACAGGACCCCAGCGCCCGGTACCCCATGATCACCGAAGCGGTGGAAACCGACAGATACATTTACCTGGGCAGCCTCTTCGCCACCAGCCTGGGCCGAATCTCCAAATCCAAAATCGGGCTTTGAATCGAAAGATCACAAAAAAATGAACCGGTTTCCGTTCGTTCTGCTGCAGCATTGATATGCTGCGCCGTAAAAAACGCCCGTCTTAATTGTGGTTGTCTGGTTGCGCCATTTGGCCGGAAAGGACAAAGTCTCCATGAGCTTGAGAACTTTTTCAAAATTACTCGGCATTTTGTCAATAGGAGTCATTCTCCACGCGTGTCATCAGACAAATGAGGTATACACTACCGGGCAATAGCTACCCTAAATGTGGCCATCCCGCTTTTGTTTTTAAAACGTTGTCGGTTGGGATATTACACATGCAACGGGTAAAGGTGAGCCATCGAATCAGGCTGTCGCGTTTCCATTGACCTCCCCACCCAAAGAGATTTTTTGGGGTATACAAAACGGTCGTGAGTCGTCGGTGTCTGCTGAAATAAAAATCAGCAGATGAATGGCTGTTTGTGCGGGTAGTACCGTCGCTCTGTCGCCTTTTTATCTGATTTCAGTAGCTGCAGTAGTTTATCCCGGATACATCATGGCAGGTGGCGCCCCCGGCGCATTGGCCCTTGCATGTGGATGCACCATCTGGGCACTGACAATTGCATCTGGTGTATGGCGTGCCGTTTGTATCCCAGCAGGTGGCCGAGCTGCCGTAGCCAAAGTCTCGACACTGGGCGTTACTGTGATCACACGCGCAGATGTAGTTTCCGGTGTGGGAAGAGTTCTGCACACAGGAGTTGGACCCGCAATTTATGCCGCATGCGCCGCAATTGCTTTTTGATTTTAAAGACACACATTTTCCGCTGCAGCATCTGGAATAGGAACCACAGGATTTCTGGTTGCAGTCCGAATCTGCGCAATCGGTCTTTCCATCACAGTCGTTGTCTTTACCGTCGCTGCAGTTGGTCTCCTTTGTTCCCCCCGGGCACTTGCAGCTTGTGCCGGCGCATTTTTTACCATTGGAACCGCATGTTTTGCCGTTGCAGTTGCTGTCACTGCAATCCTTTTTACCATCACAGTCGTTGTCTTTTCCATCGTTGCAGGTCGTTTCCTCTGTTCCCCCCGGGCACTTGCAGCTTGTGCCGGCGCATTTTTTGCCGTTTGATCCACAGGTTTTGCCGTTGCAGTTGCTGTCGCTGCAGTCTTTTTTTCCGTCGCAGTCGTTGTCCTTTCCGTCATTACAAGTGGATTCGCTGGATTGTCCTCCCGAGCAGTTGCATGAAAGGCTTTCGCAAAAGTACCCGAAATCCGCGCATGCTTCATCTTCACAATTAACGTCTGCACAGTCTGTGGCGCCGTTACAGTCGTTGTCGATGCCATCATCACAGGTGGTCTCCATAGACTGGCCACCGGAGCACACACAGGAAGTGCCGTCACAAACAAACCCGAACGGGCCACACTTCAAGTCGCTGCAGTTTTCGTCTGCGCAATCAATTAAACCGTCACAGTCGTTATCTTCACCGTCATCACATGTGGTTTCGCTCATCTCGCATCCGGGGTCGCGGGGGCCATCCTTGCAGCCGATGCGGACAATTTCAACAGTGGTTCCTGTCGGATTGGACCCCAGGATGCCTGGATTGAGGCCTGCCACGCCCACTGCCTCTTTGGGGACATACAGAACATCAATGGCGCGTTCCTCAAAATACTCAATGATGGGTTCGCAGGTGTATTCAATCAATACGCCGGGAACGTCGGTCTGGTAGTAACTCGCTTCGGGAATTTCATTTTCGCTTTTGAACATATTGTACTTGTCACGGTCACAGCGCAGGGCCACCTGTGTTTCGCCATCCTGTGGCAGTGTATCGAAGAAGTCCTCGTCGACCGGGTGCTCAATAATGTCATTAAGGGTGAATCCCAACGCGCCAACAATTGACATTATATCGGCGTTGCTGCAATCAATGGGATAACTGCGTTTATTGCCCTCTGCGTCTTCCTGTACGAAAAAAAGAGTTTTCGGACGTGGATAGTAAGGCTCTTCATCAAAATCAAAATATTCGACGTTCCAGAGTTCGCCTTTCGCCCATTCGAATTGATACGGAATCTGCGGCGCGGGTGTGGGGTCCGGAAAACGTTCCGTCACACTTTCTTCGCCGTTTTTTGCGTCGTAGCAACTGACGACTTTTAGTTTGAACGGCCCGCCTGTGGCAGCGGTAATTCTATCGAGAAGACTCCGGTTTATGGGAATGGTGTTCGCTTCGGCATCGAAGTTTCTTCCTGTAAACACATTGAAAAAGTTCTGACAACTAATGGCATAAACAGTATAGGGGTCATCTCTCAGCAGGGCATAGTATTGGCTCTCTTCTTCGATAATCACCTTTTCTGTATCGTCTTCTTCATTCCAATCCACCACGCGCATCGCGTAGCCAACAGCGTTTTCCCCCAGCGACAGTTCAACCGGATCCAGGTCCGGCGGCACCTGGGCCCGCAAATCATCCCAGCTGATTATGGGCAACCAGAAACTCGGTGTGTAGGGAAATCCAAACCCCTTCTGGGCCAGGCCTAAATTTGTTTCAAATACATCACTGTCACGCAGCGGAATTTGAAACATACTCGTCCATTCCATATCTTCACTGCCTTTGGTCAACACCACCAGCGCCTCAACGCCGTCCGGAAACGACACCAGATGAAACTGCGTATAGTCATCATGGTCAGAGATAAGCTCCACCGGCGACCCCCGCCGCTCCGCCATTTTTACCCCCCCCTTTTCATCGGAACAACTGAGCATAAACGCCGTAAGCCCCGCCAATACCGACAACGACGTCATGCCAATTTTCATCAATAGACTCCAGTTGATTAACCACTTCATTTTTACCTCCTTGTCGATATGGAGGGTGTTGTTCCAAACCCATTTTAACTTTCAGCAACACCCTCACCACCGCGCAGGGGGCAGGCGGTGTGCCTGCCCCCTGCAAAATCCACGCGAATGATTTTACGTCTCTTGTTATGGAAAACAGCGTTTACGCGCCGGGATAGACATGACTCCACACGGCACGCCCCTAAGTTTGCTTTCTATTCAATAGACGAAAACATCATGGCAAAAGTTGCAGAAAATTTCAGTGTTTAGATTAGCGTTGCCCTGGCAAGCAAAATACAAATGGTCAGTTCAGTAATTCAGAGCTACGACAAAATGGATTTAAACGTTTCATTGTAGGTCTAAATTCTCTTTTATTTCGATCGCCAAGCAAAGAACTTCAAAATTCGAACGTGTATCTATCAATCGAAATTGTATTTCTGTAGCAGAAAGAACGAGAATTGTAACCTCAATATTACAATTATCCCACTCAACAGGGCCTGATATTCTTGTGGGTTCCAGGCAACTCAGGACTAGATTTTTTTTGTGAAGATCCTGTTGACCTAAAACTATTTTCAAGGTTCTGTGAGAACTGGTCATCTCCCATAACTGAGCATGTGAACCCTTCCATTTTTTCAGAAATGTTTTAGATGATTTTAGAATTTTTTCGTAATATTGATTTACGTTATCCATTATTTTTCTATCCTTAAAAGGGCGACTCAACCGCCTTGTTATTGCGATAAAAAGTAGTTTTCGCCAGAGCTGATGGGGTGTTTGCAATATAGTGCAGTTCAGCATGGGTTATATTGCCTTTAGTGAAACCACGCGCGCCAGCATTTACAGCTGCTGATGGGTCAGGTATTCCGTCAAGCGAAAAATGTATTCTGTCAGCACGTTTTACAGCGTCATGAAGAGCACGACCAAACCGATTTGTCACAGTTCTGCGAGTAATACCATCTTTAGCCCATGAAGGATATGCAGAGGCGCCCGTCTTTTTCGCTAAAGCCTTTAATCCTCCAATTGCCAGATCCTTTCCCAGGGCGATTTGCTTGTATTTTTTAGTAGAGGATGAAATTTTATTTTTTGATACTGTATGGATTTTGTGAGCATTCTTGTGATGCTTCTCAAACCCACTCTCATCCACAAAATTAACCGGATCATGCCCCACATACGTGTAAAGATTGCACTCCAAAGTGCTTCCAACACATTCCTCCGGGTTTGCCAGGAACCAGGGATCAGGTGTGACGAAGGCGCCTATGCCGGGAAGATAGTCCCTTGCCCCCATGAGAACGAGGCCACTCTCCTCATCCGCTACCTGCCCGGTAAAACTGGCCACCAGCTCCATGCTCGACAGTGGTACCTGTTCCCGGTTATCCGTGTCACCAATATGTCCGTACGGCGTAAACCGCCACGACCCGATAACCGCACTTCCATCTTCCCCAACAACCCCTTCCACAGCGCCCACCTGATTGGTCAGCAAACTGTACACCCGCTCCCCGTTCACAATCAGCGCCAGACGTTTGCCGTCCACGCGAATGAGACTTTGACGCTCCTGACCATTATCTCTTGTTGTTGCTGTTGGATAGGTGACCAGCGTATCCTCGCCGCCGGAGTCCCTCGAAATACGTCGCCCCAGTGCGGAATAGCCGAATGCCAGATGCTTGTCCGGCAGCTCGATTTTTCGAATGCGTCCCTGCGGATCGTAGTCAATATTGCGCAGATTACCGCATGACTTCACACGGCCGAAGCCATCCAGCTGGCAGCTGCCATCTGTGGGCAATGCTACGGGCAGGTCTTCTCTGCTGAATTCGCCCCCTGGTATGTCGCCCAGTGTGATGGCATGACCGGCAGCGTCGTAGGTATTGCTGAACGTGTGATCGCCCCATTGGGTCTTTGCCAGCTCCTTGCGGGGACTGTACGCAAAGCTCATGGTAAAATCGCCATCTCGGACGAATGTCAAACGACCATCGGCGCGGTGGGTGTAGCTGGTTTGTTGAACGCAGGTTTCAGAGGCGTCTTTGCAGATTTGTCCCCCCAGCAGCCAGCCTGTTGAAGTGTCGTACGCTGCGGTGTGAATCAGACCGTCATACGGTGTTGAAAATGACGTCACCTGATTTCTCGCATTGTAGGTCACATGGTCCATTAATGGCGCTGTGGTCTTCTCTGACGACCAGATGATGCCCGTCAAATCGCCCGAAGCGGCGCGCAAATGAGACAGTTCGTTGCCAAAGGGATCGGTATACGATAGTAGCAGGCCCCCTTGCGAATACACATACGACGCTTCATAGGACCGCGGGGTTTCTACACCATCCAGCGTGCTCAGATGCCGGCGCAGGCGACCCTGTTTGTCGTAACTGAACTGCTCCTCGTACGTTCTGCCAAGTAAATTATCTGTGGCGACGGCCCGCACCATGCGACCGATTTGGCTCGCATCATCCTCAGCGGCGCCATCGTAATACCACTCGGATACCTCCACAGACTCTGTCGCTTCATCGCCTTTTCCACGAATCTGCTCCGCGCGAACGGGTCTGTCCAGCGTATCGTACTCAAACGCAATGCGCTCCCATGACGACAAATCCCTGTCGTGGCTCATTTGCTGAACCGTTCGTCCCCGCTCATCCCGCATCCACACGCGGCTGAGTCCGCCGGGAATACTTGTCCAGACCAGGTTGCCCGCGGAGTCGTGGCGCATGGGCCGCGGGGTTTGTTCCAGAGGCAGTCGAATCGACAGCAGATTGCCCAGTGCGTCGCGCGTAAAATTGAAAACGGCGTCCCGCTCATCGATTATTGCATAGGTTTCGTTTGTACGGCCCACATAGGACCGGTGCTGAATCTGGCCATCGATGCTTTCCTGCCGGTCAACGCCCCATGTTTCATAGGTATAGGTGCTCTGGTGCAGGCCCGTTACATTTTGCTCCCGTGCAATGCGGCCCAGCGCATCGTAGCCCATACATCTGGCCACACCCGTTGCACACTCAATGATCCATGGCGCTGCAGGAAACACACCGGCGCTGAAATAGTCCGCAGGAAGCTGGTCTGTCTGGTAGGGAATTAAATCCGCCACCGGCGATCCCCGACGACCGTAAACCACGTGACGGTCAACCCGGGTTTGTCCCGCCGCGTTATCGCCGGCAACGCCAATCGGTACGCCATCGGCCCAGAAGGCCAGCAGCTTCTGACTTTCGAGTGTATCGGTGGTGACTTCTCTGATGAGCTGCAGCTGCACGCCGGAAGCGTCGGCTTTGCGATAGGCGATACGTGTCTGATTGCCTTCCGAACTGGTCAAAAGGACAGGGCGCTGCAGGGAATCGTAAGCAATGGTTTGAGTTTCGCCCTGAGGCGTTGTGATTTGTGTGGCACTGAGGTACCCCGGCGAATAGTCTATTTGTGTGGTATGGCCGAGATCGTTGCGCTCAGCAGTGAGTCGCACGCCGGTATCGTCGTATACCAACTGTTGCATCACGCCGATGTCGTCTTGCTGCAGCAAAATATTTTTGTATGCGTCATAGGCATAACTCACGCGATGGCGACGTTCCGCGGGCAGCTCTGACTGCAGTTGTTCCGGTATATCCCGAGTGTCGGTGAAAACTGTCTCAGTGACACTGGCGGGGTACGGCATAGGGGTTTCGTAGCTGTATTCAGTATGGCCAAGGGTCTGCCCGGTGTCATCGGTCAGCATCTTCTGCCCTGGACGCGCAAACGCAATGGCTTTGCTGCTGCGCTGGGTTTCCTGAGTACAGGCATCCACATACGTGGTTTTCTCCACCAGCAGTCGTTCTTCCACGAGGGTGCCCGAGCCTTCAGGGCCACTAACCGAAGGCAGGTGAGTCTGAGAAGTTAAAACGCGATTACACGCATCGTATGTCCATGCCTGTTTACTCAATGCCGCGTCGCACGCCGCGTCGCCGTAAAGCGCTGCCGTGCACCCAGCGCCAAAGCTCTGGGTAGTGCTTTGCGTAAGACGTCGCAGGGTCGCCTGGTTCTTATGAACGGGTGACTCGTCAAATCCCCACGACTGATGGGTAACGCTCAGCATTCTGTCTACGGCGAGGGGAGCTTCATCTCTTGCCGCTGTCCCTTGCGAAAAGCGCTGGGGGGTCTGCTGCGAAACGGTGTTGAAGCGCGCCAGATTTTCTGCCATCTGTGCCGTTGGTACCGGTCTGTACGTTTCGATAGTGTGAATTCTGTCGGCCAGATAGCGATCCTCTATGATGGCGCCGGAAAGCGAGTACGTGAACCGCTCCACCACACTGTCTTCATTCGGGACGTCTTTGTCGGCATCACCATAAGTGAGCCTTTCCACTTTGCCAAATCCCAGAAATCCACGCTCGACCAGATTGCCATATGGCTGATGATATCGGTACTCTGTAATACGGGCCGGTTCATTGCCGTTCGCTGTCAAATGCCGCTTCACCACCGGCCAGGAATACGGCACCGTTCCTGCCGCGAACCCGGATTGCCGCCCGTCGCGTAAAGACTCGTCTAAAATGCTACTGTAGTGAACCCCATGGTGCAGGCCCTCACCCTCATGGATTTCGGTCAGCAACGCCGGGGGCGCCTGTTTTACGCCCAGATAGGTGCTGAAATCCACGATTTTGAGAGTGCCGCCCATCTCTCCCGGTTCAAACACCACAATATCCTCAGCACCGTCTCCATCAATATCCATCGCGCGGCTGTTGTAGCGATTGGTGGGATCTACTCTGAGTGGCTCAGGCAGCTGGTACTCGCCAATAAAGTCGTATCCCTGCCGGCCGCCGCCCAGCCATACGCGCAATACGTCAGAAGACGCGCCCAGATCCACCAGGTCTGCCAGGTGATCCCGGTTGACATCCATGACCCACAGGGCGTGAAGGTTGGATACCGATTCAATGCCGTCTGCGGCCATAAAATACCCGGTGCCACACTGGGGATCATTTGCCGACTGATCGCCAAAAAACGTGAGGTCTTTTGCCCACAGCAGCTGCTGGTCCACGTTGCTGCGCAGTTTGCCCCGGTTTTCAAATACGCACAGGCCGCTCTGGCCGCCTGTAAGGGTTTTGAGAACCACAAAATCCACCAGACCATCGCCGTTGACATCCACAAACCGGTTGTGGGCGCGGGAAAGCGACGGGTTGAAACCGTCCAGCGTGGGAAACGCAAAAGCGGCAGCGAACTCCATAAACGACACGCCATCGTCGTTGGACCCGGTCCCGTTAATCAAAAACGTCCAGCGGGCGGCGTTGCCGGAACCTGTGGCCATCACCAAATCGAAACGGGAATCCCCATTGAGGTCTACGATTTGGACACGGCCATTCTTAAAGTAATCAAGGGGAAACTGCGACGCAAAAGCAGGTCCGGCTGCGCCGTAGGTGTAGGCCCCATCGGTACTGATTTGACCTGGATACAGCCATATTCTGGATGGCATCGCGGTGCTGTTGTTCTGCTCAATCTGCAGCAAATCATCCACACCGTTGCCATCGAAATCCCCTGGCAGCCATACATTGCCCGATGCTTCCCGGAAACTGGGATAAAAATCTCCGGTCATTGTTTTGCGCTGAAGTGTAATTGCTTTTGGCGTGGTCCACGGATTATCCGTCATTTCGCCACGGTTTAAGGACACCAGCGTTTGTGCCCCATCGGCCGAGCTTTTGAGCAGGTCGGTTAGACCGTCGCCATTTACGTCGAGAAGTTCGGTGCCATAGGCCGGCCCAAGGCCCGACGCATTGGGCAGTTCAATCTGCTGAATACGGGGTTCAAGGGTGGAGACACCTGTGTATTCAAAGCGAATGAGCGGCCATTGCCCGGTATCGCCACTGACAGGTGAATCACCCGCACCCACCCGATAAATGCCGGCGAGAGAATTGTTCGCAATGAACGGCGCCGCGCTGCTGGAAAAATCGTCCCTGGCGAGGTCAATAACATCCGGGTGCGCGAAAATGTCGGTGGTATGAATGTTGGCAGAGCGGTACACAAAATACCAGCGGTGTACGGGTTCACCGTCAAAACTGGCGACCAGCTTTGTGTACAGATTGCCCGTCTGCTGTTTAAAGCCGCTCTGATAGCTTGTACCGGTATAGGGCGCCGTCTGGCGCGCCATGGTCAGTTTATACTCCGAACGTCCGCCGGCAAAGCGCACGCTTTCCAGATACACCCGGTTGTCCGTCGCGTCTTTGGTCCACCGGTATTCAATCAGGTCCAGATTGGGGGCAATGCGATAGCGCAGGGGAAAGCGGGTTGCCGAATACACCCTGGCGCCGCTGCTGCCGGGAAAACTGTCGCCTTCAGATTGGTCCGGGTCTTCAGTATATATCTCCTGGGTGCCATCGGGAAACAGCACCAAAAATCCGCGAAATGATACGGTGTGTTCAAGTGTGTTGATGTTTGTTGGCTCACTGTAATACAGCACCCGGGTGGCATCATCCGAGGCATCCAGTCGATACGCCACCGCATTGGGCTTGCCAGCCTCCTGAAATGTGCCCTGATATACCAGTCGACTGTTCCCTAAAGTGACCCTTGCGGGGAAAGGGTCGGCCTGTGTGGTTTTAGGCAGCGGCACGCCGTAGTCGTTGCTGACTGAAATTGAAGGCGCATCCATAAAAAAACCAATGCCGAACCCGCCCCCCACATCCACATTGGCGCCGCTGAATGCCAACCCGATATTCGGATCAAGTCCCGCGCGATTTGGCAGGGGCGGCAACGGCAGGGCCACCTGAAGCTGCCCGCTGGAAGGGTCGACAGCGACATTTAAATCCGCGCCATCGGCCGCTTCCGGCAATGCCATATTGCCAGAACCGCTCCCCCCGGCGTCTCCCATGGCGGCACTGTTTTTGTTGCCGCTTTTTTGCGTCAATGACGCCCGTGCAGTTGATGAGATTAGGGACTCTTTTTGAGTGTCGTGACATCCGAAAACCAATAAACTCCCGAGCAAAATGATAAACTGGTACATTCGCATGGTATTTCTCCTCCGTAAGTTCGTCGGTTAGTGTTTTAATTTGTAATACCCGATGTGTTTACTTCAGAGCAGCCCATGCGGGCGCCAGCCGGCTGGTTGCGGCCAGATATTTTTTAATGGGTACTTCGACGGTACGGTTTTTAAATTGAGCAATGCCGTCAACCTCACTGTTGAGAGAGCCATCGTCATTGATTGGCAGTTTACCTGTTTGAAACAGCATCGTCCTGGCAGATTCACGCTGCAAAAACGCCCGCAACTTCAATGCGGCCTGACGTGTTGGATTATCCACATTATCGTCAATATACAGGCCGTATGTTCTGCGGGGCGACAGCACGCCCTTGTTACCCTGCAATACGGGAATAAGCGACACCGCCAGGTTTTCCCTCAAACTGACTGCAAGGTCCGGGATACGCCATTCACCCACCAGGGCAAATGCGGTTTGCCCGTTCGCCATCAAGTCAACCACACATTCGGTTAAACAGTTTTTTGGGGAAAGGTCCTGCCCGAAAATATCATCCGCAATCATCTTTCGGGCACTGGCATCCATCGGCGCTGCGATGTCGGCGCCATCCATATCCAACAGCGATCGGGTAAGGAACGGGATAATACCATACGACTCATTCGGCAGGGAGATGCCATACCGGACGCTATTTGATGCCTTCAGCCGAACTGCTTCGGCCACCACCTGCTCAAAGGATTCCGGCGGTGTTTTTACATGAACGCGATTGTAAACAAGAACAATATAATCCCCATAAAAAAGCGGAGTGGCGCCTGGCAGTACATCAATGCCGCCAAGAACGACGCCCCGATTCTGCAGCTGGTTTGTCTCTTGCGAGGCATTGAAACGAACCGACACATTGATTTTGGGATGCTGTTCATTAAACTGTTTAATTACCCCGGCTATCTGGTCACTGAATACCGGGCTAATCGTTTGGGTCAAACTGATTTCCAGAGGTAGCGTTTCCCTGAGTTTTTCCTTTGGCGTCCGCACCATGATTTCCATGCACACCCATACCAACCCCGTCAATGCGACAAATCCCAAAAAGATAAAGTAAAGTTTATAATTACGTCTCATTTTTCCATCAACCCTTTCTCAGTCGATACGCGCGCTGATTACTCAATCTCTTTGCATGTGCCTGGCATGTAGGAGTACTGCAGTTCAACGTCACACCCGGCCTGCGGGGCGTCGGCAATATTGCAAAACCAGGGCGCGTCAACGAATCTGACAGTGGGCCCGACGTAGCAATCCAAAAGATTGTCCATGCCGATAATATCAGTGGCGGAAAAGCGAAGGCGCCCGCTGGAGGACGCTTTCACCACACGGCTGTCGTTTGTAAACAGCTCCGGTGTGCCTTTCTGGTTCCAACTGAATTCAGTAAACAGCGACAGCATATCATCGTGATCTTCGTCATTCCCATCCGGTGGTGTATGGGGGCTGCTCCACGATATACCAACGGGACTGGACACCTGAATGTCAGCCAAAAATCCCTGACTCCCCCGGTCGTGTAATCGAATGGCGGAAAACGCCTTTGAATTGCTCACCAGGGAACGGCCTTTTAAGTCTTTTAAAAGGGAGCGGTCAATGTCTGCAAACGGCAATGTGGCCACAACGCTGCTTTTTGCTGAAACAATTCGGTCTCCCACAATGGCCAGCTTTGTTCTGCGTCCATCAATGGCTCGGGTAAATGTTTTCACACCGGTTTTGTACAATACGACTGTACTGTCGGTGGCACTGATGCCACTGTAGAACATGGTGCCGTTCGAAGTCGTCTGTGTGGCGTCACTGACGTCATTGTTTGTCTGTTGCGTGTCAACGGTCACATGTTCGACTCTCACGTTGGCACCGCCAGTCACTTCAAGAACACTGCGATTGATGGCGCGAATTGGCGTGTCATCGGACGTGTCGGATTTCTTTGGCAGAAAGTTAAGGTGCTCTATTGAAAACGTGAGTTCTCCATCCAGCTCGAACACGGGAATGGGTGACTGGTATGTGTACCAGTCCTCATGCTCAGCGACAATTTGGGTATCGGATGTGGCGCCGACAATTTCAACGGTGTGAATGGTCTGACGATTGGCCTCAGAAAACCGTTCGGGGGAAATTCGAAGCGGTCGGCTTTTTGATGTGATATCTTCTTTCACCACAATCCGCAAAACGCCTTCACCGTTCTGGCAACTGCGCCTCACTTCGTTTGCCAAATCGTAATCCCCCAGATTGAATTCGCCCCAATAGTTGTTGGGAATTTCAACGACACATCGATTTTCAATGGGACATGGTAAATGCTTTGCGGCCAGTTGCAGCGCCGCATCGTTATTGTAAGCATCTTCCCATGCACGGGCAAATCCCTTTGGCTGTGCCGTCACTTCCGGCAGTCCCAGGGCATCTTCCCATTTGGGGCCAACGGTACAATGCGCCAGCTCCCATCCCAAATCATTGACACGGAAGGCGCCGGTATCATCGGTGCGATGTCGTTTAATTCGCCGCTGGGTGGCGCCATTTATGGCCATCTGGGCTTCAATGAACAGCTGTTCGTCGCTGCCGGCATCCAGGTAGTCGAGCCCGCCATTGGCGTTGCGCCATCCATGCAGCGGAAAGTCAGTGGAACACAGGGATGGCGTACTGCAAAAATCGAATACCAGTTGCGGATATTCAAGTTCAATGACGTCATCTGTGATTAGTTCGGCACTCTCTGGCAGGGTAAGCCAGTCGCGCACTGGTGACCAGATCCGCTGGGCAACTTCGGGAGAGTTGTCATCGTATTCCTGAAGGAGCTGATTGATATCTGTACCGTTGACTCGGTGCAGGTACAAGGAGACAGCGCCGTTGGTCAGCTTTAGCAGCGGCGCATAAAAGCCAACGTAAATCACACTGCCTGACCAGTCGCCGCGCTCGGGCGCGGCCAGCTGAGAACCGCATGATAATTCAACAGCGTCAACCATATCAGCTGAATCCATTTCTTTAAGGGCGCCCTCGTCCAATACCATCTTTCTGGCCGCCGCCTGGATGTGAAAGTGATTGAGAAACTGGGGACATCTTTTGACAGGGATAGCCAAAACCGACCCGAGTGCATTGGATGCAGCGTCAGCATCCGGGGGGGGCAATGTAGCGGCTTCACTGACTGCCGGCGAATCCACTGTCGTCTCTGTGTAGTCGGTATCCCCCAACGGGGCGACCGTATCTGATGGAATCTGGTGTGGTGAACGTATATAAAACAACTCACCGTCAGGACTGATACCCAAAAGCTCCGGTATTGTCTGGTTGGGATGCAGCGTCCACCCGTCCAGGGTACTGGCCTGAGCCAACGGATTGTCTCCCCAGTAATAATCTTTGCTGTGTTTAGCGGCATATACCCTTAAAAGCCGTTGCACCATATCCAGCGTGTACGTGGCGTCCACCGTCATTCGGTATACCATCCCTGATGGTTGAGGGAATAAAATGTCGTATTGTTCGGTCCCGGAATTGGTCAACGTAATGAAAATTTCAGGTGCCGGTTCCGCACTGGCGTCAGTATCACCAGGCAGGTATTCCTGCGCCAGAAGGGGCATGCCGACTACTGAAAGAAGCATGCTCAGAATGATAAAGAGATAAGACTTCATGGGTCACCCTTTCTTAGTTTGATGCGCATTCTGCAGTATCAAAAGTAAAACCGGCTGCGCGACATATGGTGTCGGTTGTCTCTCCCGCAACGATTTTTTGATTTGTCAAATCCAGCCCACACAAAGCGTTGTTGACGCCAAGCGGCTGTCCGTTTGTATCGAGGGCATTGCAGGCGTTTCTGAAAAGACGTCTGCGAATCCCCGACGTGCCGTAAATGTCGCAGTAGTAGAGGCTGCACATGCGGTGGATTGCCTTATTGTTGGCGGTGGTCACGTCGGTATTGATCACCTGTTCAATGGTGCTCAGTTTGTTTAAAAATGAGTTTTGTTCATGCACGCTGTTGGGCGACAGGGTAAAGATGGCTCTGGCGTTGTTGATTTTGTCAATCTTATCGGCCAGCACATCTTTCATGTTGACACGCCCTTTCTCAGTATCGATGAACAGGCCATTAATGTAATTGTCGATGATATCGATAAGTTTGATGGCCAGCAGCGTGTCCTCATTGTATTCAGCGCTGAGGGCATTCACCCTTGCCGGCAGTGTCTCGCCACTTTCCGATATAAACTCACTGGCCAGGGACTTATAGGATTGTTCCACAGCCCCGGCCCGTTCATTAAGGCGATCGAAGGATTTGTTCGAGCCGTCTACAGCGCTTTGGGCCATCATCACCGACCGTTTTAAAATGGCCGAAAACCCTGGCGCCCTGTTGGACGTTGCGCCCGCTACTTCAAAATAGTTGGGGATAACTTTGTCGGTTATTTCCTTTGCCAGCGTCTTTATCTCTTCCCTGGTCTGCATTCTGTCAATCAGACACACGGAACCGCTCATGGTGTCGAGATGATCATCATAACAATCCGCCATGGATTGGATGTGATCCTCAATACTGAAGTCACTGTCCGGGTAAATCACTTTGCCAATGTCCATGAAGTCCACCTGTCCCAGGCTGGCTTTTGCAGCGCTGCGGTGGTAGCAAAACTGCCTGGCAAATGCGGCATTATCTTTGATGTCGTCCATTTTGCGACAATGAAGCAATCCTTCAAACAAAAGCGCCAGATTTCGCTGAGACGGCAGCATCTGGGAGTTCTGGCTTTTCTGCAGCTCATCAATGCCCCTTTCAATTGGGGGCAACTGGGGCATTGAATTGGGAACGACCGTATCGGCGGCATTCACTTCAATCTGTGAGTCAATGCGGTGAAACAGGCATACCCCGTTGACGAAATGCGCAGGGGACCGAACGCCCCCCCCGGGGTCATAATATTTCGAGGAGAGGGTGTTCACCAGGTTGTCGGTGCAGGGCGATTGCCAGAGACTGGTGCGTAAAACTGTGCTTTTGTTCTGAAAATCACACTCATTGATATAGCAGGACGTCTCCGCATCTGCCCGGGCCACATGTTGACCCGCAGTTGGAATGAATGAACCAATAAGCAATGCCCAGCATATGGCGTGAATGCGTGTTGACTTGTTATTGAGCCGCATGGCGATTACCTCCGTGCATAAATGACGTTCAAGTCCATTTGAGTGGCTTCTGCCAGACAACTGGCTGTTGATTCGTCGTCAATTGTGATTTCATAGGCGCCCGCAAGGGGATAGCCGGCAAACGGATTGAGATGCTGCTGAAGTTTGGCCTCAAGTGCAAGAATGTCGTATGTGTAAGTGGTATACTCTTTTGCCCCGGCGAGCTGTTCTTCCCATGAGTTGGCGCCGGTAAAAATATGAGGGCGGCCCTGTACCGGCTTCATCAGTGCCTGCCTGGCAATGGGATATCCGGTGGTGGTGGATTCAAACTGGTAGCCGAGCCCTTCGTGTCGAATATTAACTTCCGTTGGCGTGCATTGGGTTAATCCCGGAAATCCCAGAGATATGCCAATCACGCGCATTTCGCTTTCCTGACTCATGTTGAGTTTATCCCACATGGCCAAATACCCCAGTGCCCGGCTGTATGTTTTGTCAACCGCTGCCGGTGAGAATTCAAATCGCACTGTTTTGTCTCGCAGGAGCGTTGTGAAGAGCGCTGAGGTGTTGGAGATATTGAATACCGAATAAGTGGGGTAAATGGAATGGCCATTGTTAATCAGCGAATTGGGGTGACATACTTCGCTTTCCGCGTAACAGTCAAACAGGTTTTCCCATGCCTGATCCGCTGTCCATATCACTGCCGCGTCATCGGCTATACCGGAACCACCTACAAAGGAACTGAGCATGTTGTAGCGCTGGCGGTAAAGATTGTAATAATAGTTGAAGTTTTCAAGCACCAGCTGCTTTTGGGCCAGCATCTCTCTGGCGCCGCGGCTCAGCTGGGCAATCATACTTTGAAAGTCCCAGATAACCTGAGGGGTACCGGATTGGGGGGCGGTCTCAATGAGGCCTACGATATTGTCGCGGTGATACGCAATTTTTTCGTATGCGTCGTTTTTTAAAGACTGGATTGTGTTGAGTAGCGCACTGCTTTGGGTTTTGGTCAAAGCCAATGTCTCCAGCGCTTCAATTTTTGAAATGGATATGGTGGCGTCCTGGTCAAGAATCTGCGCGAGAAACGCTTTTTGTTCTTCGCCATGACCTTCAATGGTCAGCTTCATCTCTTCGATGTAGCCTTTCAGCGCGGCCAACTGTTTTTGGTAATCTCCGATTTGTTCCTTAACAGACGCCCGGTACCCCTCCACCTGTTTCAACTGACTGGCCACCGACGTCAGCATTTTGCTCACCTGACTCATGTCATCGGACACTTTTTTTCGTTCCGCATCCAGCTCGTCGAGCTGATATCCCAGACGCGTAATGGCGATGGCCGATTGACTGCGCATGTTTTCGTTGGCAATGACTTCGTATTCAAGGAGCGCTGATTCGTCGCTGATGGCTGTTTTCTCATACTGAAGACTACTCTGCGTAGCCTGTAATTTAGCCACGGTCATATCTTTTTCAAAACCCTGTAAACTACATTCCATTGTTTGCATTGCCTGTTCGACTTCTGCGCGACTATACTGTTGACTGACTTCCAATAGACGGATGTCAATTTCGGCCAATGTCTGAAACATTGCAGCAGCCTCGGCAACGTTTTGAGTTGAAATTTCCTCGAGACGAAAATGGGCATCTTCGACAGCCTGCAACAACTGAGCCTGCTCCTGATGAATCCCATTACTGAATTGAATTGTATCTGCAAATGCGCCACGAGCTGATTGCGCCGCTTTTAGCGCTGCGTCAGCTACCTTATCCGCCACTCCCGTTGTTTCACATGTTAAACCGGTAATCATTCCAAGCCGGCAGTCCGGAATAAATGCGGCAGCTGCTGACGCTGCATGGGCAGCAGTTACAATGGCATCCAACGGTGCTACAAGACTTGCCCATTCAATTTTTTTAACAAGGAGTTCTTTGAGCCGAGTCTGGGCTAGCTGGACCATTTCTTTTAGTCTATCCTGACTATCAATTCTACTGTTGCGAACCGCATGGTAGTTCGCATCTATGAGGGATTTCAGGTCTCCATCCCTCTGTGCAATACCTTCCAAATCAGATAGGGTCATGGCTGAAAGTTCACTACGCTTCTGACATATCTGTTCGGCCAGAGAACTACCTTGTAGACTATAAAAATCTATTTCTTTCTGTATTGCATCTATTTGAAATTGAATAGCAGACGCTCGATTAATCAGCATAGTCTCTTGTTGTTCTCTGATTTTTGAAACAGCGTTATCAGCATAATCGATTCGTTTTTGCTCCAGCGCAATATCCGCGTTAACCTGATCTGTGCGCGCGTTTAATATCTTCAGTTCGTTTTCACCGGCTGTCAGCCGACCCACCAGTTCCTGCTGTTCCCGTTTTAACGCGGCCGCCTGCATGTCAAAGTTGAATTTGGCCAGGGTTAAATCGATGCCAAAGCGGGTGTCTTCCAGTTCCAGTTGTGTGTTTTCCCTGTTAAGCGCCATTACCTCTCTTTCGGTCTGCTGCTCAATGAGGCTTATCTGGCTGTCAAACTCTAGTTTTCCGCGGTCCATCATCATCAGCGCTTCGTTAATCTGGTGTTCATATTCAAATTGGGCAGCGTTGACATCAATCAGTCCCAATTGTGTCGAAAGGGCTTCAGCGGCCAGAGATGCCTGTTGTTCTATTCCCTGGATTTTGTAAACTTCCAGCTCTATCTGCCGGGCGTTTTTCGTTTGTTCCTGCTCGTACACGGCGCCTTCGTAGTTTTGCATTTTAAACGCCCAGTCATCCAGGTTGCTGTCGATACCCGTCTCAATTTCTTCCAGCTTGCCCAGCTGCATAAACAGTTGTTTCGACAGGCTCTCCAGGCCGCGATGGTTTTCTTTTTCGCCGCTCCCCAGATTACCCGGGTCAATGCCAATATAAATTTTGCCTTCATTCAAAGATTGAATTCGATTTTTCAGTAAATCCTGCAATGTCGCTATTTCGTTTTTTTCAGCCGCGTATATCGCCGATGCGGCGTCCTCGTTTGGCAGGCTGGTCATCGCTTCAAGCAAACACCAGTATGCTTCATCGTAGTAGGCCGCAGTGGATTGCAGGTCGCCTTCTGTATTGTCATCGGCATCACCGGCATACACAGCGCCGCTGCTCAGCACATCATTGACCAGGTGCGCCACGGCTTTTACCTGCGAGGCGGACGCGTTGCGGTACCAAATATCCCCTTTGGTCATCAGCAGTTTTGCCCGAAGCGCCGTTAAACCGGCGTATGCTTTTATAAACCGCTGCAGGCCGTCTCCTTCTTCATCGAACCCCGTCAGCCGGGGCAGACTATCGAGTGCCTGCCGTACAATATCCAATCCTTTTTGGGCTTCATCATACTGGGTGGCCTCGCTCACATCCCAGGCTGTCTTGTCACTTGTTGAAGAGAGCAGGGGCAGGGCGGTGGCCCTGAACAGGTGAACCGAGGCCCGTTGTTTGTGGCAGTTACTGTCGCATATTTTCGACAGCCATTCCGGGTGGTCGCTGCATTCATCCAACTGCGCCTCCAAATCCTTCAGGCTGTTATCCATTAACGCCATATCAGCGCGATACTGGCCAATGCGTATGGTTTCCACTGCTTTCTTATTGTTTTGCGCTATCGCTGTCAGGTTTTCCTGAATGCATGTCAATGTCTCGGCCCTGGCATTTTTTTCCAGACCATACAGGGCGACTGTTATTATTACTAAAAAGATAATGTGTCTCATCGCCTTCTCCCACTTTAATAAAGGGCCCCGTTGACCGTCAGGTATACGTTGCTCAATTGCTGTACCAACCGCGCCAGTTCGGCCTGTCCCGGGTTTATACTGGTGTCGCTTTGCAGTTGCTGGTAAACGGTGGCCACCTGGAATAAACAGGTGTCCATTTGGTAACTGATGGCCTTATAGTCTTCGATTACCATTTGTGACTCATGAGAAAACGGGAGTTCAAAAATCTGCGCTGATAGCAGATGACACTCCGCCATGACATTGCGCTGGTCATCGCTTAACGCCGGGCTATTGACAATTTCGGTTAGCTTTGCTGTCACGTCGTTGACAATTTGCTGCAACGCCATCAGTTCCACCACAGCAACCTGCTCGGTTTCTGTTACGAGATTATTGTCGGCTTCAATTCGTTGAAGCGCTTCCCCTTTTTCTTTCAGGGAGGCAATTAGTGCACTGAGATTTTGCGAATCCTGTAATACCCATTCAAAAATTGTTGCCGTATTTTTGACTTCGCGCTCCAGCTCGAATATATCTCCCGCATTTAACTGAACATTGGCCGCCGTTTCGGCGTCGGCAAAATCTTCATCTATTTTTTCAAACGCATCGACCTGGTTTGCAAAGGCCCGTTCAAGTTCGTCCTTTAGCAGTACTTCAAGTTCGTCCGCCAGTATTTGACGCACTTCAGTGCGGCCCATTGGGCGCGTGGTTCGACACAATGCGCTGGCGTTGGCGAATGCGTTCTGGTCGTACAGCGTTTTTGCTGCATCATGGAGTGCCCACCACTGCTGCCCCATCCGCCAGTTGTTGTTGTCGTCAGGCAGTTCGAAAATGGCGTCTTCCCGTTGTGACCCCCATAGCAGATAGGGGATTTGCTCCTCCGCCTGACGCAACGCGTTACATTTTTCCTGTTGGCTTTCTCCGGCCAACATAAACAATGCATGCAGTACAAACAGCTCTAAATGCGCACCGTTTGCGCGTTTTTGAATCACTTGAACCATTTGCTTTGATTTTTCAATAGTCTCCAATTTTTCATCAATGGTCTGTGTTTCGTTTGTAAGTGCACCGGAAGCCTGAGCCCACTGAACGGCCTTTAAGGTGTTTGTATATCCCGCCAGATACAGGGAAAGCAGAGCCGATCTCTCTCGCAACAGACCGATTTCGACGGTTTCAAAAGACACCACCGGCCAGATTGTAACGCCTTCCTGTTGAGTGTTTCCCGAAGGATTGGACGACTGTGCCAATAGAATACCGCCTCCAATGAACCCCATGGTGGAACTGACGCCCAGGGTTTCCTGTGATATGCTTTGCATGGTGTTTAGATTGTCTTTCAGGTAGGTGTCTACCAGCTCAGGAGAAATGGGCCATCCGTCCAGAGTGATTCTATTCCACAGCGCATCCATGTCGTAAATAGTTGCCATTGCATCTGGCGCGGCAGCGGTATCTTCTGCTGCCAGACAGATTGATGGCGCTGCGAATTGCAGAGATACGACTAAAAACACCTTTATAACTTTTTGTATCTGGCTGTTCATATTATACCTCATTGGCGGTACCACTCTGGCAGTACCACTGGGTGGATTGGGCCGCGCAACCGAATTTCGCTTCTTTCCATTGACTTTCGATTTGTAGCCATTGGTCGGTCAGTGTGGCGCCCGGACTGTCAGTGGCTGCTGTAATCGCACCAAAACCACTGCCTCCGCCGAGTTCAACACTCAAGTTATAGATGACGGTCATCTGAAACGCTGTGGATTCAAGGCGCTCAATAATTTTTGTTCGCTTTTCCGCATAGTCGGCCATGCCTGTGGCCTGTTGTTTGGCCATGATTTCATTCACCAGAGTCTGCACTTTGCCCATGCTTCCTTCAGGTTCGCGGATTTCCAGATAGTGGCCAGTCATATCTGAGATATAGTTGTACAGTTCATTAACATTTGCGGTGTACATGTAGATAGGTACGCCAATGGACTCATCTTCCAACCATTCAACAAGTGGACTTTCACCTACTGCTGAACCAAATGAACCCTCAATGATGTTTTTGATTTCTTCCAGATACGTGAGTCCTGTTTGCAGTTCCAGACCAATCAACTGGTAGTCTCTTTCCATTTTTGAAGCCACAGATACGTATCCACGGACTTTCCCCTGCATATTGGTCATTCCATTGGTAAACACGCTTTCAATGCCGGTTTGAGTTTCCTCCGGCGCTGGATATCCATAAAAAAGATCCTTTATACGCTGCCTCAGAAACGAGCTGCCGAATTGATTGAGTGCGCCCGTTGATTCGGATGATTCTTCACAGCCTTTCAGTTTTTCAAGCAGTTTAACCATTCGTGATGCCGCATAGGCGTATTTTAGCTCTTCAGTATCACCCAGTGTCCGCTGTGATTCATAAACCTGCATTCGGTTTTCCATGAACTGACCAAGATTGGTTTTGGCCAGCAACGAATAATGACATTTCAGACTGTGCGCACCAGCTCTACCTGAAAGGCCAAAGTACGCTGCGCCAAGAAAATATTTCTGGTAGGGTTTAAGGTCCGTCACAATGGGCTCAATCTGGTCGATTACGGTCTGATATTCGCCCATCGCAATCCGGGTGTTTAAATACGCGGCACACGTCACATCATCGCTCAAACTATCCGCACACGTACCACCTGGCGCCGCATACGAATCGGCAGTGCGCGTCAACATACAAATAGTAAAACACATTAATAAAACGGTTCTCAAAAAATATTTCTTCATTTGTTGTCTCCATCTTTCCGGGGGGGGCCTAACTACAGGAATTTACGTTTGAGTATTGGCAAAGGTTGCAACTATCTGTTTGCGTATATGATTTCAGGGTGAGAGATAGGCGCGCTGTTTTAGTGTCAAATAGTCGAAAGGTTTCCCCCCTGAGGCACGATGGCACAATGACGTCATCGGAATTTTTAGTATTTCCAGTTTACAAATAGCCACAGTCTCGTCTGTTTATTTTAAACACACTTTTTTGAAAACGAATCTGTTCACTTTCCAGTAAATGGAGAGAGGTGCCGAAGTGAGTTATTTAATGAATGATTATTTACTAACTGAAAAAAACGAAATCGATATGGCCTCGCCATACTTGCAGGAAGAAACGTTTACTGAAATCGTAAGACAATACCGCATATTGTTGCTTAAAATCGCAACACAGAGAACACGCAATCCATCGCTTGCACAGGATATTGTTCAGGACGTCTTTCTTAACCTCTGGATAAGTCGGGACAAATACACTCCAGAGGGAAGCATTAGAAACTATCTTATTACGCTTACGGTAAACAGATGTACTGATGCGTATCGCAAAGAAACCTGCAAATGCAGATACGTAAAGTTATACATATCCGCCACACATGGCGAATTTACTTCCGGTGTAGCTGAGTCCCATGCGCCGGAAGCTGCTATTGTCCATCGAGAAAGACAAACCGTCACTGACAGAATACTGTCCTGCCTTCCCCATGCTATTCAACACGTACTGATTCTCCGATACTTCGAAGAGCTTTCCATTAAAGAAATTTCTGCTGTGACAGATACACCATTGAATACCGTAAAGTCGCATCTGCGTCGTGGTCTTGTTTTGTTGCGAAGAACAACGGTCGTTCGGCGGAAATTAGACCACCCCAGTGACGACAATTATAATTCCCTACGCAACAGGGTACGAAGTTATCGGGAATAGGTAGTCTTCTTTTGAAGGAGGCAACCGATTGACAGTACGGGATACCCAGGTGGGAGAGTTAATGTCAGAATACGAGAAACACGGAATTGTCAAAAGAGCGTTGATGATGGCGGGGATGGACCGGAAGACCGGACGGAAATATCTTCGGTCGGGGTAACTACCATCAGAAATGAAGAAGCCGGAGCGTGATTAACGGACGCGGAAGGATCCCTTTAAAGAGCATTGGGAAGAATTGCGAGGGGGATGCTCAAAGCGACGCCTGCCCTGGAAGCGAAAGCGCTGTTTGGCTGGCTTCAGGAAAGGAATCCCAGGCAATACCCCGGCATCAAACGCCGGCATCAAACGCCCGGCATCAAACGCTTGGAGTGATTTTTTCCGCAGCCCAGCCCGGCCCGGCATCAAACGCCCGGCATCAAACGCCCGGCATCAAACGCTTGGAGTGATTTTTTCCGCAGCCCAGCCCGGCCCGGCCCTTCATCAATCGCCTTCATCAATCGCTTCATCAATCGCCTTCATCAATCGCTCGGAGTGATTTTTCGGGGACACGTTCTTCATCAATCGCTCGGAGTGATTTTTCGGGGACACGTTCCCCGATGGTGCACCTGTACGTCAGTGGGTGTTGAGTCTTCCCATGCAGATTCGGTATCGCCTGGCGCATGACGGTAAGTTGCTTTCGGATGTGTTGAGAATTTTTCTGCGGGTGGTGAACGGGTGGTATCGCAGACAGGCCAGAGTGCGGGGAATCAAAAACAGCCCGGCATCAAACGCCCGGCATCAAACGCTTGGAGTGATTTTTTCCGCAGCCCAGCCCGGCATCAAACGCCAGCCCAGCACCAAAGGCTTCCCCAGCACCAAAGGCCCAGCACCAAAGGCTCGGAGTGATTTTTTCCCTCTGAGCGCAGAAATTCTGCAACAGATTTGAAAAGCATCCGAGCAGGGGGAAATCGTTTTTCTCTGCGAAGGAGTTTCCCATGGGACAAAGACCGCGCTGGTTCAAACCCGATACCGTTTACGAACAGACACAGAGAACCGTGGACAGACAG
>JBNKCR010000007.1:0-94929 GCA_050287845.1 Polyangia bacterium
GAGCTGGGGTATTTTTCCTGTATCTTCACCACTTTTCCCTCAAATTGTCGCTTTACTGCACAAATACCGGGGTAATTCTTTTTGCACAGCTTTTAGAAACCGCTTAAACACAACGATTCAGAACACCTCGAATAGCTCATAGTTAAAATATTCCTGCACATTTCCTGAAGACAATGATTTGTCGGGTAAGTTTGGCCACCTTCTTTGGGAGGGAAAGGTACACGTATGTTATGAATATTTCGCGCAATCTGATTTCTTTCAATTTGACGCGCCGTCTGTGAGCTCTGTTATTTTTACGAAAGGAAGCAATAATGCTTAGAATTCTTCTGTTCTTTTTTTGTACAATGCTATTGGGGGCAGTTGGCTGTTCTCAGGAATCCACCAACAATACAGCAACGGTGACGGACGCTGACTCTGACTCTGATTCCGATACCGATACAGACACTGACTCTGACTCCGATACAGACTCTGACTCTGATTCCGATTCCGATACCGACACGGACTCCGATTCCGATACCGACACGGACTCCGATTCCGATACCGACACGGACTCCGATTCCGATACCGACACGGATTCTGATTCCGATACCGACACGGACTCCGATTCCGATACCGACACGGACTCCGATTCCGATACCGACACGGATTCCGATTCCGATACCGACACGGACTCCGATTCCGATACCGATACGGACTCCGATTCCGATACCGACACGGACTCTGATTCCGATACCGATACGACAGGAATGGAGCACACGGCAAGCGAGTTGGCGGCGTCCATGTATGCCGGCTGGAATGTGGGTAATTCTCTTGAAGTGCCCGAGGGAGAAACCGCATGGGGGAATCCCCTGGTTTCGCAGTCATTAATCGATGCGGTGAACGAAGCGGGATTCAACACGGTTCGTATTCCGTGCGCCTGGGATAGCCACATCGTGAATAATAAAATCGATCCGGCCTGGCTGGCGAGAGTGAAAGAGGTGGTCGACTATTGTTACAAAAACGACATGTATGTGATTATCAACATCCACTGGGACGGGGGGTGGCTCGAAAATAATCCGACCTATGCGCAGCAGGATGCGGTAAATGCAAAGCAGGAAGAATATTGGCAGCAAATCGCGGATTATTTTGCGGATTATGACGAACACCTGCTTTTTGCCGGCGCCAACGAGGTAAACCTTGACTGGGCTGAGCCTACCGCGGAAAATCTGGAGGTACAGGAATCCTATCTTCAAACCTTTGTTGACACGGTTCGTTCTACCGGCGGAAAAAATACCTACCGGACATTAATTGTTCAGTCCTATTCGTGCAATGCCGAGTATGCACAGTCGATGAATCTTCCCTCTGACCCGACGAGCGACAGAATGATGGCGGAGGTTCATTCCTATGAGCCGTATCAATTTGGCCTGATGGAGGAAGATGCGGACTGGGGGAATATGTTCTATTTCTGGGGAGCGAATTATCATCAGTATGACACAACCGGAGGCACCAGAACGGCAACATGGGGTGAAGAAGATTATATGGATACCTACTACCATGATCTGAAAACAAAATTTGTCGATTCCGGCGTACCGGTGATTCTCGGCGAATATGGCGCAATCCACAGGGCAAACCTCGGTGACATCCAGAGTAACTACGAGGCATCCCGTGCATATTACTATGAATATGTAACAAAGGTGGCCAAAGACAACGGTGTGGTTCCGGTGGTCTGGGACAACGGATATACCGGTGAAAACGGATTTGCCATCTTTGATCGGAACAACGGTTCTGTACTGGACTCGGCGGTTCTCAAAGGAATAATGAAGGGCGCCGAAGCAGGGAAATATCCATTCTGAGAGTACTTTCAGAGTGAGTGCCCCCACAAAACGCCGCGTGATCTGAGCGCATTCCATCCCCCTTTGGTCAATCTCCGGCATACGGTGCGCATATCTCTGCAGGGTGCAATTCAAATCCATGTGAGTCTGATTCTTAAAGACACTGTTTGAAAATCAGAAGGAAATCCATTGCAATTCAAACAGGCTCCGATACCATCATCTCATCAGAACAGGACGCTTTTGATGCCAGTCGAACAGACATCAGCGAGCCATCGGCAAATCGGCCGAAATGGTTTTCAGAATCGAAACTTGTCTGTTCCCTTGTTCACACCGGAGTAATTGATGATGAAACGATTTTTTTACTGTGTTGCCCTGCTGCTTTTTGCGTTTGTGGGATGTTCGGATGAACCTCAGAAAAAAGAGGAGAATGCCGACTCAATCACATACGAACTTTTTGCGACGACCCATCTGATTGAAAACGGCGATGCTGCCGGCCTGCTCGGATACAGCGAGGATGGCACACTCACATTTTCTCTGGCGAGCGAAGAAGCTGAAAAACTGGTAGCCAATCACGTTATCATTATCGGTCCGTCTGCAAAGACGCCCCGCGGGCTGCTGAGGCAAATCAATTCAATTGAAATGACATCGGACGGATATTCTGTCAAAACAAGTCCATGTCCTATTCAGCGGGCGTTTAAATCGCTACATCTCTCCATGCAAAGGCCAGTGGAACTCGCTGCGTCCGACATCAATTGGGACGTGGCCCCAGGGACCGTTCTTTCACCTTCCAATGAAACGATTTCCTTCCTTCACAAGGGAGGGAAGTCGTTGGGTCCATACACCATTGACTATTATCCCTTCGATGGGGACAACGATCACTCGACTCCCGAGGATCAGGTGCACGTTGTTGCAAATATGCATGGAGAGCTGTTGTATGTTTTCGGAATAGATTTCGACTGGCCAGACAATATTGGTGATGTGCTCGGTGGCGATGTGCTGCCGGAAGTCACCGCCGGCTATTACGTCAGTGGTGGTGCCGGAGCATCATTTTCGATGGAAGGAACAGCGATCCGGGATTTTCATCGAAAAGACAAACTGGCTCATGCTGATCTGGGTGGCTTTGCCATTGGACCTTTGTATTTTCACGCCTCCCTGGACCTTTTGTCCGAGGTTACAGGGGCGGCCAAAAGCCGTTTTGAAATCAATTCAGGTGCGGAGTCTTCGTTTGAAGCGGGAGCTTTTTTCTCTTCGGACGATGGCGGACATCTGGTGCCCCCCACTTCAGAATCTGAAGCGTCGGTGTTGAGTGCAAAAGCTACCGAGACGGCAGCTATCAAGGTTTCCGTTGGGCCCAGAATAAAGCTGCTTCTGTATGATACACTCGGTCCATACGCATCGGTGAATGCATTTTCCGAATTGTCGGCGGACTCCGAACGCGACCCATCGAAATGCTGGAACCTGAAACTCGGACTGGAAGGAGAAATCGGTATTGAGCTGGCTTTGTTCGGAGAGACGCTATCGAATTGGGGAGAGTCGTTTTCTCTCATGGACAAGACCCTCGCGGAAGGGTCCTGTCTGAAGAATCCCGACGCAGAAACACCGCCGGACATTTCAGAACCCGCTTTTGATTTCTGGTCTCTCCGACTGGCGCAAACTTCCGGGTCATGGGTGTATGAGGACAGATTGAATCTGGTTCAGTCGATTGACAGCCATTGGCTTCTGAGTGGAAATCAGGTGAAAACGTTTTCGAAA
This sequence comes from Polyangia bacterium, assembly GCA_050287845.1. Lineage (GTDB taxonomy): Bacteria > Myxococcota_A > Polyangia > JAAYKL01 > JAAYKL01 > JAFGXQ01. The sequence goes on from JBNKCR010000007.1 coordinate 3,564, forward strand.
ATCACTGAAAACGGTGAGATACTGTATGCGAAGCGATACACTGACCAGAATGCCGTTATCCCGCTTCCCATGTCTGTGGTTGCGGCCATTCCAACCTCTGCGATTACGATAATGGCACTCACTTCGAATCCGATTGGCATCATGAATCTATCCAACGACGGCAGCCAGTTGTGGAACATGTTTCCGGTATTGGACACCCCGTCCACCAGAGGACTCACCTCAATTATCGAAGTTGCCGATGGGTTTGTGATCGGCGGTGCAGTGTACGATGAGGTGGCGCAGAACAATGATGCATGGATTTTCAAAATTGACAGAAACGGTGGTCTCCTGTGGTCGAAAAAAATTGGTTTCCCCGAATCTGAGGAGTGGATAACGTCACTGGTTGGCACGGATGACGGGTTTATGGCAATTGGCCGTAGCTTCGCTGTTTCTCAGGAACCCGGAAATCAGCCTTTTATTGTCCGATTCAACCTTAGCGGAGAAATCATCTGGAAAAAAACAGTTGTGGGTTGTGATTCGACCAGTGGCCTCACGCTCAGTGACGCCATTCAATCCCATGACGGAGATTATATTCTGGGTGGTTCATTTGGCACAGGCACCACCAAAGCCGTTCTGATGAAAATTAAACCGGATGGTACCGTTGGGTGGATAAACGGTTTCCAGAATGACACCATCGCGACCCTCGGACTGGATGTAAAAGATATTCTGCAGCTCACCGACGGCGGATATCTGCTGAGTGGCACTATCTGGACTTCCGGCAGCAGTGACTATCTGTTTGTGGCAAGAACCGATGCCGTTGGTCGACCGACCTGGGTGAAACGACTTGACGACAAGCAAATCGACACTGCCGCAGGATGCGCGCTCACCGGCGAAGGTGGTGCAATGGTCGCCGGGTATTCCGGATTCAAAGCCAGTGCGACAGATACCTATTCGAGCATCTGGCTGAGCAGAATCGGGGTGAAGGACGGCGTTCTTTCAATCCCGTCTATGCCGGAAGCAGTTGCAGACGAAGGGGTTGACAGTATCGATTCCCCATGTGTAACCGTTATTGATGCACCTTGGAGCCCGGAAGACTTTCCAGTGGTATTCACGCAAAAAGAGGTGGTGGAAGAAACCATCGAACCGATTATCAACCAACTGCTCTGAATTGGCTTCGCTTCAAGTGGCAGGGGGTTGCGTATGACCTACATCAGCTGGTCGGCAACTTCCTCCAGTTTGTCTGGCTCCCACATCACCGTTTGCTGCTGATTCATGTCAAAATATGTTTTCGTTTCATCGAACCCGTCCTTTTTACAACCGGCGTTTCTTTGCAACGGAAACTTGTCTCCCTTCATCCGAGGATGAAAAACCGCTCATTTCCCGGGATGAAAAAGAGGTTTTCATTTTAGCCGGTTGGGATAGTATTCCGGCGACGGATAAACACTACGGCTTCGACGCGGAAAGGGATTGTCATGAAAACAGCCCATGACTATTTTCACAACTACCTCTTACAGAACATCGCGGATTCAGATGTGCTGCAACGGATGCGGAATGTCATTGCGGAATTCTCCGCCAGAGCGCCCAAGATGATTGTCATGAAATGCATTGACGGCAGGGTTCACGGCAGCGCCGCCAAAGGGTATCCGCCCACTACGGTGGTCTTCGGACGTACCGATGGCAACAAGGTTTCTCTGGAACGCAGTAATTTCTGGTACTGGAACCGTATCGACCGGGTGGTGAAAAACGCCTATTTCAACACACCGCAAACCCCGGCCATGTTCATTGCCTTCATGCACCATTCCGCATCCGGGCTGGGCTGCGCATCGCACAAATCCAACGATGCAGATGCGCTTAAATCCATTGAGATGCAGATGCGGGAAGTACGAAAACAATATTCCGCAGAAGAACTTTTTGTTCTGGGCGGAGATACGGAGACAGACACCATGTCGGAGGCACTTCTGTTCATGGATGGCACAAGACTGGACAGCGCCGAAATCATCTCCTACTGTAACCTGAAAAACCCCATCGACGTGTTTCACCGGGCGTTTGTGTCCAAAAAAATTGACGACATTGCCACCTGTCGCAATCTCGGACATGCAACTCCGGCTGAACTGCTCGAAGGCGACAACCCCGGATTTTTCGCCAATCTGGACATCTGCCTCAACATGCAGAATTACCTGCTGCGTACCATTACCACCAGCATCCGCCGCGACCGCAGCGAACTGTATCGCATTGTCCGACCGGACGTGCTGGACCTGATCTTCAATACAATCCAGCATATTGAAATTCCCGAAAATCTCCTGGGACCCATCGTGTATCAGACCGTGTGGAATATCGCATACTCCCTGAATCATACCCGGCTGCTCCGCAACATGACCGAAGAGGGCCGTACCGCGCAAGTGGATCACGCGGAAGAGCTGGCGTGTTATGGCGACGGTTTCGAAACCCTGACCCGGAACAAATCTGTCCTGGTGAAGACCGGTCGCGGCAACGACATCGACGCGCTTCAGGTGGCCAGAGCGGTGCTGGAGAAAAACCGCATCCGTTACCATCAGGACCACAAGCTGCTGGTTCATATCAATGTGGAAGTGAACGGACAGATGATGCAATGGGAAGACTTCAATGTGAACGTGGGCGCCCGTATACTTACCATGCTGCGCAATGTGAGCGAAGTCTTCGGAGACGACGTGGCCATCCTGACATCGTACTCATATCGCAGCGAAAAGCGGTTTTATCCTGTCAAGATCTCCAGAGAAGACCAGCGACTGGTCTATCCCGTGGACGTCATTGCCCCCATCAACTCCATCGCAAAATTCAGCAACCTGTTACTGCAGGCCGAAGAGGCGCTCTATCGGATGCGTTTCGCACAACAGAACTGACAAGCCAACCGCTTTATTTTCTCAGTGCTGAGGGCGTCGGCGAAAGCCCAGCCAACCTCCCCGTGGTCGCACTTCGCGCGAACCTACGGCGTGGCGACGGACACCAGTCGCACCTGCACCCTGACCTCAACCTCGTCATTCTGGGTCCTGGCGATAATCGTGGCATCACCGCTGGCCCGGGCGCTCAATCGACCCGAATCACTCACTTCCACAATGCCAGGGTCCTTTGACTCAAAGATCACGCCGTCTATGCGCACCTCCTGGCCCTCGAAATCGACAATGTGGGCGGTAAGAATCGGGTGATCATCCGGCCGATTGATTTTCACCGTTTCCGGGGTCACGTTGAGTCTGAAGAGATCCCGTTCACAGCCCGAAAAAAGAACGAGAGAGGCAATGATGGCGATAGTCCCAAAAAAAATGCGTTTCATGACTATCCTCGCTTTCTCCACCGGCCGGTAAATCGCACCGGTGGACAATGGCAAATGTCGCAGAATCGGCATCCGCCGGTTTGATATGCATTTGCCGAACAGAGCAGCGACACAACATCGGGTGAGCGCGGTTACATATCGAGCGAACCAGCACGAGGCGGAACTGGCGGTAAGGCGCCAGGGGCGAGAGACCGAACGACGTCATACAATCGCGCAAATGAGTTTGCACCAAAAAGCGCCGCTGTTCGTCCACACCCTCTCATTGTACAGCAGAAATCCCCGTGCAACCTGGAATTAGTACAAAATCATCAATTCCGGGTGTGAATTCCCAGGACGATAATTTTACGCCTGCAACAGGAACAGGGCTGTCGGAGTGCCACAGAGGGCTGTCGGAGTGCCACAGCAGGCAATGCCGTCTACTCCGATTTCACCCCCAGAAAATGCGCCATGGCGGCGTATATATGGGTGTTGTCTATCATGGGCAGATTCGGATATTGCACATATTGATACGTTTCAAACAGCCGCTTCGCTCCCCCGGCAATTCCGGCGCCTTCCGCATATACTCGAACCGGTTCATTGGTGTGTCCGCCGCTGCCATAAGTCATCCGGGGGACCTCATCTTCCAACCGGGGCAGTTCCCCGGGGCCCAATGGATTGGTTTCATCGTAACTGATATAGCCGTTGGCATGATCGGCGGTGACGACAATCAATGTGTTTTCGAGGGTGATGTTGTCACCATCCTCATTCACCCAGTCCACCGCCGACTGGACGGCTCGCTCAAAGTCCCAGGCAGAGCCAAGCATCCATTCGTAGTTGTTCGCGTGGTTGGCTTTATCAATGGTTCCCCCTTCCACCATCAGAAAGAAACCGTTGTCATTTTCAGACAACACCCTGACCGCCGCCATGGTCATCTCTGCCAGCGACGGTTCCTCGACAGGGGCGTCATTGAATGCGGGACTGCCGGGAGAATCCAACGGAGACGGCATGGGAATCATGAACGTTCCGAACAACCCGAACAGGGGCAACTGCTGCGCCACCGCCTCCGATGCCGCACGCGCCAGACTGTCCCCACCGTCCTCGCCCCTGGCCCATTCCGTGAAGACCAGGGTCGTTGTGCTGTTCAGCCAATTGTATTCGGCTTCACTCAACGCGGTAAATGATCCGGATTTCTCCGGACTGCCTGCCGAAATCACCACATCAGGAGATGTTCTGAAAATAATTTCCCGGGCAATATCATGATAATTATTTCGAGATACGTTGTGCGAAACAAACGCGGCGGGAGTGGCATGGCTGAATGCCACGGTGCTGACAACCCCCACTTTCAAATCCATCTCCTGCGCCTGCTCGGCGATGGTGGGAATCTGCCCATCCGGCCAATCATGTCGTTCCCACGAAATATTACCATGGGCTGTCTTCTGCCCGGTGGCCAGTGCTGTGGCAGCGGCCCCGGAATCGGTCGCAGACTTTAGCAGATACGCCCGGGAATCATCGTCACCGCGATTCATTCTATCTCCGCCAATGGCCGGATTGTACCCCCATATCGGAATCACATTTTCCGGATTGTACCCCGTATCTGCATCAGTATCATCTGAAGTATCGCCTTCCGTATCCGTTTCCTCCGACTGAGGAAAGTGTCTGTTATACGTATTCACATCCCAGGTGGTCACGTAGTTCTCATAATCAAACTGATGAAATGAAAGACCATTATCTGTCCCGTAAAGATATCGGCTCAATCCGATTTCGCACTGATACCCCATCCCATCACCGATAAACAGAATCACATGCCGCGGACCGTCGTAGTCTATTTCGGGGGGCGGTCTGGGCGCCGTGACCGATTCTGACGTATCTGAAGTGTCGGAATCGTCCGAACTATCCGTATCGGATTCGGAGGAAGTGTCCGGACATTCAACGGTCATGATACTGAATTTTTTCGATCGCCAACCGCACGACGAGCTGATGTACACATTGAATTCGGTGATCCCCGGTACACCGTCGTTAAAAAACTGCCATTGCCCTTCGTTTTCAGAGAGGGGTGCCAGCGTCCCGTTGGACGATGTGATTGCATACTTCACTTCCGCCGTTTTATCCGCCATCGAAACACGAACCGGAACGGATTCCCCCGCACATACAAAGGGATGGGATGTGCCGGCAAAAGCAACATCCAACTGAGGACATGCTGCATCGCTTTCGGAAATTCCGGGAAATGAACACCCCGTGGCGGTCACCAGACAAATGGCACACACCGCTGGGCCAGACAGAAAAAATTTCATCCTCCGCGCGTCCCTTTCCGTCTCGCGCCGATATACAGTACCCGTGTATTCCAGGATATCTACTGAAGAATATGCTGTAAGCGCGACAACATTCAACCAGTATAGCCATTTTTCTTCCGGAACTCAAAAGGGTTACGTCAAGCAACGAAAAGTCACCACCGCATACAGTGATTTCGACCATTTCGCGCCCATACGTGCCGGAAGTCGCCTCCCCTCACACTGATTCCCCGCTCCCGAAGACCGGTGTGTTTTTCCTGTTCCCGCTGAACACCTCTTCCCAGTTCAGTTTTCCCGTCAGTTGCATCATCACCGCGAGTGTCAGTACCGCAAAGGTTGCGCCTATCATGCCACTGGTTCCCTTGAAGAAAAAGGAGAAGGAAAAAACCACCAGATAAATGAACTGGGCAACGGGGGCAATACCGAACGCGAATCCGGCGGGAGTAAATAGTCTCAGATACGATGCAGTCAACACTATCGATACGACCGAAGCCACGGCGAAAGCCACGTAAATATTCATATGATCGCTGTAGTAGGAGAATATCAGGTGAAATGAGAAAAAAGCGGTAGCCAGAAAAAAGTAATGCATCGGATGAATCGAAATCCCTTTCAATATGGAGACCATCATCACGATAAAGAAAAAGAACAGGAGCGGCACCGGCGCAAAAAATGTAATACGGGACAGTATTTCCCCGGGATTCAGACGGTTGGGAATCGTGATACCAATATCCTTTCCCGTCACCGCATTTTCCAGTTTCCAGCTGAGCGCCATCCCGGATTCTGTCACCGCGGTGTTGGTGGGCGACAGGGTGTTGTCCACCAGATCGTAGTTCTCAAAGTCTGTCTGCATCTGCACCACAAGGGAATGAATCTGACGAACCGCATCGGAATCGGGAGAGAGCAGATAGCGGACATCACTCATCCCCGTTGTGTTGTAAGCCACCTCAAAAGTCACTTCCTCTCCGGGCGACGCCACTTCAACCGGCTCGTTTTTCAAAAATGCTGAAATATCTTTCCGGGGCCTGCCATTCACAGTGACACGGATGTTCCGGTAAATGGCGTTGTTGTTTCCAAAGGGCGAGAAGAGATGAACCGTTTCATTCTGATATTTCCGGGGAATGGGGAAAACATAGGTACCGTGGAATGCCGCCTTGAACGTGGGAAACCAGAGCGTCCCCTTTTTTCGCTGGTCCAATGCGATTTGAACATTCACCCGCTGGGTTCCCGGATCTATTTCCGAAACTTTCCGGTTGTAACGGGTCACATGAACGCCATTCTCGAGTACTTCGTAAGGCGCCATCTCCACGTGTTCCATTCGGGGCGCTCGGATCACCAGCGAATCGCCGTACAACGAACGGACTTCCTGATGCAACTTTTCCCAGGAACTCGTGGTGCGCTGCAAATTCACGCCTCCCAGAATCATCCAGGCGATAAATGTACACACAAAAATAAAAATCACTGCAATCAACCGTTTAATCGTCATGCTATTCTCTCCTGAGTAAATCCTTTTGTTTCCAGGCTCTCAACGAAAAAAGTCCGTTTTTCATTCCAGAAAAAACGATGAGTCTCTTCAGCAACGCTATTGTGAGCCGTTTCTGGGGATGGTTTGGCTGGAACCGGGGTTGGCAGAACACCGAATCTGAAAATTCTGCATGGGGGATACTGAACAGATGTTTGCCCGAAAAAGTGAAGGATTCCAGTCACATCCCTAAAAAAGAGAGGTCAGGGGGGTGCTCGTCGCCAGATTCATTCGTCCAAAGCGGTTGAAGATTCCCTGTAATTTTAATACCATTGTAACATGCATGATGAGAATCCGTGTTTAACTCACATGTATTCTCAACCCAACACAGGATACTTTCCAGATGTGATGAAGTGTCCGAACAACGGGATAGATTCCATGAGACAACAGACAGCATACGCAACACAATACGCTTCGGTACCGGCTACCGGCAGCAGCACGCAATCCCCCTCAGCAGACCAGGTAAACTGGCAGGCATATTATACATATGCCCAGCAACTCTATGATTCCGGACTTGTTGACCAGGCCAAAGAATACCATGCATATGCCCAGCAACTCTACGATGCGGAACAGATAAATGCACAGTCCACATCGACGGGTAAAGCGCAATCCCAATTCCAGACAGTGTCTCACACCCCGGCGGCATACCAGAGCGTTGCGCCCCAGACGCCGTCCGTGACCTCCTCAGCCAAATCCGAATCACCGAGCTCGTGGGAAACCCTCTACGAATACGCCCAGCAACTGTATGCGGCGGGGCAACAGACAGAAGCTCAGAAATACTGGCAACAGGCCCAGACACTATACGCCCGGGAATTTGGCCAGGCAGATACCGTGCAGCCATCCGCCAGCGCCACGCTGACGGAACAGAAGCGTTCAACGGCATCGGTCTCCCCGCCACCAGTTCCCAAACCCACGAAGCCGCCGGCGCCGGCATCCGCTTCGGCTTCGTCCAGAACATCCACGTCCGGTTCCGCATGGCCATCCACATCCGGATCTTCCTGGCCGTCATCCACCGGTTCGTGGGGCACATCGGCATCCACATCGCAAACCTCATCCGCGAAAACGGCTGCCTCCACTTCCGCATGGCCGAGTGCCAATACTGCCTCCACCACTCCTTCGGTTGCTGCCTCCACTTCCGCACGGCCGAGTGCCAATACTGCTTCCACCGCGCCTTCGGCTGCTGCCTCCACTTCCGCATGGCCGAGTGCCAATACTGCCTCCACCACTCCTTCAGCTGCCGCCTCCACTTCCGCATGGCCGAGTGCCAATACTGCCTCCACCACTCCTTCGGCTGCTGCCTCCACTTCCGCATGGCCGAGTGCCAATACAGATCAGACCGCCCACAAAAATTCAGTGTATGGCTACACCCCCGGCACAACATCAACGCAGAGTGCCACAGCAGGCGCATTCGGTGCAACCAGCTCGTGGGCTGATGACTACAGCGACTCATCGTTCGACGCGGTCCCGAAAAAACGACGTACCCGGAGCAGCAGAGGCATCAAGTTCTGGGCGTTAGTCAGTGCCGCAGCAACTCTGTTCATCTTCCTTTTCGGATACATCGGACTTCATGCCGTATATAAAGGGCAGCAGTTGCATCCGGACAGGGCAAAGAATGCCATATTGCAACCCATGGTGCGGGCACTGACCCCCACTTTCAAAAAAACCGATCAACTTTCTGCCGCAATGCAGCCCCTGTTATTCGAACTGAATATTCGGCGCACCAGACCGCAGAATTATTTGACCGAAGACGAAATTGAGAAACTTCAAAACGCTCTGGAGACTCCCGCGGCCAACGCGAGTGCTCCGGCCGTCAACATTGACCACGTTACAGCCGCGGCCGCGGCCGAGCCACTGCCACCAGCACCGGCGGCCGATGCGGTTGCCCCTTCCGCCGATACGCCCACCGCTGAAGCCACCAGTCCGGATGTTGCCACTGACGCCGGGGACGCTCCATCTGCGGATACACCAGCAGCAGAAAACATCGGAGCAACCGGGAACGACGCGCAGAACAAAACGGCAACTGACGGCTCTACCGAACCTGCTGCCGCGGAAGAAGCACCGAGTGCGCTTCCAACCCGGCAGCCCGCGCCTCCCGCCCCTGTGGTATCAAAGCCGGTTCATCACTCGGCCAGTTCCACTTCCCGAAGCAGCAGAAGCGCTGTGGACAGAAGAAGAGACCGTGGTGAAAAATCCCATTCGCGCTCCCGAAGCAACCACAGCGTGAGCCAGCAACGCAACTCGAATCAATCTGCACAACCCAGACCCAAAAAAAAGAAACGCAGCATCAGCACAGATCCCCTTGCGGGAATCAATCTGGACTCCCTGTAAGGGCCCTATTCCCCCAATCCCCCCTGTCAGTTGAAAAAAAACGCTGGAATAAACGCTTTTCCTTTTCCATTATCCGGCATACCAGGTATGCGGTAATAACCCGGCACGCCAAGCCGATATGTCGATGAAAGGACTCCCAGTGACACGTATCTCCATTCGCGGCGCCAGAACTCACAATCTGAAAAATATTGATCTGGATTTGCCAGGAAATCAGTTGGTGGTCATCACCGGTCCATCCGGTTCCGGAAAGTCTTCACTGGCCTTCGACACCCTGTTCGCCCAGGGGCAACGCAACTATGTGGAGAGCCTGTCCGTCAACGCCAGACAGTTCATTTCCCAGATGCCACGCCCCGATGTGGACACCATCTCCGGACTCACTCCCACCATCGCCATCGGACAACATCGCTCCGCCGGTTCTCCGCGATCCACCGTGGGAACCGCCACCGAACTGCACGACTTTCTTCGGGTGCTGTTCGCCCGGGCGGGCACGCCCCACTGCCCAGAATGCCAGACCGTCATCCGGCCCAGGACGATCACTCAAATGGCCAATGAACTGCAGACGACCTTCAGCGAAGGTGTCCGTTTCAGCATTCTCGCCCCGGTGGCCCGAAAACATACCGGCCCACTGCCTCCACTCCTCTCCCGTCTGGAGCGTGACGGATATGTGCGGGTACGTATCGATGGCGAGATGCACCACCTGAATGAACCACTCCACGTCAAAGCGAAAGGCCCCCACGATGTGGACATAACCATTGACCGCCTGGTCATGAAGCCGGACATGGGAAATCGGCTGGCAGACAGCCTGGAACTGGCATTGAAGGAATCCGGGGGACTGGCCATTATCATTCCCGAAGAAGGTAAGGAACAGACGCTTACCGATCGATTGGCATGCGCCATCTGTGGCACATCCGCACCTGCCCTGAAACCGTCCGACTTTTCCTTCAATTCGCCCAACGGCGCCTGTCCGGCATGCGCCGGATTGGGAGTGGAGCTCTACTTCGATGAATACCGCATCGTGCCCGATCCCACCCTGTCCATCAGAGACGGCGCCATCGCGCCCTGGAGCCGCCGCAACACGCCCTACTACCGACAACTGCTGGATGCGGTGACCACCCGATACGGCATTGACCCGTTCAAACCGTGGAATCAACTCTCCAGGAAACACCGCGATATTCTCCTGAACGGCACACGGGACGAAATCGAATTTACGGTTGAAAAAGGAAAAGGCGTATCCAGCTATAAAAAAGCATTTGAAGGTATCCGAGCCAATCTCGAACGTCGGGCAGCGGAGTACGAAAAACGACAGCGGGAAAAAAGCGGATTTGCCGATTTTCTCTCCGACGAATTTGGACGCTATATGAGTAGCCGAACCTGCGAAAGCTGCCATGGCGCCCGATTGAAGCCGGAAAGCCTGGAGGTAAAAATCGGCAACCACAACCTCGCCACCCTGTTGGACCTCTCCATCGAAGACCTCATTGCGTTTTTCGAAAATGTCACAATGGAAGAACGCCAGCAGAATATCGCCGCGCCCATCCTCAGAGAAATGCACACACGGTTATCCTTTCTGCACAAGGTGGGGCTCTCATACCTGCAGCTCAGTCGCGCCATGAATACCATCTCCGGCGGTGAAGCCCAGCGCATCCGCCTGGCCAATCAGCTGGGGTCGTCCCTGACCGGCGTCACCTACATTCTGGATGAGCCTTCCATCGGCCTGCATCCCCGGGACCATGATCGCCTGCTCGCCATTCTCGGAGAGCTCAAAGACCGGGGAAACTCTGTCATTGTGGTGGAACACGACCCGGATACCATGCGCGTCGCCGACTACCTGGTGGACATGGGCCCCGGAGCTGGCATAAAGGGAGGCGAAGTCATCGCCCACGGCACGCCGGCAGATGTTATGCGCACCGCCGCGTCCATTACCGGACGGTATCTCAGCGGCAACGCCCGCATTCGCCGGACCCAACAGCGGGTCATCGACTCGCAGGCGGGCGAAATCACTATCACCAACGCCACTACCCACAATCTGAAAAACGTATCCGTCACCATTCCCCTTGGCAAGCTGGTAGCGGTCACCGGGGTATCCGGCTCCGGGAAAAGCTCCCTCATCATGGATACCCTGCTCCCCGCCGCCAGACTCGCCCTGCGCGGAGAATCTTTCGCAGCGCTTCCGGAAGGAGGGGTCGTCAAAGGCGTTCGTCGGCATCTGAACCGGGTCATCGCCATCGATCAATCCCCCATCGGCAAGTCGCCGCGATCCAATCCTGCCACTTTCACCGGGGTTCTGGGAGATATTCGGGACCTGTTTGCCACGCTGCCGGAGGCCCGACGGCGTGGATACAAAAAAGGTCGCTTTTCATTCAATATCAGGGGCGGTCGATGTGAGGCATGCCAGGGCGACGGACAAATCCGGGTAGAAATGAACTTTCTGCCCGACGCGTTCATCACCTGTGAAGAGTGCGGTGGTAAAAGATACAACAGGGAAACCCTTGAGATTCTGTACAGGGGCAACAGCATCGCCGATATCCTGTCCCTCACCTGCACCGAAGCATATGACTTTCTCGAAAACCATCCAAAGATTCGCCAGAAACTGACGGCCCTTCGAGAGGTGGGATTGGGATACATCTCCCTCGGACAAAATGCGGCCACCCTCTCCGGAGGAGAAGCCCAGCGGCTCAAATTGGCCCGTGAACTCTCGACCACGGCCACCGGTCGCACATTATACATCATGGATGAGCCCACCACCGGTCTTCACTTCGAAGATATTCGCGCCCTGATTGAAATGCTCAACCGTCTGGTGGAAGGGGGCAATTCCATCGTGCTCATTGAACACAACGTGGACGTGATGAAATGCGTCGACTGGATTGTCGACCTCGGTCCCGAAGGAGGTCAGGCCGGTGGGCAAATCGTCGCCCAGGGGACACCGGAGCAGATTTCCAAATCAGGCACCGCCACCGGCACCGTCCTCAAACGCGCATTGGGATAAGAATCGCGCTGCCCCGGGCCGAGCTGGCGGTACGCATTTTTGGGATTGTGAGGAGTTGTCGATTCAAAAGCTGGCGGTGGCGCCTTCGAATCCATAGTCGAGAAGTTCCAACCGGGCGGATTGGCTTACAGATTTCACGATGCCGCAGATGGGGACTTCGGAGTGGGCATATGCCTCACTGGTAATATGCGTTCCCATATAGAACTCTGTCGTCAGGCGGTCGCACCCGGTGAAATGGCCCGCAATCACCGACACATTTTCGTTGGCGTTCGTATCCCATTCCTGCCGAATCAGGGACAACATTCTTTTAAAAAAGGGCCGGGTCACTGTCAGCATCATCGAGTCGTACTCGACGGGAGCACCGTCTTCATTCCTTTCAACCACACGTCTGATATCCATGCTTTTCAGATTTCGCAAGTCCCACTTCACCAGCATCCGGTATGCTGTCGAATAGTAGTAGCTCACCAGGCTGTACTCCAACCAGATGGCATCCCCCTCCGCGCCGACCACTTTGTAGGTCAACAACGACGGCTCCCCTTTTTCATCGATCACCCGATACCTGACCCATTGACCGGAAGCCGGCGGTTTCGCCTTTCCCTCACTCGGTGTGGTCACATTATGCCCGCCAGATACTGCTGCAACCTCAGCATCCACCTGACTTTTCAACTGTGGATTCAACGTCGGGTGACCACAGGCGACCAATAGCAATCCCAATGCAGAAAGTATGATGATTGTGCAGGTTTCCTTTAACATTTTTTGCCTTCCTTTCGGCTGTTCCCTGTCTTCAGAGATGTTTTTAAGGGGCGCAGTACAGTGCCCGGTTACGCACCCCTGCTCGGCCACCAGCGGGTTATGTTGCAAAAAAGTTGTCCTGCGTGTTTTTCACCGATATGGAACACCACTGAATTTCTGAAAGACTGGACGCTTCTACTCGCTCCGGGACGGTGCCGCGGATGATGGGGTCTCGTTCTTTTCGGATGAATTGTTGTCCTTCCATCCCTCCCGCAACGATTCAAAGTACGAATCGAATTTTTCATGCACCAGACCGATGGTTTCTTTGGCGGTGTCCACAATTGTATCTTCCGATTCGAACTTTCGGGCTTCAATGAGGCCAATCGCCTCCGTTGCACCCCGATCGACCGAAGCCCGGAGCACATGTTCAAAACTATCGATGAGCTCTTCTTCGCTCATGTCCCTGTGCTGGGACTTCCAAATCTCAAAGAGGCCAGTGGTTCCGCGGAATATCCGTTCGGCTGTTGCCTCCGGCGACCAGTCCCTGTCCGCGAGGGCCATGGGTTCAATCCCCGCCTCGTCCAGCATCTCCTTGACCTTCCGGCCCACTTCCTTTTCGAGAAGCTGATTCACGTCATCAACAGAAAGTCCAGCGGACAAATCCACCCGGTCGACCGAAGTCGCGTGCCCCGTGTGTTTTTTCTCCGCCGCCCGGTCTTTTCCCGATAGCGTGACACGATCAATAATCTGCCGGTCCCGCATTGCAGCCACCGAAGACGGTTTTGCCCTGGTGGCCTGCGCGTTGGCCGCATACACTTCTTTGGGGTTGAGACTGATTTGCATGACTGACCTCCCTGTCAGATATTGGCCCTACTCCGCACACACCCGGCCCCTCAATTATAATAACGGCTTTTCTGACGGAAAGTTGAGGGATGAATCCCCCCAACAATGGAAAGAAAGTGTCGCGTGGTCTCCTCACTGAATGTATTCGTTCCAGCGACAGAAAATTTAAGCCAATTTTCTCGTATCCCCCATTATTCCATTCATGCAGTGATGTTCCAAAGCTCGAAAATTGTATTTGGAGACAACCCGAAAAATGACGTAATCAGTGATTATTTAAAGAAATCTGCCAGCAGTGCGATGGTTTTGTCGGGGCATTCTTCAATGGGCGAATGTCCGCAGTCCTCAATGATTTGAAGCGATGCCCGCTTTATTTTTCGAACGGTTTCATTCCCCACATAAAAAGGTATCAGCGGGTCCTGTCTACCCCAGATCACCAGTGTATCCGCCTCTACATTTGTCAGACTTGCAATGACTGGCGACGGATCCGCCGTGGCCCGGACAGCCCGAAGAATCACATCCCGGTTCCTGCTGAAACTGCGGTAATACCCGCGAATTCGCTCCGCGTTCAATTTGGTTGCATCAAGAAATACATCATTCCTGAAATAGCTGAAGAACATCTTTTCGCCATACAGCACCTTGAAGATGAAATCTCCCAGCAGCGGGACCCGGGGGATACGCCCTTTCAGTGGCAACCGAAACCGGGCCGTCACCGAGTCGATGAGCGCCAGCTGCGCCACCCGCTCCGGCATCTGACCCGCCAGCATTGCTGCGACACCCCCCCCCATAGAGTGACCACACACATCAAATGTATTGAGCCCCAGCGCATCCACCACGGATTTGACCACGTCGGCATGTCCCTGCCAGGACGCGACAAATCCCCTCCCCACAGAAGATGCCCCGTGACCGGGAAAATCTATCGCGATTAATTGCCGACCGGTAAACAAGTCGTCAAACAATGGCAGGAACGTATCCATGGACGAAAAGAGACCATGTACGAGTAGCAGGGGATTGCCTGAACCGGCGATCTTCACCTGCACCGTGCCCTGGCTCGTTTCGATATTTTTTATCTCGGTCATTGCGCTTCAATCTAGCACGATTCGGGAAATAAAGGTATGAAGCAAATCATGAAGGAAGCAAAATTCTCCATCGCAAATACTTCAGATACCGTCACCTTCGGACAGAAACTGGCAACCCTTGTACATAGAGGCGATGTAATCGGTCTGTGTGGCGACCTGGGTGCCGGAAAGACCTTCCTGGCCCATGCATTGTGTCGCGCCATTGGCGTGCCGGAATCTCAACCGGTCAACAGTCCGACATTTACCATCATAAATGAGTATGAATGTAATGGACTTCCCATTTATCACATGGACCTCTATCGGTTGGGGGCACCGGAAGAGCTCTACGATCTCGGATTGTGGGAATACTACGATGGCGACGGCATCTGTCTTGTGGAATGGTGTGATAAATTTGACGATTTATGGCCCGAAGAGGCACTGATGCTGCGGTTGCATCTGGGAGATGGTGAGGTGCGGATCATCGACGCCAAAGGCCAGGGCAGAGGCGCGGAACTGGTGGACCTGCTGCGCAAGATTTATCAATAATTCCGTTCGTTTATCTGACAGAAGGGGATTCCATTCGGCATCGGGAAAATTTGTATTTAAAAGACACAGCGCATCACCGGACGCGAAAAGATATTTTGAAAATCACGCCACTTGTTTGTACGCTGAAAACCGGAGGCCCAATTAAAATGTTCAGGAAATTCATGAAAACCAAAGTGTCCGACATCGCGGAGATCAGCGAACTGGGCTTGAAGATGTCGTGGAGTCCTACGCTGCAAATCCGGGATGCTGTGAGCTTTGAAGCACCTGCTGCCATCTCCAATGCCATATTTTCGGGCCGATGCGTCATCGGGTATCTCAGTTCCATCCGAAGGGGCTGCCACTTTTCCGGCACCGACATCGGACGGTATTGCAGCGTCGCGCCCAATGCCTTTGTGGGGGGCGGCGAACATCCCCTGGACTGGCTGAGCACCCATGGCTTTCAATACGCCAACGGCAGCATGTTCGGTGACGACGAAAAATTTGTGTCCCTCGCCGGCCAGAAGCGGTTCACCCAGCCCAAAGGACGGGTTCAGATAGGACACGATGTATGGCTGGGCGAAGGGGTTCACATTTCGCGTGGGGTCAATATTGGCCACGGCGCAGCGGTGGCCGCCAGATCGGTGGTCACAGCGGACATTGCCCCCTACGCCATTGTCGCCGGCGTCCCGGCAAAACCGCTTCGTTTCCGCTTTACCGAGGAAATTATCGATTCACTTCTCCGACTGAAATGGTGGGACTACGATTTGGCGCCAGTGGCCAGGCGAATTGACTACAGCAATATCCACAAAGCCATAGAAACCCTGGAAAATGCCATCGACACCCATAAAATCCATAAATTGAACACACGCCTTCAGACCCTCACCAGAAAAAACAAAGAATTTATTGTATCGTAAAAACCGAATGGTCTCACTGCACTATAGACCACAAATGGACTGGGGCTATTTCAGCCGGACAATTCCCGCATGCAACAGCTTTCTCAACACCCGCAGGGTATCCAGTTCGCCCAGGGACGTGGAAACGACCAGCATACCCACATCCCATTTGCCATTCAGCCGGCCACCGAGAAAGATTTCTTTCTGGCTCAGGGGCATCTGACTCAGTTTTTCCCGATCGATGGTCAGCACCGGGGTGAGATGGGGCGGTATCTGCTGATACAGATATCGAAGATGTGCTTCCCGAAGCGAGCGCATCAATTCCCTGGCATCCGGATTTTCGGGCTCCAGACTTAAAATGGTGGCAAGAAGCTCCCGGGCTTCCTCAAATTGCTGTTCCGACAGAAGTACCCGTGCATTTTCCACGAGCTCCCGGATTGGGCCGAGGGCTTCGTGATTCTCATGTCCATCGTTTATCCGGTCGATCTCAATCTTCTTTTTCTGATAGAGCCGATACAATTTTTCATACACCGTGTACCGTCCCAGTTCGAGCCGCATGCACAAATCGCCAATGGCAATGGGCCCCCCCATTTCGGTGATTGATTTATGGACGAAATCGGAACTCTCTCCCACGGCGCGGACCACGGTCAGGTTGCTGGGAAACACTTCTTTAATCCGGTTCCATTCGTCCATGCGGCGCATCGTATCCAGCAGTGCATTTTTTGTGGAAATGGGCTTTTCCAGACGCATGGTCTGATTCTGCCGGGTATCCGGGGCGTCATCGGCATTTCCGGAACGGAAATGAAAACTTCCATCCGAATTCAACAGCAGATCCAGTAAAATCTCCATGGCATATTCGCGCTCCGCACTTACCAGACCCTCATATGTCATCATCTCATTGGCCACGGTCCTTGCCTTGAGCGATCCCATCTGGCTCCTGGGTTGCATGAGCAACTGCAACTGGTCTTCGGTGATCTTTCCATGTCGAAGCAAATAATGTCCCAAATCCAGGCGAAGCGACTCACCGCTGATCCCCACTACATCACCCGAGTCAAACATCACGGTTGTTTCTTCCATATCCATGGTGACCACCAGGTGTCCAGTCGCTTTGCTCTCCATAATCCACTGGATGACGTCGGTCAGAGGCATCGTGTCAAAAGTTCCGAAAAGTGCCACGTTTCAAGTCCTTTCCTCAAATTTCGAGACAGCCGCTTCGGGCAAACACGCTGGATGCGGCCATCTCCAGCACGCCGAGTTCTGCCGCAAAATCCAGCACCGTATATCGTCCCCGTATCTCTCTGGCATACAGGAATCCCCGCCGAAGATGGTCATCGGTCAAGCCCAACGCCCTGACGGTGATCGGGCATCCCGCCTTCTGCAGAACTTCCCGAATTCGCGCTGCCGGTTTCAGCATGCCCAGTGACTCCCAGATATATTTCCAGTTCGCAACAATAAACTCAAGTTCCCGGCGATAATCGTCATCATCAAATCTTTTCGCTGCAAACTCCGCCGCTGCCAGCTTCCCGAAGACCCCATGGCGTGCAGCGACGGTGTCCAGTTCCCTGGCTGCTGACAACCTCGCTGAAACCAATCGATCAATGTCCATTGTCTCCGGCGAAAGCGCACCAAGGAATTCATAGAGTGCTGCACTCACCAGGGTGGCCACTCCCACCTGTGCACCGTGAAACCCTTCCACCCGTCCTTCCGCGGCAGCAGTCATATCCCAGTAATGACTGATGAGATGCTCTCCCCCCGAAGCGGGGCTCGACGAACCGGCCAGCTTCATGGAACAGCCACTGAGGAGCAGCGCTTCGGTGAGCACTCGAATGGCATCGACGTCCCGGGTTGCCAGACCATCCGCACAGGCAGCGGCTCTTGCTTCCGCCTCAGCAACCACAGCACCGGGCGCCGGGCAATACCAGCTCCCCCGCAACAGCGACGATAGTTTAAAGTCCGCGGTACTGACCGGCTTTGATTCCAAATCCCCAAGTCCCGCCTGAATCAGATACAGCGGTGCGTCCACCAGGATATCAAGGTCTGCCACCACCGCAACCGGCTGATGGCAATCCACGGTAATTTTCAAACCGTCTTTCATGATTGCGGCAATGGCGGATGTGTATCCATTCATCGAGGGCGCAGTAGCAACCACCAGATACGGAATGCCCAGCCGGTAGGACACAAGTTTTCCAAGATCATTGATGGTTCCGCTGCCCACCGCAACAATGAATTCGACATGCTGCAAATGTTGCTCGACATCGAGTACGGAATCGAAGGTGGCATGGGGGCGTCCCCCTTCCGCATCAGGAACAACATACCGTGTCACCTCGAACCCGCCCGTTCGCAGGGAATCGCTCACGTCACGTCCCGCCAGGGCATCCGTGATAGCATCTGCAAGAACACCCATGCGTTTTCCCCGACTGAATCGCTGAACACACCGCAGCAAATCCCCAACGGCGCCGGGACGCAGGACAAATTGCTGTGTATCAATGGAATGCACCCGACCACAAGTGCACCGACCGGAGTATCCCGCCAACCCGTCCAGTTCAACCGGAATATCCGGAAAACCCTGTTCTGGTTTGCAATTATGATTATTTTTCATCGTATCACCATTCCGTGCGTATCCGACCATGCAGTATTGCGGGTCGGCATTCATGAGGGCGCCCGCACGGGTGTCTTCTTGTTCTCTGACAGTATACCCGTGAAAAACATAATTATATAGGTATGCTACGAGCTGGGTTACAATTTCATACCTCCCGGATCACGTGATGCGATTTCAGACGTTTTGGATTATCCTCATATTTCTATATAGAGGTTGAATTTTTCAAACAGTAATTTGACACTCCGGTGACACCTGCTACGTTAAACACATCGCGCCCTGGCATATCCAAGTGCGAAAAGAGAAACCAGACGAACAGGAGCTGCAGGTGATTCCTGAAATGCGAAATGTATTTTTTTTATTACCAGCACAAAATTTCACACAGGAAACTATTCCCAGTGAATTTTCATTCCCGCATCCGGTCTGTATGCCCTGGGGGCAATATGGCGATTCCCGGACGCCAGCAGATGACGAAAGCTGAACTTTTCATGAAGACAGGATTACTTTCAAATTTCCACGCCGCTCTGTTGATGATTTGCACACTGGCACTTCCTCACCTGTCTCTGGCTCAGATACAACCCAAACTTCAGGCAGCAATTTTTGTCAAACTGCTCAATTATGATGCAGCTCTGGCAAAAAAATCGGCACAGAAAGTGATTTTTCATATCATTCTTGATGGAAAAACCAACTCCGGTGAATCCACGCTGACCACAGAATTCAGCGTCATTTCCCGGCAGAAAGTCGCAGGGAAAAGCGTCCTGGTGGTATCAACCCGGCTGAGTACACTGGACGCGAATACCGACCCCAACGTCGCCAATGTGTATTATTTACCGGATGGCAGCGCCAGAACCACTCTGGACACCGTAGTCCGCAAGGCCACAGCCATGAAAATTCCCGTCCTTGCCGGCAATGCCGAACTGGTTCAGAGTGGCGCCGCTGTGGGAATTACAGTGGCCAACGGGAAACCCAGGATTATCGTGAATCTCAAACAGAGCAGGGCAATGGGGATGAATCTTTCGTCTCAGCTGCTGAAACTTGTCAAAATTATCTGAACCATGCGTACTGAAATTCCAGTACAGGTTCCCTTCACAAACTATTGTGATTCTGTGAAACAGGCGTTGGATGCCATCGGCGCAGCAGATGCTCTCCCAAAAAACAGATTGGTCATCCTGAAACCCAATCTGACCAACGACAGCCCGCCACCGGTAACCACCCCCGTGGGTCTGGTGGAAGCGGTGTATCTGTATTGCAAAGCCCGCACATCAGCACCTATCTGCATTGGCGAAGGCTGCGGTTCGGGAAAGACAACGGATACCTTTGCACGAAATGGCTACACCCGGCTGGCCAGACGATACGGTATTGAACTCATCGACTTCAACAATGTACCAACAACCCGAATGGAAAACCCGGAGGCGTTGCAGCTCCACGAATTCTTTATGCCCACTGTCGCCATCGACGCCTTCATTGTCTCACTGCCGGTGCTTAAAGATCACTCGTTCACCACAACCACCATCGCCATGAAAAATATGTTCGGTCTCGCCCCCGAGCGCATTTATGGCGGTTCGTGGAACAAATCCAGGCTACATTCGCCATCCACCCACCACTCCGTTGTCGACATCTGCCGATACAAAAAACCCGAACTGTGTGTGGTGGATGCCGTCACCGCCCTCACCGGTATGCACCTTGCCGGCACTCCAGAGCGGCTGAACACCATTATTGCCGGGAGTGATGCGGTGGCCGTGGATGCCCTTGGCAGTCGACTGCTGGGCCACAATCCGGACACCATTGCCTATCTGCAACTGGCGAATGGAAAACTGGGTAACATTAACCCCACCTTCTGAATCTCCATTTCCCTGTCCGATACCGTTCCAGTTCCGCAGGACCCACGGTTTGAAGTTTTCTTCTTTGCCAACTTGTGGCATATCTCTGGCCATGAGGAACGCCAACCGTCTGTGGCAAATCGCCTTTCTGGCAGCATCGAGTGCCTTCATCATTGAGTCCGTTGATTGTATCACCGCCGGATGTGGACCGGGAACGCTGGTTCTGGCATTGCGGGCAAGCGCCATCAGTGCGCTCGCGGCAGGGCTGGCTGCATTTGCCGGGGCGTACATGTTTCATAATAGAAACATAAAATTGCAGTTTGTGACTTCCCTCGTGCTGCTTGCTCCATTGGCCGTCACATCCGGGGTGCATGCCGCGTCAACTGCCACATTGAGCCGCATCCTTCCCGAGTCGTCTCAACTCTGGTTGCTTTCCGTTGTTTTTATGGTCTCTTACAGCAGCTATTTTCTGCTGCTGATCAGATGGCGACAGAGCAGTCCGACACGCCTGATTTTTCGCGGCTTCACAGTGTTCGGTTGTCTGGTCACTGCCATCGGACTGTTTTCGCTGGCCGCCTGGCTCAAAAAACTGCACTATCCTCTGGCCACTGCCGCTCTCTTTTTCTGCTGGTTGAATCTACAGATTGCGATGGAATCATTCATCCCATCGTTGTCAACTGCGGTGGCCCGTATCGGGGTGTGGGGATTTTTATCCCTTGGATTAATAATGACTTTCTGGCCGGTATCGCTGGAGGATACATTCATCGCATCAGACCAGGGCATTCTTGCCCGCGATCTGACGTCTCTGGGCAGATCCCATACGGTGGAAGAACTGGTTCAGCACACGCGTCCCCAGGTGCCGCGCCTACCGGAAACCCACTGGCCCACCAAAGAATCCCTGCCGCAACGGCCAGGCCAATCCGTTGTATTGATTTCAGTGGACGCCCTGCGGCCGGACCATCTCAGCTTCAACGGATACCGTCGGAATACTTCTCCCAATATTGACGCCCTGCTCCGGCAGTCCATTGTTTTCGACGCCGCATACGCCGTGTCGCCGACCAGCTCATTTTCCATCCCCGCCATCCATACCGGGATGCTCATGGAGGAAAGGCTTAAAAGCGCCGCCCCCCTTCCACCGCTGCTGGCCTCCCGCCTGAGCAGCATGGGATACCGGACAATTGGCCTTTACCCCCAGAAAATTTTCTCGGTGGGTCCTGCCCTGATGCAACCCATCCGGGATCGGCAATTCGGATTTCAGCAGACCGAATTGCTTACCATGGACGCGCAAAAAGATGTGCAGACCGCATTGACTCATCTGCGACAGCATCCGCCGGGAACGCCGCTGTTCATGTGGATTCATTTTTACGATCCCCACTTGCCGTACACCTGTCATGACTCGCCATTCGGCAACGAAGCTGCGGACTGCTACGACGCGGAAATCTCCTGGTTGGATAGACACCTGCCCCCCCTGCTTCGGGAAATAGAAACCCGGCTGGACGATCCGATCGTTGTGTTTACCGCTGACCACGGCGAGGCATTCGGCGAACATGGACGCTTTTACCACTCCACTGACCTGTACGAGGAACAGATACGCGTTCCGCTGGCCTTCCGGGTGCCCGGCGTACCACCGCGTCGGGTCAAAACATCGGTTTCAAACAGCTTCATCTTCGATACCCTGCTCTCTCTGGTGGCCCCTGGAGAACCGATTTATCAGAACGATCTTCGTCCTTATATGCGGTCTGCCAAAAAAACGATGTCCGTGGTTTCAATGATGGGAGACAGACGATCATTGGTGTTCGAAAATCACAAACTGATTTGCCAGAGGTGGCCCAGAGGCGCCTGCGCCCTGTTCAATCTGGCCTCTGACCCCGGTGAAAATGTGAACATGGCAGGACGCGACCTGCCCAGGATGGTTGAATTGCTCGGACTTTTGAAATCCTATTCCGAAAAGGAACTCGACCAACTGCGAACTACCGCGCCCGAAGCCATCATTCTCGGCAGACTCAAGCGTTTTGAAGCCATCCCCGGTCTGAAGGAACTGGCACAGGACCCTTCTTCTCCCTTTGCGATTGAAGCGACCCGGCTGCTGGCATTGCTCAAGAATCGCAGTGTCGGGGAGACACTGGAAACGCTGATGACCTCCCGGATTCCCGAAGTCGCCGCATGGGCAGCAGTGGGCAGTTCGCTCGTGCATACATCGTTTGAACCTGAAATTCTGTATCCATTCCTCAATGACGACACCGACCTTGGGAACTGGAGTCGGATTGCCCTGGGCAGAAGTGGCAATCACCGGGCGTTTGCGCCGTTATTGAAAATGCTGACCCATGATGAACCGGAACTCAGAGCACTGGCAGCACTGGCACTGGGGCGGCTTGGTGATCCCCACGCGGTTCCAGCGTTGATTTCATTACTGGACATCAAGCAGAGTCGATGGGCAGCCATTGAAGCACTGGGCGAACTGAAAGACAGAAGAGCGCTTCCGGTTCTGACCACGCTGAAAGAAAACGAACCGGATATCAGTAATTTCCCCAGGTACGAACGCGCCATCGCACATATTGAGCAGAAGTGATTTTTTATATGTGCCGCATTGAGCCTTCTTTAATTTCATGTCATAATTCAGGGAAATTTTTATACAGGCATCCGTAAAGACAGGTTCGTCCGTGCCGATAACCCGAATCAAGAGGTTCCAGTTGAAATTTCGCAACCTAATAAAATCACTGAAATTCAAAATGTTTCTGATTTCCAGTGTCGGCATCATCATGGTCAGCACAGTTTCCGTACTGCTTTTCACTTATTTTTTCGTCACCAAATCGGAACAGGGACTGGCAGACAAGGCGGCTTCTCTGGCCAGGCTTCTTTCGGGAAACCTGGTTTCACCCCTTGATTTCGAATCCATTCTCGGTGAAGCAGGTGAATCCGAAGAAGGTACAGCGATCCTGAAAACCGCAACAAAAGACAATGATTTCACGTATAGCGTGGTGTACCGGACTGACAAATCGGTTTTCGCGAAAGCCGGAAAGGTACCCGGGAATATTCGCAAATCTTTAAAGAAATTCAAGCAGATGTCCGGGGGGGCGAGCGTGCTCAACGAAGAGTTAATCCATGCAGCGCTACCCATTAAAAAAGATCAGAAATTATTGGGGACTCTGTATATCGGATTATCCAAAGAAACCCTGAAAGCCGGTACGGCAAGCATTGTAAAATTCACCGTTCTTTTCGCAACCGGCATATCGGCGATTTTCATCGCCGTCTTTTTCTTCACTATTTCCAGCACCACCATAAAGCCGATTCTGATTATCACCCGGTTGATGAAGCGGCTCGCCGGTGGAGATGTTCGCCCGCTGGGAAATGTATCACTGGGCACTGACACCACGGAAATCGTTGAAATGTACCAGGCACTTGATTATGCGATTACCGCCATGAGAGAGAACCTGCAGTCCATTGCCTCCGTCGCCGATGCCCTCAATGAAACGTCTGACGACATTCTCTCCGGGTCAGCAGATCTGTCCGTGGCGGCCAATGAACAGGCAACCGCAGTGAATGAAACAACGGTAACCATTGAAGAAGTGGAAAAAACCGGACATCTGACCAGCGAAAATGCGAAAAACATTCAGTCGGTAGCGGATCGCACCCAGAAAATTTCCAATGAAGGATTAAGCGCCGTTGATATGACCCGGGCGCAGCTCGAAGATGTTCAGACCCAGGTGGTCAATATTGTCGACAGTGCCAACCGCCTCAATGAAGAGCTGGAAGAAGTGGACCGGATCATCGCATCCGTGGCGGGGGTTACCCAACAGTCCCATACGCTGTCCATCAACGCGTCCATCGAGGCCGTCAAGGCCGGTCAGAAAGGACGCGGTTTCGCGGTTGTTGCCAATCGAATCCGTGACCTCTCCCAGCAGTCCAGGGAAGCGACGGAACACGTACGGGTCACGCTGACCGGGATTCAGCAGGCCATCGGCAGCATGCTCACTATTACCGGACAGGGGCTGGCGGCGGTTGAACGTGGCGTTGAGAGTATGGAGCGAACCGGTGAGGTCATTCAGCGACTTGGTGATTCCATCACCCGATCCACCGAAGCAGCCCGCAGCATCGCCCACAATACGTTTCAGCAGGCCACTGGTCTGGAACAGACCGCCCGGGCAATGAATGAAATCAATGATTCCACCCATAAGAATCTGAGCGGCATAGAAAAACTCCGACTGAGCGGTGAAGAACTGAAGGATCACGCAGTGGCGATGAAAGCCCTTGTGGATCTTTTTCAAATCACCGACTGAAAGCCTCCCCGCCAACTCAGCGTCCAGCCGTCCAGGTACCTTTTCAACGGAACGATTGCGATTTTACCCAATATCCTGTATTTGAACCGATACTGCTCAACCACTGTCCGGTTGTTCAGTCAGCATTCTGAAGGAGAACTATCATGGGGAGTTTTATCGTTGAGGGGGGAATTCCATTAAACGGGGAATTAACCCCTTCCGGAAATAAAAATGAAGCACTACCTGTCCTGGCGGCATCGGTTCTGGCGACCTCTCCTTTGGAACTGAGCAATGTACCGCGCATCGGTGATATTCATACGATGATTCAAATCCTGACGGGACTCGGCATTGAGATTTCCAGCGACCGTGCGGAAACCCTGCATATCAATGCATCATCGCTGAACGATCAGGAACCGGACCAGAGTCTGTGCGAGAAAATTCGCGCCTCATTTCTTCTGGCCGGTCCGCTGCTTTCCAGACGGGGCCACATTACATTGCCCCGGCCGGGAGGGGACCGAATCGGTCGACGCCGACTGGATACTCATATTCTTGCCCTCAAGCAATTGGGTGCGGATGTGGTCATCAGCAACTCCTATCATCTGACCGCTCCCAATGGTCTGAAAGGCGCTGAAATTTTTCTCGACGAAGCCTCGGTGATGGCCACCGAAAACGCACTGATGGCGGCAGCTGCGGCAACCGGGGAATCGATGATTTACAACGCCGCATGCGAACCTCATGTTCAGGGGTTGTGCCACATGCTCAATGCAATGGGTGCCCGGATTTCCGGAATCGGCAGCAATGTGCTTCACATTCAGAGCGCGTCTTCCCTTACCGGATGCCACCATCGCATCATGAGTGATCATATCGAAATTGGCAGTTTCATCGGTCTGGCGGCGGTCACCGGCGGTGAAATCGCCATCAGAAATGTGGATGCCGAGCACCTGAGAATGATTCGACTGATGTTCAGACGACTGGGAGTGGAGACGGTACTGGAAGGGTCGACACTCACCGTGCCGCCCAATCAGAAAATGGAAGTCCGCCACGATCTGGATGGCGCCATTCCACGAATCGATGATGCACCCTGGCCGGGATTTCCCGCTGACCTGACATCCATTGCCGTTGTGACCGCCACCCAGTGCAACGGTACGGTGCTGATTCATGAAAAAATGTTTGAGAGCCGACTGTTTTTCACTGATGCACTGGTATCGATGGGGGCCCAGATAGTCCTTTGCGATCCGCACCGGGTGGTCGTGAGCGGTCCTGCAGACCTATGGGGACAGGAACTGTCCAGTCCGGACATTCGGGCCGGCATGGCGCTGCTTATCGCTGCGCTGAAGGCAAAAGGGCGTTCGGTGATTCACAACATTCGCCAGATAGATCGAGGATATGAACGCATCGACTTGCGACTGAAAAAACTCGGCGCACGAGTGGAGCGGGTCCTGGTGTAAGATTTTCGGGGAGGCGCCTATTGACAATGTGCCGCGCTGAGCGTAAGCAAAAAAGCCCGAACCCAACAAAAAATAACCATCGAAAAATATTTCGTGAAACTTCTTGAGGAGAGAAAAACTATGAACGAATTCCTATTTACTTCAGAATCTGTTTCTGAGGGACATCCGGACAAAGTATGTGATCAGATTTCAGACGCCATCCTGGACGCCTGCCTCGTCGACGATCCCAACTCCCGCGTTGCAGTGGAAACCATGGTGAAAACCGGCATGGCTGTTATCGCCGGTGAAATTACCACCGAAACCTGGGTGGATATGCCGAAAATTGTTCGCGAAACAATCCGGAATATCGGATACAACCACTCATCAACGGGATTCGATGCGGATACCTGTGCGGTGCTCACCGCCATCGAAAAGCAATCGCCTGACATTTCGCAGGGCGTCACCTCCGGCGAAGGACTTTATAAAGAGCAGGGCGCCGGAGATCAGGGAATGATGTTCGGTTATGCGTGCAATGAAACCAAAGAGCTGATGCCGTTGCCCATTTCTCTTGCCAACGATTTAATGAAAAATCTGTCCGTGCTTCGCAAAAAAGGCGTCGTGGATTTCCTGCGCCCGGACAGCAAATCGCAGGTGACCTGTAAATATGTGGACGGCAAACCGGTTGCCGTTGAAACAGTGGTTGTGTCTACCCAGCACGCCGAAAACGTTTCCCACAAGAAACTGACAAAATGGGTTAAAGATGAACTCATTATCCCAACAATTCCCGAAAAGTTCATCACCAAATCAACCAAAATCTACGTGAATCCCACAGGGCGCTTTGTTTATGGTGGCCCCTATGCCGATGCCGGGCTCACCGGCCGAAAAATTATCGTGGACACCTACGGGGGAATGGGGGCTCACGGTGGCGGCGCTTTTTCGGGAAAAGACCCGTCGAAAGTGGATCGTTCCGCTGCATATTACGCCCGCTACCTTGCCAAAAACATCGTTGCAGCAAAACTGGCATCCAGATGTCAGGTGCAGTTGGCATACGCCATCGGTGTTGCACAGCCGGTTTCCGTTCTCGTGCAGACGTTTGGCACTGGTAAAGTGGACGAGGCGGAACTGGCCGCGTATCTCATGAAGAATTTTGACATGCGTCCCGCTGCAATTATCGAGCAACTTGATCTGCTCAAACCCGGATACATCGATACCGCCGCCTATGGCCATTTCGGCAGAAAAGGCAAGCGCTTCACCTGGGAAAAAACCGATCGCGCCAACGAACTGAAAGCCGCACTGCTCTAGACCGAATCAATATTCCGAAGCCCTTCATCCATTCCCTTCTGCCCCCTTTTTTTCCCAGATGTCTGTTGCATTCCATTGAGCCCTCCAGTTTCCGGTAATGTTACGTGAAATCGTATGGTTCGATTCCATGAACATTTCTTTGCACATCTACGGTCGACGTCGTAAAATCCAAAAAAAGCGCTATATTTCGCGTACGCATAAGGGAGTCGATATGAACATTAATTGTCCAGGGTGTAACTTCGAATACAAGCTTGATGAACGCAGAATTCCAGCCTCCGGGCAGAAAATGCGGTGCCCGAAATGCAGCGCGTCCTTTAAGGTGACCAAAGAAGGCATCATCGCTGATACTGCATCTGCCGAACCACTGAGGAAAGCCTCCACCGGTATGCCACCTGTACTCGGGAATTCGAAGTTCAACCCCGGCAAAAGCGGCGACATTGACGACCCATTTGGCGATACCAGTCCAACCTCTGGCTCGAACAGCGACAGCTGGGGAGATACATTCGACGAGCGCCCGGACATCGGCTCCCCGACGGATCCGTTTGGCGACCCTTTTGCGTCGGCCCGAAAAGAAAAAGGCAACCGCCCCGGCAACCCAGCCGCTTCTGAACTGCCCAGACCGCTGTCCAGCACCGACCTGCCCCAAATCGCGATGCCATCTGAATTGCCCAGGCCCATATTCATTTCGAATTTGCCGTCACCTGCCGATCAGATTGACATTCCGGACCGCCCTGCTGCAGGGATTTCAGAACCCGGTGCCGCCGATCCCTTTGGCGACATCGGCATCCCCGACGGAAATGATCCATTCGGTGAACTGGACAATATTTCCATCGGCCCCGAGACAACTCATTCTTCGGAAAATGAACCGGTTCATGAGGATGCAGACATCCACATGGACGATCCATTCGGCGCCATGCCAATATCTCCGTCAGTCCCACCTTCCCGACCATCCGTCGGGGAACCGGCAGACGATGCCCCCTCGTTCGCCCCTTCAGCCATTCCATCCATTGAACCGGATGATTTTGATATTCCCTCGCCAGCGGACCTGACCAGTATTCCGCCGGAACCAATCGCCTCTGCCAGACATTCCGTCTCCGTGAGCACAGGAAGCAGTCTGGATGATTTTGGCAACATCGATTTGCAGGGGGACATTACCGACAGTATTCCACCGGGAGCACGTCTGTCCGCTAATCCGACAGCTGGAACCACCGATTTTGGACAGTTGGATCCGGAATTCGGACAGCAGGATGAGTCGGGGGAATTCGACGCGTTTCCGGTTCAGGAAGAAAATGACAATAGGCTGGCTGCTGCACCCGTGTCAGATGATTTGGATTTGGTGGACGCCCCGATTCGAAGTTCCCTCAATGAGGACGCATTTGGCGGCTTACCACAATCCACCGTCGCCGGTGACCGAACCAAAGAAAAAGCCGAACAGAAAGGAGCCGGCGCATTTGAGGGACGTCGCAGGTATGAGCGGCAGAGCCGAAAAACCAAAATTATCCTCATGCTTATATTACTGCTGATTGCCATTGTCGGGGGCTCACTGCATTTTACCCCCTACGGTGTGTTTGGCGTGAATGCGCTGGTCTCGCTGATGCCGGACGCCACTGCGGATGAGCGGGTGAAACGCATTTTCGCAAGTACTGTGAACGCCCTCGACAAAGATACCTTTTATGATGTCAACAGAAGCATCACGGAACTGACGCAAGCCAGAGCGGAACTGGACCAGAATGAGGACCTGCGGATTATCGGTGTATATGTTCACAGCTGGCATCAGCTTCGATTCGGCATTTCCGACGCACAGAACGCCCACGAAAAGGCAGCTGTATCCCTGCTTGGAAACATTAAACTGGCGGAGTCGCAGTCGCCGTACGCCGGCATTGCAACTTATACCAGGCAGATTCTCTCGGACAAAAATGATGTGGTCATCAAAGCGCTCTCCTCAAAACCCAACTTGTCCTCCAATGAAGCAGCGCTTCTCGTTATGGCCCATCTGAAACAGAACAATCCGCAGGGCGCACTGGACGCAGTCCGCAAAGGAATTCGCAAGCGGGTCACCCCGAGATTCGAGTATCTGAAATCTATGGCCCTGTGGCGATTGAAAAAAATGGCAGAGTGCACAAAGACACTCACGTCGCTCATAAATTCGGAGCCAAATCACTTTGATGCGCGACTCCTCCTGGCCGAACTGATGGTGCGGGAAAAAGAAAAGGATTCGCAGAAGGTGACGGAGTTGCTGACCCCCATCCATGAGTCCGACGAACACCACGCCAACAGCGCACAGAAAGCTTTCGTGCATGCCCTGATGGGAAAGATGCTGCTGCAGCGCCGAAAGCTTGACGAAGCTAAAAATGAATTCACCAAAGCCCGATCGCTGAATCCCAAAGATACCCTTATGCTGAACGGCATTGGAACACTGGCACTGATGAGCGGCGACTTACCCGGCGCGGCCACATCGTTCAGAGCAGCGATGCGGGAGGATCCGGACAATACGGAAGCCACGCTGGGGGCGGCAGCCACGTTGATTCAGCAGGGGAACGATGAGGAAGCCAAAGCGCTGGTTTCTCCCATCCTTCAGAACGATCCGGAGAACCCGGTCGCCCATTATCTGTCCGGTGTTCTGGCCCAGGGAATTGAACAGTACGAACCGGCGCTGTCGGAGTACAAAAAAGCCATCGAGCTGGATAATGAGTACATCGAAGCCTACGTGGCCATGGCCACGGTATATATGGCTCTGAAGCAGAACAGGGAAGCCATGAAAACCCTGGACGACGCAGCGAAGGCAGTGCCTGGCTCCGCACTTATCAAACTGACCCTGGCCGATAGTCACGCGGAGAACCAGGATTACGCGTCCGCTGTTGTCAATTTGAACGAAGCGCTGGAAATAGAGCCGGACAACCCGATTATTCACTTCAAGATGGCACAGATGTACCGAAAAATGGAAGAACTTGAAGATGCGCAGAATGCCCTCGACGAGGTTGCCCGTATTGACCCGGCGTACCCGGGCCTGTCGGTGGAGCAGGGCTATCTGATGGAACTTTCAGGAAAAATTTCCGATGCGCTGCGGACTTATGAAGCCGCTCTCAAAAAGAACCCGGATGATCTGTCTGCCAAAACCCGCGTGGCAGCGGCATCGATTTATCAGGGGAATCTCGATCGGGCCAAGGAACTGCTGGTGGATGTGCTGAATGAAAACGCAGATTCTCCGGATGGTAACTTCTATATGGGAGAAATATTCAGACTGGAGCGCAGCGGTCCGGATGCGGTCCCCTATCTGAAGCGGGCGACAGAGCTTGATCCGGCCAATCCACTGTATTTTGTGCGCTATGGTGCTGTGCTCTTCATGATTCACGATATGGGCAAAGCGGTGCAACAGTTCGAAAAAGCCATGGCGCTCGATCCGAATATGGCGGAAACCTATATTCGAATCGGCGAGCTGAAACTGCGTTCCGGCTCCATCAAGGCAGCCATAGAGCAATTCACCAGGGCACTGGAACTGAATCCGGAAATTGAAAACGCCAATATCTTTATCGGACAGGCGTACGAAGAAATGGCGGATCTGAAATCCGCGTCCACGTATTACCAGAAGGAAACAAAGCAGTTTCCGAATAATCCGGAGGGATACTATCGCCTTGGCAAAGTATTTCTTCAGACCAAAGGAAATCAGAGCGGCATCGCACCGTTGAGGACGGCGATTCGATTGGCCGAAGCCCGGAATCCCGCCCCCTATTGGTTGCCGGATGCACTGTACTACCTTGGAATTTCTCAAAAATCCACCAACGACCGTTCCGGCGCCATCGCTTCGTTCAGGAAATATTTGGAAATTGCGCCGGAAGATGCTATCGACCGCGCAGAGGTTAAGGCGTCACTCGATAGCTTGCTGTACTGACGCATCGTATTTTTTTCGACAAATCGAAAATTATAAGGAAGCTGACATGAATACGGAAATGAAACTTCACCTTGCCCGATATATGAAGTATCTGGATGAAGAAAAAAATGTGCTGGTTGTCATCGGCAACCTGGAAGAAATCCTTATCAGTCAGCATCTGTATGAACAGCATCATGGTATCTCATCGGACAATAGCGACACCCTGAACCGATTGCTCAATGCCTGCGCACTGGCTGCCGCCAGTCTCTCTGAAAAAGAATCATGGGGCTGGACACTGACCCTCCCCGGTTCCGCCAACGGCTATTTTGTAGGTGTCGAACCGGAAGGCATGATTTGCGCGCGGACGAAATCCGCCGATTCGAGAATGGCCAAAGCGTACCTCCAGCGCCAGACCCGAAAGGGGCCACTGATGCAGAGTCATTTCGAACCGGCGACCGATTGTCCGGTAAAAACGATTACCCAGTACTTCAACGAAGTGGTTCAGACAGAAACCCGGATGGTTGTCAGCGACAGAACCGGCATCCTGGTGCAGGCATTGCCCGATTCCCGATTTTCATCGTTGAAGGCACTGACTGACGACCAGGTGCACGATATGTACGTGGAGATGCAGCAAAAAGAAGAACTGAAGACCATGGAAGAGTATCTGGTTTTTTATGAGTGCCGCTGTGATGAGGAGATGATCTACAAAATGGTGGAGAATCTGCCCGACCACCAGAAAGACACCCTTTTTGAGGATCATCTCGTGATTGAGATTCAATGCCCCAGATGCGGCAGGCAATATACGGCGAGCAGGAACAATCGTCCCAACTGACCCAGCGGAACTGAAGGTGTCCAGTGCGAATCATGGAACACAACATCATACTTCATCCGGATTCAGACCGAACCCGCCCGTCTTCCTGCCTCCAGCCCTCAGACGCTGTTTTCAGAATTGCCCTTGCTGGCATTGGCGTGTGCATCGCCCTGATGGCTTCCCGCGTGAATGGAGCCGATACGCCCTCACCCATGGCGCAGGCCTTCCGAAGCGGTACCGGAAACGCCATTGATGTGACGCTGGAAACCGAGGAGAAAAACGGTACAACCGTTATGCGGGCAGCCGGTCTGACTCGGGAATGCTATCTGTGTACCCATCAGATGCGACTGGCTTCGGCCCGGGATTTCGGTGTGACGGTGTTTGCGCATCTTCAGTCCACCGAAGCGGCAAAACTGCAGCTGAGCGGTTTTGCCGATACCCGCGTCACCTGGATAGATGGCATCGCTGTACCGGGCCATCTGTTGGAACTCCAGGTGATTCCCGGCCCCCACCTGGTGACGGTACACCAGAATGGTGAGACTGGTATACTGAAACTGAACCTCGCAGCCGACGGCAGACAGACCCTGTCTCCAACGGATTTTCAATTCCCCCATTTCAGGTCCGGACTGCGGAATGCGGGAATTCTGCTGGCAACCCTGGGCGTCATTGCCGCTGCATCGGGCGGCGTTTTATTATATTACGACGGTGGATGCGCAGCGAGCGTTTCGGCAGATGGGGAATGCAGTCCAACCCATGAGACCCTTGCGCCGGGAATTGTATTTTCCTCACTGGGCGCCGCCATGGTTGGCGTGGGGATTACCATGCTGATAAAGCGAAGCCGGCTGAAAAAAGAGGCGAAAAGGCAATTCACGGGGGGGCTGGCGAAATGACCCCTCCACTTTCACGATTCCTCCTGCAAGTGACTCTGATTCTTTTACTGGTGGAGATGTCCGTCACGGCCTTCGCCGGTCTACCCCCGCTGGTGATTGTAGCCCATGATCAACGGATTTCGAATGACACGCTCCGGACTGTTGAGAAGCGCATGTCTTCGATGTATCCGGAGATACCGCTGTATAAATTTCCGAACAATATTGTTTTCAGGAACGTGTCCGAAGAAACCCTCACCCAGTTCCGTCATTCCCTCAAAGTCGCGAAAGATTTATTTTATGACGGCGAATTCGATGCTTCCCTGAAGGCGCTGACACTCCTGCATGA
Organism: Polyangia bacterium; assembly: GCA_050287845.1. GTDB lineage: Bacteria > Myxococcota_A > Polyangia > JAAYKL01 > JAAYKL01 > JAFGXQ01. The sequence continues at coordinate 37,290 of JBNKCR010000007.1, forward strand.
TCAGCTTGGGGGACACATGCCATCGACCACGTTCTCGCATACGTTGAGAGAACTGGACCGGGATACACTGCTCTATGCCGCCATGGCCGAAAGGGAACTGAATACCGGAGGCATTTATACCGAACACCTGAATACCGCTGCGGCCCGCTATGGATCAATCACTTTCAACAGCGGCGAGTTTCCTCCGTGGCTTCGCGCCGAATACCAGTTTGCCATTGAAAAGCACGCACCGAGGGAATATCGGGTTCAAGTGCCGACCGATAGTGGATGTCAGACCGAAATCGACGGTAAGGCAGCACCAGAGACAGACAACAATGGTCGCGTGCCGATTCCCGCCGGTATGCACACCTTTCAGCTTCGCTGCCAATCCGGCCATCGAAGCTTCATGTCCTGGCTGGAAGTGGAGGCACAATTGACGGAGTGGCATCCTGTGGATGTGGAGGGATACCATATCCGTACGACAGACCATTCCATTGTGCTGACGCCGGAGACCACTTTTCAAACGGAACCGGGACAGCTGGAAACCACCCTGCGTGAGATAATGCCGGTTCTGAACACAGATAAACTGCTGCTGCTGCAATTGGATACACCGGAAAACACCATCGGGCTGCTGGATGTGCACCGTGGCGTTCAATCCCGAATTTCTGCCGGCAGTGGTGTGTTGAATGACCGGCAAATCGGTTTTATTCTGGACAAGCTGCTGAATCGCTCCGATTCCACTCAGCCATCCGACGCGACGGGGATCACATCTCCTGTACGGCGTCGTTCCTGGATAAAACGGCCGATTCCGTGGATTCTGATTTCCAGCGGAGTCGCCCTGTTGACCACAGGACTGATTCTCGGTCAGAAATACGGCCGTCCCTCCCCCCAGGTCCCATGGGTGACCGCCATGCAAATCTCCGGTGCTGCCCTCACCGGGCTGGGCATCGGATTTTTCTTTGTGCCGGACTGGGAGATATCGAGAAGCGGGCACGCCCTCGGAATTCATGGGGCAGTATCGTTTTAACCCCACGCAATGATTCGGCCTTGCGGCATTCAGTTGGCCGTTGAATATTCATGGAATAATAATAGAATACATTGATTGTTCACCCGGGGATCAGTACGATGGCGTCGGCGCTGGTCACCAGTCCGGGGATATTGGGGGAAGAAAGTTGCCCGGTAAACAGGAATTAAAGGTTTTACAGGACCCGAATGAAAAATATGACACAATACCTCACTGCGTGTCTGATGATCGCTTCACTGGCAGCTGCCTGCGAAGTCACCAGAAGCGAAAATAACGCCGCGAAAGGTGGCGAAACAACCGATACCGGCGAAGTTGAACAGCTCGACGATTCGCTGGTAAATCTGTTTGGTTCATTGGAAAAGCAAGCCATCGAAGCGCTCGATGCGGAAGAGCTGGTGCGCGCCCGGCAACTGACGGAAAAGGGGCTGCACAGAACCCAGAAAGCGGGACGGAAGTACGAGTTATACGAAGCCCGGTTTTCTCTGCTCAAAGGTAAGTTGGAGCAAATCAAGGGAAGTACCGGTGAGGCCCGACGTTTCTTCGGTGATGCGATGGCGGTTTTTCGGATTCGAAAAAATATCCCGGGGACGTTCGAAGTGCGGTTGGCCCAGGCGACGCTCGAAGAAGCCGGTGGCGATTTCGCCGCTGCCCAGCGGGAACTGGACGAAGCTGAAAAACTGCTTTCACAGATTGAATCCGCCAATCTGAAAGTGGAATTCACATTCAAGCAGGCCGAACTGTTTGCCAGTCAGATGAAACAAAAGGAAGCGGCCCGTCTGTTTCTCGACGCCGCCGAACAGTTTCACGCCAACAAGAACGCGTCCAGGGAGGCCGATGCGTATGTGGCGCTGGCAACATGCGAAGAAGCCCTTGAAAAGCCACAGGAATCTAAAAAAAGTCTGAACAAGGCATACAAAATATACCTGGCGGCCAAAGATAAGGAAGGCGCCGTGAAGGCATTGCACCGACTGGCGCAGTTTTCGGTGCGCGAAGAAAAATACAAAACCGCCAGAGAGCAATTCAAGCAGGTGGAAGCCCTCTATCTGCAACTGGGCAGGCAAAGCGACGCCACCAAGGTGAACCAACATATCGCTGCGTTACCGGAATAGACCGTTTTGAAGCATTATTTTCTAACCCTGCTCTCAGCCATCGTTCTGTTTCTCGGAACCGTCGGCGCCACCATGGCCCGGACAGCCACCATCTCCACCTCTGAAATCAAACCCGGCATGAAAGGATACGGTCTCACGGTATTCAAAGGCACTATGCCGGAACGCTTTGATGTTGAAGTGGTGGACGTGGTGCCCAATTTCATGTTGCGCCAGAACATCATTCTCATCCGATGCAGTCACCCGGTTACCGACCAGGCGGGCGTCATTGGCGGCATGAGTGGTTCCCCCATTTACATCAACGGAAAACTGGCCGGAGCGCTGGCGTATGGCTGGCGGTTCACCAAAGAAGCCCTGGCGGGTGTCACTCCCATTGAAAATATGTACGGCATTACCCGGCGTAAACAGCGGGGCGCCACCGTTCAGAATCCATTCCGCAGACTGGCATTGTTCAAAAACACGATTGAATATGCGACAAAGCAGTTCGAAGACACTTTTTTCAATCGGCTGCAACACGACAATCGAAGCAATTTTGTCCCGGCCCGTACGCCCCTGTCCCTTTCGGGGTTCAATGGGGAATCGTGGCGGATGATTGAAGACGCCCTGAGCGCATTCGGGATGGAACCCATGCAGGGAGGAGGCGCAGGCAGCGAGAACGACGGTCCCGAAACCTTTGTGGAAGGGGGAGCCATTGGCGTCCAGATGATTCGGGGAGATCTTTCGGCCACGGGCATCGGTACGGTCACCACCACATACAATGGTCAGGTGCTGGCGTTCGGCCACCCCATGTTCAACATGGGTGAAAGCTATCTGCCAGTAACGTCTGCCAGAATTCATACGGTGATCCCGTCTCTGGCCCGCTCCAACAAATTGGGCTCTCCGCTTCGGGAACTGGGCACCCTGGTACAGGACCGCATTTCCGGCATTTCGGCCCGAACCGACCTGCGCGCGGACATGATTCCGGTGAAGTTTCGAATCTCCGATAAACGGAGCGGAGTGCAGGAAACCTACAATATCCGCGTGGCCCAACGGGAGTGGCTCACCGCCCGACTGCTGCACTCGGCCATGGTGCAGTTTGTACAAACCGCCTGCTCGGATGTCACGGATGTGTCCGCCGGCATTGATGCCAGAATTAAAGTGGCCGGTCGCCCGGTGCTGCACATTACCGATTCCGGGGTCACCCGAAAAGGACTGCAGGCGCTCATCGGCCGGTTCAGACCGGCGCAGGTAATCAACGCCATCCTGGGCAACGGGTTTGAAGATACCCGAATAGAATCGCTGGAGTTCGATGTAACCCTCGAATATGGGTTGTCCTTTTCATATGTGCAGGGGATGTATCTCACGGCAGAGAACCCGTTGCCCGGCGAAATCGTGAACCTGCACATTCGCCTGGTGGACTACGGTGGCGAAGAACGAATCGTGGCGGTGCCGGTGGAGATTCCGCCGGATGCCACAAATCAGAAAATCAAAATCACTGCGGGGGGCGGCAGCGATATAGAACCTCCCCAGACGGTGCCGGAGAGTCTAGACGACCTGCTTGCCAATATTCAGCGTCTGTACCCGGTCAATGCGCTGATTGTGACTCTGGAGACCCCGGGCGAAAGCCTGAGCGTGCGGGGGCAGCTGCTCGAAGACTTACCGGCTTCCGCAGCGGCGGCACTTACCCCCCACTTGGGCGACGATACAACGCAGCACTATCGCACCCGTAAAACATATATTATTCCCCAGGACACCATGGCCTCCGGGAAACATTCGATTCAGATAGAAACAGGAAGGCGGACCCAATGAACCTTTCCGTTCTCAAATACGCAATGGTATCTGCATTATTGCTCGCGCTCTCTGGGCCAACCATGGCCCGTGCGGGGGGAGAGCATATCTGGGAGTTGGCCGGACACGATGAATTCGCCCGGGGTGAGCTACTGCAGACTATGTTGTCCGATAAAGGCGAAATCCGGCCTGGACTGGCGAACGAGAAAATTGACATCGACGCTGTGGGGCTCATCTGGTCTGTGGTAAAAGCCGAGGACGGCACGCTGTACCTGGGGACTGCCTACGACGGTAAGATATACCGTGTAGATGGCAATCGGGCGCACCTCATTGCCACCACTGACAGCCTTGTGGTCACCGACATGCTCATCGATTCCAAAGGGACGCTGCTGGCATCCACCATTCCCGGATCAACCGTGTGGCGCATTTCCCATCCGGAAAAAATTGACGTGGAGGTTCCGGTGAAGGCGACGCCGCATGTGACCCTGGCTGCCGAAGAAATGATATGGACCATCGCCCTAGATGCGAAAACACAGACCCTATACATGGGTACCGGGCCAGAAGGAAAAATCTGGTCCGCCGGAAAAGACGGAAAGCCCCATCTGCTGCTCGACACCGAAGAAAAGCATATATTGGATATTCTCCCCACAGAAGACGGCATTCTGGCCGGAACCAGCCCCGGCGCGTTGCTACTGAAAGTGACTGCACCGGGGGTCAGTTTCGCGTTGGCGGATTTTGACGGCACAGAAGTGAAAAGCATCGCCGCGCTGTCCGCAAACCAATTGGCAGTGGCGGTGAATGAATTTGTTCATCCGAGAACCACACCCGGCTCTGCATCCAAAGCCCCCAAACAGCCGGCATCTGCAATGGATGCGAGCGCCAGAGCCAGCACCTCACCGAGCACTAAAACCAGTTCAAAAGATCACAGCTTTGTATATCTCGTGGATGCAACCGGAGCATTTGAGCAGGTGCTTGAGCAGAAGGGAACCCACATCACCGAAATCGCTGTTGCCGAGAACAACACCATTTTTGCCGCCCTGGGAAATGAAGGAAAAATCGTTTCAATCGCCAGAGATCGTTCCGTTTCCGAAGTGGCCGATCTGGCGGAACGGGAAGTGATGTGCGTGCTCGCCGACAGCACCCTTTCGTTCGCCGCCACAGGTGATGCCGGTGCGGCCTATCGTTTTTCGGATACCCACATCCAGCCGGTATATCTGACTCCCGTACTGGACTCAAAAGCCGTTTCTCACTTCGGAAAATTATCGTGGATGGCCAGCGGCCCACTTCGGGTCAAAGGTCGCAGTGGCAATACCATCACCCCCACCGACAACTGGACCGACTGGAGTGCGCCCATCAAACGCGGTACTGCGCCGTCACTGGCGCCGGGCAGATATGTCCAATTCCGGATTGAATGGCTGGATGCCACCACCAGCCTGATGCAATTCGAACTGTTTTACACCCCCGGTAACCGTCGAGCCGTCATCACCCACTTTACACCGGATACGCCATTTGCCGACACCCGGGGCGCGTCCACCGGCGAAGCGGGAACCAGCGAACGCACGGTTCGTCTGCGCCCCAGTGGCACCAATTCAAAGGATTTGTCTCTCAACTGGTCGGTGGACAATCCCGATAAGGACAAGCTCCGATACCGCCTGTATTACAAACCCGTTGGCGTCTCGCTCTGGCTTCCCATTTTTAAGGATGAGGAACCTTTCACCGGTACGTATTACAGCTTTAAAACCGATACGGTGCCGGAAGGGCTGTATCACTTTAAACTGATTGCCGACGATTCCATCGAGAATCCGGCAGGCAGCGTGCTGACTGACGAAATGATTTCGGTGCCTGTTCCCATCGACAACCATCCGCCAACGATTTCCGAATTGAAAGTCGATACCGCAACGAATCGGGTTTCCGGGAAAGCCAGCGACTCCTGGTCCCCTATCGCCGCCCTGGATTACGCGGTGGACGGCGGCAACTGGATGCCGGTGGCCGCCTCAGACGGCATGCTGGATGCCCCCACCGAATCGTTTTCATTTGCCATTGTGCCCGCCCTTTCCAGGGGAGGCCATGTGGTGGCGGTACGGGCGATGGATCGCAATGGCAATTACACCGTCCGCGAACGTCATGTGGAGGTTTCCCAATAATGACGCCACTATCTGACCGATTAAAAAACAAAAAAGTGGCGGTGGCTTTTTCATCCGGATTTTTCGGATTCTATCACCACGCCGGCGTTCTGAAGGCGCTGCTTGAAGCAGGCGTTGTTCCCGTCCACGTTTGCGGTACCAGCGCCGGTGCCATCGTAGCAGCTCTGTATGGCGCAGGTCTGAACGGACCTGAAATCTGCGAAGCCCTGCTGAAGATTGAACGCCGGGATTTCTTTGACCTTCAGTTTCCTTTTTCCAAAAAAGGTTTCGGGTTTCTGGCCGGTGAAAAGCTGGGGGCCGCATTGGCAAGGCTGCTTCCGGTGCACAGTTTCGAAGCATGCCGCGTTCCCGTATCTGTTGGCGTTTACCGGGTGAAGGACGGCCGTTCGGTTCAGATTCGAAGCGGTTCGCTGATTCTGGGGGTTCGCGCGTCGTGCGCCGTGCCATACATGTTTCAGCCGGTAGAAATTGACGGCAACATATACTGGGACGGCGGATTTCAGGAAAAAACCCCCCTTGGACATCTGGTGCACGAAGACGTGGACACCGTTTTTGTTTCCCACATGCCGCCCCGGGAACACCGCAACGGCAAGGTGCCCAAAGAAGGGCTGTTCTCCAATATTTCGTTTTTCGCGGATACGCCGCCGGAGGAACGACGGGAACGGGATCGCGCCGCCGTACGCATATTGAGAGAGCACGGAAAAAACGTGCAGGTCTTTTCGCCGGATCGTATCTGGCTGGGGCCGTATTCTCTTGACAGAGCCGAAGAAGCCATGGCGTTTGCATACGAGCGTGCCAAAGAGGCATTGGCATCCACCCACGAAATGCTTCCGGGCAGCGACGAGCTGAAATAACCCCTCACAAAGGAACTGCTTCATGAGCAAATTCGTTCTCGACGAAAGACTGTGCGAAGATTGCATCTGGTTGATGCAATCGGAGAATATCCACATCCTGCTGATGAACAACTCCCTTGTGCCCTGGTTCATCCTGGTGCCGCAAACCTCTTCAATTGAGCTGCATCACCTGCCTGCTTCCCAGTTTGATAACCTGATGTCCACCCAACTGCTGCTCGCCAGATTCGTCGAATCCCATTTTACCATCGATAAAATCAACATCGGCGCCATTGGGAATGTGGTCTCCCAACTCCACGTGCATGTCATCGGCCGATGCAGAGACGACCATTGCTGGCCCAACGTCATCTGGGGCAATCCCAAAAAAACGGCATATACTGAAGAACGCATCAGGGATATCCAGCAGATGCTGGTTGCCTTCTGCAAAGAGAACAATCAGGCGTCTGCGACAATCTCCCGGTAGGTTTCTGAAAATTCTTTTCGGGCGATACGGTAGATTTCCATTTTGTCAGGCAGAGGCAGCGTGGTGACCAGCATGTCGCCTTCGGCCACCACCTGGGCCTCTCCCCAGGGTGCCGAAATGTAGAACGCGTCTTCCTGCCCAAAGAGACTGAGCACACCACGGTCCACGGGGATGCCCCGCACTTTACCAACGGGTTTGTACATTCCCCAGCCTTCCTCCTGCGACGTCATCAATTCGTAGCGTTTGGCGAAGGTGGATTCGTTTACAATGTACAATTCCTTTGCTCCGGTCTGGTTCTGCACCACGTAATCGCCTGCCCTGGCGGTGTTCACCGTTTCTCTTCCAGATTCCACCACCGATGCCACCACTTCTTTCGGCATTGCCCGGCGCGCACGCACTTTAAGGAACTTTTCGTAATTCTTGCCGGTGGATTTCATCAGTTCAGAGACACTGGACACCACCGCTTTCTGAGAGATGCTGCAGTACGCTTTGAAATCATCGATAATCCGGATGAACGGCCCCCGTTTATCGGTCGGAACGGGTGAAACCAACATTTCGAACAGTTCAATGCACTGGGCATATTCCCAGTTGGCAAGGGTTTCCGGCGACGCTTTTTCCAGCAGCACACTGGCATCACGTTCGTTCTGTTGATGAAACGCCACCATCATTCGCGCGATGGTGGTCCATCTGTCCACCCTGTTCAGCAGGCGTTTGCGTTCGGTAATCCGCAGAATATGAGTGGCGATGTCGGCTGCTCGCCCGACATCGGTGGCATCGTTTCTCTCGGCGTACAGGGCCAGCAGGTGGAGCGCACAGCGATACTCATTCAAATCCAGCAACATGCCCTCCTCATAGTGGGCAATGGCGGTATTGAGGGCGCGTTTTCGTTTGGGAAGGTTTTCGAGTTGCTGATACTCCTGTTTATGAAACATCCCCAGAAGACGACATCGCTCGCTGGTGCGACCAAACTCCTGATTGAGCATTTCAATCTGTGCAATGGCCTTCGCGGTTTCGCCCAATTTGCTTCTGGCCCACGATGTCTGTTCGATGAACCAGGGGCGCCTGGGGATATCCCCCGTCAAGGTGCTATAGAAATCCACCACAGCCCGCCATCCCAGCACATCTCTGACCAGCTCAAACAGCTCCCGTACACAATAGGCCGGAAGACTGGATACATTGTGATTGGCCAGAATATCCCTGGCGGACTTTCTGGCCGACTCAATGTTGATGCTGATTTGATGTTTGCACGCGGCAAGGTCTGTCTGAAAGCGACGAAGCGCATCCCGGGTTTCCCGCAAGTCACTGCTCTCCCCCCGTGCCAGCGTTTTCCCGTCCAGCAATTCCCGCACCGGATTCTGCGCTATATCAAGGTGTATCAGCGCCTCCCGGATTTGCGCTCTCACATCGCTGTAGTTATCATTACGAACCGCCTCCCGGCTGAGGGAATAAGTGACCCGGCGTATCTGTTCCAGATCAAACACGGGCCGCGCCCAGTCTGCAGCCAGCAGCAGACACCCTTTTCTGCTACCCCCATGCCGGAGTCCAATCTCGTAATACACATTGGCATTGGGAATTGAAATGTCGGAAAGCACAATGTCGGCAAGCATCAACTGGGCAACCATGTCCCGCACGATCAGCGACCCCTCCTGCTCGTCTGCCCGAACCGGAAGATACCCCTCGGCTTCCAGCGCCGGGCGATATCCCTGTTGCCAGAGTTGGTCAAAATCTATCTCCGACGGCGCCAGGACGTCGCCAGCCCCTGTTTTCTTTTTACCAAACGGCATCACCACAAACGCGATTTTCAACGGCTGACCGACCTCATTCATCACAACTTCTCCCTCTGTTATGCGTCGAATATATCACTCCCCGGGGGACCTTCAACCGGTTTCTGAGAAGCAGCTGCCCAATGTACCGTGATCCCACCTGGTACAGCGCCCCGTAGGTTGGGGACCAGATCACGCAGGGCCAACCGCTGAGGGCAAGACGCGCTGACGAAGGACTGGCAGCGCCAATTCAAGGAGGCGCAACGCAGCCATCGGTGATTGGAACAAGTGAGATGGTCCCCAACTTATGGGAAGCTGTACTCGGCGATATGCCGGCGCATTGGCGAAAATCTGACCGAGAGCGGTGAGCACGGGTGGGGGTTCCCGAATGGATGATACGATTTGAAAGGAAAGAATTCCGTCAGATGGACAACGTGGCGCCGGCGGTGGCGGAAACAATCTGCTTCACACATTCGGCGTCGTCCGGCTGATAGGAATAGTTGGGGTGTCCTGCGGGCGCTGCTCCGGTGGATTCCCAGTCATCGGCGTTGGCCAGTGTATCGTCTGAAACCGACCAGGTAATGCCCGCCCCCACATAATTGTCCCGCAGATCCCAGTATCCCGCGACATCGCTGTATCTGGACGTAATGGGATTTTCGCAATATTCAAAATAGTTCGCTTCCACCAGTGCAATGCCCCCCATGCGCACGTTGATGCCGCTGCTCAGGATTTCATTGTAATAGTTGTTGAACAGATGCGTAAAACCGAACCGTTGCAGCGGCGTTCTGGAAACCACATTGCTGTACCAGTTGTGATGAAATGTTACATACCGCTCGGTGGGGGCACCACTGCTGTCAGTGGCATCGTCATCGGTGTGTCCAATCAATCCTGTCTTCTGGTGATCGTGCAGGTGATTCCACGAAATGGTAATATATCGCGCCCCTTTCTTTATATCGATGAGACCGTCAAACTCTGTATCCCCTGCACCGTCACAGTCGTCCCGGGTGGAACTGAACAACTCATTATGATGAATCCATACATTCTCCACATCACCGTTGGTGCCATTGCCTTCCAGGGTAATCGCATCGGAATCGCCGCCCCCGGGCAAAAGACCCATTGTCATGTTACGAATGATTACGTTTTTGGCCCGGTTGACCTTGATACCAAAATTGGCACTGGACCCGGCCGTTCCCTCAAAGGTTACATTTTCCATTTCCTTAATCTGAAGAATACGGGCATCTTTTGAATGTTGCGCACAGACATCTGTAATCGAGGAAAAATCGAATTTTCCGTTATACCGAATCACCAGAGCCTCCCGGGAACCATTCTTGAAGGCATCCCTGTAGGCGGCCAGTGCCGATTCCGCCTGCTCAAAGCTACTCACTACTACGGGACTGGCATTGCCGCCGCCTGTGGTATTTTTTCCGTAGCCAGTAGGCCCCGTGGGTTCCGCGGGAACCGTGCAATCCGCCAGGGGATTGGTGTCCTCTTCACCGGTATCCGGCCCGGACCCCGTGTCGGTATCCGTATCGGTATCTCCATCATTGCCACAGGTGCCAGCGGCCACACCGGGGCCAGTCACACTCAGACTGTCTATATTGGCCAGACCAGCGTCCGCAGCAGCACTGAGTTCAATGAGATGTGTGCCTGCCTCCACGGTAAGCGTATGGGACATAATATCCCAGGTTGTCCATCCGCCGGTGGAACTGAAAGCAATGGTATTGGCAGGCGCCCCATCCAGCATCAGTACCGCGACCCGATTGCCCTCTTCGAGAGAATAGCGAAATGTCAGTTCAAGGTCTCCAGCGGTGCCCACATCCACCGACCAGACGATCCCGGCCCCTGCCTCATTGTCTGCATTGATATATCCCGCCCCCTTATACCCGCTGTGTTCGGTCTCGATGTCACCTTTAAAATCGCACACATCCCCTTCTTCGAAAACCACACTCGATGCATTCGCGTTGCTACCCGTATCTGAATCCCCAGCGCTATCCGAGTCGGTGTCATTGTCCGTATCCGTATCGGTATCGCTATCCGCGTCGCTATCCGTGTCCGTATCTGTATCCGTATCGATGTCCGTGTCCGTGTCCGTGTCCGTGTCCGTATCCGCATCCGTATCCGTATCCGTATCGGCGGTCCCGGTGCCCTCTGTATCGTCACCACCAGACGGCTCGTCGTCACAGGCGAAAAGAATCATTCCTGATATAAAAATCAGCAAAACAGAAATTCGGGGTCTCATGCATACACCTCTGGTTTAAAGTTTCCTATTTGAAGTCGTTCCCGCGTATTCCCAATCAGGGACAATTAAATGGCCCAATGGTCAGACCACTTTTGTTTGTATTTCCGCAGTAAATCATATTCTTCGGCTTTTCATCGAAGAATATGTTCATCAACCTATCTGTGTCTTTCAGAAACCCAAAACGGATGTAAACGCTAACGTTGCAAAAAATGATGAATTGAAACGGGAGGGGTGAAGCACTGGTTCTATACAATCATATGGCCAGGTTTCACACATGGACAATTGCGATTCAGGCGGGTTCTGTGGTACTGCCCCTCCAAACCGATAACCGCATTTCCGGCAACCTGCGGAATGCGCCCCGAGCGGAGCGGAAAACCTATGGCGATGATAAAGGAAATCAACGGATGGATTCCTCAGATAGACCCGACTGCATTTGTGGCTGACAACGCCGTGATCACCGGAGAAGTGAAGATTGCCGCCAATGCCGGCATCTGGTACGGCGTCATTATACGCGGAGATATGGGACTCATTGACATCGGCGCGGGCAGCAATATCCAGGATGGCACCGTGATTCACTGCACCCGGGAACACTCTGTCACCCGGGTGGGCAAAGACGTCACCGTTGGCCATCGAGCCGTGCTCCACGGCTGTACACTCGAAGACTGTTGTCTCATCGGCATGGGCGCCATTGTCATGGATAACGCGGTGGTAAAGAAACACACCATCGTGGCTGCCGGCGCCGTAGTGCTCGAAAACCAAATCCTTGAAAGCGGCTACATCTACGCGGGCACACCAGCGAAGAAAATCAAACCCCTCTCACATGAACAGGTTGACGGACTACAGGCCCACGCCCATCACTACGTGGAGCTGCTGGACTGGTACCGGTAGCCCCCGACCCCTATGCTCCGGCTGCCACTGGCGGATAATCCACGTATCCTTCGGGGCCCGGCGTGTAAAACAAATCAAAGTTCGGCTGATTGAGGCCGGCCTTTTCCCGAAACGCTGTGACCAGATTCGGATTGGCGATAAACGGACGGCCAAAGGCCACCAGGTCGCCGCGATGCCGCTGCAAATCCATTTCAGCCCGTTCCGCATCGTACCCCCCGGACAGAATGAAAGTGTTCGCGAACTTGTCGCGCATTGCCGCAACCAGCTCCCGATTGGGCGCCGGCGCGCCGAGACTGCTATGGTCCACCACATGGATATATGCAATCCCCGTCGCCGACAGTTTCTCCGTGAGATACAGATACAGCGCATCCATTTCACCATCCGGACGCATGTCATTGAACGCGCCATACGGAGAGAGTCGGATTCCGGTACGTTCCTTTCCAATCCGCGACACAACGGCGGACACTACGGCAAGGGCAAACCGCGCTCTGTTCTCCACACTACCACCCCATTTATCTGTCCGCTGATTCGACGCCGTATTTAAAAATTGATCAATCAGATAGCCGTTGGCGCCGTGCAGCTCCACGCCATCCATGCCCGCATTTTCCACCGCATTGGCCGCGGCATCAGCGAACTCCGCAACCACTTTTTCAATATCCGCTTCGGTCATCTCCTCTGGAACCGGGTGGGATTTCGGCCCTTCCTTGTCCGTGTACATCTCGCCGGCAACTGCTACCGGCGATGGTGCCTTCACTGTGAGTCCCGCCGGCAGATTAAGCGGATGTGCAACGCGCCCCGTGTGCATGAGCTGCACAAAGATTTTCGAATCTGCGCCATGCACCACGTCTGTCACTTTTTTCCATCCGGCCACCTGTGCATCCGAAAATATACCGGGAATTCTGGGATATCCCAGCCCCCCCGGCGATGGCGATGTGCCTTCGGTAATGATCAACGCCGCTTCCGCTCGTTGTCTGTAGTATTCCGCAACCAGATCACCCGGCACATTATCAATACACCGGCTCCGGGTCATGGGGGCCATAACAATTCGATTCTTTAACGATATTGGGCCCATACGATATGATGATAATAATTTATCCATTGAAATTCCCTCCTTGACGCCATCCTTGCGACGCTGGTTTCAATCTAACAACTGGTATTCAGATGTCAAATTACCAGATTGCTACCATCCAGCGCCCCCCCCGGTCCCGCCCGAATTCACCTGATATGACGACATGACCCCCCAATGCGCGTCGTCCATCCTTGACATTCCAACGCTGCACCGGCAGTCTGTTTGGCCGGATGACCCATGGCACACCTGAGCATATTGCCCTGAAAAAACCGGAACTGCTTGCCCCGGCCGGTGAGTTCGCGGCGTTGCAGGCAGCGATTCAAAGCAGGTGTGACGCAGTGTATTTCGGCGTGGGCGAATTGAACATGCGCCAGGTCGCCAACAATTTTCATCTGACCGACATCACGGAAATTCATCGGCGCTGTGAGGACGCCGGTATCCGGGCCTATCTCACACTGAATACCATTGTCTTTCCGGGGGAGCTGCACACGGTTCAACGAATTCTCGATGCGGCACACGGCAGGGTGGATGCGGTGATATGTCACGATTGGTCTGTCATTGACGAATGCGGCCAACGTGGAATTCCCATTCACATTTCCACTCAGGCATCGGTTAGCAATCCGGCAGCGGCCAAACGATATGCCGGGTTCGGGGCGGCCCGGGTAGTACCCGCCCGGGAATGCACCCTTGAAGAATTGCGCCTTATCAGAGATGGTTCCGGCATTGAACTGGAAGTGTTTGTCCACGGGGCCATGTGCGTGAGCGTCTCGGGGCGCTGTTTCATCTCCGACCTGGTATGCGGGAAATCGGGAAACCGCGGCGAATGCACCCAGAACTGCCGAAGAGAATATCAGATTCAGGATGTGGAAGACGGTCACGAATTCGTGCTCGGCAATCGCTATGTAATGTCTGCCAGAGACCTGTGCACGCTGCCGTTTATCGAACAACTCTGTGATGCAGGTATCGATGCATTCAAAATAGAAGGTCGGGGCCGCAACCCGGAATACGTGCGGACCGTTGTGGCCGCTTATCGCAACGCCATTGATGCCTGGTCTGAAGGCAATCTTGATGATGCGCTGAAACAGAAGCTTGTCGAGGATGTGCGTAGAGTGTACAATCGCTCTTTTTCAGAGGGGTTTTATTTTGGCAGACCCGTTGGCGATTTCACTGATGCCAATGGCAGCCGTGCCACCCACAGAAAGGAATTCGTGGGGCGGGTTGTCAATTACTACCGACAGATTGAAGTGGTTGAAGTGGAAGTACTCGACCACCCATTCAGCACCGAAACGCCCCTGTTGATTATCGGTGAAACCACCGGAGTAGTGATGGTATTACCAACAGGCATCCGACAGGAGAACAACAATGTCAATACGGTTACCAGAGGCGTTGTCACTTTCCGGGTACCACAACGGGTGCGCATCGGAGACAAAGTGTATCGTCATTGTAAGGTTCGAACTCAATCCAATCTGACCCTGCCCAATCGGGTTCACCCTTGAACAATTCATCGTCGCCAGCCATTTTCGTCACAGATGTCACACTTTCCACAAAGTGACACTGTTATAACACTCCAATCGTACACAAAAAATTGGAGTCGGAGCTGACATATCATTCCTGGCGTCGGTGGTTCGCTTTTGTTTTCGTAATGTTCTTTTTTTTATTCGACGATGACTTTTTGATTGTATTTTGCCTTGCACAGTGACACGATACATCCATCGCATAATTTTTTGTTTTCCAATTCCTGATACATCCGTCACTCGACCGGACCGTTCATTCTGGTTCAGTCCAACATGTATTCCGGCCGAGAACATTTGCAGCCAGGAATCAAAAAAAATAGACGGAACCGTTATTTTTACAGGACAGAATTCCGGGAAAGGAGGTGCTATTCATACGAATTATTTATCCTGAAACCAGTTGTACGAATTAAATGAAAAGGGGGGATTTCACATGTTCTTTAAACCGACACATTTACAGCAATACAATATATTTCAGAATGCTATGCACACTGTTCCTCAATCATATATTTTCACCTTCGAGCGGCCCCCGAAAAAATTGCCCGGAAAGAATTAACCAATTACAGGAGCTTCAGAATGAAATTTTTCAGATTGAAAAAATTGGGAATCACCATGGCATCATTGCTTGGTTTTTCCGCATTGTCCGGCAGCGTGCTTGCACAGGATATGGAATTTACGAAGTCACAGAGACTGAATGATAGATTCGCCATTGAACCCGTGAATGCCAACATCGAATCAATTACCGGTCTCACGGAGTTGACCGACGCTGAATATGATCGAATCGACAGTCTTCCTGTCTGGGAAAAAAGTGCGGATGCGTACATCGGTCCTATGGAAACGCCGGAGCTTCCACCCCGTTCGGTGGACAATTCGACCCAACCCTATTTCCGCCCGATTTTCAATCAATCCGGCGGAAGCTGCGGCCAGGCGAGTGGAATTGGCTATAACTTCACTTACGAAATGAACTACGTTCGAAATTCAGATGCCTCTATCACGGACAATCAGTATCCTTCTCATTACACATGGAACTTTCTGAATGCCGGTTCCGGCGCAGGTTCCTGGTATTTTGATGGCTGGGACATTATCAAGGCCAATGGTTGCCCCAATGTGACGGAATGGGGTGGAATGGCCGTCAGCAGTACCAAATGGATGACCGGTTACGACGACTATTTTTCGGGCATGAATAACCGGGTAGTCGACTATCAGCGAATTAATTCGGTAAACACCACTGGTGGGCTGGATAATCTCAAGCAATGGATTTACGACCGGGGTGATGCCTCCGCTGTTGGCGGTCTCGCCAATTTTGCGGCGTATATCTCCAACAGTGACTATGTTACTCTGGAAGCGGGAACCCCTGATGAAGGTAAAACCATGTTGGTGCAATGGGGAGACTCCGGGTATCACGCCATGACTATCGTGGGTTACAACGATGACGTTCGGTATGACTTCAATAATGACGGATACTATACCAATAATGTCGATATTAACGGCGACGGCGTGGTCAACATGTCCGACTGGGAAATCGGGGCGTTGATCTTTGCCAACAGTTGGGGAACATCATATGGTGACAATGGATTCGCGTACATGGCATACAAGGCCATTGCCGATCTCGACAAACGGGGGCAGCCTGCTCTCACATGGAACGCCGTTCATATTTTGAACACCAAAGCGTCTCACGCGGTCACCGGTGCACTCAAGGTCAATATCACCCACCCCGATCGAAATGATTTGAATGTCATAGCAGTTGTGGAGCAAAATGGCAGCACCTATACCAAAGCCTATTACGGAGCCTTTGCCAACGCTGGCGGAGACTGGCCCATGCAAGGTTCCACTGGTCCGGACAATATCGAAGTTGGTCTGGACGTTTCTGATTTACTCGCTCAAATCGATTTGAACCAATGCGCACACATCAGTCTGAAAATCACCGAAACCGACAACGATACAGCGTCAGACGGTATGGTCACTTCTCTTTCACTGATGGACTATACCAGCGGCGCGACTGAAATCGTTAGCCCCGACACCAACGTTTCCATCACCGATAATGGCACCACCGTTGTCACCGTAGATCGCAATTGCGACGTTATTCCACCGACTGGAGACATTCGCATTGAATACATGACATACAAGCCAATGGTTCAGACCAATTCGCCATCTGTAAACATTCGAATCGAGAACGTCGGGGATACTACACTCAACCTCGCGGACATCGAAGCCGAATACCATTACACCACAGAATCCACCGGTCAGGTTGAGGAAGGACAAATCTACTACGCCGCTCACATCCCCTCCTGGCAATACATCGGAAACTACGTGAATGCCGATGTTGAAATTGTCGGCGGCGAGGGTATCCTTGTCATCTCCTTCGATGCCGAAGCGGGAACTATCGCCCCCGGAGAAATTGTGGAAGTCAAGTCCGCCTTCCATATGATTGACTGGCAGAATTACAACCAGACCAACGACTATTCCTTTGGCATGGTTACATCTTACCAGGAATGGACCACCATTGGCGGATTCATCAATGGCGCTCTCGTCTGGGGAACGGTACCTTTCTAACCTATTGACCCGCACTCCAATCCCTTTTCTGAATTTTATCTCCTGCGCATTGCGTGATGATTTTCTGTAGTGGTCTCCACACAACATTAAATGATGTTCTGCAAAAAAAACTTGGGAATATTCCTGACGTCGCATAAACTGAAGAAACAGGAAATCAATTCAGTTCAATATCAAATTTCAGACTGCTTCCGGCAAATACGTCGGGCCTATGTTCGGATGCCTGTGACATTAATCAGACGGAGGTTATCCATGAAAATCAAAGAGAATCAACTGTTTCCCTATGCCCTTCTGGGACTGGTCATGATGCTGACAGTGGGATGCACCGATTCCAACGACAACACTGCAAATAACGATTCCGAAAACAGCTCTTCTTCAGATACTGTCAACGACACGGAATCGACCAACACGGATGATACCGGGACGAACACGGAAAACGACACGGGCCCGGACTCGCAAACCGGCTCGGAAACATCGTCGGACACGGATTCTCCCACCGACAATGAATCGGAGTCGGACTCCCATTCGGAAACAGACACGGATACCGCCTCCGATTCAGCCACTGGTTCAGACTCTGATCCTTTCCCGGACACCGATACCATTACGGATTCAACGGAAGAAACAGACTCCGGTACCCACACCGATTCTGAAACCTCTTCAGACACAGCCGCTGACACAGGCACCGATACTGGGTCGGATTCAGTGACCGATACAGAATCGGATACCGACAACCCGAATCCATGGGGATTCACTGTTTCAAACCCCAGCACCCATACTCTGCATTGTGACGATCCTGCAAATATATTCGATGGAGAAATTGAAGTATCCGATCGTCACTGGCTCTGTACTTTCAAAGAGGGAAGCACAGAGGGCGTCCTGTTTATTCAGGCCATTCCCGAAACCTGCGTTGTCATGATGAGCCCCCTGATAGAGTACAGCATCGGTGTGGCTGAAATTTCAATCGATGGCAACCTGTTTCAGCTCGACGATGTGGCCTATGATTCCGGGGGAAACCATCTCAACGATTCTCTTGGATTTACCTACAGTAACCGCAAGTATCACTACGAGCATTCGTCCTATGGTGTGGGGTATCGCAGTTGCCAGAATATGGACTGCGCAAATGTCAGCAATCTGAACGACGATGTTGTGGAAAACGGTTGTACCTGCGATCGCACCCGTCCCATCGTGTGCGTAAAACAGGCAGCTGACGGCAGCTTCCCTCCCCTGGTCGACACCTTCAAAGTCTGCGAGACCGACCCGGATTGCGGCGATTGACGACTCTCATTCACTTCAATGCAACGCTTCGATAGGTTTCTCTGAATTCATCAAATGCTGCCCTCGTTCTGGGACGACCGCTTTGAACGGCATCCCCAACCACCGATGAGGTGCCAGCTATAAAATCATGCAGATTGTCGTTCAGGATATTTTTCAGACGTCGATTGTCCTCGCGGCCCGGCGTGAACACCAGCTCGTTCAGTTCAAGAAAAGACGCGAAGTCCATGCATTTTTCCTCATATGCAATGCAAATGGCGGCCACACCCGTCATCAGCGCAGCACCGAACGCGTGGAGGCGATAGGTGATACACAGATCCGCGTCGCGCAAAGCATCTATCCTTCCGGCCGACAAATCCACTATGTCAATCGAACGATGAAAGTAGTTGGATAGCTGGGTTGAAACCCAGGGGGCGTAAACGTTCCACGTGGTGTAGAACCGAACATCAATGTGCCCCTTCTTTTCCAGCAAGGCCAGTTCTTGCAATACCATATGACGCAACCGCAGACTGTCTGCGTCTTCCAGCACACCGAAGGAAAGATCCAGCCAGATACTCAGTTTCTTCCGGGGGGACTTTTCCGATATGGGATTGTAATGGTCGAGCAGACACGGGTCTCCCACCATCCGCAGCTTCGGGAGGTCAAGGGCGTCAAGTTGTTTGAGGGACAACGGCCCACGAACCCCGAGAAACGCAAATTCCGCCAGCAGCTTCTGCCATTGTGCCAGATGGTCTCCCCAACGCGCCACATTGCCAACTCCGGTGCCAAAGCAGACGCATGGCAGTCCGGCACTCACCGCCGTTCGAACCTCTGAATACAGCGCCGGCTTCTGATTGATAAGGGTCCCGCCCCCCAGCACGCATAAATCAAAATTGCCTTCCGGTGCGGCGCGGCACCACAGGCTTGCCATGTCCAACGAATCCACAAAATTCACATCCGGCATCTCTTTTCCGAGCACCTGAAACATCCATCGGTCACCAAAATTGGCATCCTTTCCGAACCCCACATACATGGCCCGGATGCATTCATCCGTTTTCTGCGATGGGTTCACGCCAATGCCGGGGCGCGTATCGAGCATGGGCATCGCCCCGAAACGGGTCAGCAGCTCCCGATATCTGGTAAGGGCGGAATTCAGACGATGATCAAAAACGTAGAATCCCGGCGTGAATATCGATGACACCAAATGCCCCTGTTCAACATCCACTACGATTATTCTGTCATCCATTTTTACAGACTCCATACGGTAGGTGTGAAATGATGTGTAGTATACCCCGGGAAAGTCCGGGAGCCCGCTCGCTTCGCCTTTTTTGCAGATGCGCAGTTTTCTACCTGGGATTCCAGGTCACATGGAGCATCACATCGGGCGCATATCGGTTCGGGCGATGGGCAGCACGGAGCGACGCCACCAGACAACGGCAGCTGGTGGCAAACTCCAATTCATATATCAATGCAGAAAGAGCGATCCCCGGATACAGGCTGAACTGCGCATCGACTCGCAGCTGAATGCGCTCTGAAAACGCGAAGTGCAGCTGCGGCATAAGAACGCTATACGCGCGTTCCACATAGTCACTTTTCAGAAGCCAAAGGTTGATGGGAGCCGCGCCAATAGCCACTTCGGGCCTGGCGCCCCGCGCACCGTAAAAGCACGCGGCGGCAAAGCCCAGCGCATCCTCCCGTCCCACATCCACTGTCAGTTTCGCGGTGTTCAGCTTTCTGGTCCGCACATTACTGGAAGCGCCCATTAAGACTGACACCCACTTTTTCTCCACAGCGCCGAAAAGAGAAATGTACCAGCTGCTTTCTTCATTCTCGCTGCCATCGTCAACCCGTCTCCATTGCAGCAATGGCAGCAGGGTAAAATCCGGACTTCCGAGATGCACGCCGAATCTGTTTTCGAGGGACAGGTCCATCTGAAATCCGGTGGTTCGGGCATCAACTGCGTCGAGAATCACCGATGGCCGCACTCCGTATTGAAACGGCGCCATTCGAAACGCAATCCCCGGTGTCATCACGTGCACTGTACGGCGCCCACTTTTCATCAGGGGCAAACTGGCTGTCACCAACATCGACGGCAACAGTCGGGAGCTTCCCCTTCCGGTTTCATCGACCTGACGACGCTCCGCCAGTGCGCCCAGTTCAACAGTTACCAATGTGTACAGAATGGTCAGGGGAACTTTCAGTGCAGGGGCAAGCGACAGTCGCGTCTGGTCGGTGATCGCATCCTCCCAATCAAACACAAATCTATCCAGCGTTGCGGAAAAAGATGGTTCCACATATACCCTGCTCAAATTTGTCGGATACAAATCAGCACCCAGATGCAGCTGACCCACATGCATCATCCGGCCATCGTCCACAAACGGCTGCGAATATCTCAGCTGATTCTCAAACGCCCCGATATCATTTGTCACGCCCAACCGAAACCGGCTATTCGTTCCATTCACCGCCCGTTGGCGGGGGTCAAACAGCAACAGATCGATCATTTTTCTGTCCGACACCATGTGGCTATCCACTGCAACTACCGCTCCGCCGGGATACGCGGTTCCTCTGGATTGAACCGCCACCATATTCCGGGAATGATATCGCAGCTGACTCAATTCTCCCCAGCCGCGACGTCCGGCCACTGTAAGCGAACTGTCCATCCCCGTGGGCAACCGCGCCGCAGCGCGGGCGGTCAGGCGGCGTTCCCCGGCAAGAGGCATATACACCCCGGATCCGACTCTCAGCCCGGATACGGTGGACCACCCCACATCGGGGGCCAACAACCCGGAACGACGATTGGAAACCAGTTTTAACCCCGGCAGGCCAAACACGTTTGTATCGCCGATCCGAATTCTGGGTGACGACAGCACCATTTCATCACTTTGCACCCGCATCGTTTCGGCCACCACCGAGATACCGGACAGGTCATGGGGACATGGAATGAGTGCGATCTGACGAAGGTGACAACGGACACCGTTGCAATTGGCGGCTTCACCTGACAGTCGAAGCATTCCATCCGGCCAGGTTACCGATACTCTGAAATGGTTCAGAGTCAACCGGTATGGCGCCGCGTGAAATCTCGCATTCTGCGCTGTAAAATGAAGTTCCCCAGGGATATTTTTCCCCGCACCATCCATGGGAACTGCGTAATCTGCAGGTAGAAATGAATATCCCGGATGGTCCGCTGCCAGAGCCCCTTTTGCAATCAGCATGCCTGTAAGACTCAGGACAATAACCATTTTCTTGAAATGAATCCGTCGCACGCCGAGGTCATACCACAATGACCTTCAATGGGATACGCGGAATGTGACAGTCAAATGGCCGAATCGGTCCAGATATAATGAAAAATTCGCAACAACAAATTCATCCCTGGCCCTCCGGAAATATGTTACATACACTGATGATTAAAGCTTACGGCATAGTCAACGAAGGACCGAAACGCCACACGAAGACGACCACGCTCAGGGAAACCGGAGAAAAGGCAAATGATGCGACTACATGCAACAATAATTTCAATATTGATAGGAGGTCTGATGATTTCTGTCAGCTCCTGTTCGACGAACGACAATTCAAGCACTTCGGCA
The DNA here is from genome assembly GCA_050287845.1 of Polyangia bacterium. Taxonomy (GTDB): domain Bacteria; phylum Myxococcota_A; class Polyangia; order JAAYKL01; family JAAYKL01; genus JAFGXQ01. The sequence goes on from JBNKCR010000007.1 coordinate 59,479, forward strand.
CCGGATTCTGATGTCGATTCCGATTCAGATTCCGATGCCGATTCAGACTCAGATACAGACAGTGACTCGGATACAGACAGTGACTCAGATACAGACAGTGACTCGGATACAGACAGCGACTCGGATACAGATGCCGATTCCGATTCAGACACGGACACGGACTCAGATACAGACACGGACGGTGACACGGATACGGATACGGACAGCGACACGGACACCGAAGCGTTCAACTATCATCTGGATGCGCCGAATCCCTGCTATAATACATTTTATGCGGAAGGATGCTCGTGGGATGACCCGAATTCCACCTGTGGGGGGCAATGTGCGGTGGCCAACTCCTGTTCTCCACCGGAGGATGCAAGCAAAGCTGATTTGCCTAAAACCTTCATCTGTCCGCGTTTCATGTTGTTCAGCGCTGAGATGATGCAAGCCGCCAAAGATGATGCAACCACATACAACTGGAGCAGCGAACCGGAACCGCCATTTTACTACGGCATTGTTGGTCACGATGCGGACATCAATGGGCTGGATGAAAATACCAGCAGTTGTTGCCAGTGTTATCAACTGGTCTTCGAAACGCCGGAACCCAGCTCACCACAGCCGCCAGAACTTCCCTATCCAAAGCCACTGGTGGTCCAGAGTTTCAATACCGCCGCCGGCGGCGGACAAAAATTCGACCTGTTCATGGGGGCTGGGGGATACGGTGCATTCAACGCATGCTACAAAGACCCGGAGTTTGTCAACACCTCTACTTTCGGCGAATTCATGTATGATGAATTTCCGTATCAGAACCCCGGCTCCGGCGGTATTTCATTCCTGCGATATCAGGATGAATGCCTTGGTTCTTCATGGCCGCCAACCGCCGATGCTTTAGCGTCTGATGCCTGCAGGGAACGGATTGAAGAATTGTGCAATCAGGCCTATTCAAGCGCTTCTGACGCCATGACAGAAACAACCCGAAATTCGTGCATCAGAAGCAATAGGCTGGAATCCCTTTATCATCAGAACTGGAAAGTGCGGGCGAAACGGGTTCGATGTCCGGAGAATCTCACCCGGGTAACTGGCTGCAGATTGATTGAAGACGATTTACCCTTACCGGATCCAACGATTCAAACGCCGGCCGACGCAGAAGCGGACGGTACATATACCGCCAAAGACCAGTATGGTACCACCACCATGCAGGATTGTTGCAAACCCACCTGTGCATGGATCGATTGGGTGGGCGGGTACGATCTGCCAGTGGACGGCGAATGGAATTCCTTTTACTCCTGCGATAAAGACGGTGTGCCCATCACCCAGTAACAGACCATCGCACATCCCTTCCCGTGCATGTAAACGCCACACACATATTCACCTGAAAAATCAGAACTGAAAGTAAATAAACGGCGCGACATCTGTCTGGGCCAATTGTTCAGATGCGACAATCAGCAAAATCACAACCGATGCCTGAATGTATGATGGCAACCTGTCAAACCCGTGTTTCGCCGTCTCCATCCAGTTTGCGGGCACCCAGTGAATCGCCAGCGCTCCTGCCAGAACCCCTACCGCCGGCAAGGCCAGGTTTGTGATACCTAAGCCTCCTGTTGCGATTCCCTCAAAAATTCCGATTGCGGTCGAAAAGTCAGCAGCGCGGAAAAATATCCACGCGGCACACACCACATGAAAAGTAAGCACTGTCGATAATAATTTTGCCATAAAAGGCGACAGATGGGTCTTTATTCCCGAACGCTGCGCCACTCTTGTCAAAACCAATGTCAGCCCATGAATCGCCCCCCAGAAAACAAAAGTCAACGCGGCACCATGCCACAGGCCACCAATCAGCATCGTCGCCATCAGGTTGAAGTACGTTCTGGCCGCACCACTCTTTGATCCCCCCATGGGAATGTACAGATAGTCACGAAGCCATGTGGAAAGTGAAATATGCCAGCGTTGCCAGAAATCCCTGAGATTCGTCGCGGTATACGGTGCATTGAAGTTAATGGGAATTTCAAATCCCAAAAGTGCTGCGGACCCGATGGCGATATCGGAGTATGCGGAAAAATCCGCATAGATCTGAAATGCATATCCATATACGGCTGCCAGAATTTCCAGACTGCTGTACATCTGCGGATTGGAAAAAACCGGATCGACCAGATGCGCACCGATATAATCCGCAATGACCACTTTTTTCACCAGACCAAAACCAATGAGAAAAATGGCGCGACTTCCTTCTTCGGCGGATACACGCGGAACCATCCAGAACTGAGGCAGCAACTTTTTGGCCCTCACAATGGGACCTGCCACCAGTTGGGGAAAAAACGACACAAAAAGCAGATACTGAAAATACCATTTCGCCGGTGTAAGCTCTTTTTTGTAAATATCAATGGTGTAGCTCAGCGACTGAAATGTGTAGAAAGAAATTCCCACCGGCAACAGCACGTTCAGATGCCACGGCTCAAGGGATAGACCAAACACCGCCGCCAGCGCTGCGAATTCACGCGAAAAAAAGTTGAAATATTTGAATACACACAGAATTCCCAGGTTCACAAAAATGCTCAGGGCAAGAAGCGTCCTGCGCCCATTCGCACTGTTACTTTTATGAATGGCACCGCCAACAAAATAGTCAAGAGAAGACGAGAACGCAATGAGACCCAGATAAACAGGATTCCAACTGGCGTAGAAAACATAACTGACGACCAGTAAAAATAGGATTCTGACGCGCTGGTGATTGCCCAGAAGCCACGCACCACCGAATGCTATCAAAAACAGGATGCCGTACTGGATTGAGTTAAACGCCATTGCCCCTCTCCGGGTGAACAGAACGCCCATTGAGCCATTTCCAAATCTGCTTCGCCCAGATGGTGGATTGTCGCTTATCCAGATGAAATACCTTACTTTGTCGGATTTCAAATTCGATTTCTCTGGAGTCAAGGAAAACACAGGGTTTGGATGCAGCCTGAAGCATATCGTAGAAACCATTTTTGTCTTCAATCAATGGAGGCGGCGCCACCCAGTAACACTCACGTGGTGCAATTCTTTCAGCCACACGTCGGACGTATCCGGAATATTGCGATGGATCATCTGCACGGCTGATATTGGTTCCAAGATTGACAATCACCACGTGGGGTGCTGTTTTCTGAAGCACACGTCGGAGCTTTCCCGAACGCAGCCAGGAGCGGCTACTCGATCCTTTCCACGCATAAACGCTGTAGGTGGCTCCGGCCTGCTTGAATTTTCTTTTCAGGGTTCCTTTAAGACCCCAGTTTTCAAGATGGGAATCTCCGATATGAAGGACGCGAACATCATGCCAATCACGCGCCGACTTTGCCGAAGAAGCGACATCGTGGACAGATTTTGCGGGAAGGGCAACTGCGATGGCGCCGGCACATATCAACGTGGCGAGCAAGATAGTGTATCTCAAAATTTTCACACTCTCCATAAACATCAAAGCGGCCCATTTGCCAAGATCAGAAGTTCGGAAAATGGGCCCCTTTTTATATCAATATAACAAATAATAAAGACATTTTTTCCATATTTATATATAATTACAATTGGGGAGGCGGAAAGGTTTTGTTGAAAAATGTTGTCTCCTGTAAGCAAGAGTGGTATAAATACTTACATGGAAGCACTTTATCACACTTTATTGCCGAGTTATATTGAGCGACGCCTGGAGATGGTGTTGTTGATGGGGTTAAGCGCTTTCATGCTGTCGTGTCCAAATGTGGAAAAGGTCCATCCCAAAGGCACAGACAGCGCAAACGATTTTCTTTCCATCGCGGATTCTCCCGGCGATGACGACGATTCCGGTGCAGATGTGGGGCCCGCAGGACTGATGGATGATCCCCGAGTGGGTATCGAAGTACCTCTCACCGGAAACGATCCCATGATAGGGTTTTATGAATCGTTGAGTTCACTGGAATCCGGAGAGCGGAAAAAAGTCCATGTCCTCCACTATGGGGATTCTCATACTGCCGCGGATTTCCTGACGACCACTATTCGTAGAGCACTGCAGCACCGATTTGGTGACGGCGGGCGCGGATTTATTCTGCTAGGTAAACCCTGGCGTTCCTATCGTCCCAAAGATATTGAAGTTTCCGCCACCGGTGATTGGCAGGCAGAGAGAATCCTGATTGCCGCCGATCCGGCCGAACTGGATGGATTTTATGGGCTTGCAGGGATTACCACCGCCACATCAACGCCGTTTGCCCGCTCATTTGTTCAGACCAACCGGGATAGCGGTTTTGGCAAAGAAGCGTCACTGTTTGAATTGTTCTATATGGTACAGCCCAAAGGGGGCAAGTTGAAAGTCTTCGTGGATGGCAAACAGAAAGGCACTGTATCCACTGATGGCGACAGAAAGCGAAGTGGCTTTTTTAAGGTGAAAGTCAATGAGGGTGCACATGAATTTGAAGTTCGCACTGTCGGTGACGGTGAAGTACGACTGTTCGGTGCCGCGGTGGAAGCGGAACGGGGACTGGTTTACGACGCCCTCGGTGTGAATGGCGGCTTCTTTTATACCCCCCATCGATGGAACGAAACAGCGCTGCAAAAACAAATTGCCGAGCGAAACCCCGACCTGATAGTCACCATGTATGGTACCAATGAATCGGGATCCAGGAGTATTACGCCCGAAAGCTATAAGGAAAAAGTCCGCACCACTATGAGCCGATTTTCCCATGGCGCTCCAAACGCGTCCTGCCTGATGATTGGTCCACCGGATCGTGTTTCGAATAATGGCGAAGGTGAGCGCCTTACCTGGATTATCCAGGTGCAACGGGAAGTCGCAGCCGAAATCGGATGTGGTTTCATGGACCTGCGCGAAATGATGGGGGGAGAAGGTGCCCATCAGATCTGGCAGGAAGTATCCCCAGCCATGGCGCAAACCGATGGCATCCATTTAACCGTTCGCGGTTACATGCTGCTCGGTGAACGCATCGCTAGAGAAATTATTACGGCGTACGACGACCACAGGAAGTAATGTACTGAACGAATCGGCAACCCAGATAAATTCACAAAGGAAATATGGTTATGGAACTGGCATCATTGCTTACCCTCACTTACTGGAACAGATTAGCCCAGGCGCACTTACCCGAACTGGTGATAATACTCACCGCTGCGGTCGTGGTCGTGCTGGACAGATACATTCGCAGAATGGTATCGAAAGCAACCGCGTCATTCAATACAGTCAGCCGATTTCTGGTATTTCTGCTGGTCTGTTCGGTGGGATATGCAGCCATGGCACTGACAGTGGCGTGGGCGCTGAGAGCCGGCATCACTATACACGGCGGACTGTATGCCGCTCCGGCTGTGGCAGTGGTACTGCTTGTTGTGGCCATCGAAGCCCAGCGACAGAAACAGAACTGAACGCATCGTAGACCGGACGGATCCCATATGGGAACAAAAACACCATTATAAATGACCACCACGTCACATCGGATTGAAAAGATCGCCATATTTCTGAACGAATACCGGACTTTGTGGGAACAACGTCCATTTGTGGGCATTCCCGTCCCCTGGGAAAAAGAGTGGCCCGAATTGTCCACGCTGCTTCGTGCCCTATCTGCAGAGAACATCGAAAAGGCCGAATCAGACCCCGTAGGGTTCCTTTGTGCGTCTGAAGTGAATTCGGCACTGAGTGAAAAACTGCAGGCGTATGCAGCGGTCCCCGCTCTGATTTCAACACCCATTTCTGTCCCGCCACGGCCCTGCCATGTGGACAATCTCAAATGGCAGCAGGTGGTGTACTTCATGGAAGCAATCCGCCCTCTTCGCCCTCCCGGTGTTTCCCGATGGATAGACTGGTGCGCCGGAAAGGGACATCTGGGTTCTCTGCTTGAAAAGCAATTTGGGCAGCCGGTTCAATGTCTGGAGCGCAATCAATCGCTGGTCACCATGGGAAATCGGCTGGCCGGAGAAAACAATATTACGTTTTATCAGCGGAATGTCCTCACCGATGACGTCTCTTCGTTCATCGACCACCGGACGGCCATTGTGGCACTCCACGCATGTGGCCACCTGAACGCCAGGCTTTTTGCACTGGCAGCATCATCGAAGCCCGCATTTATGGCGGTAGTCCCCTGCTGCTACCAACGCATTGACGGCATGCACTTCACTGCACTTTCCAAAGCCGGCATCGCTACAGGACTCCACTTTTCAAGACATCAGCTTAGATTACCCGCCCTTGATGAAGTAAAATCAACAGCAGCGAAACGGCGCTTTCGAAAGCGGGAAATGGCATTCCGCCTTGGCGCCGACCTCCTTCTTCGCCACGTATCCGGCGGAACCGAATACACACCGCTCGGCCATATTCCCCGATACGTCATCAGGAGTGATTTCCGGGAATTTGCGCGGTTTGCGTTTGAAAAAAACGGTAGCAACCTGCCACGGGACGTGAACTGGAAACAGGCAGAAGAAAGGGGATGGGAGCGTCAACACCTGGTCAGCGCGCTGAGTATATCCCGACAGCTGTTTCGCCGGGTGATTGAGACATGGCTGTTGCTCGATCGGGTGGCCTACCTCGAAGAAAACGGATATGCCGTCACCTATGGGACATTCTGTCCAGGAGAAGCAACCCCCAGAAATCTTATGCTCCTGGCAACCCCCGACAAATGAAACCAGGACTGAATTCGTCGGACGACACCCGCTTAAAGCGCAAACGGATATTTGATGATAATCTTTTCTTTTTTAAACGGCGGAAGTTTCACACGCTGAACGGCCCGCACAGCGCAGAGCCCTGTGGCAGTGCCTTTGAAAGTTGAATCTATGACCTCGGACGACACCACTTTCCCAGACGCCCCGGAAACCACCATCTGAACGATCATCTTTCCCGAAACAACCCGCGGGCAGTTCTGCACCATCGGTGCCACCTTCGCCATGGCGGATCTCACTGCCCGTTCGGACGGTCTCACGGGCATTTCTCCGGACGCGTTGTTCTCGTCCGGCACTTGCACCTTTTCAACACTGCTTTTTACCGCATCGTTCGCAGGATTATTCGCCAGACTGCTCAACGCGTCATGGTCATGTGGCCGGTCTTTTCTAAATCCATCGTTCTGCGTTGATACCTTGCCACTGTCGGGCGTATCCGCTGATACCGCTGATTCGATGCGATGTTCCGGACGCCCTGACCGATGTTTTCGGGGTTCACCGGAGTCGTTGTCACCTGCCGTTCGGGCCACATCATCGCCCACCGGAGATGTACCCGACGACTGTCCAGACGATTCCCGGGTTGCAACACTGATATGCTCCTTCGCACGCATCGGGGCAACGCCCATCATATCCCCGGAAACCTGCGGATGGTGGACCGCATCGCCGCCGGCAAAAAACATCTTCAGTATTCCTTCCCGCTGATCGGCATTCATCCCGGTTACCATCCATCCCCCCATCGCCATCACCACAAAAATTGCTGCAATTGCCAGCGCACGCCACCGATTTCTGGCACGTACCACACTCTGCTTTTCAGGTGGCGGCGGCAACGACGTTCGAATGGATTGCAGTAACTCTCCGGCATCGTGTTTTTCCCAGATGACACTTCGGTGTCCGGAAAATACCTGACCTTGCAGAGAGGGGGCGGTGACGGAATCTACAGACAAGCTGAAATTCGTGGGCTGAGATTCGGCAGCTGCGATGTCTGTGTCATCAGAAAGACGTTCAATCGTCACATATCCGGACTCAACCGGGTCAATCCCCTGAATGCCGCGTCCTTCGGAATCCATAGCCGGAGGAGTAACCAGTGCTTCCGGTGTGGGACGGCTATCGCCAGAGGAAGACCTGAAGGGCGAATCCTCCGCGGTCTCGATCGCCTGCAATACCGCAACACTCTCATCCGGCCCGATCCTGACATCGACAGAGTCATCACTGGCATCGACCGCATTATTCGTGTTACAATCTATCCCGTCTGCAACCGCCAGCAACGCCTTCCCGGTTTCGACCAGTCCGACAAGCTCATTGTCGGACAACACAATTTCTTCGTCCTCCGGCTCCAACGTTTCAGACAAACCCAGCAGGGGTAAAATGTCCGAAGCCACTTCAGATTCCGAAAATCGAATTACACGCTCATCGCCGGGCCGCACCGGCTTCAGCGTATCCCGTTCCGCGGGGTCATTTCCGTCGTCATCATTAAACGTTTGTAACTCCGGCAGCTCAGCCGATTCTGGCCGTTCCCGCGACTCTGACCGCTCGGGCGACTCTGGCAACTCTGGCGGCGTTGGCAATTCCAGGAGCTCCGATGCCACCAAATCTTCCGGAATCTCCACTGACTCCAACAGTTCCGGATTCTCTAAACTATCCAGACCGACTGACAACTCCGGCAGCTCTGACAATTTCGATGATTTCGGGGTGTTCTCCGAACCTTCCACCACCGTTTCCCACTCCCAGACGGGAGTCCGTTCGATTTCGTCAAACGCGGCATCCACCTCGGCATTGGTTTCCTCCCGTTCCGCAGCAATCAGCAATTCCGCCACAACCGACGCACTACCCGAAACCGAGTTCGCAGCCGACGCGGCATGGCTTTCGTGAATCTGAATCTGATCCCTGACGAGATTCTCAAAGGTTTTCCGATCGCACACCCGCATCTCCACCGCTGAGTCGCTGATTGTGGTGAGTACGGCGTGGATTCTCTTGTTCTGGCGAGTCCCGCTTCGGTTTCTTGCTGAGGCATCCGCGCGAAGCCCATTCTTGCTGGCGGCAGTCCCGATGACATCCATCGGGGTATCGGTTTCATTGGCGCTCATGGTTCATCACCATTCCAAGTCTGTCGTTCTTCACCGGTAGCCGTTGCGAAACCTTACAGTTCGAAAGGATACCGAATCACCAGACTTTCTTTCTGAAATCTCGGAAGCCGCACTCGACGAATCTCGCGAGCCGCACACATCCCTGCCTCTGTTCCCTGGTATACGTCATCCACAACCTGCGCAGATACCACCTGACCAGTAGCTCCCGAAATAGTTATCTTGGCAATCAATTTTCCTGACTGCCCGGTACCACAATTCGATACCCGAGCGGCCACGCTCTGCATTGCAGACTGCACTTCGTCTCTCCCCGGCATCTGTGGCAACTGCGGTGAAGCATCGGGCAGAGGAAGTGCTGATACTCCCCCCAGCGCACCCTGTCCAGATGCTTTCACCTCTGGAGCTGGCGATTCTCTTGAGGGCTTGATACCTAACAGTGCTTCGATTTCGCTCTGTTCGGCGGTACTGCGACGAGAAGGTGAACCGTCAACCACATCGTCTTTCTCTGCCGTTTCCATTGACGCAACATCGTTCGAATGCGTCGCCCCAGTGCCCGCCATTTCCTCAGAATCATCCGATGCCCGGTCATCGCCGCCCCCAGCCTCTTTGGCATCCTCGTGTCGATGCGATGATGCTCTATCCCGTCTCCCTGAATGCTTTTCCGATGATGTACCGGCTGTCACGGAGGAACTTGCCGCCGCTTCTTTCACCGTGTTTTCCATGGTAGCAGCCAGCCCTTCCAGGGCCGCAGCTGGTACTGTCGCTACCTGTACAAAATTTTCAGAAGCTTTCGCCGGCAAATAGAGATCCTCGGGCTCCGATTCGCTGAAAATCATCGTAACCAATACAACAAAACCGGCAATGCCCACGGCCATTTTCCAGAAATTGGCGGAAAACGTGCGGCGCCGTTTCTCCGCCACCAAAGGTGGAAACGACGTTCGAGCCCCCTGAAGTCCGTCCATTGGCCGCAGGGACGGTCTCCCTGAATAACTCGCCTGCTGAACAGCCTGGGCCGAAAACGCCAGCTGCGGTATTGTCTTTTTCGTGGGCGGCGGTACCGATGGCGACGACGGCCTTGCCACCGGCGCTGTTGTCCCGGACGCCATGGCATAACTTCCTCCAACGTGACCATACCAGCCTGGCATCTGATTTATCGATGCACCAAGAGGTGGCAGGCTGGGCATCCGATTTCCCGGCAGTACACCAACAGATGGCACACTGGATATCCGATTTCCCGACTCCCCCGCCGACGGTACGCTGGACATCCGATTTGCTGGTACATTCGCTGGCGGCACACTGGACATCCGATTTACGGGCATTCTCGCCGGCGGTGCGCTGGGCATCCGATTGACGGGCATACCCGCTGGCGGTGCGCTGGAACGCGCGGAAATACTGGACACCGTTTCTATTTTTCGGGTCGCATCCTGATCTGACCGGTCATCCATGGCAATATTCGAAGCGCTTTGCCGGCGATAAGGTGCAGCAGATCGCCTAATCCGCTTCTTACTCCCCCGATAGATTCGGGTGGGGGCGTCGTCCTCCGGCGATGGTTCAACCGAAAATGTCTGTTCCAGCCTCTCCTCTTCTGTCCGGATATTCTCCCGCAGTAACCGTTCATACGACAACTGATCTGCCCGCCGAACCTCATTGGGCATTTCGATTTCCGCTATATCCCGAAACCATTCGTGAGTACCTGTTTCCGATCTTCGGCGGTCCGGCCGACTTCCATCGCTTCCACTGTATGGTGAATTCATTCGCATACGACCGTATGTCTCACGAGGTTGCATCGATTACTCCATATTTTATCCGTGACGCTTTTAATACAATTAAAACGCGTCAAGATATAATTAAGCTTAATTGTCAATTGGCACTATCAACCACAAAGACAATTTTCTGTACCATTCTTTACGTTAAGAATATTTTCATCGGAAGTCAATCAGGAATACAAGAATGAAATGGAGCAAAATTGTACAGGAAACTTTTTTTTTCATAAGGCTGTTTTTTTTAAATTACAATGAATTCGACCGATGCGCACTTCCGCATACGCGACCTGATTCAGTTCATACGGGAACATCTCAACCGCACTCGAGGAATGATTCCAGAGCCCCCCTTATTTCACCGCTGGAGAGAAGTCCTCTCCCATGGGGGCGGCCGTACACCATCGGATCAAGCGAAGATGCAGCAGACGGAGACCAGGACGACATTGTTCAAAGCGCTTTTCTTCCGTTTTTCACCTATACTCTGTGGGGTACCCGGCCAAAACAGATGATCCGCACCAATATCACAGGGGGACTGGCAAAATTTTCCAGATTTCTGCCATATTTCGGGATACCGAGACCGCCGACGGCTTTTCACCGCACCGATATTACCCGTTCAGTACTGCACCGGATTCCCTGGGTTTTCCTTGACAATTCACTATATATGGCCCTAGATGCTTGGCCATGTATGACGAAATATTAGAATCCGTTCACCCCATGCAGGCTAAACTTGAGAGCCTAAGGGGGTATCTTTGACCTCGCTAATAAGCAGGAACGTATTGAGGAACTGAATCATCTGGCGGGCCAGGAAGATTTTTGGAACGATAATGAGCGCGCACAGACTCTGTTAAAAGAGCGCAGTGAGCTTGAGAAGGTGGTCGGTGTGTTCCAGACCATTGAATCGGAAATCACCGATATAATCGAGCTGGTTGAACTCGCCAGAGAAGAGAACGAGCCGTCGGCTCTGGCTGAAGTACCTGCTCAACTGGCGTCGCTGGGCGCGAAGCTCGACCAGCTGGAACTGCGACGCATTCTCGATGATGAATTCGATGAATCCAATGCATATGTCTCCTTTTCTCCGGGCGCAGGTGGTGTGGATTCCGCCGACTGGGCAGAAATGCTCTTTCGGATGATCAGCCGATACGCTGAAAAAAAAGGATACAAAGTGGAACTGGTTCATCTGTCTCCCAACGAAGAGGCGGGCATCAAATCGGCAACCCTGCATATCAGCGGCGAATACGCGTACGGCTATCTGAAGAGTGAGCGGGGAATTCACAGACTCGTTCGCATTTCGCCCTTCGATTCCAACGCCCGTCGACACACTTCGTTTGCCGCCATCGATGTCACGCCGGAGATTGATGATGACGTGGAAATCGAAATTAATGAAAATGATCTTCGAATCGATACATATCGGGCCAGCGGCGCCGGCGGTCAGCACGTGAACACCACGGACTCCGCAGTTCGGATTACCCACATGCCCACCGGCATAGTCGTGCAGTGTCAGAACGAACGGTCTCAACATAAAAATAAGTCCCAGGCATTTAAGGTGTTGCGCTCCCGGCTCTATGAGCGTGAAATGCAGCTGCGAAGAGAGCAGAGTGAACAACGCAACGAAGACAAAAAGGAAATCGCCTGGGGGTCGCAGATTCGCTCTTATGTGCTTGCACCGTATCGACTGGTCAAAGACACGCGAACCGGCATGGAAACCGGAAAAGTGGACGATGTCCTCGATGGTGACCTTCATCAGTTTGTAAAAGCCTACCTGCTGGCTACTGCCGAGGAGTAACGTGGATTACTCGAGAATTGTTATTTACATCGTTTCCATGGTGGCATTGCTCATCTTCCTGAATATTGGGGGCTGGTTTTTTCTGGTGAAGCTCATCAATAATCTTGGAAATCGTCTTAAATTTCATCAGTTTGTGGGCATCCGTCACCTGAAGGGTCGAAAAAGCGGTTCCCTGACCGCCATTGGTCTGCTCTCCATTGTAGGGGTGTCTTTTTCTTCCTGCACACTGACCACCGTACTCAGCGTGATGGGCGGATTTTCCAGTGACCTGAAGACCAAAATCATCAGCACCAACGCCCATATCGTTGTGGATAATTTTGGAACGCCCATGGATGGCATTGCCAGAAATACGGATGCCGAAAACAGCCGGTTCGCCCATATCAGCAACTGGCGAAAGCTCCTTGCCGAAATTGAAACCCGTTCGGACATCCGGGCAGCGACCCCTGTGGTACAGGGAGAGGTGATGCTCAATGCCCGCACAAATAACAATGGCATGCTTCTTAAAGGGGTGGACACGCAGAGTCATCCGCGGGTCAGCAGTGTTCTGAAGCGACTCGACAAGGGAAAGCTCAGATATATCGATCACCCCAACGAACTGTTTCAGCTGAGCCGAGGTCAGGCAGCTTCGCCTTTTTCAAAATCCGGAAACAAGGTCGAAAAGAAACCGGAGCCCCACGAGCCGGATCCGTCTTTCATCCCTTCCCCGGTGCTTCCCGGACAACGGGTGCTGCCAGCGCTCATCGTGGGACGCGAAATGGCAAAGGCACTGCGTCTATACGTGGGCGAAGAGGTAAAAGTAGTCTCGCCCCTGGGAGACATCGGCCCTACCGGTCCCATCCCCAAAAGTCGCCCGTTCCGCATTGGCGGTACTTTTTTTTCGGGCATGTACGCGTTTGACGAGCACTATGCCTACACCTCCATCAAAGCTGCACAGAAGTTCCTGAATACCGGAGACAAAATCAGCGAAATCCACATTTCCATTCCAAATCCGGACAACGCCGGTCAGGTCGCCGGCCAGATTGCAAAAGATCTTGGAAACCGGGTCCGGGTTCGCTCATGGCAGGAACTGAATTCTCAATTGTTCAGTGCACTGAAGCTTGAAAAAATCGTGATGTTCATCCTGATGTCCATTGCGATCCTGGTTGCTTCGTTCTCAATCATTGCCACACTGACCATGCTGGTGCTCGAAAAAGGACCGGAAATTTCGGTGCTGATGACCATCGGCGCCTCCCGGGAAGACGTCCAGCGGATATTCAGATTTGAAGGAATGCTCATTGGCGCCATCGGTACGTTTTCAGGGCTGCTCGTTGGATTTCTTCTATGCATGACGCTCAAGCATGTGGGGCTCCCCATCCCTCCGGAAGTCTGGTACATTGACAAACTGCCGGTGGACATCTCTACTACAGAATTTTTCTTTGTCGGGGTTACGTCGTTCATCATTACCACCATTGCAACCATTTATCCCACACGGGTTGCATCGGGTATTACGCCAGTGGAAGGGTTGAAATAATGTCGCAGGATTTACTGTTGGATATCACGAATCTGACCAAGGAATATGAACACCGTGGCAAAATCATTCATGTGCTCGACGAACTTGAACTTAAGGTGAAAAAAGGGGAGATGTGTGCCATCGTCGGAGCATCCGGGGTGGGTAAGTCCACGTTTCTCAATGTGGTGGGCACCCTGGATGCCCCCACCCGGGGACAGATTCGCGTCGGTGGACAGGATATTACCCGCCTCTCGCCCCAGAAACTCTCCAATTTCCGCAACCGAACCATCGGATTTGTGTTTCAGTTTCATTATCTGCTGCCGGAATTCACGGCCCTGGAGAACGTCATGATGCCCGGAATGATTCAGCGCGCCGATCGGGTAACGCTGAAAAAGGAAGCGGAGATGATGCTTGAAGAGGTGGGACTCTCCCATCGCCTGACCCACAAGCCGGGAGAACTGTCCGGTGGCGAACAGCAACGGGTCGCCCTGGCCAGAGCCCTGGTGCTGCGCCCACCGCTTCTGCTAGCGGACGAACCCACCGGAAATCTGGACGGCCAGACGGCGGCCGGTATCCACCAGCTGTTTTTTGACATGAATCGCAAATACAACACATCCATGCTCATGGTTACCCATAACCTGGACCTGGCCAGTCGAATGCCCCGTACTCTGGAATTGAGAGAAGGAAAGGTGTTCGACTACACCAAATAGGAACTTTACGCTGTCCCATGACCGTTACCTCCAAAACCCTGTACGATCTGGAATGGTCCAAATTTCTGGACCGGGTTGCCGGCCGCGCGGCAAACGACCAATCCGCGGCCCTATGTAAAAAAATACCATTTTTAGGCGAATCGGAAGCCTGGCATCAGATGGCGCTGGTTCAGGAATTCATCCGCTGCATCGACGATGACGATCCCCCACCCCTGCTCCAGGCCGAAGAGGTAACTGAAGCCCTGCTCCACATGGCATCGGATGGTGAGGTGCCCCGCGATGTGCTGATAGCGGTGGCCACCAACCTGAAATTATTCGTCTCGCTTCACCGATATCTGGACAACCGGAAAGACATCTGTCCCCTCAACGCCCATACAGTTCTACCTGCGGAAAGCCCAATTTCGCCCATTTCGCTGGCGAGACTCGCTGCAGAAATCGAATCCACTTTTGAGCCGGACGGCAGTATTTCAGACTCGGCGAGCCAGGAACTGTATCGCCTGCGCAAAAGAGCCACCTCCCTTCGCCAGACACTTCTTGTTCGCATGGAGCAGATTGCCGAAGTCCATACGGACGTCATTCGGGATAAAACCATTACCATGCGAAATGAGCGTTACGTGATTCCGGTAAGGACCGATGCACATCATCCCATTCGGGGGATTGTGCATGGCAGTTCGAGTTCCGGCGCAACCATGTTCATCGAGCCAACGGAACTGGTGGAACAGGGAAATGAACTTACACTTGCCCGGGAGGAGATCGTCCGGGAAGAAAACCGGATTCTGGAAGCGCTGCGTTCCATGGTCCGGCTTCAGCTCGATGAGGTGAGGTATGCCTGTCAATCCATCGTGCAGACGGAATGCGTTATCGCCAAGGCCCGGCTATGCTGGGATATCAATGCGGTGATTCCCATCCGGAAGTCTCCGGGAACCCTCAAGTTGTTTCATGCCCGGCATCCGCTTCTGTTGCTGGACAACATTCAGGTGGTCCCCAATGACATCACCGTTCAACCGGGGACTACGCTGCTGATCTCCGGGCCCAACGCCGGGGGGAAAACGGTTGTTCTGAAAACCGCCGGCATTCTGGCACTGATGCTCAAGGCGGGATTTCCCATCTCGGTGTCACCGGATTCCGAAGTGGGTATCCCCGACGAAGTACTGTCAGATATTGGAGATGACCAGTCGTTGTCTGCCCATCTATCCACATTTTCTGCGCATATGAAAAACATCGCCGAAATACTTCAGTATGCGCAGCAGGGCAGCCTTGTTCTGCTCGATGAACTGTCCGCAGGAACAGATCCACTGGAAGGAACATCACTGGCCCAGGCGCTACTCGATCGGTTCAATCAGATTCGATCGGCCACCCTGGCCACCACTCACTTCGATACCCTGAAAGAATACGCGCGAAGTAACGACCACTTTATCAGTGCCGGCATGGGCTACAACGCGCTACAGAACATTCCAGACTACAAACTGACAGCTGGCACCACCGGTTACTCCAGTGCCCTCGCCACCGCCCGACAATACGGCATTCCCCAGTCGGTCATTGATACGGCCAGAAAGTTGCTGCCCAGGGAGGTGCAGAAACTGGGCGATGCCCGCCAGGCCCTGGAAGAGGAACGGTGCCATTGGGCCAGCGAGCGCGAGCAACTGGCCGCACAGCTCGCCGAAACGGCCAGGGCAAAAGAGAAATACGAGGAGAAACGGAGAGCCATCTCCAAACAGGAGCGGCAGTTCATCAACCGGGAACAGGAAGCGCTCTGGTCTTCCATTCGCAGCGCCAGGGATACTATCCGGGAAGCCGAAAAAAGTATTAAACGTCGCCGAAACGACGCCAATCTCGTCACTGCCAAACGTCGGGAGGTAAACGAAATCGCTGCCAGGCTTGCCCCCGGGGAATCGTTCAGCAACGTCACACTGGACGACCTTCCCGGTCGCCCGGCTACAGCTGAAGACATTACGCCCGGCACAAAAATCCACGTTGTCTCCACCCGCAAAGATGGCCTGATTGATTCCCACTTGAAGGGCAATACCACCTATATAAAAATTGGCGCTATTCGAATGCGGGCCGCCATTGCCGATTTGCGGGTGATATCCGATCGGAAATCTACCTCCCGAAAGGATGCAGCCCCCAGAAGACCCATCAATGCGCCCCCTATTCTGACAAGCGACGCGGTACGCACCACAGATAATACCCTCGATTTACGCGGCGATCGGATGGATGAAGCCGTCAGAAAAACAGACCAGTTTCTGGACAATGCGCTGCTCACCCACACCGATGTGGTGTATATCCTTACCGGCCACGGCACCGGCGCATTGATGTCCGGCATCCGGAAATATCTTGAAAACTCTCCATATGTCGCATCATTCCGGTCGGGGACCAAAGAGGAAGGCGGAGATGCCGTCACAGCTGTGTGGATGAGATAGACCCGGTTCAGGAACCCATTTTGGGAATATCGCCACAGGGACTCCGCTCCTCATAGCATCCGTCCCCTTCTTCTTCGTCGAGCAAATCGAGTTCCGCCAGTTCCTCATCTTCAACGTCCCGGACGAATGCCGAAAGCATCTTTCGAATGGCGTCCGCCCGATCGGTGGTTGCGGGGCTGGCGGCGTAAACGGTTGCCAGACCGGACCAGCATTTCTTCCACATTGGTCTGCCCGTATCTTCATCATCCATTCTGGAAAGCAAAAACCAGCACGCCCGCTTGAAACGGCGATACCGTTTCTGCGCCAGCAGAATCTCACTCAGTCTATCAAAAGCAGATTCACACCTGGGATTATTGCGCAACGCGCGAAGATAATATCGAATTGCAACATTGGGTCTTTTCAACTTGTGCAGTGAAATCTCACCGGCCACACTGTAATAGGACGCGCGGGCTCGGGCATCGTGCTGTACGGCTTTTCCATCAATATCTTTCAGAACGGTCCTGGCCGTGACCGGAGAATCCGCCTTGCGGAGCATTTCTTCCAGTTCAGGATTGGTTTTAGGTCGACGTTCTCTCCACGGCCTCCTTGCAAGGATATATCCTCTCACCAATTGAAACAGAAAAAAAAGCACGCTCAGTGCTGCAGCGATAACAAGTAGTTTTTCTTTCATAGATTCATAATAGTGCCCCACCTGCTGCAGTCAATAACGATGTTCCTTTAAACCACTACCAAACCGCAATTCACCGGTCCCGGAGATGGAATCCCCACGAAACCGTGAATTTTTATTATGGGGTGCCCGGGATCCCAACAATATCGAAAATATTCATCCGTCGTTCCGGAGTTGTGCGCAATGATTCACCGCGCGACACATTATCGGAGCAAACGGTATCTACTGAAAACGGGTTCCTTCTGAAAATCTCATCCCGGTAAAAAACTGCCGGGCGTTCAACTGCTTTTTACCGGGCATCTGCAGCGACGTCAATCGCAGCGTCCCCTCGCCACACACCACATCAATTCCGTCCGGTGTATGAGCGAGTACTGTACCGCATTCAACGCAAGCTGGAGAAGCGACATCCCTCCGATCCGCGCTGTGAACCTTCACCGATTTTCCTTCCCAGATAAAATAGGTGCCTGGCCAGGGATGCATCCCCCGAACCTGGCACTCCAATTCCCAGGCGGACTTCAACCAGTTCAGTTGGCCGTCGGCTTTCGTCATGATGGGTGCGAATGTCGCCTCCGCATCATTTTGCGGCGATGGCACAATACTATCAATCTGCTTCAGCACTTCCAGCAACGTCTGGGCTCCAAGCTCAGAAAGAACTTGTGTCAGTTCGCCGGCAGTCTGCCGTCGAATGGCAACTTTACGCGCAGCATACACATCCCCCGCATCCAGCGCTTCAACGGTTTTCATGATGGAGACGCCTGTTTCCATTTCACCGTTAATAATCGCCCAGTTAACAGGGGCCGCCCCCCGATATCGTGGCAGCAGCGACGCATGCACATTCAAGCACCCATAGCGAGGTGTCTCAATCAGACTGCGTCCCAGCAGTCGTCCAAACGCCGCCGTTACCAGAACATCCGGGGTATACTCGGCGATGGTCGACGCAAAACGCTTTCCCTTCACCACCGACGGCCCGATAACCGTCAGTCCCAATTCCAGCGCCCGTGTTTTCACCGGGCTGAACGCCAGCTTCTTCCCACGCCCCTGACGTTTGTCCGGTTGGGTAATCACAAGCCGCAAATCAGTCTCCCGAGCCAGCATTTCGAGGGTGGGAACGGCAAAATCGGGAGTCCCCATGAAGATGGTTCGAAGCGCTCCTTTCATTGTGCACTTTGCCGGGCTTTTTTGATCTTCTGTAAATCCTTCAGCATCATTTTCTTGCGCAGGTAGCCCACCTTATCCGCCAACGAAACGCCATTCAAATGATCCAGCTCATGCTGAACGGCGACTGCGAAAAGACCTTCCGCCTCAATTTCAAAAAAATTTCCTTCCACGTCCTGAGCACGAACGGTAACCTTTCGACTGCGGATTACATTCACGAGAATGTCGGGGAAGCTGAGACAGCCTTCTTCCCATTCGATCTCTCCGTCCCGGGCAATAATTTTTGGGTTCACAAATACATGTAAATCGCTCTCCTCGTCTTCTGCCACATCAATAACGCAGACCTGTGCATCGACGTTGACCTGATTTGCAGCCAGCCCTACGCCCGGCGCAGCATACATCGTTTCTGCCATATCCTCAGCCAGGGTCTTCAACTCTTCATCAAATTTCTCCACCTGCTGACATTTGCGCTTTAAAATATCTGCAGGATAAATAACAATTTCTCTAACCGCCATAGCCATTCATCCTATTCTATCGAATGCATCTCCAAAAAAGCCTTCCGATAATGCTCTCTAATTTCATCGTCCATCAACACTTCTTCTGTTTCCAACAGAATCTCTTCAATCATGTTGATTTTTACCATTAATTCGGACGCACCTTTGCTACGAAATTTTTCCGGAGAATAAATGTTTTTCAATCGCTGTAAAGACTGTTTTATTTCAAAAGGTGACGCCTCGGGGCTTACTTCGGCGATATCAAAATAACTCCCGCCGTATACCTGTGCCAACTTATCTTCCAGAAAGGACGCGTCTGCAAAAATCACCTGTGGTGGAGGAGCATCTTGCGGAGGGGCGGCCATCACCGAATCCGCTGGCATAGCCATCTCTGCTGCTTCCGATACGTCATGGCCCGATGACACAGATACGGAATCACCAATACCGGAAACAGACTGGATGACCTTCAGCACAACCAGACCTGCTGCCAGTGAACGTAAGTCTGCCGGGTCGATGTTCAAATGAGCGGCCAGCCACGATAAACTTTTCCGGCCATCGCACCACTCTATAAATTCCCTCTCCAGAGGGGTCAATGGAAGACTGTCTAAAAAATCTTCAGATACAATTCCGCGACGGAGGACCATGGATGAATCCACTATCGACCCAACATATTCTGATGGTACAACCGAGCGAAATGCTTCCAGAATCAAGGAATGAACTGGCACGTCCAGAACGATACGCTCCTTCAGATCGTACGGTGAAAAAAGAGCTTTCCATTCGCCATCCATCCATTTCAGAGTATCGTAAAACATCGTCTCATAATGGTATCTGACCACAGGAAACAGTTCTCTTGAAGAGATGATCCCCTTTTCCACCATAATAACGCCAGCGCGTCTCCCACTGGCAGCAACAGTCGACGACGCACTCTGATATTGCGTTTCGGATATTCTTCCTTCGCGAAACAACAACTCCACCAATCGGTCCTCCCTGGCGTTGGAGTTCACTACCATCAATTCTCCACGATCAAAATAGAATTGGCGCTCCACTCTATTGCGCAGAACCGAAATGACTCCGGAAAACCTACTTTCCATTGCAACCGAGATGACCCACCAGAAAGGCTTGTCTTTCAGGATTCCAGCAATGGGTAACTCAATATTCTTCTCTATGAGTTCTTTTCTTGCACCATCTCCTTGCGGAAATAAAACGCTGCCGTGTTCCTCTGACGTCAAACTGGAAACGGACAACATTTCGTCTGTTTCCTGAGCGAACGACCTATCAAATTGCGAAATTGTCTCCTGATTGGAAGTGTGTCGCTGTACATTTTTCTGAGTTTCACTGCTCCCACGTATCCTGTTGGCCGCCGGCAAAAATGTACGGCGACTACCGTGATTTGTGGTTGCGTTGAATTGTTCTACAGAGAATGGTTGTGAAAGTGTATCCCCATGTCGATTGGAAACACTGGATTGTACCGCAGCGGATTTCAGTTCGCCCCTGGGCAATACATCCGTATCCGCCGTCTCCAAAAAACTTTCCTCTGTACTTCCCGACTTGCGCACCTCCGAGTGTATCGAATAATGGAATGTAGAAGGTGCGGTGGGCTCCTTTTTCGACACTTTGACACCCCCTCGGGGTGTATCCGCAGTCAAATCTCTGCGGTGCATGTCTATTCTTTCACCCACCGACAGTTGCTGGTCGATATACCCCTGAGGATCCACCGATTCTAATCCTTCCGGAATTTCCAAGGCAGTTTGACCACTGGACTGACTCTGAATCACTTTTTCGATGTCCTGAATCAGCGATTGCAAAGACTGCGATTCGGAAAGTACCCGATCGTGATCAAGTGGTGTGATTTTTTCTTTCCCACTGACCAATCCAGCAGCATACTGCATTGCGAAATAGAAGGGATTTTCATTTTCCGTCCGCTTATGAAACACGCCCGAATGACTTGAATCACTCAACCCCATCAATAACTCGATCTTCTCCAGAAATTTTGCATCCGATTCTGATGTGCCGAAAAAAGCATCAGCACCAAGTTTAAATAGTTCTTCGTGTGTTCTTTTTGATGTAATGACCAGTAAAGGTAGCTCAGATGCCAGAGGATTGCTTCTCACCTCGCCGATAAACCGTTCCATATCGGGAAGTGTATCGCTCAATACACAAAGCTTGATATTCTCATGCTCGACAAGCGCTGACGCAATCGCAACCGATTCCGCAATCTGAATAAAATAATTTGTTCTCTGCGATTCGAACAGTTCTCGGATTCGTTGCGGTACGCCGACAAGCAATATTTTTGAATGTTGTTCATTCATCAACAGAAGAATACGGTTTCATCTGACAACCGTCAAATAGAGAAAGAGATTCACTGGGCTGTTTTCGTCTCGTCCAGCATATCGAGCAAACAGTCTGTTTCGAATTCCATGGCGTGTACAGAATCAACGAAAAGGCGTTCGCACATAATGTCTATTCTCCAGAGCGACGCCAAGGAGACGCTGAGCGTCCTTTGCGGTTGAAAACACATCCATTCCTGAAGAATGAACAATCTGGTTGAGAAGCTTAACTGGTGAAGATAGAGTTATTTTTATACGAGCTGGATTCGTGCAAGGGGTGCACAATCGCCCTTACGAGTACCAATGCGAGTGACTCTCGTGTACCCTCCAGGACGATCCTTGTAACGGGGGACAAGTTCATCGAAAAGCTTGGATACCAGATCCACTGGCGCATTCGATTCCAAGCCATCTTCGTATTTTTGCGGTAAAAATTTTGTTACCATCTTTTTCAGATGAAATTGCTTCAGCTTTTCTTCCTGTGAAAGTTGTTCGCTGCTTTTACCTGCACTATCCTGCGCTTTAGAAGCCTGAGTGATGAGCTTCTCAACAATCCCTCGCAATTCCTTTGCTTTCGCCTGCGTCGTATCGATTTCCTCGTGCAGAATCAACGCAGCTGCCAAATTGCGGAACATGGCTCTACGATGACTGGAATTACGACCTAATTTTCGTCCTGATTTACGATGTCTCATTTTATTTTCCTCATGAGCTCTGTTGCTTCTTCCAACGCTCCAGCAGCTGCTCCCAATTATCCAGTTTAATTCCGAGTTGCAAGTCCATTTCAGCGAGAATATCACGAATTTCTTTCAGTGATTTACGACCAAAATTTTTCGTTTTCAACATCTCAGCCTCAGTGCGCTGTACGAGTTCACCGATAAGCTTAATGCCAGCATTCTGTAGACAATTGGAAGAACGTACAGACAACTCCAATTCATCAACAGGCCTGAAGAGATTCTCATTAACCTGCTGTTCCGGTTCTTCTTCTTCGGGAAGTGGAAGCTCATCCTCTTCCTCGAAGTTGATGAAAATAATCAAATGCTCTTTGATAATCTTCGCGGCGTATGCAACGGCATCTTCCGGGCGAACGCTGCCATCCGTCC
The DNA here is from genome assembly GCA_050287845.1 of Polyangia bacterium. Classification (GTDB taxonomy): domain Bacteria; phylum Myxococcota_A; class Polyangia; order JAAYKL01; family JAAYKL01; genus JAFGXQ01. Next base: position 82,086 of record JBNKCR010000007.1, read on the forward strand.
AAACTTCAAGCACCAATTTGTCATAATCCGTGATTTGTCCAACGCGAGCATTGGAAACGGAATAATTTACTTTACGAACAGGAGAGTAGAGAGCATCAAGCTGAATCCAACCAATGTCAGATACTTGATTCTCTTCCAATGCAAGGCGTCTCTCTGCCGGTAAATATCCGCGACCGGGACCAACCAGAATCTCGAATGCAAGACGACCACCTTCAGAAACCGTTGCGATATGCTTGTCGGGATTCAAGACATCCACCAAACTATTTGTCTGAATGTCCTTTGCAGTGACAGCACACGGTCCTTCTACATCTACTCTCAGCGCGATTTCCTTAGGCTCATGAATCTTCAGAATCACTTCCTTGAGGTTAAGAATGATATCAGTGACATCTTCCACCACGTCAGGAATAGATGTGAATTCATGAGAAGCGTCATCAAATTTCACAGAGATTATCGCAGTTCCCTGCAATGACGACAATAAAACCCGTCTCAAGGAATTGCCCAGCGTAATCCCGAAACCTCGTTCCAGGGGCTCACAACTGAAACGGCCATAAGTATCAGTAAGACTTTCCTGGTCTGCCACTAAATTTCTGGGTCGGATAAGTTCACGCCAATTGCGCTGATACATACCAATCTCCTCTTCCCTACTATCTCGAGTAGAATTCGACGATTAATTGGGGTTCTACCGGTAACTGCAACTCCTCCATGCCTGGAACTTCCTTAAATACACCGGCTACTTTCTTGGTATCAACTTCAATCCAGGAATCGACTCCCTGACGACCTCTTGCTTCCATCGCGGAAGCAATGGACTCAATTTTTTTCGATCGCTCCCGAATGGATACCTCATCACCGGGTTTCACCAGATAGGATGGAATGTTGACTTTTTTTCCGTTCACCTGAATGTGACTATGGCTGACCAATTGTCGAGCAGCTTTCCGTGTGTTTGCAAATCCCATCCGGAAAGCAACATTGTCCAGCCTCCTTTCCAGCAACTGGAAAAGATTTTCACCCGTAACACCCTTGGTCGCATCAGCTTTATCGAAGTACAATGCAAACTGCTTTTCAAGTACTCCATAAATACGTCGTGCTTTTTGCTTCTCTCTAAGATGACGCGAATATTCTGAAAATTTAGCGCGACGCTGACCGTGCTGTCCGGGGGCGTACGGACGTCTGTCGAACGCACACTTATCAGAAAAACACCTATCCCCTTTCAGGAATAACTTCAATCCCTCGCGCCTACACTGTTTACATACTGGGCCTGTATCACGTGCCACGATTGACTCCTCTTTACTTCACTAAACTCTACGCCGTTTGGACGGTCTACAACCATTATGGGGGACCGGCGTAACGTCTCTGATATATGTAATTTTTAAACCTGAAGCCTGGATGGCGCGTAACGCGGACTCGCGACCCGACCCCGGTCCTTTCACCATCACAGCAACCTGACGCATACCATGATCCATCGCTTTTTTGGCTGCATCCTCTGCGGTAACCTGAGCGGCAAAGGGTGTCGCTTTGCGAGACCCTTTGAAACCCATTGTTCCGGCGGTGCACCAGGAAACTGTGTTTCCGGCGGTATCCGTAATTGTCACTGTTGTATTGTTGAACGTAGACTGAACGTGTGCCACGCCATTCGGTACGTTCTTCTTGTCTTTTCTTTTTCCGCCTTTACTAGTAGCCATTTTTTATCCTGCTATGTTACGGTTTATCGTTTCACAGACGATCCGCGTTTGGGACCTTTTCGTGTCCGTGCGTTAGTGTGAGTTCTTTGACCGCGACAAGGCAGCCCTCGCCGATGACGAAGACCTCTAAAACATCCAAGGTCCATCAGGCGTTTGATATTGGCATTAATTTCCCGTCTCAAATCACCTTCCACCTTGTAGTCTTCGACCAGCAAGTCTCGAATTGCCTTGACTTCGCCTTCGGTTAATTCCTCAGTTTTGGTCTCAGGTACGATATTCGCTTTTTTACAAATATCCAGAGCAGTAGGTGTTCCTACGCCATAAATATAAGTTAAAGCGATTTTGATATGCTTTTTTCGTGGAAGGTCCACACCAGCAATACGTGCCACTTTTGTCCTCCTAACCCTGTCTTTGCTTATGACGTGGGTTTTCACAAATGATACGAACAACACCTTTTCTTCGCACCACTTTGCATTTATCACAAACTTTCTTCACCGAAGGTCTAACTTTCATGACTTCCTCCAGTAACTTGAACCCTAAAGCCCAAGCGCCTTCTTTATCTGTTCAAAAACCTGTACAGGATTTTTTCCGTTTGCTTCAATTTCCTTGAGCACACCCTGCCGTTTATAATATCCAATCAGAGGCGCTGTTTGCTCGTGATACGCCAATAGCCGTTCTCTGACTGTTTTTTCATTATCGTCTTCGCGTTGAATCAATCCACTGGCTCCGCATGAACATTTATCTGCCTGAGGAGGTGGACTATACAACAGATGATATATCGCGCCACAATCCGGACAGGATCTCCGCCCGGTAATTCGGCCAATCAATTCTTCGTCATCTACCATAATTGCAACAACGGAATCTACGCTCATTTCCTGGGCAGTGAGCCCTTCCGCCAAAGACTCCGCCTGGGGGACCGTCCTTGGAAAACCGTCGAGCATGAAACCGTTTTTACAATCATCCTGGGTCAGTCTTTCTTTGACTAAACCAACAACAACTTCATCCGGGACAAGTTGCCCCGAATCCATATATCTTTTCGCTTCTTTGCCAAGCGATGTTCCCGCGGCCACAGCGCTTCTCAGCATATCTCCTGTAGATATCTGGGGAACGCGAAGCAACTCGACAAGTTGCTTTGCCTGTGTTCCTTTGCCAGCGCCGGGAGGTCCGAGAAGTATCAGTTTCATTTTATAGTTACCTTGATCTGCGCCCGCGGATTCTAGCCCCTTTGGGTCCGGTGAATCCATCATAGTGCCGTGTAATAAGATGAGACTCAATCTGTTGCGCCGTATCCAGCGCCACGCCCACAACAATCATCAACCCGGTACCACCCAGATAAAAAGGAATATGAAATTCCGTAATCATAAATGATGGCAAAACACAAACCGCTGCTACATACAGCGCACCACCAAATGTGATTCGATTCAAAACACGGTCGATGTATTGAGCAGTACGTTTACCAGGCCTTATTCCTGGAATGAAAGCGCCCTGCTTCTTTAAATTGTCGGCGACATCCGTCGGTTGAAACGTAATCGCCGTATAAAAGTAACAGAAAAAAATGATAAGCAAAGAGTAGATGGTGTTGTACTGCCAGGTACCAAATGCCACAAGAGAATGCAACCAATCCTGAGAAGGGAAAAACCCAGCCAGGGTGTTGGGGAACATCAACAGGGTTGAGGCGAAAATGGGTGGAATAACCCCAGCCTGATTGACACGCAAAGGCAAAAATGTTGAATGTCCGCCATATACCTTACGACCCACCATTCTTTTCGCATGTTGTATTTGAATACGTCTCTGACCGCGTTCAAAAAAGACGATGGTAGCAACCACACCCAGCAACACCGCAGCGACAAACATAAGCTGTATCGGCGTTAATTGTCCAACACTCGCAGATTTTAAAGTTTGCACAATCGCATCTGGTAAACTGGAAACAATTCCAGCAAAGATAATCAACGAAATACCGTTTCCAATTCCCCGCTCAGTAATCTGTTCGCCCAGCCACATGATGAACGCCGTCCCTGTTGTAAGCGTCAACATCGTCATGGCCTTAAACCCTAAACCGGTATTAATAACCACCATCCCCATTCCCTGATTGTTTAAACTCTCAAGATATTGGGCCATGGCAAACGACTGAATAAACGCAATAATGACGGTGCCATATCGCGTGTATTGATTAATTTTCTGGCTACCGGCTTCCCCTTCTTTGCGCAATTCCGCAAGACGCGGAACAACAGATGAAAGCAGCTGCAAAATAATGGACGAACTGATATAAGGCATGATCCCAAGAGCGATAATGGAAAGACGCTGCAGTGCGCCCCCTGAGAACATATTGAAAAGCCCCATAAAAGTGCCGGAACTCTGCCGCACGAGTTCGCCCATTACTTCCCTGTCTACCCCGGGTGTCGTCACAAATATACCGATACGATACACTGCCAACATCATCAGAGTAAAAAAGATTCTCTTTCTCAGTTCTGGTATTTTACCAATATTTGCTATTCCGCCAGCCACGTAATTCCTCTACGATTCTTTAATTCGAACTAATTTGCTCGAAACTACCGCCTGCATCCGTAATTTTTTTCAATGCTCCGGCAGAAACACTGTGAAGACGGACCGTAAGCTTTTTTGTCAATTCCCCTTTTCCCAATACTTTCACACCGTCGGCAATTTTCGAAATCAAACCCTTCTTCCCCAACGCTTCGACATCAATGATGTCTCCGTCGCTAAATACCTCAAGTCGCTCCACATTAATTTCGATAATTTCTTTTTTGAAAATATTGGTGAAACCTCTTTTGGGCATTCGCCGCTGTAAAGGCATTTGTCCGCCTTCAAACCCGCGAGCAATGCCGCCACCAGATCGTGCTTTCTGTCCATTCATTCCTTTGCCAGCAGTCTTTCCCCACCCGGAACCTGGACCGCGACCTACCCTTTTTCTTTTTTTTCGTGCGCCTTCCGGTGGCGCTAATCTGCTCAGAATATCATTCATTGACTTCCTCAACTTTCACAAGGTGAATGACTTTTTTAATCATTCCACGAAAGGCGGGAGTGTTATCGACGACAACCGTTTTACCTATCTTCGTTAACCCAAGTCCTTTTGCCACGCGTCGATTTTTTTCGCATTGGCTGATAAGGCTCTTAACTTGTGTTACTCTTAATTTTACATTGGCCATAATGTGTTCCCTTAACTATTGAAACTTATACCAAATCTTCAACGCGTTTTCCGCGGCGCCGTGCGACCATCTGAGCGTCTTCAATATTTTTCAAACCATCGACTGTTGCGCGTACCACATTAATAGTAGTATTAGATCCGAGACATTTTGTTAGTACGTCGTGAATGCCTGCAGCTTCAACAACAGCTCTCACAGGACCACCGGCAATAACCCCGGTACCCGTACTGGCTGGTTTCAAAAGCACGGACCCGGCACCCGAACGCCCGATAATCTCATGAGGCAAAGTGCCATTCACAATTGGAACATCAAACATAGATGCTTTAGCTTTGGCTGTCCCTTTTCGAATCGCTTCTGGAACTTCGTTCGCTTTACCGTATCCGATACCGACTTTCCCAGCGCCATCACCAACGACAACAAGTGCTGAGAAATTGAATCTTCGGCCGCCTTTGACAACCTTTGCGACTCGATTAATGTGAATCACTTTCTCAATCAGCTCATCGCCTTCTTCTTGAAGTTCTTGCTGTTTATCGTCCTGTTGTGACATGTTCCTATGCTCCTAGAACTCTAACCCGGCTTCCCGAGCTGCATCGGCAAGCGCTTTGACTCGCCCGTGATACACAAAGCCGTTTCGATCGAAAACAACCTGTTTGATATTTTTCTCAAGACACTTCTGGGCGACTAAATTTCCGACCTTTTTAGCAATGTCAGTCTTGCTACCGGTTTCTCCCTTAAGTCCCGAGGACAACGAAGAAACCGCGAACAGCGTCTTGTGGTCATCATCATTTACAATTTGCGCGTAAATATGAGAGGCACTTCGAAACACTGATAACCGAGGCCTTTCGCCAGTACCGGATACCTTTTTTCGAATCCTCTTTTTACGCCACTCTCTAATCTGTGCCTTTGTCTTCATTTCAAGTACCTCTACTTGACTCCCGCTTTTCCTGCTTTGCGGCGGATTGTTTCGTCAGCATATCGAATACCCTTCCCTTTGTAGGGTTCGGGGGCCCGCAGACTGCGAATGGTTGCAGCAGTCTGGCCGACGAGTTCTTTATCAATACCTTTAATGGAAAATTGAATACCTCTGTCTCCAACTTCCGCATCAATACCTTTGGGTAAATCAAATTCAACCGGGCTTGAATACCCCAAATGAAACACAAGCTTGCTTCCCTGCAGCGCTACCCTGTAACCGACACCTTCAATTTGCATTTTTTTCTCAAACCCAACTGAAACGCCGTGAACCATATTTGCAATCAGGGACCTTGCCAAGCCGTGATAAGCTCCGAATCTTCGCTCTTTTGAAACAGGCTGCACATTGAGCATTGATTCTGCGATCTCAACATTTACATAAGGGGGCATTGACCTGTCCAATGCGCCTTTAGGCCCTTTTACTGAAATGCTGTCTTTCCCCAGGTTAACAGTCACTCCATTGGGAATATTTATTGGCTGTTTGCCTATACGTGACATCTATCCACCTCAGCTAACCGCTTACTACCATATTTCGCAAAGGATTTCGCCGCCCACGTTCAGACGACGGGCTTCCTTATCAGTTATAATTCCTTTGGAAGTGGAAACAATCGCCACACCCAAACCTTGCTTAATCATAGGTATTTCTTTTACACCGGCATATGACCGGCAACCTGACTTACTGACTTTACGCATGCTGTTGATCGCAAGTCTGTGCTTGTCGTTGTATTTAAGATGGACAACGATTTCTTTTTTAGGAACCTCGCCACTGACTTCGAAATCCTGCACATATCCCTCGTCCTTCAGAATCTGCGCGATCCGTTCCTTCATTTTAGAATGAGGAACTCTCGTTGAACTGTGCCGCGCCAAACCGGCGTTTCTAATTCGGGTCATCATGTCTGATACTGGATCCAGCATATTATACCTCTTTACCAACTCGCCTTAATAACGCCTGGAAGTTCACCTTTGCTTGCTAAAGTGCGCAAGCAAATTCGACACATATTGAATTTCCGATAATAACCGCGTGGTCTACCGCAAATGGGACAACGATTCCGAACTCTTACAGCAAACTTCGGAGTTTTATCCATCTTGGCCATCAAGCATTTTCTTGCCATGACAGTCTCCTCTACTTTGTAAAGGGCATACCCAGTTGCCGGAGCAACGCACGCCCTTCTTCGTCCGTCTTCGCAGACGTAACAAATGTAATATTGAGGCCTTTAATTTTATCGACCTTGTCATAATTGACTTCAGGAAAAATAATCTGCTCTTTTATTCCGACAGAATAGTTTCCACGACCATCAAACCCTTTTTTAGACACGCCCTTGAAGTCACGAACACGGGGAAGTGCATATGAAATAAATCTATCAATGAATTCCCACATTCGATCTTGCCTCAACGTGACAGAACAACCAATGGGCATACCGGCGCGAAGTTTAAAGTTGGCAATTGCTCTTCTCGCCTTCCTGATTACTGGCTTCTGACCACTGATTGCTTCCAGTTCTGCAGCCGCAGAATCCAGAATCTTTGAATTCTGAATGGCCTCGCCAAGCCCCATGTTCAGAACCACCTTTTTCAGTTTGGGAATTTCCATTCGATTCTTATACCCAAAATCTTTAAAAAGCTGTTCCTGAACAGCGTCTTCGTATTTCTTTCGCATACGCGGTAATACTTTTTCGCCCATCTTTTTATTCCTAATCAAAAACGGTTTCTGATTTAACGCTAACACGTACTTTAGCGCCATCCTTACCGGTTGAAATCCTTACCCTGGTCGGTTTGTTGGTTTTACCATCCAACAGCATGACATTTGAGGCATCCAGAGGCATTTCCACATCATCTATTCCCCCTGCAGGATTCGCCTGCGTGGGCTTACGGTGCTTTTTCACCATATTCACCCGTTCTACGATGACTTTATTGGAAGAAGCCAACACCTTTTTTACCTTGCCGGTTTTACCTTTGTCTTTTCCGGCAATCACTATTACTTCGTCGTTCCTCTTAATTCGCATAACAAACTCCTCGACCGCCGTTACAGCACTTCTGGAGCCAGCGAAACAATTTTCATGAACTTTTTCGCTCGAAGCTCTCTGGCAACCGGACCAAAGATACGTGTACCAATCATCTCATTCTGAGCGTTGACCAGCACCGCGGAATTTTCATCAAATCGAATGTATGACCCATCAGGCCGCTTCAATTCTTTTTTTGTTCGAACAATGACAGCTTGCGCCACATCGCCCTTTTTAACTTTTGAATTCGGAATTGTCTCCCGAATCGAAACGGTGATGACATCACCAATAGTAGCGTACTTGCGTTTCGAACCACCTTTAACTTTAATGCAAAGGAGTTTCTTCGCACCGGAATTATCAGCCACATTCAATTGTGTTTCCATCTGAATCATGACTAAACCTCCACAGACTTTCGCACTATCTCAATCAACATCCAGCATTTCTCTTTTGAGATCGGCCGATGTTCCCTGATCTTTACGATGTCCCCCGGTTTGCATTCATTATTTTCATCGTGCGCTTTAAATCGGCTTCGTCTGACAATGACCTTCTTGTATTTGGGATCCTGAACCCGTCGGGAAACCTCAACCACAATAGTTTTGTCCATGCCGGACTTGTAGACCTGGCCAGTCATTATTCTTTTTCGAGCTTCGGCCATGGCTTACTCCTGTTTTGCCGCAGAAATTTCGCGTTCTTTCAACAATGTCTGTATACGCGCAACTTCACGACGGTTTTTCTTCAGCAGACTACTGTTTGTCAGCTGATGAGTGGCATTCTTAATTCGATCTCTGAAAAGACTATTTTTTGATTCAACCAAAAGATTCTTCAATTCCTCATCATTACGCTCGCGTAGTTCTTTTGCCCTCATAGCGCACCCCCTCTTTTCAAAAATCTCGTTGCAATTCCCAACTTGTGAGATGCTGTTCGAAAAGCCTTTTGTGCATCCGCTTCAGAAACGCCACTGATTTCATATAAAACTCGTCCTGGCCGTATTACTGCAACCCATTCTTCCGGACTGCCTTTACCTTTACCCATACGAGTTTCTGCGGCCGTTTTCGTAACAGGCTTGTGCGGAAAAAAGCGAATCCACATTTTACCTGTTTTTTTTACATGGCGACTGATAGCCATACGCGCTGCTTCGATTTGCCTTGAAGTTATCCAACCACTCTCCAAGGCTTGCATACCATAGTCTCCGAAGGACACGTCCGATCCCCGGTATGATTTACCACGAATCTTCCCTTTTTGCTGTTTTCGATATTTAACTTTTGCTGGACTAAGCATGGTCCCACCTCTTAGCTGGCCTGTTTAGGTGCGGGTGCCTTCTTAAGCACTTCACCCTTAAAGATCCAGGTTTTCACGCCAATAATCCCGTACGTTGTTTTGGCTTCTGCAAATCCGTAGTCGATATCCGCACGCAATGTATGCAATGGAACCCGGCCCGCCCGATATTTCTCTCTTCTGGACATTTCAGCGCCACCAAGTCGTCCCGAACATTCAATTCGAATCCCTTTGGCACCGAACTTCAAGGCAATAGAAAGCGACTTCTTCATTGCACGTCTGAACGCAACCCGTCGTTCCAACTGTGTTGCAATATTTTCAGCCACCAGCTGAGCATTTGTTTCAGCTTTGCGAACTTCCTGTATTTCAATAAACACTTCGTTGGAAGTATATTTCTGCACTTCCTTTTTCAGTGTCTCGACACCTGCGCCGCGTTTACCGATAATAATGCCGGGGCGTGATGATTTGATGACTATCTTACACTTATTGGCTGCGCGCTCCAGCTCGATGTCAGCAATGCTGGCATGTCCAAGCGATTTCTTGATATACTTTCGTATTCTCAGATCCTCATGAAGCCATTTGGCATAGGATTTATCCTGATACCAGGTAGATTTCCAAGGTCTAATTATACCCAGACGCAGTCCGTAGGGATGTACTTTCTGTCCCACTTTCGTCCTCCTAGCGGATATCCAAAACCACTTTTATGTGGCTCACACCCTTATTGATTCTTGTTGCCCGACCTTGAGCACGGGGTCTCCAGCGTCTCATATGCTTTGACGGGCCCATGTCTACCATTAATTCCCTTATAAAGAGAGCATCAACATCAACTGCGGAGTTTGCCTGTCTGGCGTTGGCCACCGCTGACTCTAAAACTTTCTTCAAAGGCTGTGCCGCCGCTCTATTAACGAAGGACAGGGTTCTGATAGCATCGCCAACATCCTTTCCTCTGACGAGGTTGGCAACAACCCTTACCTTTCTCGGCGAAATCTTCAAATAACGCGCGCTTGCCTTGGCTTCCATGTCTTACCTCGGTCTTTACCCTTTTGAAATTATTGCGTTTTCTCCGCTCTAGCTCACTCTCCGTGCCGAAGAACGGGCCTTCTTAGCATGTCCATCTTAGAAGGTCAAGAAGAGAATATATAAATTACATTGCAATAATTTTCGTTAAATCTATTATTTGCCTTTTCGGTCTCCGGCGTGTCCTCGAAACGTTCTGGTTGGTGCAAATTCTCCAAATTTATGACCGACCATATTTTCCGTCACGAACACAGCGATAAATTTCTTGCCGTTATGGACTGCGAAAGTCAAACCAACGGCCTCTGGAATAATCGTCGAACGCCTGGACCATGTACGAATTACTTTTTTATCTCCCGTTTTAATCGCAATATCGATTTTCTTCAGGAGATGTCCGTCAATAAAAGGACCTTTTTTCAGCGATCTCGCCATTACTTGTGCCCCTTACTTCCTTTTCTTACGCCGTCTGACAATAAACTTATCAGTCTGACTGTTGTTACGAGTTTTATATCCCTTGGTCGGCTTACCCCATGGTGTACAAGGCTGACGACCACCGGCAGAACGACCCTCACCACCCCCCATGGGATGATCAACCGGGTTCATGGCAACACCCCGAACGCTCGGACGACGACCGAGCCACCGCATTTTTCCGGCCTTACCAATTTCAATATTTGCATGTTCCCCATTTGAAACCTGACCAATTGTCGCGCGACAATCGACACCAACCAGTCGAACCTCACTTGAAGGCATACGGATATGTGCATACTTATCGTCTTTTGCCATCAATTGGGCACTGGTTCCTGCACAGCGGACAAGCTGTCCTCCCTTACCACGCTTCAGTTCAACATTATGGATTAAAGTGCCCAACGGAATAAATCGCAGCGGCAACGCATTGCCCGGCTTGATATCTGCATGTCTGCTGGAGACGACTTCGTCATTAACCTTCAATTTGTCCGGTGCGAGTATGTACGCCTTTTCCCCATCCGCATAATGAAGCAGAGCAATTCTCGCGGACCGATTTGGATCATATTCCACTGCTGCCACACGGGCGGGCACACCGATTTTATTCCGTTTAAAATCGATTTGTCTATAACGACGTTTGTGTCCACCACCGCGATGTCTACACGTAATACGACCGTTGGAGTTCCGACCGCCGCTTTTTTTCAACGGACTCAGTAAAGACGCCTCCGGAGAGGTTTTGGTAATCTCGGAAAAATCCGAACCACTCATTCCTCTGCGCCCGGCAGATGTTGGTTTATATTCTTTAATACTCATGGTGCTACACTCCCTCGAAGAATTCTATGGCGTCACCTTCTTTCAAAGTGACTACCGCTTTCTTCCAATTGGGGCGCTTGCCCATCCGACGTCCCAGTCGGCCGGGTTTTCCACGGACAATCATCGTGTTGACTTCCGATACGCCAACATTGAACAATGATTCCACAGCTGCCTTGATTTCGGGCTTTGTTGCCTTGTATGCCACCTTGAAAAGATACTGATTATTATCTTCTCTGATTAGCTCGCCTTTTTCGGTTAAAACGAGCGGCTTAATGATTACATCGTGAGCTGTTTTCATTTCATTGCCCCCTTTGTACGAACAGGTCGAAGCAACGCTTCCTGAACCGTCTCAACTGCTCGTTTTGAAATCACAAGCCTATCATGTTTCAAAAGATCGTAGACATTCAATCCCTCTGGTGGGAGAAACATGGATTCCTTCAAATTCCTTGCACTCAACGCCAAATTGCCATTATCTTTTGCATCGACAACCATTGACTTGCCGTCGCCAAAATTGCCAAGTATCTCAGAAAGTCTCTTTGTTTTGATTTCCTGCAATTCAAAATTTTCAACCACAACCAGACGATCTTCTTTGCAGAAAAGCGATAACGCTGATTTCATTGCGCCACGTCGTACTTTCTTGGGGGGCGAAAAAGCATAGGATCTGGGTTTGGGTCCAAAAGTCGTACCGCCGCCACGATGATTCGGGGCTTTCAATGACCCTTGTCTTGCCCGGCCAGTTCCCTTCTGTCGAAATGGTTTTTTGCCTCCTCCGACGACCTGATATCGTTCTTTGGTGCAGGCAGTTCCGGCTCGCTTCCTGTTGCGCTGCATCCGAACTACTTCATGAAGAAGAAATTCGTTGACTTCTGCAGCGAAAATTTCGTCGCTAAGACTGATCTCACCGACGTCCTTATTATCCAAATTTTTAACCTTTAAATTCGGCATACTTCTACTCCGCCATCCAAGGCGCTTATTGCAAATCCTTTTTCAGGATTTGCCGCACTTGATTTCAGGGTTAACTCCTGATCTCCACATCAACACCAGCGCTCAAATCCAGCTTCATCAACGCATCCAAAGTCTGCTGCGTCGGCTCCACAATGTCAATCAGACGCTTATGAGTGCGAATTTCAAATTGCTCGCGAGACTTTTTGTTCACATGTGGTCCCCTTAAAACCGTGTATCTACTGATTCTTGTAGGTAACGGAATCGGGCCAGCCACCGATGCGCCAGTTCTTTTCGCTGTGTCGACGATCTCCGATGAAGATGCATCCAACAATTTGTGATCATACGCTTTTAATCTAATTCTGATTTTGTTGGCCATGTTTGGCTCTCCAATTACTCAATGATTTTCGAGACAACACCAGCGCCAACGGTTCGGCCACCTTCGCGGATAGCGAAGCGCATTCCATCTTCCATGGCTACTGGGTCAATCAGTGTTACTTCCATCGATACTTTGTCACCGGGCATTACCATT
>JBNKCR010000008.1:0-3118 GCA_050287845.1 Polyangia bacterium
TTGATTTTCTCTGAATAATATTATTTCGGGCGATGTTGCCGGTTCCGGTTGATTCGCTGTTCCACCAGGGCGGTCATGGCCTGCAGATCATTTGCCGTGGCTGGTTGGGGCAGTGCCATCAGATGCCAGGTCACCCGCCAGTGCCGATGGGGACGGTGTTGGCGATGCCTGCCAGAATCTGATAACCGGCGACCGGGACGGCGATGGTTTAATTCTTGATGACAATTGCCCCCGCCTGGCAAATCCAGGTCAGGCGGACGGTGACGGTGACGGGATAGGAGATGTCTGCGACAACTGTCCTTTCAAATCGAATCCATTTCAGGAAGATCTTGATGGGGATGGCACAGGGGATCATTGTGAAGATGCCCTGGATGTTCCGCCGGGAACCCTTGTGTGCGCCACCGGATCTACCGACACGGTCCGCCTCGCAACAAATCTGTATGTATTGCTCGATCTTTCTTCCTCCATGACATACTCCCTACCTGACTCCGATGAAATGCGCTGGACGGTTGTGACGGAGGCTCTGGATAATGTTGCCGATGAGCTGGCGGCGGGATTCAATATTGGGATGGGAACCTTTCCGGCTCGTTGCGAAAAGAGGGATCCGCCAAATCGTTGTTTGGATACCCCCAGTGCATGCGGCATGGAACGTGTGCCCGATGAACTGCTCCCAATGCAGGCAGGGCGCGATGGCGCAGTGATACGCTCGACGTACACCGATATTGACCCGATTGGCACAACACCTACCGCCACCGCTCTGGAACAGGTTCTGGCAAAGCGGTTGTTTGAATTGCCCAACGATCGTTACACGGAACAGCGAACGAATGTGGTGATTCTGCTGACAGATGGTGAACCCAACTCACATGACGGAATATGCAATTCCGCAGACGACCTGGCAGATACATTGGCCGCCGCAGAAGCTCTGAAAGCTGCTGGTATCAGAGTTTTCGTTATCGGACTGGGTGGCCTGAACGAAGATGTTATGGAGTCGATCGCCGTCGCCGGTGGTGGATTCAATCCGCTTGATGACACCCGTTCCTGGATTCCGGCGCAGAGCCGTGAGATACTGCAACAGTCCATCAAAGCCATTGCAGATGCGTCCATTGGATGCACCCTCAAGGTGGAACCCAATACAGAGGTTGCGCCGGATTGGGATCGTACCAGTGTCTATGTGAACCTGACAGATGAAACCTCTCGTGCGCTTCTCAAGGAAGAGTACACCCTGAATCTGACGCAACCGATAACTGTCACATTGTCTGAATCGGCCTGTGATGAACTGCAGGTGACTGGTGGCAGCGGTGTGGATGTGAGCATCGATATTCGTGTGACCTGCCCCACATTCTGTGGTCCCGATGAAATTTGCAATGACAACGTTGATAACGACTGCAATGGGCAGATTGACGAGCATTGCGACACTGTTTGCAACTGCGCAGATAGCCCGGAGATCTGTGGGACTGATTGCCCGGTCGTATGTGTTCCGCGTGACGAAACATGCGATGGGAAAGACAACAACTGTGATGGGGTTGTCGATGAAGGCTGCTGCACACCGGAAGCGGAAATATGTTTTGATGTGAAGGACAATGATTGCGACGGCTTTGTCGATGAAGGTTGCGTCATTGTCGTAGAGTAGCGGGCCGGGCACACATCGGAGTCCCCTGCGAGCCGCCGGTGCCAATGCCGTTAGACCACCACCCCGGGAAGAATTTTTTTTTCCGAAAATCGCGCCGAAGCATTTTAGCGAACGCCGAGATTGCACTGAAAAACTGAATGTGATTTTTCGCATGGTTGAACCCGATTTAAAACAAATGGGTAAAGGCTGCCTGGTGACCATGGAACCCCTGTATATTTCATTGCAGCAGAGGGGTGATTCCTGAGCAGCAAAAGTATTGAGAAGAATTAATGGGTTCAGTTTGTGTGTGGCGCGAGCTGAACACCAAGGTCGGCGGAACCATATTCCGGTGCAGCGGTGTTGGTGGGAATATACAACTGTGTCGTCCAGGACAGGTCCTTGTTTTCTATTGGCAGCCCAATGCCGCCCCCTTCGACAAAAAGCACGACGGTCACGTAATATGTTCCCGGCGTGATGTCTGGCGTCTGAGAATACAACTCAGAGGGAATTTGCGGCAGGGTCAAGACGGGTACCGGGACATCCGCCACAACTGAACTGAGCGTCGCATCGGTGTGATACAGAATATGCATCTCGCGCGGCGTCTCGCTCATGGTATCGGGCAATTGGACAAACAGCGCCATAATGTCTTCTGCCGAGTCGGTCTCTTCGGTTGTGTGGGTATCCACTGCCGTATCGGCGTTGATTGCCGTATTGGTATCTTCTGTTGTGTGGGTGTCATTGGTTAAATTTGTACCTCCCGAGGTGCCTGTATCGACGTTCTCCGTTGCTGTTTCGCTATCAGGCGCTGTGCCTGCTTCGGTATGTGTCCCGGATTGCTCTGTCCCCGTTCCCGTATCTGGAACGGTCGAGAGCTCGTTATCAGTATCAGAGCCCGTGTCAGGTGAACCAACGGGTGGAACCTCACTGCCAGTATCCGTATCCGGCGTATCATTTTCCTTTGAATCAGCACACCCCGCCATGACTGAGAACACCCAGATCAAAACAAAGAAGGGAAGAAAACCGTTTTTCATTTTATACCTCTCATTTTTTATACCTCTCATTTTTTTCACCACCTCCTTGACAGCATGATCAAAAATCATTCCATACTGTCATATAACTGGATATTACGTGTAACCATATGATTTTGCGCCATTTTTTTTAATCTGGATAATCTTGCGACTGGCACTGTCTGTGCCATTCCGCAGTCATCCGCGTTGCTTCTCTGTTCACTTCTTTCAAATTGAAAACACCCTGGTCGGATGGCACGACTCATCGCAGTAGAAACCGACATTCACCCACAGTTTTGGGTGAAGAGGCCAATTTTATAATGATCACTGTCCTTATTACTTGCCGAACTTCAATTTCTGCAATTCTCTGGGAAAAGCGGCCAGAACAGCCCTCTCAATAGTGTTGACCGCAATCGGTTTGCCCGTAAGGGCGCTTTCTGTCCGGTAGGGCGTGAGTACATCACAGAAACAGTCGGCGAGACGAGCGCTCAACCCGGGATGT
>JBNKCR010000009.1:0-52242 GCA_050287845.1 Polyangia bacterium
ACGTTGGTTCCGCTGGAAATGACGAGTCAATTGGTTGAGCGTACGACACCCGCTTTGGCATATCGAATATCACTTGGAGACGCGCAATGTCCGGGGCGACAGTGGGAGGAGCAGTTGCACGCAAGTCATCGTCGACCACCGACACGAAGTATAGAGGCGCACGGACGGTCCTCGACTTCTTGATTGTTTCTCATGAAATGCTTTCGATTCTGGCATCAAGGGCGATGTTTTCGCTGAAAAATCAACGCCATCACCAGCCCCACCACTCTCCAAAATAACTCGAATGATGAATAACCTGACCACCGCAAACCACCGCAACACCTCCCCAGACAATTCCTGTTCCCATCCCCAAAGCTCAGTCACCGGAAAATGATACGCCCGAACATATCCAATCACCACCCTACCCCGCTATTGAACAGAATTAAGCGAGCTGGATTTTTTCAATCGGGGCGACGAGGATGACACAGCCGCCGCAGTCAACACCCAACGCCACTACAGCACACCAAAACACAATCCCAAACCCGCGAAGACCATCTCGCCACATCAGTATCGCTCACAGCCGCAAACGCCTTTGTGATGTGAACAACAGCCTCGGCCTCCTCCGCATGAACAACTTGGCGACAGAGTACCATCGCAACATCGTGCACGACCATCAGACCATGCTGCACGTTTCATCGCCGCCACGCGTTCTCTTTCTGCTCGTTTCTCAGCTCTGATACGGCGTTTTTCCTCCAGTTCCTGCTGCTTCTTCTCTCGCGCTATGCGTTTCTCCTCAATACGTTTTTGCCTTGCTGCTTCTTTCTCTTCGGCAATACGTATCTGCTCAAGCTTCTTCTCCGTCCTGGTCAGTTCATCATTCATTTCCTGCTCAGCAACAGCGAACTGTTCGTCGGATACACCTGCCACCTTCATAAATTGATACAGATTTTTAGTTTCAAGAATCAGACTATGTCTCGCTTGAGGTGCCTTCTCCTGCAGGATGAGCTTCCAATTTACTTCCAGTTTTTCGTTGCCGAGCAACATCGAACGCTCCGTTAATCCGGTAAGAACATTCGGACTCGCACCGTTATTCTTTGCAGCAGAAAAAGTATCAGCCACACAACTGTGATTCATTGAATTTACACACGCTTCGGCATCATGAATCTTTGATACGAGCACTCTCGTCTTCAACCCCCTGTTCTCCAGCATATAGGACGGTAACGAAGAAATCATGGCGTTCGCATCGGCATGTTTATTCTGACTTTGCAGGGACAGCAGACGCTCTGTAGACAGTTCGACAACCTGTGCGACCGCCCTCTTTTTAAATTCTGCTATTTGATAATCGTGCTCGTCAAATAGTTTATATGCCTCTTCGAAGCCTGATGCCTCAAGCTGCCGATTTAACAAAATCTGCTCTTTCATACGCGCAGCATCATCAGACTGAATGTTCAGGTCAATGAGTACCTGACTCATTTCAAGCGCACCTTCAAAATCACCCGCATCAAACGAAACTTTCGCGTCATCAAGCGAAGGCGCCCCTGTATTTGCTGCGACAGCCATACCGGACACGCATAAGATACATACTGCGCTCATTGCTATGATGGGGCCTATACGTTGTCGCAACTTCCGATGCATCAAAAATATTGTCAGAGGAATGGAAACAATCGCCCAAATAAAGGACGTCCACATGATGCAACTGGAATTTACAAGACACTCAAAATACGGATGCTGAGACAAATAGCTAATTCGAACAAAAAAACCGACGATGAGGGGTATCAACGCAACCAACCCCAGTGCGCCCAAGCGTAATTTAAGGGGACTCGACGAGCTGGATGTTTCAAACACATTCTGCCGTGGACCAGCAATTTCTATCGACGAATCAGTACCCAATATTCCAAAGTAAACTGTTGAAATCTGCCTTTCAAACAATTCAACTTTTATGCTGTGCAGTCGCTCATTGCATGGAGAAATATCTGAGGACAAGGCGTTGTCCTTCAACCATTGTTGAAAATTTTCTGGAAGTGTATCCGGCCTGCTTGCAATATGCTCCTCAACGGGAGAATCGGACGCATAACGTGTATCGATTTTCGTCGAACCACTAACTGTCCAGGGAGTTTTTAATGCATCCTCTCCAAGAGGAAGAATTTTCGACCGGATAAAGGGCGACTCCCTGATCTCCAGCCAACGGTCAACTTTTCCTTTTCCGGCGCATTGCTCACATTTTACCGTACCAGTACGACATTGACATTTCTTTTCGCCTCGCCCTCGGCATGCCTGGCAATGAACAACTCTGTTTCCATTTTTGGACATTGCTGTTCCAGAACCATTACAAGATGGGCATCGGACGTAAGAAGTTCCATTACAGACAGTGCAGTCAAGCCGTTTCTCACCGTAACACTTTGGACACTCTACCAACTGCGATGTGTGTTCTCTGAGAGAATCAGTATCAACATCCCAGGGGTCAATCTCGTTTTCAGCAATTGGAATGTCCGTTTTTCTGGATCTGCTGGAGGTGACAGAAAGAACGGCCTCTATCGCCCTTGCTTTTCCTGTCCAGGTTGCCCTGACTGCCTGTTGATCAGCGTTAGCAACTTCTCTCACGATATGTTTGGCTTCACCAGGAAACAGCAAATATTTCCGGGCCCATTTTGAAAAAATTTTCAAGGCATTTGTCATGGCTATCTCCTCCTGCAAAAAACAGTGAGCGCCAAACATAGTTTCAATTCAACTTGCGGCTTTTTTCCGCATAAACTCAAAACCACCTTCAAAGTTTTCATAATTTTACAGTCAAATTTCACTATGGACAACGAAGCAAACTGCTGATTTTAATTGATTGCTATTGATTACCGCTGAAAATATTCAGGATTTAGCCGCTGCCACCCAATAAAATGACCCAATAAAATGACTCCCAGCTATTTTATTGGGACGCTTTCTTTGCGTATACCTTCGCGAAACTTTTCTGCTCATCAGTGCAAGGCGGTGGTTTTCGATTTCGACCAACTTTGCGTTTCTTTCGCATCAACAACACCCCAATAAAACGACTCCCAGCCACTTTCGTGGGTATTACAGGCGAATACTGCGGAGTACTGATGGCTGTTCTGGCATCAGCACAAATGCCGAAAAAAATTGGAAGTCTGTGAAGAATCACATTACCAGCGCGTAGGCCACCGACCGACCTGACTTTTTGGTTTGCCTGAGGATGCCTTTTTGCACCAGATCAGCCAGGTCGCGTTTCGCGGTTTCGCGACTCACTTTAGTCATGCCAACATACTTGCGGTTGTTCAGACCACCTTCAAACCCACCGATGCCAGCATCCAACAACCGTGTGATAACTTTGCGCTGTCGGTCGTTGAGAACAACCTCTCTGATGTTGGACCAGAACTTATCGACGTTAAATGCTTTGTCCATTTGCGCAAGTGACGCTTCAATTGCGTGTTGTAGCGCAGTAAGAAACCACAGTAGCCATGGTGTGATATTCAACGAGCCTTTCTGGGTTTGCTCCAAAACCTCGTAGTACCGATCACGGTCATTGATGATTTGCACCGACATGCTGTACAAGCGGCGACCGGTACCTTCGTCTTTTGCAAGTACATAATCGGTGATGGCCCGCGCGATACGGCCGTTGCCGTCGTCGAACGGATGGATAGTGACGAAGTATAAATGGGCAATGGCTGCGCGGACGATGCCGTCCATTTCTGTAGGTGGCTGATTTATCCATTTCACAAATGCACCAATCTCTTCTTGCACCTGGGCAGACGGTGGCGCTTCGAAATGTACCGTCTCGCGACCGGCCTTGCCGGATACCACTTGCATCGGATCATCACCAATACGCCATTTACCAACGCGGATTTCAAACATACCTGAGTATCCCGTTGGGAATAGCGCAGCGTGCCAGACCTTCAACCGCTTTTGTGTCATAGAGGCCGCATGCTGCTCCGTGGCATCCATCAGCACTTCAACCAACCCGTCAGCGTTGCGGTCGATACCTGGCATGCCGGCGGTGGGCAACCCGAGGCGCCTGGCAACGGACGACCGCACCCGCGAAGGATCGAGCCGTTCGCCTTCAATAGCGGCGGTTGTAACGGCTTCATCGGTAACGACTGACACGTTGGCTTCGAGGCCCATGCTATCGGCGCGAGACAACAGTTCGCCCTGCAGCTTGCGCACTTTACCCAGGGGAACAAGCAGCTCGTCGGCGTTCCACTTGAATTGCGGCCACTTTGCTTTTTGCCAGATGTACTTCTCCATAATGAATTAACTATATGGTCGGTTGACCCAATTAGCAACCCAAATGGGTCATATTGTGACCCATTTAATCACCTAAATGGGTCAGGGCAAGGGAGGTAATGGTTGTGGTTTAAAAGGAGAGAGGCAATGGGGGGCAATGGGGGTCAGGCCGCGACAGTTGACAGTTCTCGGTTCTTTCGCAACCCCAATAAAATGACCCAATAAAATGACTCCCAGCCACTTTTGTGGGGCCATCGATTCCCTGGCGAAAATCCGCGGGTTTCACCGCCACCAGTATTTGCATGTGCGGTGTAATATGTATCATTGACGCATGCCCAGAAATACTGCCGCAACCTCTGATGCCATTTGCAAGTCCACGTTTTCCACAGAAAATCGACATCCGTCCGGTCTGATTATTTCCATTAGTGCCCCGGATACTGAGGCAGACCTCGCTGAAAATATCTCCACAAATTTCGGTGGCGATTGCCGCGCCAGGTGTTTTTCATTTTTCCAATCCACCAGCTTTTTCAATCTCGTATAACTGACCACCACATTTTTTGCTACAGGATGAACACCATACTCCAGGGCCAGCCGAACCGCCTCGGTCCACAGCTCATCCGGCATCCGACGATGCTTTTTCTGCGCTCGCCACGCCTGCACTTTTTCCCACAGAAACACCATCGCTGCAGGTACCATCTTCTGAATCAATACCTCTGTCATAACCTTTCAAAGCTGGCCTGACTTTACACCAAAATTTTTTCTGGATTCATGCACGCTCACCGGAAGGACTCGGTTTACAGGGGAAATGAATCACTTTTCAGCGAGTTTACAGGGCAGTTTTGAGATGTGCTCTAATTCTTTCTGTCGAAACTGGAACTTACAAATATGGCCCGAGAGTCCGATGATTATTGATAGACACGATCAAAATGGTACGCTTATGCGATAACGCATGATGCGTGCATAATAGGGAAAGGATCGGACAATATGAAACCAGAGTGGATGCGACGGATTGGGGTTTTATGTTTTTTGGTATTGGCTTGTAATGAAAACAGTGGGGGGCGGGATTCGAATACTGATAGTAAATCAACTGCCGATACAGACGCAGACACTGACACAGACACTGACACTGATACCGAAACCGACGCACCAGGTGAGAATGACACAGATTCATCGTCCAATGGGACTGACACAAACAGCCCATCCATTGGATGGATCCAATACAACGGCCAGTATGTCGCAGTTACTGATGACGTTGAGAACTGTCTGGACAGAGACTATGACAACCATAAGTCGCTCTTCTGCGGTGGTGATGATCTGAATGACATGAACAGCTCGGTAAACCCGAGTGAACCTGAAATCTGCGGAGATGGCTTTGATAACAATCAAGATGGTTTGACGGATTATGCTGACACTGTAAACTGTCAGCACGCAACTGCACCAAAAATCTATCACGTGAATGGCGCAACCGGGGACCCTGTAAATGGCACAGGATCTGAAGCCTCTCCGTTTGCAACTATTGCCCAGGCCAATGCGGTAGTAGCAAGCGGCGATACTGTCCTACTGTATGAAGGAGATTATGGGGATGTTCAACTCGCCTTTACCAGCAATCCCTATGACACGGTCGATGCGCTGGAAAACCGTCCACCCCTGTATACAGACTGGGTAACTTACAAGGCGGCTCCCGGGGCGGAGCACCTTGCGCGGTTGGGGAGACTGGAAATTGGTAATCGTATAACGCCGAGCGACTATAACGATAAATATTCAAAAGACTCTGAATATGCCATTAGTGGGCCGCTCAATCCAACCCTGCGCGATTTTCGAATTCGCATAGAAGGTTTGACCATTGAGGATGGGGTTTCCATCCAGCATGGTCGATTCATTCATCTTAAAAACAATATCGTAAACAGAATCGGCCCCATTTCCAGCGCCACAGATTGCAATGTTTACTTTGACAATACCGGGATAGAAATCGGTGGTCGGTATATCATCATAGAAGACAATGAAGTGACACACACGGCCCACGGAATTCATGGTGGTGCCCATGACGTAATTATCCGAAACAATCGCATACACCATATCACCCATGATGGCATTGGCCTTATTCTTGGCAGGAATTACCTGATAGAAGGAAATCAAATCTACAACACAGATGATGGTTACGACGACAATGTGGGTACAACCTGCAATATCCACTCTGATGGATTCCAGCCGTACATCATCACCTACGAGGCTGGCGCCAATATGGGCTACGACATTCGAAACGTCAGTTTCAAAAGAAACCTTGTCTATCACACTGAGTCGATGATCATCATGCTGCAGTCGAGTCCCTATGCGGATTACACCAACTGGATGAGCGAAATCAAACTACGTAACTTCCTGTTTGAGAACAACATCTTTGGGCCATCTGGTGGATTTATGTTGAATATCATTGCGGATGGTTTTGACGGATTCATTTTCCGCAATAACTCGCTTCTCAGGATTGAAGGAGACTCCTATGTCAGTGATCTGGGCCGCACTTTGCTGAGTGATAGTTTCTCCGTCAGGCTTACCGGTCCAGCCTCAGTCAAGTCGGCGATCTATAACAACATCATTCCTGAATTCATCGGGCTAAGCGATACCCTGGACTTCGCTGGCTATAACTATTACGACACACCATTCCTCAACTGGTATGACGACCTTGCATGGTATCGCGACTGGGTGGGAGATCTCTTCCGGGAGGGCACAGATGCACCATATGTTACAAGTGATTTTTCGGGAAATCTGATTGACTACTCTCCGCTCATCAACACGGGCACACGAATCAATGAAAACGGCATACCTCTCGATCTGCCAATCACCGAGGATTTCTATGGCAACCCGCGGGACAACCGCCCTGACCGCGGAGCGGTCGAGGTAACAGGCCTGAATCCAGATCATCAGATTGTGCATTGATCGTCGATGTAATTCGAATAAGCAGCCCTGATAAGGGATAACACAAATTTGTTCAGCAATGCCCCATCTATTGGCGTTTCAGGGGAAGAGCGCTACTTGCCCCAATAAAATGACTCCCAGCCACTTTCGTGGGCCACTTTCGTGGGGGCACTACGCTATTTTGCCTGTGCGGCTTCTTCGTCAGTGTTCACTTCCGCCGTATCCGGCGCTTCGACTTCGGCAGTCTCTGTGTAAGCAGACTTCGGAGCGGCCGCAACGGGATGCTTTCTGCTGAGGAAAAAAGTCCCTCTGGCGAGAGGTACGTTTCTGGTTTCCAGACTGTTCACCCGCTCTGTAACGATGTATTGCACAAATATTCTGGTCCAGTCGGCATCCCATGTGTTCATATCGTCGTCTCTTTTTTGCAGCACTTCATCCAGTGGCTTCAGCGGCAACTGCATGGCGTACTCATTGGTGCTGCCATCGTTGTTCACCGGAAACTCCCGATATTCCACACTGGTGCCGTCGAACTGAAATAATACCCGAATGTGATCCGGGCCGGAACGCTGATAAGTGTCTGGATTTACGTTGGTTACGCAGCCAACCGCTATTGATTCACTCATATCGCCGTATACCCATTGCAGATTGTCAAAATTCACATCGTCAGCGGATACCGGTGTGGCGCCAAACCAGCACTCACCCTTACCTGCCGTACTCACCGCATCTCGAACAGAACCCTGCCCAAACTCCTGAACCTCTTTGGCCTTGAAATTTTTCCATTTGTCTGTGGCAGCAGTAAATAACACATGCGGATCTTTCATGCGCGCAGTCATATATGACTTGCCGAGTACCGAGAAAACCGCAAGGGTCGAAGCTACCACGTCATCCATTTTGTCCAGGGTGCTCAGCAGATTCTGCTCACGGGCCAGCGCGATTTCTTTTGCCAGCGTCTTAAAATCGCCACAGTATTCAGTGTAGGATTTCTTTTTCGCTTCGCACCTGACCAGTCCACGAGTCACTTCGTCGATCGCCTGCCACCACGCCAGACTCGCCGTTCTCAGCTCTTTTTCGGTGGTCGGAATGCCTGCTGCTTTTGCCTGTTCAAAACCTTCCTTTGCGCGGTTCAGCGTCTTTTCCCCTTCCGGTGTCTGCTTTTCAATGCCAAACAGTTTCATCGTGAAGGCGCATCCTGTCGTCAATGCCAGTGCCGTCAGCAAAGTAACAATCGCAATCGCCCGTTGAGCCGTTTTTCTGTAGTTCACCTGTGTTTGCATCTTTTTCTCCATGTGGTTGTTCAAACAGCGGACCATTTCATCATTGTGAAAAGGCACTCTCAATCAGTCGGCGCAAACAGCAAAGTCCCTGCCTCGCCGTGTACCCATTACGCCGCGGCGAAAGGCATATCCAACATGAACCCAATGAGACAATACCGACAAATCAGTATTTTTGAGGTTTCACTGTAAAAAAGTCACCGCAGCGGAAATGACAGCGCGGCGTTGGCCAAATCCAAAATGGGAATCCATGGATAATACACCCTCATAAAATCGGACTTGTTTTATTTATCCGTTTTAATCCCGAATAAAACAGCGGAAATTTTCGATATTTTTATATTTATCACGCATTTAATGACTTCGTCGTCGCAAAAATTGAATTATAAGAGCGATACGAAAACGCGGTGCAATGGCACAGCAATCAGATACCCGCTTATGCAATAACAACCGGATACCCAATGACCACCAGAACAGAAAAAGCGCAAAAGCTCAAACAGTACCTCGATTCTTTCGCTACCGGAAAACCCAACAGCTCAGGTATCAGTCTCGAAGAAGCCATTGAATACCTGTTTTTATCGCCCAGTCCCGGACTGGGGCTAAATCAGTTCGCCTACACATTCAATATGGTCGAACAGACCGTCGAATGGGTTCGAGGCGTTAAAACCGTGCTCGGCTATGATGAAGAAACATTTGACTTCCAGGTGTTCCATCAGGCGGTTCACCCGGATGATCTGGAAAAAATGATGCGCGCCACCCTCGAAGCAGCAGAGCACGTCATCCAAAAAAAAGAGACGCATCCTTTGGCCGCGCAACTGACTATCTCATACCGAATTCAAAAAGCCAATGGCGAGTACATTCACATTCAGGACGCCACATCATGTCTGTCAGTGGACAGCAACGGTATGCCACTCAAGGGCGTTTGCGTTTGTACCAACATTTCGCCGGTGCCGTTTACGGATGTGACAGCCCACCTCTCCTGCCCCTGCAGCAGCTTCACCACTTTTCAATGTTTGGAGGAATCAAAATCCGACTTCAGATTCACAAAACGCGAACTCGAAATCATGAAGTACATCGGCGAAGGCAAAAGCAGCGAAGAAATCGGCAAGAAGCTGTTTATTTCGAAATACACTGTCGACAAACACCGCAGCAACATTCTTAAAAAAGCCGGAGTCAAAAGAACTCAGGAACTCATCCAGTTTTTTATTCATTGAAATTCAGGAGAAATTCAGGGTACACACAGCAGGAATTCGAACTCACTTTCCACGTTACCATCCGCATTGACAACAAACAGCCGATATTTGCCACTCTGCCCAGGCACTGCGTTCGACGTGGCATCACCATCCGCGTGGGTTATACCGCGTCCTTCTGCAAAACGGGTACTTCCCCAGCTCTCCGCTCAGCTCTCCGCTCTCTCCCCTTTTCGAACGGTTTGAAATCAAGAGGACAAGGGGGTCGCACCAGGCCGCGACAGTTGACAGTTCTCGGTTCTTTCGCTGTATGACTAACGCTACCACCACTCCCACCTCTCCCCCCAAATAACTCGAATTATAAATCCTCCCCACCACCGCAAACCGCTGCATCACCTCGCCCTGACAACTGACCAATCACAAATAAATCGTGTGGTGTTTTATTGGGTCCATGTCATCTGACGCCAGATTTTTTTCCCGTTTATCTTTTTTTTTAACCACCCAAAAAATAATACCAGTTCCACTCTTATTAAAATTTAAAAAAAACGAATTTTAAATTTTTGTCAGTGCAGATTTGGATTTAGTCGTTTTATTTTGAATATATCAGCATACCGCGTTTTGTTACAGGCGGGCTGTATTGCGGCTAAGTACTTGTTTTTATATAGCTTACTTGGATGCAGATAGTACCTGTAAATTGAGTTTTCCAAAGAGGAAACCATCAGCTGCCTTCTAGGGAGGAAACAAAATGATTTTATGGACACGGTTAATTTGCCTGGGATTGTTGCTTATAGTGACATCCTGTGGCGGGACTGACGACGCCAACGGCTCCACGGATTCGGATGCGGATACGGACAGTGATTCTGATTCCGATACCGATTCCGATTCGGACAGCGATTCTGATTCCGATACCGACTCGGACACTGATTCAGATACGGATTCTGATACAGATTCCGATACAGATTCCGATACCGATTCTGATACGGATACCGACACCGACACGGACACCGATTCAGATACGGATGATGGCACCTGTGCATATGATTGCCTGCCTCATTGCGTTTCATGGGGGGGGACCCAGATGGAAGGTACCTGCGAAGACAACTTGCGCTGCTGCCAGGGTGCGACCATCCCGGATACCGCTTCGGACACGGACACCGACACAGACACGGATACGGACACCGACACCGACACCGATACGGACACCGATACGGACACCGATACGGATACCGATACAGATACCGATACGGATACCGATGGGGATCCGGATGGCATGTCCGCCGGCTGCGGCACGACGCCAGGCATTTCCAGCGATCAATACAACAACGGCCAACCGATCTCGATCTCGGCCGGGGGTAAGCAGCGTCGCTACATCCTCAGCGTCCCGCAGAATTACGACAATACTAAACCGTACAGGCTGATCATTTCATATCACCAGCTCGACGGAAACGACGTACAGAACTACAACTGGCAGTATTACGGGCTGCTCCCGTTGGCTGGCGATACCACTATCTTTGTGGCGCCCAATGGTCAGAAGAACGGCTCACCCTGCTCCGCCATGAGCGACGGCGATGGTGGCTGCGGCTGGCCGAACTCGGGCGACTCGGACATGGCGCTCGCCGACGCGGTCGTCGCCGAGATGAAGGAGAACTTCTGCATTGACACCAACCGGATTTTCGCTACGGGTTGGAGCTTCGGCGGCTCCATGTCTTACCAGACGGCTTGTGCAAGGCCACTGGGCGAGGACAACGGGTACATTCGGGGCGTCGCCGTTTACTCCGGCTCATCGTTCATCTCGCAGGGGCCCTGCCCTCCCAAGAAGCAAGTCGCCTACTACGATTCACACGGAACGAACGACGGTGTCCTTCAGTATTCGGGAGGCGTGTCGATGACTCAGGAATTCGCGACGATCAATGGCTGCAGCTGGTCGACACCCACCCAGGCGACTGGCGGTCACGTTTGCACCGACATCAGCGGGTGCGACGAAGGGTATCCGGTAAGATTCTGTTCGTTCGTTGGGGGGCACACGCCGTTCCCGGACAGCGGTCAAGCCCAGGGCAGCTGGGGACCGGAAGAAGCCTGGAAGTTTCTCAGCCAGTTCTGACCCCACCCCCGGCAATTGAGGTCTAATTTTTTAAGGCCATAAAGATTTCAATCATAATGTTCCTGTCCCTGCCAGCAGCTTTTCTTGTATTTGCCACCCCCATTCGCCTGCCGGGGTAGTTTTTCACAAGGTTGAGAGCGAAATGTCATAAAGTCGCCATATTTTTGTGCGCAATTGTCGGCGCGATGTCTGGCAGAAAAAATATGGGGACGTTCCGTGCGCCGGGATGAGACCGGTAACAATCAAAATCGATTTGTCCAAAGCCAATCTATCGCCGACGTCGACATGAACCTCCCCTTGCCACCAACCATCGTGGTAATTCCCGGCATACAGTTACAGTTACGTTCGTCGTCTTCCGGGAAAAACTCAATTCTCACAGTCGAGACAGGTAAATTCCACCACGCCGCTGTACACACCGAAGCGGTCGGCGGTGTGAATTTCGAGATCGATTAAAAAACCGGTTTGCCGCATATTCTGCGTGCAACAGCCACTGCAATCATCATCGCTGCACATATCGTACACCACGGCATCAATCTCCTGCCCCCCGGGCCCCCGCAACCGCAGCGTTTTCCCGTTATACTCCCCAAAAACGTCAGAGTGCACCGATGCGATATTGTTGGCCGCCACCCATTCGGGGCTCATCTGATCCGGGAGCCCGGCAAACCATCCCGCCCATTCACAGCCATTGAACTCAATACATTCCTCGCTGCCTTCTTCCGGATAAGATTCATACCATGTCAGATTGGCTTCTCGCCATTCCAGGTCATCGGTGTCCGCTGTGTCTCCCTCGCTGTCATCCTCATTCCCCAAGTCGTCATCCCCATTCCCCAAGTCGTCATCCCCGGAATCGTGATTCGTATCATCGCCGCCGGTATCGTCATCACCGGAACTATCATCCCCGGAATCGTCATTACTGTCATCGCCACTTTCCTTTTCGATTCCAAACTCGCCTGACGATTCCGAGGCACAGGCCGCTGCGAAAGCGATGACCAGCCAGATTACAAAGTATTTCATATAATTGCCCTTTCATGAATTCGCCCCCAATCTGCTCAACCTGTATTGTATTGGATATTTCACACCGTGTCCTTGCACAATGCGGCTGAACCGATTGTATATTTCACTCAAATTCAATAAGCTGAAATGAGCATGCTGACGCGCACACCCATATTGCTGGAGCCAACCGGAGAAACCTCCCCGTATGTTTTTGGATTTTCCGAGCATCGGAATCCAGGGGACGCAGTCTTTGACATCCATTACGAGCTGGAGGTGGGAGTGGTGATGCAGGGCGTCATGCATCGTTTCTGGGAAAACACGCAGCGTACCCTGTCAGCGGGGGATATCTGGATGACCAACGTGTGGGAGCCGCATGGGTTCCGGCTTGCCGAAGTGCCCTGTAAAGTGGCTGTCTTTTTATTGCGACCGGAACTGCTGGCAGCACTTCATCTGGGTGTCGGCCCTGAAACGAATTGGTTTCATCTTTTCTCCCTGCCCCCTCAGGCACGTCCCACCACATCGGCACCGTATCAGCGCATTCTCCGGCAACAGCTTGAATTCATGACCCTGAATGAACGGGGCGATTCCACCAACCCTGAAGACCATGCAACCCTCTCGTATCTGGTGCTGCTTCAGTTGCTGCAGCATTTGAGAAACAACGTCAAAGGGAGTATCCCTTTCGAAACCGGAACCATACACACCATTTCGCCCGCACTGCAGCTGGTTTTTAAAGGCCATCACATTGTAACGGAACTGCAAGCTGCCCGGGCATGTCGTATGTCGCCCAGCACCTTCCGACGCAAATTCAAACAGACAATGGGCGTCACCTTTGCACGCTTCGCCCTGCACCACCGGCTCAAATCTGCTGCGCTGGCATTGCAGGGTCCCCTTTCCATTGACGAAGTGGCGCGAGAATTCGGCTTCTTCGACACCAGCCACTTCTATCGCGTATTTAAAAAAGTATTCAAAAAAACCCCGGTCGCCTACCGCACCCATCTCGCCAACCTTGCTGCGGCTGAAAAGGTGGCAATGGGAAACTGAGATATTCCCTGAATCAGGCAATAACACACTGCGCTGTTGCCCCTGACAAGGGGAAAAACACTGGTTGGTCCCAGCTTCCAACGCGCTCAAAAAACGCCGCATCCGATTTTCTTTTTGACTGCTTCTTTTTGGAGCCGCGCGGATGTTTCCTGAATCTGAGCAGGTTTACGTTTCTGGCGATGGGGACCAGAGTATTAGGCTTTGTCTCAAACGTTCTTTGGGTATAAGCCGCCCCGAAGGGGCCCAGGCATAACAGCCCCGGGCAGCGCCCGGGGTCTGGCGTTCGGTTTATGTTTTTAGCCCTGAAAGGGCGTTCCATATCGGTTCATCCCGGAGGTATTTTTCATCATAAGCCACGCCATATTTTTCCAAAAGAACGAGAAGCTCTTCTTTGAAACTGTTTAACCTGTGGTGTTCCTCCTGGTTATCGACATAACGAAGCAATGCAGACGCGCTTCGATTCCTCAGGTCATTACGGTGATTGGACTGCGTTTAACAAAATTTTCAAATATTGGATTTAAACAGTTTAAGCGAACCGGGTACCATTGGGGAGTGCTTTGCGCGGGATGAACTATTTTAGACGATACCAGTATTGGGTCCGGCCAAGGAGTGAGACGCCAATGTACCCGCGAACCTTCAATTTTTTACCTCCGTTTTCGAGTCGAAGAACAAGTTTGTATGTTTTTCCCGATACCGGGTCCAGAATAGTTCCCCCTCGCCATTCATCATCATCTTTTTTCATGTTATTGATTATCATCAGTCCTATAATCGGTTTGTTTTTGTACTTTCCCGGGCAATCTTCACACACGGGATTTTCTTCTTCTTCGCCAAAGAGTTTCGTAATCTTTCCGTAAAGTTTACCTTTGTGTTCCCAGATTTTTACGTGTGAACGAGTTTTTCCGCTATTATCATCCACCGTTTTCCACAAACCAACCGGTGTCGCTTCTATCGCCGATACCGGTTCTATGGCGACGCTGTGACCGGAAACAATCAGGAAAGTAAATGCAATAGCAATAGCAATAGCAATTCGATTCCCAATCAGTTTTTTTTTCAAAAAATACATCATGACACCTTTCTGCTGTACGCACATTCAGCACCTTATTTTCTTTTGTTTCAAACGAAAACGTTTAGACAAAGGTTATTTTTTTCTAATAGTACAGATATGCATACTTTTGCAATATGATGTTGAAACACTGTGTACATTCCCGAACGTCTAAAATAGTCAGGATAAAAGCTCAAAAGCAATATCTGTTTTAGTTTCAATATATCAGCATCGTAAAAAATCTAACAGTGATATGGCATGACCAACCTGTAGGGATGACTTATGAAAAGTCATAAGACTATGAACAAAGATCATAAAGCTATGAACAATGTTGTTTCCCGATTATTTATTTGACAGCACAGGCGCCAGGCCTGTAAAAAAGTTCCATGAAATAATTTTGTTCGATTGTGTTGCACTGTCATTGCATGAGCCACAAGTTCGTGTTGAAAAGATCTTTTACGTGTTGTTGCTGAAATTTCTAATTCAACATGATGGGCGTTCAGGTTATTTGAAGTGTTTTCATTTCAGAACCCCCAATGCTCTGCACGGTACAACCGTGAAAGGGAGGTAATGAGCTCTCGTAGAAGTTGGTCGCAGAGCAGAGTGCATGCTTTCGCATACGTTCTATGTGACCACTTTGGGACCAAATCAAATCTGAGTTGACCTTCCCTGCGCTCGCTTTCCAGCCGTTTCCCCGTGGCTGCTGCGTTTCGGGCGCCACCAACTCCAACTATGGTACGGTCTTAATAAAGGAAAAATCAACAGTTTGTGACAACAGGCAAAGAGACTTCCACAGGAAATTTTTGACGACCGAAAATTGGGATGGAAAGGATTGATCATGCTGAATCATTTTAAGCTCGCGATAAAAGCAACGAGACTGACATTGTCAGGGGAACGATCAAATATAGAACTTGACTACGACAATGCATCAGGCACTTACGACAGCTACTATTCAAGAAACCTCGCAGAATGCGCACAAACGCTGATGGAACGAATAACGGTTCAGCCGAATGTCCGTGTATTGGATCTGGCATGCGGAACGGGATATTTTTCCCATAAATTGGCATCCGCTCTTGGAAACGATGGCCATCTGGATGCATTGGATATCTCAGAAAAAATGCTTGAGGTGAACAGTGCAGGAGCAAGAGAACGCGGCGTCCATGATAAAATCACATATATAAAAAATGATGCGTTGGGTTTTTTAAGGGAGTGTGAGGCGAACCAATATGACATGATTCTATGTGGATGGGGTATCTGCTATATGGATCACCGTCGTTTTTTTGACGCGTGCCATCGTATCTTGAAAAGAGGAGGTACCATTGGCATTATAGAAAACACAGCACAATCATTATATGAAATATCCGCCATTTTCGAACGGGTCATAACGAAAAATCCGGACTTTCTTGCAAAATTGATCAAATTGTCACTTCCTAAAGATGATGTTTATTTAAAGAAAGTTATGGTTAAAAGTGGTTTCCACATCTCCGAACACTGGACGGGGCAAAAGATACTGGGGATTCATACTGCTCAGGAAATATTGGACTATATGATATTTTCGGGTGCATCTGCGGGGTATCTTGACTGCATCGATCCAACCGTAATGGATAAGTTCAAAAACTTCTTTTTAACAGAAGTTGAGTCTGAACTGAAAGCAGGAAACGAGAGGGAATTGCTGATACACCGATATTGTGGTGCAATTGGCCAAAAATAATAATCCGGATAGATTGAAAAATGAGCTGGTTGTTTTTAAGTATCGCTATTGTTTTTGAAGTTACAGGAACGTCTCTTTTAAAACATTCCGAAGGAATGTCAAAATTGTTACCGACTGTACTGTCTCTTGGCAGTTATGGAGTCAGTCTGTTCATGTTGTCGTATGCTATCAAACAAATTAGCGTGAGCACCGCATACGCAATCTGGTCTGCTGTCGGTCTTTTTATGATAGCACTGATAGATTATGGTCTATTTCACTCGCCAATGCCCACTCCAAAGATTATTTGTCTAGTCATTCTCGCCATGAGTGTTGCAGGGCTGTATTACTATGAGTGATAATAAAGAACGAGAATATCTCTTTTATGTCACCGGCTTGCGAGGCATTGCAGCATTGTTTGTTGCATTGAGCCATGTATGGTATCAGGTGTGGCCAGCTGTGCCGCCTCCCTATGGATACGGAAAAGCACCGGACGGTTTGATGGGCGAACTAACGGAATTTCTCTATTTTGGACATTTTGGTGTCGTTGTATTCATTGTCGTGTCCGGCTTTTGTTTGATGCTTCCCATAAAAAAAGCAAAATGTCAGCTAACAGGTGGTGTTCTGTATTTTTATAGAAGGCGTGCAATACGAATATTGCCACCCTATTACGTCGCTATCATCCTGTGTCTGTTTTTGATTTTCCTGGGTCTTGGCAGCAAGGATGGGTCACAATGGGACATCTCAATTCCAGTAAGTGGATTGTCAGTTTTTTCTCATTTTTTTCTATTAAATGATTTCGTAGAATCGACAACTATAAATTATGTATTTTGGTCCATTGCTGTTGAATGTCAACTCTACCTCATATTGCCGCTGATAGTGATGGCGTGGAAAAAACTCGGCGGTAATGTAACTGCCGCGCTGTGGGGCACGTTAGTCTACGGAACAATTGTATCGCTCGAAATGGTGGGTGTTTCCGACGTGCCGCCACAATTTGTTGGCCTGGCTTTTCATTTCGTAGCTGGTGTGTATGCCGCGCACCTCATCACCGACCCCGATTTTTCTTCCAAACTTCCGCGGCGACGAAAATTGCTTTTTTTATTGGCAGGAATGTTCTTTATTACACTCATTGTGGGATGCGCTTTGTTGGGACACGAAAAAGCGGAGGAGAATTTTGCGATTTTTGATTTGCTGTGCGCTCTTGGAACTGTATCAGTCATGGTTGCGCTCTATGACGCACCTCGCACAAATAGACTATTGCGTTTTTTTGAAAGTCGCCGTCTCGTGAATCTAGGTGATATGTCGTACAGTTTATACCTTATTCATGCACCAATTATCGCGATTCTGGACAAATATATTGTTCGAGTTACCACGGACAGTGACAATTTCAGATTTTTGGTTCTTTTAGTAATTTCACCACCGTTTTTTTTGGTACTTTCCAAAATATTTTATCTGCTTTTTGAGAAACCTTTTGTGGGAAAAGGCAGCATAAAGGACATCTTTTATCCTCAAAGCAACAATCGGCTGTCAAGCACGAATTAGAATTAGTCAGAAAGGTTAAAAACGATGAAACAAATTTTACCACTCGCCCTCTCTTTTGCTGCAGTTGATACTGGATTTATAATTTATTGGATTGTAGTGGCGTTAAATGTTGTACCGGAAGAGTATTTGTTTCAGGATTACTCGAATCCGATTATGATCGCGTGGAACTGGTCTTTTTTTCCTCTTGATATTTTTATATCAATTACAGGTTATACTGCTCTGTATCTATATAAAATTGGACATGCCAGATGGAGATATTTAGCCATCATTTCGTTGACGTTGATGTTTTGTTCCGGACTACAGGCCATTGCGTTCTGGGCGTTAAGCTGCTTTTTCGACGTCAGTTGGTGGTCCATGAATCTTGCGCTGATGATAATACCTCTTTTTTTTGTATTTAAAGGTTTGGAAAAAAGAGCGTAGTTTTTCATTACGTGTCACTCCGCATGTAGGAAATCCCATTAATCACAATTTGATCTTACTGGCAATTCCCATCGAAATCGGTCATTTGAAACCTACTTACAGTTTCAAATAACCTCACAGCAAATTTCTATGATCATTTGCAAAGTGAATTGCTAATTCCCGTAATATTTGCATCTGTTTGTTTTCTTCTTCTGAATAAAATGCGGTCAGCAACAGGGCCACATAATTTTCGCACGGAAATGGCCTGTAAAAATTCACAATTTTCCGAAAGACAACAATTTTTCTATTTGCTTTTCATAATACTATGGAGACGGAACTGATTATTAAGGATTTGCCAGATTTTATGCGGATAATCGGGGATTTCTTATAGTTTTTAATGCAAATTTTTTTTAATAATGTTAAACGAAACTTACACGAAATGATGGATGTAACTGAAAGTGTGCACATTGAATTGTAAACGATGAGCGAAATGCTTCGCCATCTTTCAATCGATACAAACGCTTTTGGAAGGAGTCGAAATGAATCTTACACAATAGAAATATATGTGAGGTCAGTCTATTTATATGTGCAAAACTTAATTTTTGTCGAATAGCATCTGCTCCTCGTACTGTATTAAAAAATAGTTTTCTTTAATATTCATCGAGCGATCGGGAATGGTTTTCTACAACCTACGTTATAGGAGAAAATTTGAGCATGGATTACAATACTTTTTTTGACGTTCTGGAAACAAGGAAGAAAAATGATCCCAACGACATGTCTTATATTTTTCTTCAGGACGGAGAAACGGAACGTGAACTTTTAACATATGACGAGCTTTGGAATAAAGTCACTGCGGTTGGGGGGTATCTTCAGTTGTTCTGTCAGCCAGGAGAACGTGCGGTTTTACTATATCCATCCGGCATTGATTTCATTGTTGCATTTCTCGGATGCATGGTGGCGGGTGTGATCGCCGTACCTGCATTTCCACCGCCTAAGAATCAGAAAATATCCCGACTGCATTCTATTTTAGAGGACTCCAGT
This sequence comes from Polyangia bacterium, assembly GCA_050287845.1. GTDB lineage: Bacteria > Myxococcota_A > Polyangia > JAAYKL01 > JAAYKL01 > JAFGXQ01. The sequence continues at coordinate 19,421 of JBNKCR010000009.1, forward strand.
CCATCTGTCATATTGACGCTAAGCTCACTGCATTCGCGTATATCAGATATGTTTGTAAATTCGGACAAGGATATTCGCTGCATCGCGTCCGATACCATTGACGACGCACACGGGGCTGACTGGAGAAGACCCAATATTGGCCCGGATACATTGGCGTTTCTCCAATACACATCTGGTTCCACCGGCACGCCAAAGGGCGTAATGGTAAGTCATCGGAATATTCTTCACAACGAAGCGGCAATCTGCAGAGCATTTAAAAATTCCAAAGAAAGTGTTGGTGTTGGATGGTTACCTCTGTATCACGATATGGGATTGATAGGACATGTTCTGCAACCGTTGTATACCGGTTTCCCTTCGGTTATCATGTCTCCTGTTTCCTTTTTACAAAAGCCCGTGCGCTGGTTGCAAGCTATGTCGAAATATCGCGCAACCGCAAGCGGCGGACCCAATTTCGCATTTAATGTTTGTACTCAAAAAGTGACAGAGGAGGACAAGACGTCTCTAAATCTTGAAAGTTGGGTTGTTGCTTTCAATGGCGCCGAAATGATTCGGAAGGAAACAATGGAAAAGTTTTCCAGACATTTCGAATCATGCGGGTTCAAGAGACAGTCTTTTTATCCGTGTTATGGCATGGCGGAAACCACACTTTTCACAACGGGTACATTTATTGAAAACTCTGCGCTACCGTCATTGTCGGTAAAACGATGTCAATTGCAACAGGACACCATTGTGCAGACGACGACAAACGACGAAGAGTCTCAGTGTGTCGTCAGTTGTGGTGCGTCATTCGAAGATACAGACGTGCGAATTGTACATCCCGTCACTTTTCAGGACTGTGCCGACGACAGGGTCGGTGAAATTTGGATTTCAGGCCCAAGTGTTGCCCAGGGATACTGGAATCGCGAGACAGAAACGAAAAAGGTCTTTCGCGCAAAAATGGCTGATAACGTTGACATTCCTTATCTGCGTACAGGCGATTTGGGTTTTCGTCACAACAATGAACTGTTTGTCACCGGACGATGTAAGGAGCTGATTATTATTCGAGGCCGAAATTATTATCCGCATGATATTGAAGATACAGTTGAGAAGTGCCATCCCGCGCTGCGACCGAATTGCTGCGCGGCGTGTTCCATTGAGATAGCGGGCAAGGAAAAGCTGCTCATTGTGCAGGAGGTTCAAAGAACATATATACGGAAACTCAAACCTGAAAAGGTTATTGGTGCTATTCGAAACGCTATTGTGAGTGAGCACGGTATAATGGATATCCATGCAGTTGTGCTGATAAAAACCGGGAGTATACCTAAAACGTCAAGTGGAAAAATTCAGCGATGGTTGTGCCACGATCAATTCGTTGGTGGAAAATTAAAAGTGCTTGGCACTGATCAGGCTTCGAACAGGGATACGCATGTGACATCCGGACCCAGACATCTTGGGATTTCAACTGACTCGGAAGCGTCCATGGCTTTAATTTCAAAAATGAACCAGTTGATAAAGGACGGCAGTTATACCCAGGGAAATAATTTAAATATCACAGCTCTTGAGTGTCAGGAATGGTTGAAAAGAGAATTGGCAAGCCAGCTGTCAATAAGTGCTGAATTAATAGATCTGGATAAACGATTCGACAACTATGGTGTAGATTCCATTGTAGCCATCGGTATCGCCGGTAGTGCACAAAAGGCGTTCGATGTGGAGCTTTCCCTGGAATTGCTCGCAAGGTATCCGACTGTCAGGCTGTTGTCCGAGTACATTTCCAATGAATGTAAAAGAAGTTTTATGCCAGAAGATAATCACACATGGAATACACAAAACGAATTTGTGAAGCAGGAAATTTCGGAACATTTTTATCGAATAGATATGTGGCCCGAGGTAAAGGAATTGAATGAACGAATAAACGAATTTGATCAACACTGGAATCCGTTTTTCAAGACTCATGAGGGAATTGCTTCCGCGACTACGCGAATTGAAAACAACACACTCATTAATTTTTCGTCGTACAATTACCTTGGTATGTCCGGCGACAAGTTTGTATCTGACGCTGCGATAAAAGCAATTGAACAATATGGTACATCGGTGTCCGCCAGCAGGGTCGTTTCCGGTGAAAAGCAGCTGCATCGTGAACTTGAAAATGAAATAGCCCAATTTATTGGTACTGAAGATTCGATGACTTACGTTGGAGGGCACGCCACGAATGTGAGTACAATCGGTCATCTTTTTGGAAAGAAGGATCTCATTCTACACGATATTCTCAGCCATAACAGTATAGTGGAGGGGTGTAGACTTTCAGGTGCGACAATTCGTCCGTTTCCTCATAACGACTGGCAGGCACTGGACAATTTGTTGATTGAAAACAGACGGAATTATCAAAAAGTGTTAATAGCCCTTGAGGGGGTTTACAGTGCCGACGGGGATATTGCGCCGCTTCCGGATTTTGTAGAAATAAAAAAAAGACACAACGCATTGATGATGGTCGACGAAGCGCATTCAATTGGCACCATTGGTACCCATGGCCGTGGTATCGGCGAGCACTTCAATATAGATCCGGAAGATGTCGACATATGGATGGGGACGTTAAGTAAGTCCTTTGCGAGTTGCGGTGGATATGTCGCCGGCTCTCACGCATTGATTGAATACTTAAAATACAGCAGTCCTGGTTTTGTTTTCAGTGTTGGGATGCCACCTTCCTGTGCGGCCGCGGCATTGGCGGCCATTCAGGTGTTGCGAAAAGAACCGGAAAGGGTGGACGTATTGAAAAAACGGTCCAGCCTGTTTCTAAAATTGTCGCGACAGCATCGCCTGGATACGGGACTCAGTGAGGGATCGCCAATCATTCCCGTGATTATTGGCAACTCGGCCCACACGGTGGCGGTTTCCAGGGCGCTTTATACAAACGGAATCAGTGTATCTCCTATGATTTATCCTTCAGTGCCTGAGAATGCCGCGCGCTTGCGGTTTTTTTTAAACTGCAATCATTCAGAAGAGCAAATCCGCCGAACTGTAGAATTGACCGCCAGTGAAGTACTGGCAACTGAAGCGGATCAGCGTGAAAGAAATTGTGGGTGATTTCGTATAAAAGGGAACGTACGGGACGTTGTTAATTTAGTTAATTTATTAACAGTTTTTTAAATCAAATACCTTCACCCCTCCATGGGGTTCCATTTTAGAAACAGATCTGCTCCGTAGGCGGAACTGCGGCTGCCTCAGGGGCTTGGTCGCTATTGCCTAAAACAGCGTTGAGCCCCCATTGCACGCCCACCTCGTCGCCAGGATCAAAGTGCTCTCCGGATAAATGCTATTTTCCTGGGCATGAACGTAAACGTGGGCGAAAAATCAGCAATTATGCTGAATGGAAGGTAGAAGCGACAGGGCTTTTAAAATACCTGATTGGAATGCCTGATTGGTCAACATGGCAGGACAGTTACGATTCCATCAAAGTTATTTATATTGCTTGCCCAGTTTTATCATCTGTGAAAACACGGGCGCACAGTGTACCCGTTTGTAACGAGGACCCCACTTGCTTCACCAATAAAAGATTTTTAAAAAAGAGAGGTTTTCCTGTGATCAGAATTAATTTATTTCGACAAAAGGTTCACGACTCAACGCGAATTCGACGGCCCGTCATGTTGCTTTGCCTGACGGCACTCTGGATATTTGCCATTCCTGGCGGTCCGCAATCCGGTCGTGCATCGGACGCTCCACCGGACGCGCTGTCTGTGAATGGAATCGGCACTGCGGTTGATCTTGATGTTGCGCCTCGCTTTGGATGGCATGTGAACACCACCTGGCAGACCGCTTATGAAATCCGGGTGGCGTCCACCAGAGACGCGGCACAACAGGCCATTGGAGATGTATGGTCTTCGGGAAAGGTATCATCGTCTGCGCAAAACGACGTTCTTTATACCGGCGACGCGCTTGCGCCAGCGACGCGGTATTTCTGGACAGTCAGAACGTGGGATGCCAGGGGACGGGAATCGAACTGGTCGAAGGTGGCGTCGTTTGGCACAGGCCCAGGCGAAACATGGACTCATTCCACGCCAATCTGGGCCGCCCCCGTCAATCAGGAGCCGGGTGATTACATCCTGACGGCGCAAATGACAATCAATGAAACCGCCCTGGGCATTCGATTCCGCTCTCCAGACACTCGAAACGGCTACATGTGGCAGTTTCGCGGCAGTGACAATCGGCTGGTCCCCCACATTCAGGTCAATGGGGGCTTCACTGCTCTTGCGGGAATAGACCTTCCGGCTGGCACACTGACGATTGGCGACGAAGTGGAAATCAGCATCGAGGCCAGAGGGGCCATGATTGAGACACGCATCGATGGGGTGCTGGTCCATTCCATGATGGACACAACATTTCACACCGGCGGTGTGGGCGTTCGAACAGGCAATTATGAATCGGGCGCACTCTCGTCTGTGTCACTGGTGGACACTCGTGGCGAGACCCTCTTTTACACGGATTTCAGCGACGGCGACAGTCCCATTCCCTGCGGTACCGTGGTGGACGGTGCGCTGCAGATTCCCAGGGCCAGCAATTGCGCGTATCAGCGCTTCGGCGATTATGCGCTCACGGTCGACCTCACCATCGACGAAGTGGCCCTCGGACTCCGGTTTCGCTCTCCCGATACGTCCAACGGCTACATGTGGCAATTCCGTGGTGCGGACAACCGTCTGGTTCCCCATCTGCAGGTCAACGGGGGATTCTCCACTTTTGCCGCTGTGGACCTGCCGGACGGGACATTGGCCATTGGTAAAAAAGTGCAGGTGCGCATCGAAGCGAAGGGGGCGTTGATTCAGACGTTTATAGACGGCGTCCCGGTTCACTCGCTGCAGGACACCACCTTTTCCGGAGGCGGCATCGGTGTTCGCACGGGAAACTATGAGTCAGGCGCCATCGACTCTCTCTATCTTGTCGATACCAGCGGCACGACGCTGCTTTCAACAGATTTCCAAAGTGGAGATCGCACCATTGCCTGCGGCATTGCAACTGATGGTGCGCTTCGTGTCCCCCGTGCCAGCAATTGCCTCAATTCGGGTCTCAATGTGGACTGGGCTTTTGTTCGCAAGGAGTTTCACCTTGGCAGCGCTCCCATCGCTGCTGCCACCGTGTACGCCACCTCGACCAACCCGCTGGCATCCAGACAATACGTGTACAAACTCTTTTTAAACGGTCAGTTCGTTGGTCTGGGTCCCACCCGTCCCATTGGCGACGAAAACCGGTTTGACGGATTCGATGTTACCCACCTGCTGCAGGGCGAAAGTGCCAATGCGCTGGCGGCAATCGCATACACCCGGGATGGCCAGACCTTCCAGGCGGAACTGGTGGTGACCCACACCGACGGAACAGAGGAAGTGATTGGCACCGACAACACCTGGACGGCAATACCCGGGGATACGGTTTTCCCCGCCGCTGGAAGTATAGGAACAAACTACTATGCTGCACCCAGAGAAAACTTCAGCGCGCTTTACTACCCCTATGGATTCGATACGCCCGGGTTTGACGACTCCACCTGGAAAAACGCGGTGGAGAAGGGCGCCATTGGGAATCTCAAAGCCGCGCCCATGGCCAAAGTGCAACAGCAGCTACACCCGCCGGTAGCGATTGTCGATAAAGGGGCGGGCAACTACTTTGTTGATTTTGGGCGCACCTGGGTGGGCGGTATTCGCTACGACATTGCCGCCGGCGCAGCGGGGCAAACCATTGATGTGCGCTTTGGCGAAGTGCCATCCGCAAAAAATACGGTTCGGTATCAATTGAACACGGGCAACACGTACCAGGATATTTACACCATGCGCGACGGTGCGCAGACGTTCCAGACATGGGGGATGCGCGTATTCCGATACGTTGAAATCATTGGCGCCCCCGAGCCGGTCACTGCACAGAATCTTCAGGCGCTGGCGCTGGTTTACCCGTTCGACAATGCCGAAGCCACGTTTACCGCATCGGATAAAAACCTGGAGGCGGTGTGGCAATTGTCCAAAAACACCATCGAGGCGGTCAATGTGAACTTTTACACGGATTCCTGGACACGGGAACGGGAGAATTACGAAGCAGACGCCTATTTGCAACTGCTTTCAACGCTGTACCTTTCAAGCGACCTTTCTCTGGGCCGCTACAGCATTGACTATTTCCAGAACCACCGCACCTGGCCCACGGAATGGCCTCTTTACGTGATTCTGGCGGTGCACGATGCCTGGCGTCAAACAGGGGAAAAGGGACAGCTGCAAACGGTGTACGAGAATCTGAAAGCCAAACTCCCCGACAGCTGGTACGATACCGATATTCAGCTGATTGGCAAAGCCGGCGGTTCAAATGGCTGCAACAGCGCCACCGACTGCGACATCGTGGACTGGCCGGCGTCGCAGCGGGATGGGTATGTGTTTGCCCATTACAATACGGTTCTGAACGCCCTGAGCTATCGCGCATACAGAGACATGGCGGACATCGCTGCGGCCATCGGTGAAGACGGTGACGCCGTGGCATTTGCCAGCCGGGCCGATGCACTGCGCGAAGGGTTAAACAGTCACCTCTATGTGGCGGACACCGGAAGGTACGACGACGGAATGGATGCCAATGGCAATCTGACCGGGCACTCGTCTTTGCACGCCAACGCGTTTCCATTGGCATTTGAGGTTCCCAGTGACGCGATAACTCCCGCTGTTGCTGACTATGTGGCATCCAGGGGAATGGCGTGCAGCGTTTACGGCGCCGCATTCCTGTTGGATGGATTGTATAACGCCGGCGAAGACACTGCCGCATTGGACCTGCTCACCTCCACGGAAACCGCCAGCTGGATGAACATGATATCGCTGGGCGCAGGCGCTGTGGCCGAAGCCTGGGATCCTTCCATGAAAAATAATCTTACATACTCCCATCCCTGGGCAGCATCCCCTGCTTTTGTGGTGCCTTCCGGACTCTTTGGCATTGAACCCCTCGAGACCGGGTACGCCAGCTTCCGCATCAAGCCGCAACCGGCGATTCTCGAATATGCCGCCATAAAGGTGCCCACCGTTCGAGGCACCATTGGCGCATCTTTCAACCGAAGCGAGGCCGGACATTTCCAACTGGCTGTACAAATCCCTGGCAACACAGCCGCCGAAATATCCATTCCGGTGCCTGAGGGAACCACCACCTTATATGTGGATCTCAAACCGCAAACGGTCACCACTCAAAACGGCTACGCTGAGGTGACCAATGTCACCGCCGGCTGCCACGTGATCAGTGCCGAAGCCAACTGGGATGCCTTTGAAGACGCCCCCCTGCTTCAGGTGTGCACCGATTCACCCGCCGTCGGATATCCCGATGTCTTCAGCTGCAACGGCCGAATCAATTATGGTTGGTAAGCACCACCGGCGGATTGCAACCACGCCTGACCCTCCATGCAATTTACTCTAATCCGACGCGATGGACACCACCTGAAAAGTTGTTTGTGACAAGAATCGACGACAGGTCGCCGATTCGTCTGCAGCATCCACACTGCCTGGCATCGCAATTTCAGTAACGGCCAGAAATTTGCCCTCGATCACCGTAAATGTGGGTAAAAAATTAGCAATTATGCTGAATGGATGGTAGAAGCGGCATCACTTTCAAAATGTCTGATTTTACTGTCGTTTATTTGTCGACACAATAAATGCAGGGGTGACCTTGCAGAAAGGGAATAGACTTTATTATGAACTTTATTATGAACCTTATTATGAACTTTATTATGAACAGCCAAAATATCAGCTGCCGTGCGGTGAGAAGCGCGGTAGTTCTGGCGGTGGTATCCGCAGTGTCAGGCACTGCTTTCGCGCAGACCAGGTCAATGCATGATCTTGGTACGTTGGGGGGAGCGTCGAGTTTCGCAACCGCTATCAATGAAAACAACATCGTGGTGGGGCGCTCCGATGCAGCCAACGGCGACACGCACGCGTTTGTCTACAGGTCCTGGACGGGGATGGAAGATCTCGGGACTTTAGGCGGGAATTACAGCGATGCCGCCGCCATCAGCAACAGCGGAATTGCTGTCGGCACTGCCGAGGCAAGCGCAGGCGACTACTGCGGCAAGCCGGTTACCTGGGACACCAACAATGGTAACACCATCTCTACTCTTCCGGAATTGCCGCCCAATCCGTTCCTTCCGTGCAGCCACCCCATGGCTATCAACGATAGTGGAGTGATTGCCGGGAACAGCGCCGGAAAGGCCGTGCGGTGGATCGGCGGTCAAATTGAAACGCTGTATTCGATAGAGAGAACAAATTGCTGGGGCGCAGACATCAACTCTGCGGGAGAAGTTCTCATCCAGTGTGTTGGTTGGACTCCGCGAGGCTTTGTCTGGCACAACGGCCAGGTTACCGAAATCGAAAACTGGGGTACGAACACCTTTTCGGTGAACGCCATCAACGACCAGGGTGTGGTGGTCGGCTATGGTCAACGCCCGGACGGGAGCTTTGCCGCCTTTTCGTGGGACAATGGCGTGCTGAGCGATTTGGCAACGTTTGGCGGGTACGCCAACGCCAGCGACATCAGCGAAAGTGGGGTGATTGCTGGTGAAGCAACCATTGACGGCGCTATGCATGCGGTGTGGTGGAATTGGAACGGCCAAATTGAGGATCTGGGAACTCTGTCGGACAGTAACTTCAGCGCGGCTTTTGGCACTACCAGCGGCGGCATAGTAACAGGCGTCAGTTACGTGGATACCGGCAATAGCCAGACCAACGGCTTCCACGCCGTCGTCTGGCAGTAAGTCAACTCCACCTGGAGGGGGTGGAGCCGAACATCTGAATTCTGCTATTGCATGCCAATCAAGTGAATCGTCCGACTTTTTTCAATGCGTCCTTCTTGGCCTGGTATTGACCTGATGGTCAGCATGAAATAATCACTCTCAGCGAAATGTAGGGGAAATGGTGGTCTGCCACCTGCAGGAACTGTTCATACTCCGGCAATACGCTGAAAGTGCAGGGTCAGGGTGGCGAGGGCGACGGGGGTGATTTGCGTTGGGTGCGATTTGACAAACTGTTCCACCGATGGGGCGTTGTCGTCAATCGCACAAAAGCGGTCGTGCTCATTGTCGATGTCGGTAGACTCACGCGATGGCGATGTCGCACGGGAGACAATATCCGCGGATGACATTGCCACATGGGCTTCGAAGATCATTTCCGGCTGTAAAATGGCTCGGTCCCGTACCAGGCCTATGCTGTGCAACCGGGTCACATCGGATTTCGCAATGCCCAATTCTTCGTTCAGCTCCCGCTGGATAACGTCGAACAGAAACACGTTTTCATTGGAATCCACATCCCGCAAATCCGCCATGCCCCCCAGGGTGTGCCAGTACCCGGAGTACTGGAAGGTGCCCTTTCCCCGCTGACCCAGCAGTATTTTTTGGTCTTTGCACACGACGAGCGCAGACAACCCGAGAGGATTGGACCACTGGGTGCTGTCATCCAGAAACGAATGCCGCTCAATGTTCAGATTGGTCCCCACAAACTGGCTGTATTTCGTTTTGCTCATCTGCAGTTCGAGGCAATCGCGTCCGTTCAGTTCGTTGCAGCGATACGCATCCAGCCGCAGCATCTCCCCGTCAAAGAGCGTCCGCCCGTCTTTTCGGGTTAACGCCAGCTGTTGTTGCCATTGCGCATCAATGAGAGGCTGCAACCGGGGAGCCATCGCCAGCATCCGGTTCCGGAACTGAACACTTACCGCTGAAGAATCGAAGTGCCCCTTCAACAGCAACTGATATGCGTCCGTCTTCCAACGGAGTGCGCCGTCCGGGCGACAGTCAGAATCGCTCCCGCTGCCCGCTGAATAATTTGAGAAGTCACTGTTCATTTGATTTATTCCAAAGCACCCAGGCGTTCACTCTGAATACCTTCTCCGTGAACGCAGAATCAGGTGATGAAGAGTTTTAATGTTCTGGCGGCATCCCGGGTGTCAAAGGGTTCGTCGATCAACTCTTTGCGCAGGCTGATTGAATCGAACATTTTTTCCAGAAACACGTAGAATGCAGCGCACTCTTCCACGACTGTCCCCAGACGCTGAACTTCCAGGACGTCGCCATCCCGCAAGCGGTCCACCTGGGCCATGAATTTGTCAAACCGCTCGTAATCGCTGTAGCGCAACAACTGATATCCCATGGAACGGAAGTATTCCACGAAAGTTTTCACAAAGCGGAAGGTGTCGAGCCCCGCCCATTTGTCTCGCACGGTTTCAGTACCCCGGGTTTTGGCCACAAATGCCTTGAGAATCTGTCTGAACATCCAGATGTCCCGCTGCAGCCGTCTGGAACGGGTGACATCTGATGTGAAGTCTTCGAACAGATCATCCCCCTGAATACCCACATTGAATTCTCTGACCAGCAACACTGTGGCGTTCTGCAGAAAGCCCTGAAGAGAATTGCACGCCGTGCGCACGTTTTCCAGAATGGCTTCGTCATTTTCGAAGGTTTCAAACGACGGGAGCTGCTGGGTAAAGGTTTTACGAAGTTCCAAATCGAGCTGGTTCCCCGTGGATTCCAATAGTTCGCGAAGGGATTTCAATTCCTGAAACTGAAGGCTCAAGTCGTCGTATCGATCCGTCAGTTCCGCAGACCCCAGCGACTCGTACTCTGCGCCAAAATCCGCGGATAACCAATGGGCGGTGTCGTTGGCCAGAAAGAGCGCAAACTGACTGCCATCCGAATGAATGAGGCACAGCATCGCAAACAGCGCTCCGAGAGATTCATGGTCCCCCCAGCGCCCGGCAACATCGAGATAATTCAACAGACGGAACATCGCCAGCAGGGAGATGGCGGTAATGCGATGGGCCGCCAGATGGTCTATGCTCTTCAGGGTGACCAGCACCTGATGACGTAAAATGGCGTCATACTGAGACCGGAATTCAAACAGCGTCAGCGTGTTGAAATACCTTGAGCGCATCACTTCCTTGTACAGCACGGTATGAATGGCCACAAACTCCCGGTGGGTAATGGATTCACCCAACAGCGACCGCTCCAGAAGCTCCCGGACAATATGCAGGGTGCCCACAACCAGAAAGAGCCCCTGTTCCGGTGTTTCCTGTAACAGGGTATGTTCAAGGTGCTCCGTGCGCAATCCGTCGTCCGCAGCGGATCCGGAGAACACGTCGAGGGTGTAGCCCATGGGGGTCGCGTGATGATTCAGCGCCTCGCCCACGTCAACTAAATCGATGACCACCTGCAACAGCATTTTTGCTTCAAAGGTATGATCTCTTTCAAAGGCGATGCGACTTTCGGTGCTGCCCGGATAATTGCGGGCGTTTCCCAGGGCGACGGCACTTTTGAGCAGCATTTCAAATCGAAACAGCAGCGCGCTTTTATCTTCAACTTCCAGCCTTTCAAACCATTCTTCCCGGCTACGGGCGGCATTCTCGCTCATCCACCTGGAATGATGCAGATACTCTTCGTAAAAATTTCTGTTGGCCATTGTGTTCAAAACAGTCCCCGCTGTTCTCCCTGCCGGGGACGCACTCCCAGATGTTCATATGCCAGACGCGTGGCGATGCGTCCCCTGGGCGTTCGCTGCAGAAATCCATTCTGCATGAGAAACGGTTCATACACATCTTCAATCGTGTCTCGCGGCTCAGAGACAGCTGCGGCGATGGTTTCAATGCCCACCGGTCCACCGTCGAATTTTTCAATGATGGTAAGCAGAATTTGCCTGTCCATCTGATCAAATCCCGCATTGTCCACTTCGAGTCGCTCCAGGGCAAAACAGGCGATGTCCCGATTGATGACGCCGTCGCCTTCGACTTCCGCAAAATCGCGCACCCGACGAAGCAGCCGGTTGGCAATACGGGGAGTGCCTCTGGAGCGGCGGGCGATTTCCAATGCCCCTTCCTCGTCCACCGGAATATTCATCAGGCCGGCGGAACGGGTAACAATCCGCTCTAAATCCGATGCCGGATAATATTCCAATCGCATATTGACGCCGAATCTGGAAAGCAGCGGCGAGGTGAGTAATCCGGTGCGGGTGGTGGCGCCCACCAGGGTGAACGGACTGAGGGGCAATTTATACGACGACGCATGTGGCCCTTCACCCGCGATGATATCAATTTCGAAATCTTCGATGGCAGGATACAGATTTTCTTCGACAATGGGATTGAGGCGATGAATTTCATCGATGAACAGCACATCCCTGGGTTCCAGTCTCGAAAGCAGCGCCGCCAGCGCACCTTTGTGTTCGATGGCGGGACCGGAGGTGGCGTGAATGGTCACATTCATTTCTTCGGCGATAATATTGGCCAGCGTGGTTTTGCCAAGGCCCGGCGGCCCGCAGAACAGCACGTGATCCAACGGTTCCCCCCGTCGACGGGCGGCCTCAATGAAGACTCGCAGATTGTCGACGTGTTTTTGCTGACCCACATATTCCTGAAGGGATGATGGCCGGAGGGCAACATCGAAACCTTTTTCATCCGAAGAGGCACCCGCATCCACCAGTCTGCTATTTTCCACAAATTCGTTCATCCGGATTCCTGTTTATTTTCCGCGCAACAGCGCCAGCGACTTTCGAAGCAGCTGTTCAAAAGTGGCATCGTCGGGGCTTTCGTCCTTGACTTCGTTCAATACTTTCTGAACCGCCGGCGCTTTGAATCCCAGGTTTTTAAGTGCGGAATCCAGTTCCAAAAATACCCCGGACAATCCGCTCTGGGCCCCGTCAGCATCTTTGCCGAAATCGAGTTTTCCCCCCAGCTCCAGAATCATCCGCTCCGCGGTTTTCTTTCCGATGCCGGGGATGGCACTGAGCCGTTTGCTGTCCGCCGTCTGCACTGCGGTGATGAGCTCCGGTCCGTTCAGCGCCCCGATGACCGCCAGCGCCACTTTGGGACCCACCCCGCTGATCTTCAGCAATGTGCGAAACGCCGTCCGATCCTGTTTGGTTTCAAATCCGAACAGACGCAACTCCTCTTCGCGGACATGGGTGTATATCCACAATGAAATGGTTTCGTTCAATGGAGGAAGGGTGGCCAATGTGCTCAAAGGCAATGAAACAGCGTATCCAACGCCGTTCACATCAATAACCGCACCATCCGATTCCTTATCTGCAATTTTACCTGTCAATCGACCGATCATGGGGCGAAATCATACCGGTTGTCCGATGACAGCACAAGGTATCTGTTCAGAAACCGCACGGCACAGGCGCGCCGGCAGATCCGAGCGTCTGGAATTCAGCGCATCTGAACAGATGGATTCAGTCTTCCGGCGACTTCTCCTGCTCCGCGCAATTGTTATCTCCGGTGGTTCCCCGCCACGAACGATAGCGACTGTGCACCCCGCGGGTCAATGTGGCGCTGTATGTTTCGAGCAATTCGATGCCATGCAGGATGACAATCACCAGTACCGACAGTTTTATGGCCGTAAATGGGGTGGCAATGGCAATGACCACGCCAATGGCCGCGAGCATCCAGATGGTCGCAGCCGAGGTGACCCCGATGACCACACCGTCCCTGGAGAGCATCACTCCCGCGCCGAGGAAGCCTACGCCGGTCACCACCTGACCGATAATGCGGGAAGGGTCGGACTCGTCAGACATCACCGCCATGGCCGCCGCGGTGAATACATATGTGCCCAGGGTAATCAGGGAGGAGGTGCGGATGCCCACCGGTTTACCGCGCAGTTGACGCTCCACTCCGATAATGATGCCGCAGAGCAATGCGACCCCGACCGCCTCCCACTTGAATGGTTCAATACTCAACAGTTCCGAAATATTCATTTCACCTTCTCCTTCACATGCCTCAGCCCCGTCGTCGGATGGTTTTCAGACTGGCCGTCACTCCCGGTATGGTGGACAGGTAAGCCTGTCGGTACGCGCTCAACCGGTTCGGATACAGAACGCCACTCCATTCATTCATGTAGGTTTTTTTCAGCTCCACAGAGAGCACGCAGACACTGGTTGGAAAATGATTGTGAATCCACTGGCTCATCCATCCCGCACCGAACTTCACATTTTCCCGAACGTCGAGTTTTCGCCCCTGTGCGTCGTATCGCCTTAAATCCGCGATGAACCGGTTCACCAGCTCCGACCAGTACCGACGATTCATGGTGTCTGTACCCACTTCAATTTCCGGATTCTTTTTCGGGTCATCGAACGGGCAGTCCGGTCCCCGTCGCTGATGGTTGTAGCTGTGAAAATCGAGCACCGCGACTTTGCCGTGTCGGCGCACCATATCTTCCAGCACCTCCTTGAGCATCTGATAGAACGAATCGTACTGGGAGAGGGAACGGCGAAAAATAGTCTCGTCCACCGATGGTGCCCAGACGCGAATGCCCCATGCATCTTCCGGCGCATGATAGATGGCATTCTGGCGTTCGCGATTCATGTCCATCTCAAACCGGGAACGATGTACCACCAGCCGATTGTCCGCCACCCGGGTCAGTTCACCGGTGTACGGATCTTCCTCCCGCAGTCTGGTCTGGCTGTCCACCACCATGTTCCCGGCAACCTCGGGCCGAACGTGGTGCCCGTGATGAATGGCGGTAGCCAGAATGGGACTGTGTCCCCGGGTAAGAGACCAGACGGTTTTCGATTCGTTCATTTATGTGCGCATGCCCGTCAATGCCTCCCCTGCTGCGAGGGAATGACAGAGTTGCTGTGCCAGTGCTTTCAGCGATGCAGCCGTCACCTCCCCGGTGACCCGGCGCATCCGGGTGGCGAGAGTGCCATTGTCAATAATCCATTCGGCGGCCTGTCGTTCCGCACCATAGAAATCATCGCACCGCGCCAGAATCTCCCGCCAGAGCCGCAGTCCGGAGAAGGGTTCCCGTTTTCCCGCCAGCAGATGCAGATACTCGCTGTCCCGGATGAAAAAATGCTCTCCGTGCGTCATCGCCCGATTCAGAATCCGGCGAAGGTTCTGGGTGGAAACGGCATTCATGGCCGCCAAATCGTCTTCCGCCTGCTCTACCAGCAACCGCACCGCCGCCGCCACAGCACCCATCACGCCGGCATCCATTCCCGGATGCTCCTGCACATCTATGAGTCGAATCTCAATGGCATCCCGGTCAAACCGCGCAATGGCACCTCGGGCATTGCTCCATTCATATTGCAGAACGCCTTCGGGTTCCCGCTGCTTCAACGCCCTGTACAGCGGTGCGAGGATAACATCGTGGTATTGTTCCCGACTTTCCACCGGTTCGGGGATGATGTCCCCAATGGCTTCCGGCAACCGGTTGCAATGCTGGCTGTACACCTGAAGTCTCGCATCACTGAATCCACTCTCTTTTCCGTCGAGAAATGGGGAGGCTGCCGCCAGCGCGGGAATAATGGGCAGTACCAGGCGAATGGCGGCATGGAGCCTCGCAAATTCCGCATCGTTGGCAAACGGCAGGTTCAGGTGGGCCGACTGAAGATTGAACCACCCGTGCCCCTGGCAACCGAATGTTCTGTCCAGTGCCTCATAAATGGGCGCATCCTCCAGCGCCCACAACGCCGTGTCCCGATCCGGATTCATCCAGGGATGCACGGCGCTGCCCATCAGACATCCATTCTTTACCGACAGCAGGTCGTTGATCTGCCGGACATTCTCCACAAACGGATATCGCAGCGACGCCATATCCGCCACCGGCCCGGCCCCTTTGAGTTCAATGACATGCATGGCCAGTTCATTGGACCACCACAGTGCACCCCGATCCACTTCCCGCGCCCCCATCGGCCCCACCTGGGAAAGCAGCCAGTCCGCAATGGGCATCACATCAAATGTTTCCCGGTTCACAATCATGTATTCCAGTTCCATGCCGTAGGCGTCAAAAAGATGCAGTTTTCCGTTTTCAAGGTTCATTTCGGCTCCCTCGTGACCATCTTCTTCTGTTCAATCCGTTGCAGAAAGACGGTCATGATATGCTGATAGAGATTGTCCTGAAGCAATGCATCTTCAAGTCCCGCATCGATATTCGGATTATCATTCACTTCAATCACATAAAATCGATTCTCCACCTGTTTGATGTCCACCCCATACAGACCGCGACCAATGGGCGCTGCGGCGCGCAGGGCAATCCGCAACACTTCATCCGGCGCCTCCTGGGGATGCAGGGTATCGGCGTCACCTTCCTGCTTACCCCCTTTATGGTCCCGCTTGACTATCTGCCAATGATCTTTGGCCATGTAATAGCGGCACACAAAGATGACCTTCCCGTCCAGAATGCCCACCCGCCAGTCGAAATCCGTGGGCAGATATTCCTGGGCAATGATCAGCTCTGACTTTTCGAGCATTTCGGTGGCTACGGTCACCAGGTCTGAAGCGGTTTCAATTTTTTTAACCCCCATTGAAAAGGCGCTGTCCGGCTGTTTGAGCACGCAGGGCAACCCCAGCGAGTGATGAATCAAATCCACATTGTCCCTGTGCACAATCATGGTTCTGGGAGTGGCGATTCGCTGATGGTCGAGCAGCTCCGCCAGAAACACCTTGTTGGCGCACCGGATGATGGACTGGGGATCGTCGATGACCACCAGCCCGTCCGCTTCGGCATAGCGGGCAAACCGGAAGGTATGGTTGTTCACGTTGGTGGTTTCCCGGATAAACAGCGCATCAAACTCCGAAAGCCGACCAAAGTCCTCCCGGGTAATCAGCTGC
This sequence comes from Polyangia bacterium, assembly GCA_050287845.1. GTDB lineage: Bacteria > Myxococcota_A > Polyangia > JAAYKL01 > JAAYKL01 > JAFGXQ01. The sequence goes on from JBNKCR010000009.1 coordinate 35,978, forward strand.
ACATCCAAATCCAGCTTCTGGCCTGCGCGAATGAACTTCCTCAGCGCGGCGGGATTGGATGGGGAGTCCCTGGCGTCGGGATTGTGCAGAATGGCAATGGAATATCGAAAACTCTGCAGCTTTTTCTGCCGATATCCGGCTCTGGCAAAATAGTTGCTGGCCGCCTCTTCCACAAAGTCGTGATGACTTTGGGGGATTTCGTTGATGCTGATGGGGCTGATGTTCTGCAGCGTCCATTCCTCTCTGTTCCGAACGAATACCGCCCGCAGAAAATGGGCGTGAAACCGGGTGAAGAGTTCGCGGCACAGGCGTTCGTAGCGTTTCGCCAGATTGCGACCAAAATAGATACTCAGTTCAAACCGATCTGATTTGATACCCGCCAGTGACTTCTGGACCACCTCGTGGATGGCGGCATCCGTCATTTTCACCATGGCCGGCGTATGCAGGTCCCGCAATGTGGTGATGTTGGGCACCGGTCGATGCCCCCGTGCCTCGGCCAGCAACGAAACATAATATCCCTGGCTCTGATACCGGCAGGGATACATCAGATTGAACACCCGTACGCCGGACAGTCTGGAAAAAACCGGCTCGGTGAGGTACTTCCTGGCAGAGACCACTTCGCAATCCGGGATTTGCAGCGGCCACTTCTTCGCATTGGCGACAACCAGAAGGATTTTCATGTGAGAGAAACCTTTCGTTTTGCGCGCGGCTCAATAATCACAAAATTGGCATCGTACGTCATGACGCCCAGCAACATGGCGCCCAGAACCCGATCGATTGGCGCATCGTAAGCGCGCTCGGCGTAGGGGTTTTCATCGTAGGGGTCCAGAATATGAATGGTTTTTTTTTCCTGATCATATCCGGAAAGCACCACAAAATGGCCATCCACCTCTCCGTGAATGTCATCATCCTGCTGGGTCACCTGATGGGACCGTTTGGCGCGGTACAGAAACGTGGAATTCAGACCGGTCAGAATCGGGCGCTCTGATTTTAAAAATCGTCGCAGCAACTTCCGGCCCGGATCTTCAAATTCAATGACGCCGCCGGCCCCAAGAAATTTGAGATAGGCGTCAATGGCATTTTTCTGCCTGGATGTACCGGTGGCTCTGCGCCGCAAACTCAGCTTCTCCGGAATATCCACCCCGGGAAGAAACCAGGTGGGATCGAACACCATGAGGTTGTAGGTGAAAATGGTGGCGCGGTATCCCCGCTGGAGCGCATGATTGGCGAGCATCACTCCGAGGGTACCGCCCCCTTCCAGGGAAGGCACTTCGGCAATGACCTGCGAAAGCGAAATGGGGTCGCCGAAATACCGGTACACCGCATGCAGACAGGTGGGCCCGCAGGTGGTGCTGTCGGGTTGCGGCAGCATTTCGAGTCTCAGTTGTTTTTTCATCTTTTTCCCCTGTTACCGTCCGATTATCAATGCCATATATATGCCAAAAAGCGTCAGCAGGAGAAGCGATTCCCGTCGACTCACAACCATGCCAGTTCGGATGATGGGCAGCAGCAACAGCGAGAACGCCACCATCCACAAATTGTCCCTCGAAATGATTTCATCCGGAACAGGAACCGGGGTCACCGCGGCGGTTACACCACCGATGGCCAGCACGTTGAAAATATTGGAGCCGATAATATTCCCCACCGCAATATCATCCCGTTTGCGCCATGACGCTACCACGCTGGTGATTAACTCGGGCATCGAAGTGCCCGCGGCCACGATGGTCAGGCCAATAACAGTCTCGGATACTCCGAAATTCCGGGCAACGGCTGTGGCACCAAGGACCAGAATATGGGCCCCGAGAGCCAGAAGTCCAATACCGAGGAACACTGCGACAATGTGAATCACCATTCTTGTCCCGGGTGTTTTTCCAAAGGGAATCGTCGTTAAATCCCCTGTGCCATGCAGTGCCTCCGGGGTCGCATTCACTCTGGAAACCCAGATGCTGTACGACACGAACGCCACCATTCCGAAGATAAAAAAACCGCCCTCCACCCGGTCGAGAAGCCCATCCCGGGTCAGCAGGAAAAAGAGTGCTGCTGACAGCATCATTGCCGGCCACTGCAACCGCACCGCGTCCCCTTCCACCCGCAGGGGGGAAATCAGCGCGGCAATGCCCACAATCGCAGCAATATTGAAAATGTTGGAGCCCACAATATTGCCCACCGCCAACCCGGACTGTCCCTGAACAGCGGATTGAATGGACACCACCATCTCCGGCATGGACGTGCCCGCAGCCACAACGGTCAACCCCACCACAGCAGGAGAAATGCTGAGTTGCAGCGCAATGCCGCAGGCGCCACGAACCAGGACGTCACCCCCAAGAAGAAGCAGCGCGAGACCACCGACAATCATTATCCAATCCATCAGAAACAGACGTCCTTTCCGTCCTTGACGCCGACTGCCATATTCATGCCACCATCGCCCTGCGGCAAGCAGGGCATGAGAACGGGGATTCTGTCAAAAGGTGTAGCATGTTGACCCACCGTGGCATAATGACACAGAAATTTCGACTCAGGAGGCCATCTCCGGCAACAGGTTTTCTTTGCGGAACGCGTCCAGCACCCGATCGGTCACATCTGATTCAAACGCTTTTTCCTTACGGGCATCGTACACATACGCCTTTGCCACAATCTCCACCAGCACATGCCCCTGCCCGGTGATTCTGCTTTTCACCAGTGTGGTCATCGGTTTGCCCAGGTACAGGTACTTGGATGCCAGCACCGCATCATCCACAATATCCCGGGCGCGCCTGTGGTCTGCCTTCGGCGACAGATAAAACGACATCACCACCATACAGTCCAGGGCGCCCGCATTGGCGCTGGCCACCGGTTCGGTCAGAAATTTGTTGGTGGGAATCGACACCAGATTATCATCCAGGGTCACCAGCCGCACCGTGCGCAGTCCGATTTCGCGAACCTCCCCATAATAGCCGCCAAACGAAATCCGATCCCCCACCTGAAACGGTCGGGTAAACAGAATGGCCAGCCCGGCCATGAACGACGCCGCCACATCTTTCAACGCAAACCCGGTGGTGACCGCAATGGTGCCGGAAAGAGCCAGCAACGCCTCGGACGACAGGGTGAACAGGCTGGTGAGGGCCATGATGAACGCCGCCAGATACACCAGAAATGAAAGCAGGGTATCCAGCTGTTTGATGGTCAACCGATGGGAGGCCATCCGTTCACTCAGGGTGCGCATTCCCCGGCGGGTGATTCGCATGGCAACGAATGCCCCCAGTATCCACGCCAGCGCCCAGGGGATGGCGCCCGGATTGAACGATTGCATGATATTTCCAGTTCCCGCATCCGGCATGGGTTACTCCTTTTCATAGAGCAGGTGATGACCGCGCAACAGCTTCAGCACCTGGGGATAAAATCTCGGCGCCAGCGTGTGTCGCCGGGCATCGGTATGTTTGGGTTCCACCAGTCCGTACTCCGTTAAAAAGCGGATGGCAAAGTTGGCGAAGTCCACCGATACATTCAACGCGTCGCGCAGTTCCGCCACCGAAAGATTCTCGTGCTGACAGATGGCGGCCAGGGCGTACAGCAGTTCGGTGTCCATTTTAGACAAATCGGTGGCCAGGGTTTCGGAGAATATCCCCACCCGAATCCGATTTTCCCCCATGGCGGTCAGCGCATCGAGCCAGAGGCACGTGGCGACCCGGGGATTACCGCCACTGTTTTCCCAGAGCAGGCGAAAGAACCCTTCCGCCCCTTCAATGACCTCGAAATCACCGGTGGAACTGCGATTGGCATCGAGCAATACTTCGTCGAATTCCACCTCGAAGCCGGTCTGCCGGTTTCGCCTGGAAATCAGCTCCAGCAGTTCATCCCGGGTCCAGGTGGGCAGGGAATGCAGTTTTCTGAAATAATGCAGCCGGTTTCGACTGGCATTCAGAAAGGCAAACGAAAACGTGTTGAACACCAGCACCCAGAAAACATTCTGACTGGTCACATTCACCAGCCGAATGAGCGATTCATACGCATCGTATCCATCAATGGTTCTCAAAAACACATTGTGTCCCTCGTCAATGAGAATCACCCGTTCCTCCCCCTGATTCAGCTGGGAAGCGATGCTGCCCACCACCGGCGGACATTCCCCGAGTTCGAGCATGGTGGCAAATTCAGTCACCAGCGATTTTTCAGTGCGAAGCTTCTGACTGATGCTGTAGCGCAGCACCTTGCCGTTCAACTGATGTTCCAGCAACGTGAGAAGCGTGGTTTTGCCAACCCCCTTTTCACCCAGCAGCACCAGGGAGCTGTCCTGCTTTGTGCGCTTCCAGCGTTCAATCTGCTGCACAATGTTTTCAACGCTTTTCCGGCGAGGCAGAATCACCGCGTTTTCTTCGTCGTAAATGGGATACAGGGGAAACGCACGGGTGTACTGTTCGGGAAGCGTGCGTGGCAATGGCATACTTGAATTCCGCGTCCGGGTATTGACCAGTCTGCGAATGAGCCTGGCGCGAAAGAAGGTGACAATCCCCCCTTCGTACAGCAGAAACCGCACCAGACGATAAAACCAGTCCATGAACAGCAAAACCACTGCCGGTGCGGTAAAAATGGCGCCGGCGCGATGGGCATTCATCCAGACGGCCAATCGACAGATGACGGATTTCAATCCCACGGTCGGTCGGTCGTCGCTGGTTGCATACCGTCCGGCCAGCGACGTTGCCACCACGGGGCGCCAGACAAACAGTACCCAAATTCCCCAGAAACACAGCCATCCCCGGAGGGTGTACACAATCAGGGTGTGCAGAATGCCACTGCCAAACCAGTCCGCCGTCCACTCCAGCACCACCGCGGCAAGGGCCACCACCAGCCCCAGTTTCCGGTAGGTGCCGGACAGCATGTCCGCAACGGTGACACTGACCGGAATGAATGCCGGTCGTCCCCGGGACACCCGCCGGGTGAGCCCCTCCAGCAGCCGTCCACCAAATCGATAAATGATCAGCCAGCGGAGAATCACCTCGGTGAATTTGATTTCCGGTACCGAAAACCCGACGATGGCCAACGCGGCATACAGCGCGGCGCCCACCACCAGCGTGGGCAGGATGGCCTCGGCCACCCCGGCCCATTTCACCAGTTGCCCCAGGCGATACCGGAAAAGTCGCGACGTACTGAACCGCCGGATACCCAGGGAAATCGGCCGACTCAGCCGCCTGCCCAGAAATCCGATGAGAATGAGCAAGGTCATCGCCGAAAGAATGCGAACGAGAAACACGATTCCCTGTTTCTCCCGCACCATCTCTGGAATTCGGGTGACCGCGGCCTTCCTCTCGTTCATCCAGCGAATCAGCGCGTCGGCCAGGGTGTGGGCGTCTGAGCTGATGTCGGAGAGAATTTCCTGCGAAACCGAATAGGCCGTTCTCCGCGTCTGGTCCGTGGCCAGGCTGGAAAGCACGGACACCGCTTCGCGCCGGAACACCTGTTTCTGATGTTCCTTGAACAGATTCAGTTCATCTGTCTGCACATCCAGTTTTTCGAGGATGGGCTTTATCCGGGCAAGCAGCGCGGCGCCTTCGGACCACCTGGTCACATCCTCCGGATTCCGGGCGGTTTGCAGAATCTCGCGACGGAGATATTCGCTGCGATTCAAATCAATGTCTCTGAGAAACCAGGACTTGGCCGCCTTTCGCATGTCACTCAGATGTTCGAGGAACGCGGCGTCAATCAATCGGTCCCGTTCCGGATGAAACACGTTGGCCAGAATGAGCCGCCGGACATCGACGCTCTGCCGGCGAAGATCAATTCTCAGTTGCTGCAGTTGCTTTCCCTCGCCCTCAATTTTCCGTTCCCGCTGCTGCACCGAATCCACCATCTGATGAAGATCGGCTGCCAGCTGAGAAATTTTTATCTGAAGTCCCACCATGGAACCGGCCTCTGCCCGGTTGGCTGTTTCTTTGAGCCGTCTGGCCAGGGCGGCGAGAGATCTCTGGAGCTGTTCTGTCTGGGCCATGGTTTCCAGCAGCGCTTTTCGGGGCATCTTCAATCCGCGAAATGCCGTGCGGGCCGGGGCGGTCAACGGCTTAAGCCAGTTGTGGAGTGCATCGAGATACTTCAGTCTCAACCCGAGAATCCGACTCCGGAGTTCCAGGGTTTCCAAATCCAGTTGCAACTCCGTAAAAGTTTGCGACCGTTTTTTTCGAGTCGCGCTCACATCGGCTTCATACGCGGTGTTCTGGGCATTCCAGGCATCCAGCGCCACCGTGTACCTTGCCTGCGCGGCATCGTATTCGGTCAATTGCCGCTGATACGCCTCCAAGTCCTGCTGATGTCTGGCCAACGCGTCATCGTAGGTCTGCCATGCATTCCAGGCATCCTGCCATTCCTGCGATCGTTTTGGTGTCAGCTTCCCCTTCGGTCGTTTTACTGCCGGGGATTCCGGTTCTCCGGGCGCCTCCGGGGGAACCGGCGCCTCCGGAGGGGTATTGAAAGAGTCCGGTTTTTCCGGTTCGGGAAACTCACCGGTCAGATTTTTCAGCCGCTTTTCCCTGTCTTCCCGGCTGGACCGGAGCGTCCCGCGTTCCAGCTTCAACTGCAAAATCCGCTGTTCCACTTTATCAATGTCATCCAGGGGTACATCAAACAGCATCTGCACATCCGCATCCGCAAAAAACCGGGCCGATACCAGAGACTTCAGCTGCCGCTCAATATCCAGCAGCACCGGGTCAAGCGCCTTCTTTTCGGGAATCGGCGGTTCCGTCGGCGCCACATCCGGCACTTCGGGTAATGGGGACAAGTCTGAATCCGTCGCCGCCGCATCGGCCGATTCCGTATCTGCCGAGTCCGCCACAATCGCATCCGAAACCGTTTGCACATCATCCGGCGCTTCCGTGTCCTGCGCATCAACACCCCCGGCGACAATCAGACTGAGAAGCAGAATCCCCATGGGGAGAACTTTCATTTTTCTCATTTCAGTACCCTGAAACCATTTCGTTTTTTCTGAACACCATCCGCATCCTCCCGCTGCAACGGCCAGCATGACACCCCCAATGACAAAGCAACTGTATTTAAAATGCCGTTCTGGCACGTAATCAAATTCAATGCCACAATTTCCCGCGATAACAGGGCATCATTTATTGGGTCATTCTGACACATCCGGCATCCGGATTCCCGACGCTCTCCCGTATCCGTTATCATCCAATTTCCACGGTCCGTTTCGACGTTTCTGCGGGACCCGTACTGGCATGATTCTGGCTATTGCGGAAATGGATGTCCTTTAAAAAGGAGCGGTTCACATGAACAACGGAAAAAAAGTAAAGACCTTCGGAATCGTACGGGAAGCCCTCTGGAAACTCATCAGAAAAATTCGCCGCTTATTTTCAGACAAACCGGATGCCCCTGCGCCTGCCAGACAGAAAACCGCCAATACGCTCCCCATCAACCCGGGAAGAGGCAACATCCGGTGGAAGGACTACCATCCCGAATCACCACCGCCTTCAACACCCAATCGCTCACGTGACATGAATTCTCATCGATGACGCATCAAACATCGTCGATAGATGGATTCATCCGGTGAACGGACAGGAAGAGAAAGAACAATATGATTTTGCATATGCTTGTATTTACAAAACTGGACGCATTGTCCGCCACCACCCTCAAAGCCCACGAATTGATGCTGGACGCCGCGGAACGTCATGGGCACGAACTGCGCATATTCAGTGACTGCGATTGCCAGATGATATTTGGCAGTAAGCCCCGGATTGTCATCCGGGACATGCAGGTGGAAGACATTCGCGTTCTGTTTGTTCGAGCCAACCTGAGCGGCGCCAAACTGCAGTTTCGAAGAACCATCATCAAGCAATTCGAGCTCATGGGAATTCATGTCATCAATCGGGAAGAGGCCATCATGAACGCCAAGAACAAATTGCGCAATCTGCAGGTGCTCACCGAACACAATATCCCCATTCCCAAAACCTGCGTAGTCAGCCATTCGGGCAATCTCGACAATACGCTGCGCGACTTCGGACGTTTTCCCATCATTCTGAAAACGCCATCGGGTTCTCAGGGAAAAGGCGTCGCCATCATCGAAAGCAAACGGGGACTCAAATCGGTGATAGAGATGTTCGACAACGGCGAACCCATCGTACTGCAACAGTATGTCAAGGAGTCGAGCGGCAAGGATATTCGGGTATTCGTTGTTGGAAATCAGGTGGTGGGCGCCATGAAAAGAGAGACCACCCAGCGGGGCGAGTTCCGATCCAACTTTCACCTCGGCGGAAAAGTGTCAATGACCGAGTTGAGCGATCATGAAAAAACCCTGGCCATGGCGGCAACCAAAGCCTGTGGTCTCGACGTGGCCGGCGTGGATATTCTGCGCACCAACGATGGTCCCAAAGTCATTGAGGTGAATGCCAATCCGGGCCTGGAGGGGATTACCCAGGCTACCGGAATCGACATTGCCGGCGCCCTGATTCGGTTCATGGCCGGCAATGCCTGGACCGCGTCATAACGCCGATTCACGACGCAGCCATGCTTACTTCAGAAAATAGAGCAGGATTTCAACGGCGATGAGCACAATGATAATCCACTCCAGGAAAGCGGAGTGTTTGTGATATTGCTCAGAGGCCAGCATACTCAGCAGCCCCTGAATGGTGGCCAGCTTCCTGTTCAGAATCTCGACTCTCGGCGTAAGGTCCAGATATTTGGCCAGTTTCTGATACAGCGGTTCCAGTTCGGGATAGTTCCAGAAAAACTCCGGCGTATCGAGCAGATTGTAGTGCAGGGTGATGTCGCTGCCCGTATCGAACAGGATGCCTCTGAGCTTGGCCAGGTTGCGTCTGCTGAGCGGAACTTTTCCCGTGCGGGCCAACTGTCGCGAAATATGGGCGTTCTGCTGAATCACCTGCCACGCTTTGTCTTCAAAAAACTCCAGTTTGGCCGCCTGGGCAAACGCATGGCTCAAAGCGAGGCTGCTCAACGTATCCTGTTGTGGTATAACCAGCAGGTCATCATGAATACCAAAGTCGCTGGTTGAATCCACATGGTAGGCATACTGCTCAATGGGGGGTCGTCTGAAGTAATCCTGAATCAGTCCTTTTAATCTGAACACCAGTTGCTGCCGATCATTCTCGGACTGATTCCAACTGACCAGCACCCCATATTCAAAGAGCCATACGTCAGCGCCATTGAATCGGATATACCAGGCGTCCCGGTAGCGAATCGCTCCCAGTCCGGTGATCAGAATCGACTCTTTCTCTTCTTCCACCAACTGTGTGCCCAGCAGCGAAATGGTAATCCGCTTGCTGTCAGCCGTCTCTCCGTTTCCCATTTTTTCAGTGTCCAAACTGCTTTCTTCCTCTCCGTTCCCAAAAAAATCGATTACCTGTTCCATTGGGGAAATAGCGGAATTTCACACAGGTATCGACGGGCCATGCCGGGAGCGATTTCCATGCCATATTTCATCCGGAGCGGCTTTGCACCCTGCACATGATACAATATTCATTGTGACCGATGATCTGATACGGTACCACTCCATCCGCCGTGTCCATTTGTCCCGCTGTGTAAAAATGACACCGTATTTCGCAGCCGGATTCAAAATACTCATCCCAGAAGTATATCCGGATATTGACATCTTGAGATTTCTTATCGCACCGTGCTAAAAGCCCGTACAGGTGAAGTATGTACAACAAAAAAAAGACGCAGGTGGCCGGAAGCCGAAAAAAAGCGTTGCGCCGTCAGTTCGATGCGCTCCTTGAACAGGTGCAGACCACCCGTGTTCACTTCAGAAATGTGGTTGAAAAAAATATTGATGGCATCGTTCTGTTGGGAGATGACAACCACATTCTGTACCTGAATCCCGCTGCCGAGAACCTGTTTGATGAGGCACGCAAGGATCTGATTGGACAGGTCTGGCCGTATGGGGTTCCCCTCGAAGATCCGTTCGAAACCGTGCTGCGCCACCATGCCCCGGAGCGCTCCGTGGAGATGCGCGGCGTGAAAACCGAGTGGGAGGGCGCACCGGCAGTGCTCATTTCCATTCGGGACATCACCGAACGGATGGAATCCGAAAAGGCAATTCGCCAGCTCAACCAGGAACTTGAAAACAAAGTGGCCCGGCGAACCGAGCAGCTCGAAGCCCTCAACCGCGAACTCGAAGCATTCAATTACGCGGTCTCTCACGACCTTCGTACACCGCTGGCGCGAATCGATGGCTATGCATCGCTGCTGATTTCCGAAATGGCGGGCAAACTCGATGCGGACAACGCACACTTTCTGCAGCGAATCCGCGCATCCGTCACCCAGATGGTGGAACTGACAGACGGGTTGCTGCAACTGTCCAGACTGACTCAACGCCCCCTGGAGCCCACCCCATTCTGTTTAAGCACCCTGGCCGAAAATATCCTTGAGACCATGCGCCAGGATGAACCCCAACGCCGGGCGGAATTCACCGTTCAACCCCGCATGAACGTCTGCGCCGATTATGTGCTCATCCGCGCCACCATGGAAAATCTGCTATCCAACGCATGGAAGTTCACCCGGAATACCGACATCACCCGAATCACCGTGCAGAGCCTCGAAGGAACAGATGAAACAGTCTACTCCGTTACAGATAACGGGGTTGGATTCGATATGAACGAATCATCCAGACTGTTTCAGGCGTTCCAGCGGCTGCACAGCGACGCCAGGTTTCCCGGAACCGGCATCGGGCTGACCACCGTGCGTCGCATCATTCACCGGCATCAGGGGCGGGTCTGGGCGAAATCGGAGCCAATGGAGGAAACCACGTTTTTCTTCACGTTGCCGGCCAGCACCCCGGGGCCGACTGCCCCGAATACCCATTGATCCCCGGGCTTGAGACGCGTTCAGTTTTTCTGCATCATCACGGCACGCTGGACCGTTGTCAGAAGAAGCAGCAAATCGAACGGCTTTCCAAGAACATTGACTATCCCCAGTTGCCGGGCCTGGGTCAACACATCCGGACTTTTATCCGAGGTAATCAGAACGGTTGGAAACCTCGCAATGAATTGATGATACCTGAAAAGCACTGGCATCACCGACCCATCGGCCAGTTGAATGTCGGAAACAATCACATCGAACGACCGTTTGCGGGGCAGGGTTTTTTCCAGGGCGGCAAGATTCTCCTGCATCTCCACCGCACACGTGATTTCATGCACCGCATGCCCTTCCCGCACCAGCGAATGATTGAGTATGAAACGCAGTTCCGCATCATCTTCCGCCAGCAGAATGGAGTAAGGACGCCCCGGTGACATCGTGTGTGAAACGCTCATGGCCAGGAACAAAGCAACTGCCGTGCCACCGGCAAAATGTTCCTATCGCGCAGCAAGCCGGTGGAATGCCCTACTGTGCCATGCGCTCCAGTTTGCGGTACAGGCTTTTGCGTTCGATGCCGAGTACCCTGGCGGCCTGGGCCTTGTTCCCCCCCAGGATGGTCAGCACCTTCCGGATGTACCTTTTTTCCAGCTCATCCAGGGTGACCAGCTCCACCGTATCATCATCGCGAACAATCCGTTGAAGACTGTGCGCATCCGCAATCCGCTCCGGCAGGTCAGCGGATGTGATTTCGCCGGCATCGCAGAGGGCCAGGGCCCGCTCAATGCAGTTTTTCAGTTCACGCACGTTCCCGGGCCAGGGATACGTCAATAACTTTCTGGCGGCATCATGGCTGATACCGGTCACTGCGCTGCCCATCCGCTCTGCCATCTGTTCCACAAAATACTGGGCCAGCAGCAACACATCCCGCCCCCGTTCCCGCAGGGGCGGCAACTCCATGTGCAGCACATTCAATCGATAATACAGGTCTTCGCGAAACCGCTTTTCGGCCACCGCCAGGGCGATATCCCGATTGGTGGCGCTGATAATCCGGGCATCAAACGTCATCTCCCGGGTGGCGCCCACCGGCCGGAATGTTTTCTGCTCCAGCACCCGAAGCAGCTTGCTCTGCAGCCCCACCGGCATGTCTCCGATTTCGTCGAGAAAAAGTGTCCCCCCATGGGCACGCTGCAACAGTCCGGAATGGTCGGCCCGGGCATCGGTGAACGCCCCCCTTACGTGTCCGAACAATTCGCTTTCCAGCAGATGTTCCGGCAATGCGGTGCAATTGATGGCAACAAAAGGTCCATCCTTCCGGTTGCTTTGCCGGTGAATGGCCTGGGCCACCACTTCTTTTCCGGTACCGCTCTCTCCGGTGATCAACGCGGTCACATCCGTTGCCGCAGTTCTGGAAATCAGGGCAAAAATTTTCTTTATCTTCTCACTGTCCCCGACAAATCCGGGCATCGCAGTCTGTTTGTCACTGAGCAGCAATTTCAACGAATTCAATTCGTGTTTGAGCCTGCGGGTTTCCACCGCCCGGTTGAGGGCAATGACCAGAATCTCCAATTCAATGGGTTTGGTGATAAAATCCGCCGCACCGGCGCGCAGGGCGGCAATGGCCGTTTCCATGTTTCCATAGGATGTAATGACCACCACCGGAAGATCCGGCCACTGGGCGCGGACATGGGACGCCAGCTCAATCCCGTTGCCATCGGGCATGTTGACATCGGTCACCACCGCATCGAACGACTGCCGGCGCAATGCATCCACCGCCGTCTTCATGCTGAATGCCGACGCCACATCGAACCCCCGGGTTCGCAGCTGTCTGGCCGCAATCGTGCACAACTCCTCATCATCATCTATCAGAAGAATTCGCGTGTTCATGAGAGAGGCATTACCAGATTATGCTTTACCAAAACAGTGAAATATGCGGCGCCCAAAGGAATGCTCCCGCCGCCAAAGGCTATTTGGCCTTGCGCCCCATCGTCCGCCATCCGGTGCGCGGCGCTGCCATCGGCCGCAGGGTGTATCCCGCATCAGCGCTCTCCACCACCACAAAACAGTTTTCATCCATCGCCCGTGCTTTCGACACCAGCTGCCTCACCTGTTTTCGGGGCACTTTGGCATACAGCAGCGAAATGGGACCATCCTGTCCCTCTCCTTTCAATTCGGTCAGCGCAAACCCATCCGCACGCAGCGCCGTGGCTACCTGCACACCAGTGCGGGTAAACAGCATCACCGATTTGTCCCCCACGGCCAGCCACTTTTCAATGGTCAGCCCCACAGCGCTGCCGGTTGCAAATCCAAGGGCGTAAAATATCGACAGCAGCGGCTGCTCCCGTACCCCCCCAATCACCTCTGAAACCACCCATATCCAGATAAGGACCTCAACGAATCCCAGACACCACGAAATGAATCGGCTTCCCCGCACAATGAACAGGGTCCGGAGGGTGCCCAGCCCCACATCCACAATTCGCGCAAAAAAAATGATGGTCCCGCTGATAAGTAAAGAATGTGTCAACATAACACTCGCATATGAAAGCATAATCAATGCCAGTCCCGACTGTCCGGACACCGCAACTCCCCTGCGGACATCACTGCCTTCCTCCGGAGTTCTACTTGCGTTTTTTGATTCAATGTCTTTTTTTTTTTCATGTTTAATGGTACGATTAAATCGTTGATACACACTGATATATTCGCAACCCAATTAGCTCCCGGGAGCACCCGGAGAAAGCAGAAAAGGGCGCCAGCCCTGCTTCTGTTTTCTCCGTGGTTCTGGCACTTACGATGGAAGGAATTGCTATCATGACCGATGAGACCAGACATCCGAATTTCAAAGATATTCCCAATGCTGCGCGCGTATATGATTACGTACTGGGCGGGAGTTGCAACTACGATGCCGACCGTCAGGCCGCGGAGTTCATGCTCAGCCTGGTACCATCCACCCGCAAATGGGTGCGGTATTTGCGAAATTACCTGCACGCCACAGTCAAACAGCTCGCGGCAGAAGGATTTGACAGGTTCCTGGACCTTGCTTCGGGATTACCCACCGAAGAGCACATTCACACCACCGCCCCCCGGGCGAAAGTGGTTTACGTGGATATTGACCCGTTGGTGGTCCAGACCGGTACCGAAATCATCGGAAACCATCCCAACGCGCGCTACATCGAAGCGGATGTTCGAAACATCGAAGAAATCCTGGCGTCCCCCATTGTCCGGGAGATGGTTGGAGATGGCAGCAAGGTGGCGGTGGGGTTGAACGCAGTTACCTGTTTTCTGACAGAAGCCGAAACTCAGAACATCATGCATTCGCTGTATCAGTGGGCGCCGAAAGGAAGCAAACTGTACGCCACATTTGAAACCAAAATCCCGGATTTGATGTCTCCGGGGCTACAGCAACTCATTGATACCTTCGCGCAGATGGGCAGTCCCTACCATTTTCTGACCCTCGAAAAGTCCAGAGAATTGGTTCATCCATGGATGACGGATGCAAAAGGATTTCAGCCTCTGGCCAGGGTACTGGGCGTTGAAAGCGAAATCACCGACGCAGACAGAGAAGGTGTGGGGTTGGAGTTTTACGGCGCTGTCCTGCAAAAATAGTTGACTGACTGTAGAATTCGCATAAGGGAAATGACTTACACCGTTTATTTACAACATTTGGCCGGTAGAAACTTAAGCAGATTTTGCCGTGCAGCAGGTTGAGGAGGTTCCCGTTGAAGCGAAGATTCCCCAGACAACAAACTGGTCCCGCTCGAAGTCGATTGCGCCATCCCCGAACCCCATCCTGTCTGTATGCTGCTCGTCTCAGAAAATATCGGCGATCCCTTGACGATGCCAATGGACGACTCCGGCTGCTGTCGGCGCATACGCGAGGCATTATTTTCGAGCTGGATTCCGATGTTCGATTTGTGCGCATCTGGGCCAGTGATCCCCAGTTGCTCGCTGTCCCGGAATCAGAAAGCTTGGGACGAACCATCCTGGATGTGCTGGGTCCCGAGGTGGGTCGGATTCATCACGATGCAGCAAAGGCCACAGTGGAAACCGGGAATTCCGTCAGTTACGAATACGAACTCGATGTTCCCAGCGGTCATCGTCATTTTGCCTGCCAGAGTGTTGCCGTCCCCGCAGATTCCGGAAGTGAAAACCACGCGGTATTCTGGATTCGAGACATCACAGATCAGGTACAGCTTCAACAGAAGCTCATCCGCACTGAGCGATTGGCCATGGTCGGCGCGCTGGCGGCGGGGGTTGCCCACGAAATCAACAATCCGCTCGCGTACATGATGCTGAATGCCGAACAGTTGGGAAGAATTTTCGATCACTTTGAAAAGGGTCAACCCCTCAATGACCGTCTGGACGGCGTGCGAAATTGCATCCGCATGATTTACGATGGCGCCGGTCACGTACGGAACATTGTGAACGAACTGCTCCAGCTGGCCAAACCGGACGATCCGACGGAACCGGTGAGCATCAGTCATGCCGTCAATCTGTCTCTCGACATGACCCGTTCATTCCTGGATAGTCGGGTGCGCATCCGTACCGATTGCGATGATGTCTCTCCGGTAATGGCCAACCGCGGACGGCTGGTGCAGGTATTCACCAATCTGCTCACCAATGCGGCCGAAGCGATGTCCGAAAGCGACGATGGGAAACCCAACGAAATCATCATCTCTGCGCAGCATATGGCCCCCGACGCGGTTCTGGTGACATTCAGTGATACAGGCGTCGGGATTTCAAAAGAAACCCAGAACCGAATCTTCGATCCGTTCTTTACGACCAAATCCAACGGTACGGGGCTGGGACTGACTATCTGTCAGCGCATCATCAATGGTCTAAACGGCGAAATCCGATGCGAGCCGCTACACCCCAGAGGCACTGTTTTTAAAATCCTGCTGGAAGCGGCCATTCCCAAATCCCGCCCGATGCATATGAACACGACCTACGACGAACACCCCGTCTGAACCGTCTGTCTCCGTCCGTGCGTTGCGTGCTCTTTTCATAGGGGAGTTCCGAAGACGTCAATCCATTTTTTTGTCGATAATAACGCGATTCAACCGGGCACTGGCATCCATGTAATCCGCATCGGGGTAACGCCGTCCCCTGCAACCCCCACCAGCAGTGGCTGAGCGCTCGCGAATCGCCTTTACTCTCACAGGGAAGAGTGATAGCCAACCCATATAGCCCAAAACCAGGTCAGTCTGAAAAACGTGGATACGACACCGCCCATGGGGGTGAAAACCCCGTATCCCAAGGAGGAGGATTCATGAATTTGCCTCAGATTTCCCGAGTCATACTGTTTCTTTCAACTGGCGTGTTCGCCCACAGCGCACTGGGTCATGCAGCGTATCCGGTTGAATGGTCGCCCCCCCTGGAAGCAGCGACGCTTCAGGACATTCCCTTTTTCGAAGATGCCATTCTATCCAGCTGGTCCGGCGGTGACGTGTATGCTCCGGATTCCGTCATCCCCGTGGATTACGAAGAAACCT
>JBNKCR010000010.1:0-4181 GCA_050287845.1 Polyangia bacterium
TTGATTTTCTCTGAATAATATTATTTCGGGCGATGTTGCCGGTTCCGGTTGATTCGCTGTTCCACCAGGGCGGTCATGGCCTGCAGATCATTTGCCGTGGCTGGTTGGGGCAGTGCCATCAGATGCCAGGTCACCCGCCAGGGGAGGGACGCAGCCGGCGCAATTTCGGTGTAGGTTCCCTGCTGTTCCACTTCAACGTAATCGGGACAGGCGTAAATCTCGATTTCGCTCTCACCCGGCGCCGCGCGCATGCAACGTTCGAACTGTTTGATAAACAGCAGCTTGCCATCGGTATGGGCAATCCAGCTGTCGCCGGCCGTATCGAAATGTTTGGCATCCGATGTCAGATCCCGGGGATGATGGTATGCCCGCAGGGTGCCCTGGTGTTGAATTGCCATGTGGCCCCGGTTGGCGGCATCGGGCCTGTCGTTGCCGGTGCGGTAAAATGTGGTGCCGCCTTTTTCCACTCTGGAAATCTCCCAGGGGGCAAAATGACCGGGTGCATCACTGGTATTTACAATGGTGTAATCCACATGAACGGCGTCCGCGTTCTCCGAAACGGAAAACTGTTTCTCCACCCGAACGCCCAGATTGTCATCCACCGCGCTTTTCAATGTGATGATGTTCTCTGCGCGGTTGATAAGCACCTCATATGGATGGGCATCGATGGCCGGGGGAGGGGGCCATCCCCAATTTTCCGGAGAGGTCCAGAAGGTGGAACCGAACATCCCGGACTCGTTGCCGGGCACCAGAATGTCGTTGCCGTTTAAAGAGTACGACAGTATTCGTCCGCCATGATTGCCGGTGCATTGGAACTCGAGCATCGCTTCTGCGCGGCCGAACTGCAGGGTGATGGTCGATTCCGCTTCGGTGATTAGGGCAGGGAGTGTGAGATCGTCAAGCTGTGGGTCAATTTGTCTGGCCTGGTTGGTTCGTGTCGTCATGCAGTTGTCCTGAAATCGAGTGAATATGGGTTCTGTTACCTCTACAAATTTCTAGATCAGGGCAACGGTCATTGCAACTGAAAATGACGGCAACGTTATGCTTCTGCTACCGCTCTGTTCAGGAAAAAATCAGACTGCACCAGATTGTGATACATTGGGCGTCCTTCAATACCGGTTCGATGCTGACAGGAGCGGCGGGCGTCACATCTGCGAATTCCGTAAACGGCGGGCAGCGGTACGGTTGATGGGGATGGGTTGGGCGAGGCCCTGCATCTGCGCCAGCCAGCGACCACCAAGCCGGTAGACTTTTTCGATTAACCCCACGGAGGCAATGGCGCTGCGATGGACACGTTCAAACATCGGGGCGGATAAATGCTCCTCCCATTTCTGCATCGACACCGACACCAGCTCGGCGCTGCCGTCATTGAGCATGACCTGGGTATAGTCGTCCTGCGCCAATACGCACACGATGTCTTCCTCGACAACAAATCTGGCGCCGCCGGTCAACTGCAGACAAATCAGTCTGTTGGCTCTGTCTGCCGGACAGTCACCGGATGGCGACCTTTTTTCATCGTCGCTTCCGGTTTTGGGGGGGAGATGTATGTGTATTTTCTGCGCTACGCGATCCAGCATGATATTCAGCCTTTGGGGCTCCACCGGCTTGAGCAGATAATCGAGTGCCGCCACCTCAAAAGCGCGCACAGCGTACGTGGAAAACGCCGTTACAAACACAATGGCCACTTCGAAAGGCACTTTTTCCACATAGGCAAACCCGTCTTCCCGGGGCATCTGAATATCCACAAACGCCACGTCAATCTCGCCTTCGCGCACATTGTGGAGCGCTTCTTCAACGCTCTGGGCCATGAAGACCACTTCCACCCGGCCCGTTGCCAGAAGAAGCCGCATCAATCGCCGTTGTGCCGGCGGCTCATCATCCACTATCAGCGCCCGTAGCAGGGGATGCCGCTCTTCTGTCATGATGCTTCCCGCTGGATGACCTCTGCTGATTTCTCAGGAGGCGATGTGGGAAGTGCAGCCGGAAAGGTCAGTGTCGCGCAAACCTCGGCCTGTTCTCCCGTTGTCCATTCGCGGATGTCCAGCGCTGCCGCCTCCCCATACTCCATATTCAGTCTGCGACGCAGGGTGTGAAGGCCAATACCGTTTCCTTTCGAACCGGCATTTCGGTGGCTGTCTCCGCTCAGCGTACCGGGGTTGATTACCTCAATGCGTAACCGGTGGTCGTTCCAATGGGAGCCAACTTTTACGTACAGGGGGGAACCGTCCGCCGTGTACCCATACCGGATTGCATTTTCAACCAACGGTTGCATCACCATGGACAGACAGGGCATGCCAAAGAGGCTCTCGCAAACGTTCACCTCAAAACGAATATGGTCTTCAAAGCGGCTCTTTTCAATTCGCAGATAGAGTTTCAGTCGCTCCACTTCTTCACCAAGAGTGCCCATGTGTGGCAGTGTTTCCAGGGATTGGCGCAGCAGGCGCGACAAATCCATGACCATTGCAGATGCCCGGGGAGAGTTCTCTTCAATGGCGGCGAGAATGGAATTCAATGCATTGAATACCAGATGGGAATTCACCTGTTGACGCACAAAGCGCAGCTCCAGGTCGGCTTTATCGGCCGCCGTTTTCAAGGCGTCTTTCTGCGCGCGGTTTGACCGTTGCAGATGTCCCGCCGCAGTAACGCTGGCCGTCCAGAGCAGGGAGACAAACAGGACAAAGACCCCCACACCATAATTGATTCTTGTATTGGGCCCGGCATGAAACGCGTATCGCGTCCACCAGATGTACAGCCAGAAAAGGGAGGGCGCCAACACCGTGAAACCAATGGCCTGGGCCACAAACTGTTTCATCGGCGTCCATGCAAGCACTTGCAGATGTCTGGCCCATAGCAGCAGATGGCTGCTGAGGAAAAAGCCGGTATTGAACCAGATCGGTACCCAGATAATCATCCCCATTTCCGTTTTTTCATTCTCCGGATTGAAAACGGCGCCAAACGCAAACACCATCGTAAACACCACCCACCATCCGATTTGCAACCCGATTCTTTTTCGGGTATCACTGTCTGCGCGTATCAGATGCCCGATGGCCATGGCGCCGTTCAGCCACAATGCGGACGTAATCGTGATGCCTATCCAGATATTGAATTCGGTAATGTCGTCCAGTACGCCATCCATGGCGTACCCCGTGAAAAACATGCACGTGCCATAGTGCGCGGTCGCCAGTAAAAGGAAACCAACCACCTGCACACCGAACTGCAAAAGGGGATGCCGCGAAACCACATTCAGTCTTTTTCCGAGCAAACCCGCAACGCTGCTGAGCACGAGACCGGTTGCAATCCAGATGGGCAGGTAGACTGCCACCCCCATTGACGACCACGGATAATGTGGACAGAGACAAACGGCTATGACAAACCACACCGTCGCCACCGTCCAGAATATCACCTGAAACAGGGTCATCATCAGAAGTCCCCGACTTGCCCGGGGAAGACCAATTTTACTTTTTGGTTTCATCAAATCAGCTTATTGGGTTTCGCCGTTTCAATCAAGCAGGGGCGCCAGGGGATTTTCCCGGAATCGGTTGATTGTTCCTGGCATCGGTGAACTGCAACGCCATCGGTGGACGACGGCGGTCACGTCCTGATACCTTCATCATACGGCAGCAAAAACGGTACGGCACAACCCCAAAAAGGAGAATGAAGCCATGGTGACATCTATTTCGAAATGGCCCACAGGGCGCAAAGTGGTCTGGGCAATTCTGCTCGTCGCCGCATCCATCGCGTACTTTACCGGACTTTCCCACGAGGGAATCTGGTACGACGAGGCCTATTCCATGAAAATGACCGAACATTCCTTTGTAGACATCATCTCGTTCGTGATGGCCGACAATCACCCCCCGCTGTTCTACCTGCTGTTAAAACTGATGCGGGAAATACTGGGCACGTCGGAAGCGGCGCTGCGGGTGCTTTCCGCTGTTGGGGCGGTGCTGATGGTGGCCCTCGGCGCCGGGCCTGTTCGCCGGGTGGTGGGGGAAAAATGCGCGGTTATCTATGGGGTCATCACGCTTTTTACACCGGCGGTGCTCATTTACGCCCACGAAGCCCGCATGTACACCCTTGCCATTCTGGCCGTCACCGCCGGGGTTCTCTACGGATGGTTGGCATTACACGAGCATCGCATGAAAGACTGGGTGATGTTCGGTGTCGCCACCTCTGCCGCCGCA
>JBNKCR010000011.1:0-6548 GCA_050287845.1 Polyangia bacterium
GAGCTGGGGTATTTTTCCTGTATCTTCACCACTTTTCCCTCAAATTGTCGCTTTACTGCACAAATACCGGGGTAATTCTTTTTGCACAGCTTTTAGAAACCGCTTAAACACAACGATTCAGAACACCTCGAATAGCTCATACGGGCATCTGGTGGCCGGAGTCGGTTGTTTTTCGAAAATTCTTCGGAGGAAGTCCGACAATCCCGTTTTTGCGCATAATGCTCGCAACCTTGTGTCTACCTGCGGTTTCTCCCAATTTCTTCAGGTCGTCCGTAATTCGAGGGGTTCCGTAGGTGCCACGGTTGTCTTTGTGCGACTGCCGAATCAGCGCCGGCAGACGCTGCTTTAAAACCCTCACGGGAATGTGGCTTTGCATACTGGAAATCAGGCGTAAAAAGGATTTCAGACGAAACAATTGGGAGACCCACCCGCTCATCTCTTAGATAATCTCAGTGGATCAAAAGGGACCGCGGTGCTCCGGATTGAACATCCCGGGCCCGGGGACGGTGACTTCAACGTCCGGGAGTTCGGTAGTGGGTTGAAAGTGTGCGGGGTCCAGACCGCTCGGTGACAATACCAGGGCGGTCGAGTTCTGTTTTTTTCTGGGAACGCGGAGCTCCAGCTCCGCTACAGGGCTTTTTCAAACATTGTCGGAACGAATGCCGTTGATATTGGTTGGGGCTATTGGGCGGGGGTGCAGGCGGCTTTCATGTCGCGGATGAGTCTGGCGGGCAGCACAAACGAGATGCCCAGGTCCTGGCGGGCGGCAACGATGCCGTCGTTTTCCGGGATCATTTCCCCAAAGCGCAACACCGCCGGTGGGTCACCGGGGTGGCCGTAAAATTCAATCTTTGCCGTCTGTGTCGTGAAGCGGGTGTTGAAGCTGTGGGCTTCGATGGCTTTTACGGCGCCGAAGTCAATCACCAGTCGGTTGAAGGCGTCGCTGTTCACCGGGCATTCATCCGCGTGCCAGCGGCCATCCTTTTTACTGGCGGCAAATGACACACTGTCGCTCTCAAAGACAACGCGGGCAATGTTGTCCGCTTGAATCGCCAGCAGATTTCGGGCGGCAACCGGCGCATTTAAAAATGACGTATATCGATTGTCCACGGTGAAAATCAGGTTCGGCTGATCTTTGAACCGGGCAAATCGGGAGTTGCTGTCATGGGCCGCGCCAATTTCCATAACGAGTTTGCCGGTGGCGGTATCATCGCGGGTGTTGTTGTCTTCCACATGCTCGGTGTACGTGATGGTGACCACGGCCAACATCTTTTTATCCCCGAACGGATCGTTTTCCACCATGGGATAGGCGGTCACCGGGGTATGGCACATCAGTTCCAGCAGTTTGTCCACATTCCCCCTGTCCGCTTCCGCTTTCACCGGAGTGTCAATGCGCCAGGTGTCGTCGGTCTTCGCAATGGACTGATGCAGACCGTTGGATTCAATATCCATGTTCAGGACATCCTCCCCATGACAGTGTTCCAGTTCCTTACGTCGAAACCGTTGTGCATGGGGGGTCAACATCGAAACAATATCCCCTGAAAACAGAAGCCAGCCAGCGTATCCGTCCCGCCTGATATACACCGTCCGGGGATGTCCCGGCTCCCCGAATAGCGAGAGCGACTGCTTCGTCCCTTCCGTCCGGTGAATGGTTGCGGTCAATATCGGCGATGCATCTTCTGAGGGGAGCAATACCGATTCGCTGTCCATTTCTCCGGCGTCGGCGCTTTCGCTGCCGGGCGCGAAAATGATTTTTTCAGCGCGGCTATTTTTCAGCGCTTCAAAGAATGCAGAAAATTCGGTCTGGCTGACATCCGCAGCATCCAGACCGGAGACTTGCCAGCTGCCGTCCTTTTTGCGGAGAATGGTTTCCCGGGCACTGTTTTTCAGGGCAAGGGATTCAATGTCGTCCGGGCTCGTGGAAAGCAGGTGTTTTTCAAAATACCGCTCCTGCGATTTCTGCAGCATGGTGCGAATGGCGTTTTTAACGCAATGGATGGCACTTTGCCCACTCACCGCGGCATACACTGCATCACTGTCACAATCGTTGCCCAGCGTCACCGTGGTTTTCTGGCCATCAGAAGTGGTCAGGGAAACCGACTGTTTCGATTGTCGGGTACCAGAAGACGGGTCGTTTGTGGCAGTGTCCGAAACAAACCGGGTAACTTTCAGGTCAGCGATGGCCCCAAT
The DNA here is from genome assembly GCA_050287845.1 of Polyangia bacterium. Classification (GTDB taxonomy): domain Bacteria; phylum Myxococcota_A; class Polyangia; order JAAYKL01; family JAAYKL01; genus JAFGXQ01. The sequence goes on from JBNKCR010000011.1 coordinate 2,191, forward strand.
CAGTTGTTTGAATTCCGATGCGGCGCCCAGAATGACTGCGTCCCTGCGATGAATCTGCCACTCACCGGATTCGGCTTCCCGGGTCGCATCAATGGTGGTGTCGCCGTTCTGAATGCGGACCGCGGTGATATCGTCGGCGTTGATGTTCACAAAATGTTTGTCCCGAAGATCGTTCACTGTTTTGTTGGTGGCATCCAGAAAATCGGTGCTGACAACAAAGAACCGGTCTTCTGCGTCGTCGGTGCTCACATACACGCCTTCGCCTCCCGGCGCATCTGCACCAATGCGGAATGCAATCTGCTTTCCTCTGAAGTGCACAACGCCCTTCACCCTCGGTGAACTGAAACCAAAGCGCGCGTCAGCGGGATTTTCTTTGACGACACGCTGATAAATCAGAAAATCCAGCGAAGAAATAAGGGCCTGCACTTCGGTGGGGTCCGCTTTAAGGGGCGTCGGACGGGTGATGCGCCAGACGGCTTCTTCGCCCTGGTCGGCATCTCCGGCTTCCAGAACCACTTTTCCCCCGGGGGTTTCAAGCTCGATGCTGTCGATCAAATCCGCCCGCAGCGTTGAAAACACGTTTTCCGCTCTCGCCTTTTTTTCGTCGGTGGACATCAATTTCCCATCCACAAAGGCGATGTATGCCAGAAGCAGAAGGGCAATGGAAAGAATTGTGAGGACAGTACTGTTTTTCATTACTTCCTCCTTCTTCGAATGACAACAGTACCGAGCACGGCGATCAGGGCAATCTCGATGAGCAGCGCCGTGAGAATATTCGCGAAATCGTTGTCGGTGATGAGGAGTTGAACCTGCTCGGGATCCTTGGCGTCAATGGAAATCAATGCTTTGGTCGTCGTCAGCCAGCCCACCATGGAAGACCAGAAGTCCGCGTTGAAGAGTCCGGCGTTGATGAACAGCTCTTCACTGAGAAAATCACTGTCGCCCACCACAATCATTCGCCCTGCTTCCCTGCCATCGGTGGTGCCTTTAATGCTGGACATGGCGATGGTCAGGGGGCCTTCTGTATCGAACTCATCCTGTTCCGGCGCCATATCGCCGCCCTGGATGGACGCCAGATTGGTTTCGCCCCAGCTGACCGGTGACGTGGTGGCCAGAATATCTGACACAGCTTCCTTGTTTTCCAGCTGTTTGAGCGAGCGCACGATGGAAAAAATCACCGGAGACGGGGCGCCGGAGGCCCTGGCCAGATGGCGCACTGATTCATGGTTGTAAAATCGATCGGCAATGAAGGTGACCGGTGTTTCGGTGACCAGTCTGCGCGGTTCCGTTTCCAGAATGAAATCGTTTCGAAGCTCAATGCCGGCGTCCGCGGTAAGGGCTTCCAGACCGGTGGGGGTAAACTTGTCCCCTTCGAAAGTGGGGTCCAGAAGCAGCATCACTCTGCCACCGTCCGTAAACCACCGTTGCAGGATGTCGGCTTCACTTTTTAAAAATGCGCTTTTGGGGCCGGCAACCACAACGGCATCGCAGTCTTCGGGAATCCCGTCTTCGCTGATAACAATTGACCTGGTTATAAACCCGTCCAGGGTCAGGTCCTTCCGGACGTGGCGGAGGGAATCTCTGTCGTTCCCCTCAAATTTCCATTCACCGTGTCCCTGGGTAAAACAGATGGTCTGTTTATTTTTCGATGTCACATTGATGAGCGCGGAGGTCAGTTCGCCTTCGGCCTTGAACCGCACTTTCGGGGGGGCATCGGATGTGCTCAGGTCGTCGCCGAATTCCTGAAAGGAACTGGATGGCAGAAACTTCACATTGTCGCCGGCAACCATGAATATGCCCGCTTCCAGACCGGTTTCCCCCATTTCGTTGACTTTCATTTTGCCGTACTTGCTCTGAATGAGCTGAAATTGCTCCGGATCCTTGTCGGGGTCGAGCACCTGAAGATGGAGGTCCGGATTGAGTTGCTGATATCCTTTCAGGATCTCTTCCAGGTGACCGAACAGGGGATCGGTTCTGGACCAGAGGACATACAGCGTAACCGGTTGTCGGATGCCAGTGACCACGGCTTTGGTTCTGGCCGACAGGGTGTACAGTTTCGATGCCGTCCAGTCCAGTCGTCTGTAGTGACGCGTGCCAATGTAGTTCACCATGATGACAATGGCCAGAAGGCCCATCACCGATATCATTACATTGGATGAAATATGCAATTTTCGGGGGGTCATCCGTTCCACCTCCTGCTGCCGAGCACCTGCACCGTAACGAACAGCGCGAAAACAGATACGGACCCGTAGTAAATCAACCGTCGGGTATCCACGATTCCTTTTGCGAAGTCTTCCATGTGCCCCATCAAATCAACGTATTCAAAAACAGGCTGGGCCCAGAGTCCGTCCACCCAGCGAAACAGACCGGCCAGAAAGAGGGCCATCATCACACCGAATGTCACCAGCGCGGCGACAATCTGGTTTCTCGTGAGGGCGGAACAGAGAATGCCAACCGCGGTGAGCATGGCGCCAATCCCGAAAGTACCCAGATAGCCGGAAAGGACCGGGCCAATATCAATGGTGGCGTAGTGGGCCAGCAGTGCCGGATACAGCACGGTGGGCAGCCACATGAAGGTGTAGAGGGTCAGGCACGACAGATATTTGGCCATGACAATGCGCACATCATTGATGGGCGCGGTAATCAATGTTTCCAGGGTGCCGGCATGTTTCTCTTCGGCAAAGGAGCGCATGGTGATGAGGGGAGTGAGTATGAGTACCACCAGCCAGAACAGCACCCACGAAAAGAGCATCTCCATGGGCGCGCCGGGGGCGGGACCGGACTGGGAGAGAAAGAGAATAATCAGATAAAACATCACGCCATTGAGCAACGCACTGGCGCCAATGACCACATAGGCCACCGGAGAATAGAAAAACGCTGCGAATTCGCGTCTGATTTGCCACAGCATATTCATGGAGATACCTCCTTTCCGGTGTCGCTTTCCGGTTCTGCATTCCCCCCGGCCCCGGTGCCGTTCCGGTCGTCACTGGATTCGTCCTCAGTATGGGATTCATTCTCATTCATAATAATTTCCACAAAAATGTCTTCAAGACTGTGGGAAACCGGATGCATGGAGAGCAGTTTGAAACGGTGTTCCACTGCCGCATCGAAAATATCTTCCCGAAGATCGCGTTGATCATCGGGGCGGTTTTCCAGCACAATCCGCAAGATGGTTTCTTCCTTTTGCCGGGTCACTTTTTTCACGCCTTCGATGCTGTTGAATGCCCGTATGGCAACCCCTCTGGAATCCTTGACCTCCACTTCGATGACCTGTTCATTGCGGTGCAATCGTTCCCGAAGTTCACGGGGATTTCCCTGTCCCACGATTTTTCCCCGATTGATGATAATGACTCTGGAGCAGACCGCTTCCACTTCGGGAAGAATGTGGCTGGAGAGGATGACCGTCCGTTCCTTTCCCAGTTCCCTGATCAGTTCCCGCACGTCGCGAATCTGATTGGGGTCCAGCCCGATGGTGGGTTCGTCCAGAATGAGAATTTTCGGATCGGCCAGCAGGGCGTCGGCCAGTCCCACCCGCTGGCGGTAGCCCTTGGAGAGCTGGCCGATAATGCGGTGTTGCACATCGCTCAACCGACAGCGATCGATGGCGCCTTTCACCGCTTCCCCCCGTCGGTTCCGGGCAATCCCCTTGAGGCCCGACCGGTAATTCAGATATTCGATGACCCGGAGTTCGGGGTACAGCGGAACATTCTCCGGTAAGTATCCGATGATGGCCTTCACCTGTTCGGCATTGCGGAAAACATCTTTGCCGTCAATGGTGACGCTGCCTTCGGTGGCGCTGTGAGAGCAGGTCAGCACCTTGAGGGTGGTACTCTTTCCCGCACCGTTGGGGCCCAGAAATCCGACAATTTCGTTTTCGCCGATTTCAAATGAGATGTCGTCCACGGCGTTCACCGCAGCATACCTCTTTTTCAAGTGTTCTACTTTTATCAAAACCGTTTCCTCCTGCGGAATTCGATGTATTCAACCCGATTTATCCAGAATGTCATATGAAAAGTTGGCCCCGAAGTGAAATTATCAGACCGGGACCGTCCACCAAACACGGGAAACAGCCATTCTATTTCCGTTGTTCAGCGTGATTTTAAAAAACGAGTTGGGTCGGACACCTGTCGACAGGACGTGAAATCATGAAAGAAATCACAAATGTACATAAAATTGGAAACTTATGAAAAATAGAATCTAAACGCTGACGTTGCAAAATTCGTATGATTTTCCTTTGGAAATATCAATGGGTGACAACAGTCCAGCGCCAATTCCAATACTGATTGTTAAAAATTCACCATCAGTGGAAAACCCGAACCATTTATGAAAACCTATATTTAAATCAAACGGCAGTTTTT
>JBNKCR010000012.1:0-102123 GCA_050287845.1 Polyangia bacterium
TTCGTAGGTGTCTGTGTTGCCGACATTGTTGGGGGTGTCAGTATCGTCGGTGGTGGTCATGTGACTCCTTTCATTTCATTATGGACAGCCGTAGAAATTGTTGTTATGGTATTGGCTTCCAACCCGAAATTTTCATTCCAGACAGAGTAGTAAAAGAAGTTGCACCTGGGTGCAACTTCTGCCGTGCAATGTGGCATATGTGACATATGTGGCATATGTGGTCCGCCGTCGCTCGCGAGCGAGCTGTGGCGGGATGATCGGAATACGGCAGACGGTTGTCCGCGCTTCGCGCCTTTGGCGCTTCGGCGGATCTTCGACTTTAAGAGAAATAGCAGGTTTGCGTTCGCTCTCGCTCATTTTGCTCCGCAAAAAATCCCTCTCACACCTTTTCTTCGAAAAGATGTTGCCGGGTACCGCGAACAAGTCGCGGTGATTTGCCGCGAGCATAAAAAAAGCCCTGAAATAGTGATGGAGATCAAAGGAAGGGATAGTTTGCGTTCGCTCTCGCTCATTTTGCTCCGCAAAATAAGCTGCCGCGAGCATAAAAAAAGCCCTGAAGTACCTTCAGGGCTTTTTTTATGCGAGGAGGGGGAATCGAACCCCCACACCGTTGGGTACTGGAACCTAAATCCAGCGCGTCTGCCTAGTTCCGCCATCCTCGCGAAATTAATGTGGTAAATATTAAATAGTCATTCAGATTATTGTCATAATTAGACGATGTTTCTTTATGACTTCTTTTGATTTAGGTCAATAGCTGCTATAGAGATTTTTCGGTCACTTACAGGAAACGGTTTGAATTTTGCCTTTTCAATAAAAAGGTTACTAATGAGGGAATTGGGAATGAACAGTATGAGTCTTCGCTTATTGGTTGTCATTGCGGTACTCGGCGCGATTTTTTCGTCGACGAACGGTTGGACAGCATTGAAATCTTCAGAGGGCACCAAACACGATCTGGCCAGAGCAGAGGTGATGGACCGCACCATTCTGGCGGTGATGGAAGATTATTACGATTCGGAGCGCATTGAACCGCTGTCGATGTTCAGGGGGGCGATGGACGAGTTGATTAAGGCCGTGGCGGAAATCAAGGTGACTTACGATGGGGATAAACAGGCCCTGATTGAGGTACCGGGCAATCAGCTTTCGCTTTCTCTGGGAACGATGAACAGCCCCTGGGGGCTCTCCCGGGCATTTCATCGGATATTTGCCTTTTTGCAGAAGAATTTGCCACGCGATGAAAACATTAATTATCAGACCATTGAATATGCGGCGGTGAATGGGTTGCTGGCAACTCTGGACCCGCATACCAGCGCGATGATTCCCGATGTATGGGAGGAACTGCGCATGAGTACCCGCGGGGCGTTTGAGGGAATCGGTATTCGCATCACCACCGATTATCGCGAACCGTGCAACGGCGAGCTGACTGTGGTGGAGGTGTTTGACGGGACCCCAGCCCAGAAGGCCGGGTTGAAGGTGGGCGATAAAATTATTCGGATTGAAGATGATTCCACGGTGAATATCACTACGTCAGAAGCGGCGGATCAACTGCGGGGAGAGCGGGGCACCAAGGTGAAGGTGGGTATCCTGCGCAAGGATGGGACCCGGAAGACATTGTACATTGTGCGTCAGCGGATTCCGATAGACAGTGTGAAATCGAAGATGCTGAAGGACAACATTGGTTATATCGAGCTATCGGCATTTCAGCAGAGCAGCGCCACGGAGATGGAAAATGCACTGGAGAGTCTGCATGAAAAGAACATGAAGGGACTCGTGCTGGATTTGCGAGGCAATCCCGGCGGGTTGCTGGAGGCGGCCATTGATATCGCGAATCTTTTTATCGGCAACGGGACGCTGGTCACCACGGCCGGTCGCAATCCGGGGGATAGAGATGTCACCAATGCGGATGCGGACGGCACCGAGCCGGCATATCCCATTGCAATTCTGATTGATGGGTACACGGCGTCTGCCGCGGAGATTTTATCGGGAGCACTGCGCAATCATGGTCGCGCCCTGTTGGTTGGGGATACCACGTTTGGCAAGGGGTCGGTACAGAACATCATTTCGTTGCCGGACGGTGGCGCCCTGCGTCTGACCATTCAGCAATACCTGATTCCAGGCGATATTTCGATTCAGGCAGTGGGAGTGGCTCCGGATATTTCGTTTGCCCCATCGGTAATCGATCGCAAGGAAATGCTGGTGTCTCATCGGGAGCAGTCGTTCTCCGAGGCCAGTCTGGACTCCCATCTGATTCGCGCATCCAGAATTGAACGGGGCGATCGACCGGGCGCGCTGCGCATGCCGTATTTTGTGTCGGCGAAGCAACGCCAGGAGGATATGGCGCTGTTCAGGCAGTGTTACAGTGACGATTTGGATCGGAAGTCTTATCGGAGTCGCTATGAAACGGAGTTTGCCCGTCGGGTGGTCAGTCGGGCGACAGGGGTTACAACGGCGGAACTGCTGGTGACCGCGCGTCAGATGATATCGGAGATGGCAGCGGGAGAGCAGAAAGAGGTGAGCAAGGCGCTGTCGAAGCTTGGGGTGGACTGGGAGAGGCCGGATGGCGAGGTGGATGCGACGCCGGAAGAAATGGTGCCTGCGGATTCCCTCAGGGCCACCATTTCGCTGGACAATACCGCACAGGCCGGACGGGATTTTCGATTTACTGTGACGGTGAAGAATACCGGAAAAAAACCGGTGCATCAGCTTCGGGCGAAAACGGTCAGTGACAATCCGTACCTGTCCGACATAGATTTGGTGTTCGGTAAGCTCCTGCCCGGGAAAAGCCGCAAATGGACGGCGACGGTGTCGTTGCCTCCGGTGGCCATGTCGCGAATTGACCCGATGTCAGTGACATTCTTCAGTGCAGAGGGTGTAGTGCCCGATGACCGGGAAGTGAGCGTGCAGGTGAGCGGGAGGAAAATACCGCGTCTGGTGTATGAGTGGAATGTGCAGGACAATGGCAATGGGAACGGATTCATTGAGCCGGGAGAGAAATTCACCATGCGGCTCAAGGTGATCAATCGGGGAGAAGGGCCCACCTTTAAAACCGAAGCGAATCTGTCGTCCAATCCGGGGCTGGATATTGAAAGTGGGCGATTTGTGCTCAAGGCATTGGCGCCGGGGGAGTCGGTGGAAGGCCAGTTTGTTCTGTCGGCGCCGGAGGTGGCTATTTCCAGTGTGCGTCCGGTGGAAGCCACGCTGACATTTGATGAATGGGTCCCCATGAAAATGCCTTCGCTGTTGAGCCTGCAACAGCAGACATTTGTATTTTCGGTGTACCCCGGTATGCCGGAGGTGGATGAGGCGAGCGGTACGGTGATGGTGGTGGAGCCGGGAACGCCCATTTTTATGGCGCCGTCATCGGGTGCATCAGTCGCGGGCATTGCGGAGAAAGACGCTGTGTTCACGGTGAATGGACGGCTGGGGGATTTTTTCCGCGTGAAGCTCGACGATCATTTCAGCGGATGGATGGCCCGAAAGCGGGTGGCGCCGGGGGGGGCGGGAAAACAGGCATACACACCGGCGGTCACTCAGTTGCCCTCGATTGAACTGGAAGGAGATGACGTCCGGGTGGTGAATAACAGTTCCATTGTTGTGAAGGGCGATGTGGGGCATCCGGATGGTCTCAGAGATCTTCTGGTATTTGTGGGCGGTAAAAAAGTGGAATACGAAATGCTCAGGAACACAACGAATCGGAAGTTTTCTTTCCAGGTGCCCCTGGAGACCGGCGCCAATATGATTTCGATTATTGCCAGGCATGACCGGCATTCGGTTGCATCCCGCAGTGTATTTGTCAGACGAACAGAGTAGTGACTGTGTCGCGCGGTATTATCGGGACAGCTTTTGCGCTTGGAATCCTACTGTGTTTTACCGGGAAGGCGTATGGCAGATTCCTGGGAATCGTGTCACCGTCAGCCGAAGCCCCGACGCACCTGGCCCCGGGAAACCGGATGGCGGTGGAAGTGGCACTGCCCATTGCCCTGACTCCCCCTCCGGGTGTGCAGAAAGCAAAGGTCTGGAAGGACTGGCATGTTGTTATCGAAAGGCAGGTGGAGATTGGCTTCGGCCGCACATCAAAGCACCTGCGCTATGAACTGCGCCTGTTGCGGATTCGTCCGGGGACGCAGAATTCGAATTATCTGATGCAGGCAGACGTATTTCCGTGGCTTCCCGCCGGTACCTATGATGTGTCAGTGCGGGGGCCGGGATTCGCCTATTCGGCGCCTGTCAGCCTGAATCTGTCCGGGGAGAAGGCACATCCATTTCGGGGCAGCGTGACGGAACAGCGCCCGGGAACGTGGCTATTGAATCGCTCTCCGGGAGCGGCCCGGCCGGAGTGGCTGGAAGCGGTGGTGGCCAGAGATATGGCAGGGGTCGAAGTGTGGCTCGAAAATCAACGGCTGCGGAAAATGGATGTGGTCTGGGCCTGCAATGATGTGGAGAAGGGCAGCGACGGGCGGCGTCTGATTCGATTCAGGATTCCTGCGGACATCCGCACCGGGACCTTGTCGTTTAAACCCCATCAGCGCTCCGGTCAGCAGGTGGTCATTGCCCCTGACGCCGAGGTAATTCGTCCGCTGGAATGGGTTGAGCTTCGTGTGAAGTCGTCTTTTTCTCCAATAAAGGTGGTGTGGCGATTTGTGGATGGGGAAATGGATGAGGGAGATAAAGTGCGCTACCGATGGATGGTTGGGACACAGGCAATTGCGGAAGTGACCGCGTTTGATGAGTACGCTACGCCCTGGACGACAACCATGGCGCGTCCGCTGCGGATGCCTCTCAGTCGCTCCGGGCAGATGTGCGCGTTTTCTGCGGCAGGTGGTGATACAGCAGATTTTCCTGTTGCCGTTTTAATGAAGATTTGTGTTGAATCATTTTTCAATTTAATGGAATAGACCTAGTATTGCGATCCGTTGGATGTATGGTTTGTGAATAGGAATGAGGAATTTTATGAAACATCTGATTTTTATTTCCTGGGTTGTGCTTGCTTCAGCCGCGTTGTGCAGTGGCTGTCAGAAACAGTACATTGCCAATACTGAAATACTTGATAACGATTTTAATCGCGATGTACTCAGTTTCTGCGAACGGTATCGCCATGGGGTTGAAGACAAAAATATCGGATTGCTGCTGTCTCTGGCGTCGCCTCGATATTTTGACAACAGCGGCACGCCTTCCGGTGACGATGATGTGGACAAGGCTGGCCTGGAAGAGTTGTTGAACAAGCGGTTTGCCCCCATTGAATCCATTCGATTCGAAACGATTTACCGGGCGATTTTTGAGATGAACAGCGTTATCTACATTGAATACACATACACAATGAGCTTTCAGTACACCCTGAATGGGGAAACCAAATGGGAAAACCACACCGGAGACAATCGGCTGGAGCTGGAGCGCAACGAAAACGGTTTCCTGATTCTGAGTGGGATGTAGCGTAGAGGGACCGTTTCCGCCATTCTGCAATCAATACGACCATTGCAGTGAAATATCATAGGGTATATATGTATTTGTGCAATTTGATCGCGGGGATTGTCAGCGTATAATTTTATCAGATGGTTTGGTTTTTTGGCTTGTGGTCCATAGATCGTGTGTGTAATGTGGCTTCGAATGGCCTTCGGTAACCCGACGAGATTGAGTCCGATTGATGTCGATGGCGTCGACGTTTGTTCGACGCCGGGGATCGGTGGGATGAAGCTCTTCGCGAAACCAGTATCAGTCTGAAATTTTCGGGCGTGACGCGGTGCAGAGGTTGTAAGAGAACAGCATGACCAGTGAAAAGAAGACCGACACTGAATACAGCCCGTTGGACCATTCTCACGATGGTGTCAATGCATACAGCGATGCCAAAGCAGCTCAGAAACTGCAGGAGATACAGCACAGATTGAAGAAGCTGGTCGCCCAGACAGGCTTTCAGGGGATCAATCTGGAAGCTTTGGAAATTGATTTATCAATTCTCGAAATTCTGCCTCGCGAAATTGCGGAACAGCATGTCATTTTGCCCATTGCGGTGTCCGGTGATATGCTTCACCTTGCCATGGCCACACCGGAGGACAATCGGGTAGTGGAAGAAATTGAGTTTGTGTCCGGCAGAACGGTACTTGCCAGTGTGGCGATACGACCGCAGCTGTTACATCTCATTGATGTCTGTTACTCGGCAAAGGACAGTGGCGGGCGCAGATACGTGGGTCCGTGGGCGTCGAAAGGGGATGCGCTGGTGGCGCCGAATGCTGAAACCGATTCGGTATCGTCGAGAATTTCCACGGTGCCAAACCCGAAATTGGATTTGGACCTGGAGATGGATTTCTCCGATGACGCTTCCGCCAAATCACTGGGGATGATGGGCGCCATCGAAGATGAGCCGGAACCTGAGCTGGAAGTGCAGAAAAAGATACTGGTCGTGGACGACGAGGATGACATTCGCCTGCTGATTTCAAGAGTATTGAAGGAAAAGGGATACGATGTTGTGACTGCCGGACGCGGACTTGAGGCCGTTCAGATGGTGCAGAACGAGGAGCCGGATATGATCATTCTCGATGCCATGCTGCCGGAGGTTCACGGATTTGATATCTGCCGGAAAATAAAGGGCAGCAAGAAATACGGACACATTCCGGTGATTATGATTTCGGCGATTTACCGGGGATGGCGGTATGCACAGGATTTGAAGGATTCGTATGGTGTGGACGAATTTATTGAAAAGCCCTTTAAATTGACAGAATTTATCGAAAAGGTAGAAAAACTGCTGGCTGAAGACAATACCGAGGTGGCGGAGGCCCAGGAGGATCTGACCCGAAAAACAGAGGATATTCTGGCGCAGTCGATTAAGGCGTACAAGTCTGGCGATCTGGATCGCGCCATCGACCTGCTGAAGCGCGGTCTCGAAATTGATCCGCTGTCCTACAAGTTGCACTATAATCTGGCATTATTGTTGGGGAAGAAGGCGTTGAATTATCAGGCAATACGCGAATTGGAAAGCACTCTGGAGCTGGAACCGAACTATTTTCCGGCCATGAAGAACCTGGCACTGCTGTACCAGAAAGCCGGATTCAAATTCAAGGCTATCGAAACGTGGGAGCGGTCACTGCATTACTGTCCGGACGATGAAACGAGAAACAACATCAAACAGCACTTGATGGATATTCTGTAGAATGGGGGGCCGATTGACTTCGGTGTTTGAGCAGCAGTATGCCGATTCGTTTTCACGGGCAGGTGACGACGGCACATCATTTGATTCCGTACTGGATGAATCCCTGAACGAGATTCAGAACTCGACTGGTGGGAACGGTTCCCCTGTATCGATGGCAAGCCCGTCTGTTTCTCCAACGCCGGGGACCGGAAACGGGTGGTCCCTGTCACCTGGAAGGCAGACCTTTTTCAGTACATTTTTTCCGGGGAGGGTTTCCGGACGCGATACCCGATTTCGCTGGTTTGCAACCTTTTTCGCCGGAGTGGGTGTCGGCGCGCTGGTGGTGTTCGCGATAATGTGGGGGCGGGAACCGGATGCTATTGTGAAGGAAAAAGTGGTTACCGAAACCAGAATTGTTTACCGGGAAGCGGCTCCCGGCAGTTCGGGAGCGGAAGCGGCGTCGGTGAATGCGGTTGCAGCGCTTGAGAACAATGCCGAAGAAAAATCGGCCGGAAAACGAAAAAACAGAAAGCCGAAGAAGGGCCGTGCTGCCTCACGGGTGGAGCGGAAAAAAAAGTTGCTGGCCAGTCTGAATACGGGCGCTGGCGCTAAACGGCCGGGGCCCGATGGCGGTGGCTCTGCCAGCGGGCTCTCTTCCACACAGATGAATCGGGTGGTGTCTAAAAATCGAAGCAGTCTTCAGTTCTGTTACGAGCGGGAACTGAAAAAGGGAACCGCATCCTCTTTTAATGATATTAAAGTAACATTTCATGTGAATGTCGGCACTTCCGGCACGGTTACCGGTGCGCGCATTTCCGGCGCAGGGGCCGCGCTTCCGGGGTTGAAAAAATGCCTGAACGACGCAGTGCGACGTTGGATTTTTCCGCCGGCTTCCGCCAGTTCGAGCGTTCAGTTTCCCATCGTTTTCACGCCATCGAGGTAATCCGATGACTCCTGAGGCGCTGTATGAGGTATCCCGACAGGGTCTTTTTCTGGTTCTTCTTCTGTCAGCCCCCGTACTGGCCGTGGCACTGGCAACAAATATCCTCACCGGTCTGCTGGCCCATTACACCAGACTCAGCGAACCGGCCGTCGGGAATGTGGCCCGGATGATTGCGGTGTTGGGCGCATTGCTGATTATCGGGCCCTGGATTGGGGGCCGTCTGGTTTCGTTTGCTCAGAGTGTCTGGCATCTGCTGATTCAGGCGGTGTCGTGAATGGTGGATCCCTTTAGCGCGGCCGGACTGGTTGTCGCCGCATTGTTTGTCCGTTTCTTCGTCGCATTCCGGATGGTGTCGCTCTCTGATGGCGCATCCTTGCCGATTTCCGCGGTGGGCGGACTGTCTGCCGCAATTGCCGTTTTTTCGGTTTCGCCGGTGGTTTCCGCAAACCTGACCGTGGCGATGATTCCGATAGTCTTCATTAAAGAGTTGCTGGTGGGGATGTTGCTCGGCATGTCAGTCCGACTCATTTTTTCCGTACTGCAAATCGCAGGTGGTCTGACCAATCTTTGTGCCTGGAAAATGGATACGCCGGAGAATGGCGCATATTTTGGCAGGCTGTATTTTGTTGTTGGGGCTGGTCTGTTTCTGTTGATGGACGGCCACCATGCGCTGACGTTGGCCGCGATGCGAGCGATTGATGTGATTCCCCCGCTCGGCAATATCGGAATCAGTGACGCGGCGCAACGGTTTCTTCCGCTTGTGACAAATATTTTTGTCGCATCGTTTCAGTTTGGTGTGCTGGTTGCGATGCCGGTGTTTGTCACGGTATTGCTGCTTGAGATTTTAGCGGCCTTCTGGACAGGTCTGAGAAATGGCCGGCAGATGTCCTTTTTTTCTTTTGTGCGGGGGTATGGCGCTCAGGCAGCAGCTGTCCTGTTTCTGTGGAAAAGCACCACCATTCTTGTCGATTTCCTCGGCAATCAGACTGCGTCCCTCTGGTAACTGCCGGAATCTGAGCTCGAAATTGGCCCATTCTATGAATATCAACGAAAAAAACCAACAAATGAAAATTAATCCGATCCGCAGTTGACTAAACTGCCCTTCACAACGTACAAAACCGCATTCCATTTTCTGTTTTTCGATGATTTGGAGATGTGGAACAGGCTAAACACGAAAGTTGTGCTCGACAATTATGAACATAAAAACAGTTAAAACAGGTTTATTTCTTCTGATTTTTACAGCCAGCGCGGTCAGCAGCGCCCAGGAACTCGGGGGAGGGATGCAACTGAGCAAGCCTACGCTTACTCCCCCACAGTCTGAAGCCACTCCCGAGAATCCTTTTGAAAACGTTGTAAAGATAGGCGAAAAATACCACGACGAAATCGTTGTTGGCATAGAAGTCGAGGGTAACCGTCGTGTTGGCGCCGACGATATTCGGGCAAATATTGGCACTCGCAAGGGAATGAAGTACAACGCGGCGCGCATTGGCCGCGATATTGCCGCCATTTATAATCTTGGGTTTTTTGAAGATGTTCAGGTGTACATCAGTGAAGTGGAAGGCGGCGTATTGCTGAAATTTCAGCTCAGCGAGAAGCGCGCCATTCACGAGGTTCGTATTGAAGGCAACGATGAAGTTGACGAAGAGGATATTCTGGAAGTGGTCGACCTCAAGGAAAATACGCCCCTTGATATTCCCACCGTTCACAGAAATGTTCAGAAAATAAAAGATTTATATGTCGAGAAAGGATATTTCCTTTCCGAGGTTACGTATCGTCTGGAAGCGGCCAGGGGTGAAAATGTTTTCGACGTGGTATTTGTGATTTCGGAGCATGCCGCAGTCGGTGTGAGAAAGATTACCTTTGTCGGCAACCATGCGATTTCTGATGCTGAAATTAACAGATACATGGCCACTCGGACCGGCGGACCATTTTCCGTGTTGACGGATTCAGGCAAGTTCAATCGGGAACTGTTTGACCGGGACATGACCATGGTGCAGGCATTGTACTGGGACCAGGGATATATCAATGTTCAGGTTGGTACGCCCAGGGTGGAACTGTCGGTGGATCGGCGTTACATCTTCCTTTCTGTACCCCTTGTGGAAGGTCCGCGGTACAAGGTTGGGCGAATCAATGTAGTGGAGCGGAATGCCGACGGCGATAAAATTGAACTGCTGGGGGGACGACGCCGGGTGCGCTCCATGGTGCAGACGGAGCGTGGTGCCTATTTCTCCCGAACTTCCGTGATGGCCGATGTGGACCGGATTACCCGTCATTACCAGGATGCCGGATATGCATATGCCAATGTGGATTTGAAAACACTTACCAACGAAGAAAACCGTATTGTGGATTTGGTGCTCGAGGTTACCCGTGGACCAATGGTGTATTTTGAACGCATTGAATTGCAGGGAAATACAAAAACCAGAGACCGCGTGGCGCGGCGCCAACTGGTGATCTACGAGGGCGACAAGTACAGTCAGACCGGTATTGATGTGTCCAAAGGCCGAGTGACCCAGCTGGGCTTTTTTGAGTCTGTGGAAATTACCACCCGGCCCGGGTCATCTCAGGACAAGGTCATCGTGACTGTCGAAGTGGTGGAAAAACACACGGGGCAATTCCAGGTGGGAATGGGATTCAGCACCGTTGAGACCTTCATTGCGCAGGCGCGGATTACCGAGCAGAATTTTTTGGGAAATGGGCAAACGGTTTCGCTCCAGGCCCAGATGTCCAAGATGAGACAGATGTTCAATTTCGATTTCTGGGAGCCTCATTTTCTCGATTCAGACTGGACGCTGGCGTTTAAACTGTTCAATACAACGGTGGGATTGACAGACTACGCGAAAACCTCCACCGGTGGCGAGCTGACGCTGGGGCATACGCTGGGAATTAGAGACCTTCAGCTCTACCTCAGTTATGATTTGCAATATGACAAGATAAATACCGGTGCCAACAGTGGACTGATAATTGGCGGCCAGCGGCAATCCAAGGTATTTTACGAGTTACCGTTGGCATATCTGTTCAAAGAGGGGTGGACGTCCTCCATTACCACCAAGCTCGTGTACGATTTGCGCAATAACCGATTGTTTCCCACGAAGGGATCCTACAATTCAGCCGCCGTTGAACTGGCGAGTAAATATCTGGGGTCTGAATTTGATTTTACCCGGTACACACTGAATTCGAAATGGTATTTCCCGCTCATGTGGAAGCTTGTTTTCAGATTCAATGCGAATCTCGGACTCATCTATTCCAATAACAATGAGGGGCTCCCCATCTCTTTGCGCTACCGTTCCGGTGGCATCATGGATGTTCGCGGATATTATCCCTGGTCGTTGGGGCCCAAGCTTTCGATTCCCACTTCTGCCAATCCCAGTGCCGAGCCCTATCCCGGAGGAATCAGCATCGGGGGCAATATGCGCGTGACGCTGAACACAGAAATTGAATTTCCGCTCATTGAGATGGCCAACATAAATGGTGTCGTTTTCTTTGACGCCGGTAACTCCTTCAATCTGGAAGACTCGTGGTGTCAGGCCGGTGGTGGTCGCGGCATCAATAAATATACCGATCCCTGTAACAAAAATCCTTTTTATCTGAGAACCTCAGTCGGATTTGGACTCCGATGGTTTTCTCCGATGGGACCGTTGCGTTTCGAATGGGGATTCCCGCTTAAACGGTATGAAAACGAGGACAACGCTCTTTTTGAGTTCACGTTCGGAAACTTCTTCTGAGTTGAAACGATTGGCGACGACTTAGTTCTTTTTTTTACTTCTTTATATGAAAACACTTAATTTTTTCTAAATATTTTAGTAATCAGGCTGTCCAAGCGGTATGTGCTGGGGCTATCGAACTATGAGGAGATTATGAAAGCTGTAACAAAAAATACAAAAAAACTGTTTTGGGTTGTTCTATGCGCAGCCATGACATTTTCCATTACTCAAAAAGTATCTGCAGCTGATGTGAAGATTGCATTTGTCGATTTGAGACGGGCGCTGAATGAGACGAATGAAGGTAAGCGCGCGATGAAGAAGCTTCAGAAGGAAAAGGATAAGCTTCAGAAGAAAATCGATCAGAAAGAGAAAAGCATTATGGCGATGCAGGAGAAGCTGAAGGAGCAACAGAGTATTCTCAGCCAGGATGCACTTCAGAAAAAAGCGCAGGAATACTATCAGGCAGTTCAGGAACTTCAGCAGAGTTATGGTCAGTTTCAGCAGGAACTGGCGCAAAAAGAAATGAAAGAAACCCAGAGCATTCTGATGAAGATGGAAACAATTGTTGCCGAAATTGGCAAAAAAGACGGGTACACCATGATTTACGACCGTTCGAGCGGTGCGGTTGTGTGGGCACCTTCTCATCTCGATTTGACAGATCAGCTGATTCAGCTGTACAACTCGAAGCACAAGTAGTCGGAATTCTGCGGAACCCTCGGAAATTCATCATATAAAAAATCCTGATGAGGTTTTCATCGGGATTTTTTTATGTTGCCCATCGCACGGTCAACATATTTGTATTCCCGGTAAACAGTGACTATTTTCCTTTACAACCTGTATTCTAATATATTAAAGAGCGAGGTCTGAGCTGTCGGGAACGCACCTCATTCGGCCCATGAGCAGAGTGTTCCGCCATACAATATAAATATCAATAACTATAGTGTGAACTATGAGACTAGACAGGTGATAAAAGATGTCTGAGTATTTTAAGGATCAAGGATTGTATGAATCCAGAAGAGAGCACGATGCCTGCGGTATTGGTGCGGTTGCGAATATTTCAGGTGAGAAACAGCATGAAATAGTTCAACTGGGAAAACAGATTCTTCTCAATCTGGACCATCGAGGTGCCGCAAGCGCCGACAATATCACGGGAGATGGTGCAGGAATTCTTTTTCAGATTCCGGATGAATTTTTGCGGGAAGAAGCGGCAAAACTTGGTATTTCATTGCCTGACACCAATAAGTATGGCGTTGGCTTTGTTTTTGGGTCAAAAATTGAACGGATTCAGACGGCATGTAACCAGATTCTGGAAGATGCGGTCAAGTTTCATGGTCTTGAAGTTCTCGGTTGGCGAAGTGTACCGGTGAACCCGGATTGTCTCGGTGAAATCGCTCTTGAAGCAGAACCGGATTGTAAACTGATTTTTATTGGCGGCAATGGTCTCGAGGGGCTGGCACTGGAGCGAAAACTCTATCTGGCCCGTTGCCGTGCGGAGCGCCTTGTAGTGGAGCATTTCGGAGAGGAAGGGGAAGATTTTTATCTGAGCAGCATGTCTTCCCGGACGATTTGTTACAAGGGTATGTTCATGGCCCACCAGCTTTTCGAATACTACCCCGATCTGAATGATAAACGCGTTAAATCAGCACTGGCGCTCGTTCACCAGCGGTACAGCACCAACACCATGCCTAACTGGCGTCTGGCTCAGCCTTTCCGCTATCTGGCCCATAATGGTGAAATCAATACGTTGAGTGGAAACGTGAATCAAATGAAGATTCGTGAAACGACCATTAAAAGCCGCGTTTTCCACGATGATTTGAATGAGTGTCTTCCGGTAATTAATGCGACCGGCAGCGATTCAGCCTGTTTTGACAATATGCTGGAGTTTCTGGAGCTCAATGGCAGAAGTCTGCCTCACTCCATGATGATGATGATTCCGGAAGCCTTTGGTCCGAAATATCATATCAGCAGCTACAAGCGTTCTTTCTATGAATATCATGCATCCATTATGGAGCCATGGGACGGGCCGGCGGCAATGATTTTCTCGGACGGTCGAATTCTTGGGGGAACGCTGGATCGAAACGGATTGAGACCGGCACGATATCTGGTGACCACTGATGGACTTGTGGTGATGGGGAGTGAAACCGGCGTGGTGGAATTTCCACCGGAAAAAGTGGCCCAGAAAGGCCGCCTGAAACCCGGAAAAATGTTCCTGGTGGATACTGAGGAAAAGCGTATCATTACGGACCACGAAATCAAAGGGAAGATTTCGAGACAGAAGCCGTATCACCGTTGGTTGGAAGATAACCGCATTGAGTTGCGCGGTCTGTTCGATGCATCCAGAAAACTGCCGATGGATCATGAGACCTATACCAGCCGGATGCGGCTTTTCGGTTACACGGAAGAAGATCTTGGAACCGTTCTGTTGCCAATGGCATTGAATGGTCAGGAACCAATTGGTTCAATGGGAAATGATGAGCCTCTGGCCGCACTCTCCAGCAAACCACGGTTGCTCTACGATTATTTCAAACAATTGTTCGCACAGGTGACCAATCCGCCGATTGATCCTTTAAGAGAGGCGCTGGTCATGAGTCTGATGAGCTTCACCGGACGTCGTCGGAATGTGCTCGAGGAAACTCCGGAGCATTGCAAGCAGCTGAAACTGCCTCATCCGATTCTGACCAATGAAGATATCACCCATCTGCGTCAGGTGAATCGGGATGATTTCAAGGTGTTTACCATCACCTCGTTGTTTGATGCGACCGGTGAAGACTCGGAGAAAGCATTGAAGGACGGATTGGATGACATGGTTGCCCAGGCGGTGGAAGCCATTTCCAATGACGCTTCTCTGTTGATTGTCAGCGACCGTGGCGCTTCCGAAAAAATGGCGCCCATTCCGTCGCTGCTGGCAACCAGTTATCTGCATAATCAGTTGATTGAGAAGCAACTTCGCAGCCAGGCCGGTATTATTGTTGAAAGCGGTGAACCCCGAGAAGTGATGCATTTCTGTCTCCTCACCGGTTGTGGCGCCAATGCGGTAAATCCGTATATGGTGTTCGAAGCGTTCATGCAGCTGCAGCAACAGGGTGACATTCCGGCCAACACGACTGCTTCAAAGATTGTGGACAACTATATCAGCGCCATCAAAAAGGGGATCCTGAAAACCATGAGCAAGATGGGAATCAGTACGCTCCGCAGTTATCATTCGGCACAGTTGTTTGAAGCCATCGGTCTTAACCGTGGCTTTATTGACGCCTTTTTTCCCGGGATCACTTCTCGCATCGGCGGCATCGGACTGAAAGAGGTTGCCAAAGATGTGATGGCGCGTCATGCCCGCGGCTATTCAGATCCTCGACCTGGTGAAATGGATCTGGAACACGGTGGACGATATCATTACCGCAATGACGGTGAGACTCACAAATGGAATCCAACGACAATTGCCAAGCTGCAGCACGCGGTATTGAATGAGGACAGCAGTGCCTACAGCGAATTTGCAAAAGCGTGCAACGATGAATCCCAATCGCGACATACTATTCGCGGACTTTTTGAGTTCAAGTCGACGTCACCGGTGCCATTGGACGAGGTGGAATCCGCTGAAAGCATCGTGAAAAGGTTCTGTACCGGTGCTATCAGTCACGGTTCGATTAGCGCAGAAGCGCACGAGTGCATGGCCGTTGCGATGAATCGAATTGGCGGAATGAGCAATACGGGTGAAGGCGGTGAGGACGAAAAACGGTACATTCCGGAAGCCAATGGGGATTCGAAAAACAGTGCGATTAAGCAGGTGGCCAGCGGACGATTTGGTGTAACCATCAATTATCTGGCTCATGCAAAAGAGATTCAAATCAAGATGGCCCAGGGCGCCAAGCCCGGCGAAGGCGGACAGCTTCCGGGGTACAAAGTTTCTGATGAAATTGCGAACCTGCGATATTCGACTCCCGGCGTCACATTGATTTCACCGCCGCCCCATCACGATATTTATTCTATCGAGGATTTGGCGCAGCTGATTTTCGATTTGAAGTGCGCGAACCCGGGGGCCAAAGTTTCTGTGAAACTGGTTTCGGAAGTTGGCGTGGGAACCATTGCCGCCGGCGTGGCCAAAGGAAACGCGGACGAAGTACTGATCAGCAGTCATGATGGTGGTACCGGCGCAAGTCCACTGTCTTCAATCAAGCACGCGGGATGTCCCTGGGAGCTCGGTATCGCTGAAGCACAGCAGGTTATGGTGATGAATAAACTTCGCGACCGGACCCGCCTTCAGGTGGATGGTGGTCTTCGGACAGGGCGGGATGTGGTGATTGGCGCTCTCCTGGGTGCAGAGCAATTCGGCTTTGGTACAGCGGTGCTTGTCTGTATGGGATGCACGCTTCTTCGTAAATGTCATATTGGTACGTGCTCATATGGTATTGCAACGCAGATTCCGGAATTGAGGGCACGTTTCCACGGTAAACCCGAGTATATCACTCGCTATTTCATGTATATTGCAGAGGAAGTCCGCGTTCTGATGGCCCAGTTGGGGATGCGTAAGTTTGAGGAACTGGTGGGACGCTCAGATTTACTGGAGATGACCGCCGCACTGGATCACTACAAGGCGCAGGGACTGGATTTTACTGCCATCCTTCATCAGCCGAAAGTACCCGAGGGGACCGGCATCAGGCTGACCACGGAACAGCCCTATAAACTTGCGGATCATATCGATTGGAACCTGATTGAACAGGCGAAACCGGCTATTGAAAAAGGCGAAAAAGTGGTCATCGAGACCAGATTGAGAAATGTGAACCGCACGGTGGGGACCATTCTCAGCAATAAGGTGGTTCTCGCCCATGGTTCGAAGGGACTGCCGAACGATACCATCATGATTAACGCCAAAGGTACTGCCGGACAGAGCTTTGGTGCGTTCCTGGCACCGGGTATCACGTTGAATCTTGAAGGAGATACCAACGACTATCTGGGCAAGGGACTTTGCGGTGGACGGATTATTGTCCGGACACCTGCAGCCGCCAGATATATAGCACATCAGAATATCGCCGTGGGCAATGCGTTGTTCTACGGCGCCACTCGCGGGGAAGCATTCCTCAATGGTGTGGCCGGGGAACGTTTCTGTGTTCGCAACAGTGGTGTGACTGCGGTTGTGGAAGGCGTGGGCGATCACGGCTGTGAATACATGACGGGTGGAACGGCAGTGGTGCTCGGCACTACCGGATGCAACTTTGCCGCTGGGATGAGTGGCGGTGTTGCATACGTATTTGATGAAATGGAATTGTTTGACACCAACTGCAATCTTGAGATGGTGGATTTGGAGAACGTTTGGCGTGAAGAGGACGTGGCTTTGCTTCGCTCACTCATTGAGAAACATCACAAATGGACCAATAGCCGTCGTGCAGAGTGGATACTCGAAAAATGGGAAGATATGATCGGCCGCTTCGTGAAGGTGATGCCAGTTGAATATGCAAAAGTGTTGCAGCGAATGAGAGAAGCTGAGGAAAGAAATGCAGATAGCACTTCTTTAACAGAGGAGGTATTCCGTGGGTGATCCCAAGGGTTTTATTACTCATAAAAGAAAAAGTGTTTCGTATCGTCCCGTCGCGGAACGGGTACAGGATTACCAGGAAGTGGAAGTGTTCCTGACGCCCGATGATTTGACGACTCAGGCATCCAGATGCATGGACTGTGGGATTCCATTCTGTCAGGGCAGCGGATGTTCTCTGGATAATCGGATTCCGGACTGGAACGATCTGGTATATCGGGGACAATGGAAGATGGCGTCGGAAAACCTGCATTCCACCAACAATTTTCCGGAATTTACCGGTCGCATCTGTCCAGCACCCTGCGAAATGGCGTGTACACTGAACGTGCATCAGGAGCCAGTACTTATCCGACACATTGAGTGCCAGATAGCGGAACGGGCGTTTGAAGAGGGGTGGGTAGTGCCATTGGTGCCCAGACAAAAGAGCGGAAAGCGCGTGGCAGTAGTGGGATCCGGACCGGCTGGTCTGGCGGCCGCCCAGCAGTTGGCGCGGTTTGGTCACGATGTGACGGTATTTGAAAAAAGCGAAAAAATTGGAGGTCTTCTCCGATATGGTATTCCGGATTTCAAGCTTGACAAGTACGTAATCGATCGTCGTCTGAAACAGATGGAGGCTGAAGGGGTGACTTTCCGCGCCGGTGTGGAAGTGGGTACCGATATCTCGGCCCGTTATCTTCAGAAGATGTTTGATGTGACCTGTATTGCCATTGGTGCCGGGAACCCCCGGGATTTGCCGGTGGCTGGCCGGGAAGCCTCGGGCATTCACATGGCAATGGATTTCCTCAGCCAGCAGAACAAGCGCGTATCCAATGAAGTATTTGATGATGCGGATATTCTTGCCACTGACAAGCATGTCGTGGTGATTGGCGGCGGGGATACCGGGAGTGACTGCGTGGGGACGTCGCTTCGTCAGAAGGCCTCTTCTGTGACCCAGATTGAGATTCTCCCTAAACCGGCAGAGGGAATTGACCCGGAGAATCCCTGGCCGGATTGGCCTAAAATCATGCGCAGTTCTTCGTCGCATCTGGAAGGCTGCGATCGCAAGTGGAGTGTCATGACAAAATCCTTTGTGAATGCGAACGGTGCGGTGAAGGCCCTCAAATGCGTGAAAGTGGATTGGGTGAAGGAGGATGGCCGCTGGATAATGAACGAAGTGCCGGGCAGCGAATTTGAGTTGAAAGCCGATTTGGTACTGCTGGCCATGGGATTTGTGCATCCGGTACATGAAGGGTTGGTGAACGACCTGGACCTCGACCTCGATGACCGGGGAAATATTGTGACTTCCGGTCAGTTTCGGACGTCCAACGGAACCGTTTTTGCTGCAGGAGATGCAGTGATGGGCGCTTCCCTCGTACTCAGAGCCATCAAGCAGGGGCGCCTTGCTGCGGATGCCATCGACCGCTACCTGTCAAAAGCCTGATTTCTTTATTCAAAACCCTTGACTGGGGTTTGGAGAACAATTATACAAGTGGCGTTTGATTTTGCTGGAAGCATAAAGGCCCTTATTCTTCCAGTCCTACAACGTTTAATCATTACCGGCAAAATTAGTGTTATGTTGCGTGCGGATAGTCAAGTCCGTGGAAAGGAAAGGCAAAATACCATGAGCGGTAGTAAAGTACGGATGGCAGCTATCAATGCCATCAACAATCAGAAACTTGAAGTAGCCCCCTTGAATTTCTCTGAAGTATCTGCAAATGATATTTTTGGTCAGAATGTTTTCAATACGGCAGTGATGAAAGAGAAGCTTCCGAAATCCATTTTCAAGTCGCTGATGACAACCATCGAAGATAAGGCCAGTCTGGATCCGGAGATCGCCGACGTCGTTGCGACAGCAATGAAAGACTGGGCGATTGAAAAAGGCGCCACACACTACACCCATGTTTTTTACCCGCTGACTGGTTTGACAGCTGAAAAACATGATTCTTTCCTTTCTCCCGATGGCAAAGGCGGCGCCATCGCTGAGTTCACCGGAAAATTGCTGATTCAGGGCGAGCCAGATGCATCCAGCTTCCCGAATGGTGGCATTCGTGAGACATTTGAAGCCCGTGGATACACGCTCTGGGATGTGACAAGCCCGGCGTACATCATGGAGAATACCAACGGGACGACTCTGTGTATTCCCACCATGTTCATTTCCTGGACTGGCGAAGCGCTGGACAAGAAAACCCCGGTACTGCGTTCCATGCAGGCGTTGAATGCCCAGGCACAGCGGATTCTCAGACTCTTCGGTGAAACCTCTGAAGCATTTGTTTCTGCCAGCGCTGGTCCGGAGCAGGAATATTTTCTTGTGGATCGCAATTTCTACTATGCGCGCCCTGATCTGCTGAATGCCGATCGCACATTGTTCGGCGCCAAGCCTCCCAAAGGCCAGGAATTCGACGATCACTATTTTGGTGCAATTCCCTCTCGGGTACTTGCTTTCATGCTCGAAGTGGAGCGTGAACTGTACAAACTGGGAATTCCCGTAAAAACCCGTCACAACGAAGTGGCCCCGGGGCAGTATGAGATCGCTCCCGTGTATGAGTCTGCCAACATTGCCACCGATCATCAGCAACTGGTGATGGTTACCCTCAAAGCGGTTGCCAAGAAACACGGCATGGAATGTCTGCTGCACGAGAAACCGTTTGCCGGCATCAATGGTTCCGGAAAGCATCTCAACTGGTCGTTCGGAAATGGCGTTGTGGGCAACTTGCTCGATCCCGGTGATACACCCCACGAAAACACCCGGTTCCTGGTGTTCTGCGCTGCTGTGGTTCGTGCGGTACATCTGCATGGCGGACTGTTGCGCGCTTCCGCCGCAACTGCTTCCAACGATCATCGTCTGGGCGCCAATGAAGCACCTCCGGCGATTCTCTCCGTGTACCTGGGTGAGCAGCTCAACGATGTGTTCGAGCAGATTAAGGCTGGCGGTGCCAGGTCTTCGAAGAAGGCATCCACCATCAAGCTTGGCGTGGATACCCTGCCGCCGATTCCCAAGGACGCCGGAGACCGCAACCGTACCAGCCCCTTCGCATTCACCGGAAACCGCTTTGAGTTCCGCGCTGTCGGTTCCACCCAGTCCATCGCTGGTCCACTGGTAACCCTGAATACCATCGTTTCTGAATCGTTGGATTATATTGCCACCAAACTTGAAAAATTGGTGGGCAACAGCCCTGCCAAACTCAATGATGCAGTCACCAAGGTGCTTGCTGAAGTGGTCAAGGAGCACGAGGCAGTTATTTTCAATGGCGACAACTATTCCGAAGCATGGCACGCAGAGGCTGCCAAACGCGGTCTGCCGAACCTGAGAACTTCCGTGGACGCCATTCCTGAAATCACCAGGAAGCAGACGATTGCCGTTTTCAAAAAATACAAAGTGCTTTCCCAGACGGAACTGGAGAGCCGCCAGGCGACATATCTGGAGCAGTATGCCAAAACCATCAATGTTGAGGCAAATCTGGTGATCAAAGTCGCCCAAACCATGATTTTCCCGGCTGCGGTTCGCTACCAGTGTGAATTGGCCAGGACCTGCGCCCACCTCAAAGCAGTTGGGTACAAGTTTGACACGGATACCCTCGACAAGATAACCGCGCTGGTGAAAGAACTTCAGGACAGCATTGCGGCGCTGAAAAAAGTCATGGATGGCAAAAAAGGCAGCACACCGATGGCGGAAGCCAAGTTCTATTGCGACAAGGTAATTCCTGCCATGTTGGCGGTTCGCGGGGTTGCCGACAAGCTGGAAAGTATTGTTGCTGACGATTTGTGGCCACTGCCCACTTATCAGGAAATGCTTTTCATCAAATAACGCTCCCGTGAATTCCCCACATACGGCTTCTCCTCATCTTTAATCCTTTTTCAATCCCGGTTGTACTTACTGGCCTGTAATCTGCGGTCCGCGACACCTCAGTTTCAACCGGATGATCGTTTGAGAGCGTTAATTTTGTTCTGAATTCTGGCATTGGTTGAAAAATACACATGTAAAATAGGGGTTTCGTATTATAATCAGCAGCAGCACTCCAATTGGCAGGAGAGTCTTAATTGATATATATGTTAAAAGATGGATTCGGAGGTTCTTAAAATGTCGCGATTGAAAATATGGATACTGTTTGGTTTGCTTGGGTACTTTCTGTTTGCGTGCGAAAAGGACGCCGCGCAGACCCATCACACCCCTTCTCCAACGGATGGAGATTCTGACACGGACGCCGATACTGATTCGGACTCGGACACGGACGCCGATACCGATTCGGACAGCGATACCATGCCCGCGATCGGAGACTGCGGGGACGGGGCGTTGGATGACAATGAGGCGTGTGATGATAAGAACACCAATGCCGGGGATGGGTGCAGCGGGGATTGCACGGAAGTGGAAGAAGGGTATTCGTGTTATCCGCCGGGAAGAGAATGTCACAAGATGGCGATATGCGGCGATGGCCACATTCTTCTGCCGGAACTCTGCGACGACGGTAACTCCGATAGCGGAGATGGATGCAGCGACTTCTGCAAGGTGGAGATTGGTTTTAAATGCGAAGGGGAGCCGAGCAAGTGCACGGCGACCATCTGCGGTGATGGAAAGCAGGAAGGCGCTGAAAGTTGCGATGATGGCAACACGGAGCCCTTTGATGGTTGCTCATCCACTTGCCAGAAAGAACCCGATTGTGTGGATGGCCAATGCGCATCTGAGTGTGGCGATGGTCTTGTGCTGGGAGAAGATTGTGATGATGGAAATCAGATCGATGGGGATGGCTGTTCCAGTAAATGCGAAACAGAGGTTGGCTATGAATGCAAACAGGAAGGTTGCGTTGATGATGAGAAGTGCACTCTTGTGATTGATGCTATTTTCCGGGATTTTCCGAATAGCCACCCGGATTTTGACCTGGGCGAAGACTGTGATGCGCTGGTGAAGGGAATGGTGGAAGATCGGATTGGAGACGATTGGAAGCCCGTTCTTGCCGGAAATGTGGATCCGGACGCCTGTGTGACCTCTGCCGCCACATTCTCGGAGTGGTACAATAAGGCGCCATCAAAAGTGGGACAGATTGTGCTTTTTCCCGATGGAAATGGCAATTTCGTGAATCAGTATGGCGAAGAAGGGGAGCAGTGGGTGTTTATTGATGATGTCAAGTTGACGTTCTGCGCAGCGGGACCGGAAGTGGTGGATTGCACATTCCTCGAAGATGCTGATTGCGAACTGGAATGCCCGGACGTCGTTGAAGAGTATCCGGACTGGGTCTGTTCATCGCCATGTCCCCACGACTATGGAAACCGCACTTGTCTGACGTCTCCCAACCCGGGCACCTGTGATGACTGTCCGAATCTTGCTGCGGGTGTTGAGGGGTACGAATGCGTGAATCCCTGCGGACAAAACAATACCACCATGGGGATTTCGAACTTTGACGTGTGCGAATATGGCGCGCCAAGGACATACTATGATGGAAATCCGCTGTTCTTCCCGATAGATGATATTGGCAGCGAGAAGGAACCGGCGAAGGTCCCGGAAGAGTATGGATACGATGGCTGGCCCTGGGAAAAGGCAGTGCTGGGTAAAGAGGTAATGCACAATTTTGCGTTCACTTCGGAGATTACCTATTGGTTCAAGTATGAAGCGGACAAGACTGCCAAACTTAATTTTACCGGCGATGACGATGTATGGGTATTCGTGAATGGACAGTTGGTCGTTGATCTTGGGGGTGTACATGTGCCTGAAGACGGCAGCGTGGTCATTGACAGTACACACAATTACGGTATGACCGATGGTGGTGTGTATCGGATAAACATCTTTCATGCGGAACGCAAACCGGAAGGATCCTCTTTCAAGCTCACCCTTGGTGGATTTAATACGGCTCGGAGTGATTGCAGACCAGATTGCGGCGACGGTGTACTGTCTCTGGGAGAACAGTGCGACGATGGGATCAATGACGGCGGATATGGCGGATGCACTTCTGATTGCAAGTTGAGCGAATTCTGTGGAGACGGCATCGTGCAGAAACCATATGAGGACTGCGATGATGGGAATTTCCAGAAAGGGGACAAATGTCCGCCATCCTGCCGCAACATCATCGTTGAATAAATCCATATTCAGTCCTTCGTGATTTACATTTTTAATTAAAATAGTGTCTATTTGTTTAAAGTTGGCCCTTTTGCCGAGGGGGTGGATGGATGCAGAACGGACATTGTTTTTCCGTGTATTCACATTTTTTTTAATGAGATTGTCTAAAAAACGGTTTTCGAGTGGAAAAATTCCAATTTCTGAAGCCCGAATTGATTCGTAATATGTCGTATATATTCAAAAAATGCTGGAAGAGCCGGACACTCGCGCCAGATTGCACTTTTTTCCGAATTATAACTATGTTAAAATTTGCTCAAGTGCGTTTGGCTTGAGACACAATCGTAATAATTATTTTAAACCCCGTCTCATTATTCAGATTGCATGTTTCATAGACAAATATTCCATTGCTGCTGAGGCATTGTTACGCGGCATTATTTGGAGGTAATCAATGATACGTTTTATTTACTTAATTTTAATAGGCTTGCTGGCAGCATGGGTCGTTGGCTGTGGGAGTGACCCCCTCCAGCCGGGGTTGACAAACAGTCACTCCGATTCCGACAGCGACGCCGATTCGGATGCTGACAGCGACAGTGATTCGGATGCTGACAGCGATAGCGACAGTGATTCGGACAGTGATTCGGATGGAGATGGGGATGGAGATGTTTGTGGTGATGGGGTTCTGGGTGAAAAAGAGGCATGTGATGACAAAAATACCGAGAGCGATGACGGCTGTTCATCCAATTGCGAGGAAGTGGAAGAAGGTTGGTCGTGTCAGCCTCCCGGCTTTGCGTGTCATCGAATGGCCCGCTGTGGTGACGGCGAAGTTTCTCTGCCGGAAATGTGCGACGATGACAACAACGATGATGGCGACGGCTGCAGTGCCACCTGTAAGGTAGAAATCGGTTATAAATGTGAAGGGTCTCCCAGTGTGTGCGAACATACCAAATGTGGGGATGGCAAGCAGGAAGGCGCGGAAGGTTGTGACGACGGGAACAAACTGCCTTTCGACGGATGTGACATTTATTGTCAGCGGGAGCCGGAGTGTTCCGGGGGGGCGTGTACTTCCGAGTGTGGCGATGGTCTGGTATTGGGTGACGAAGCATGCGACGACGGAAATACTATTGATGGCGACGGTTGTGACCATACCTGCAAGGTGGAGCCTGGCTTCACCTGTAACGAAGATATCGAACTTGGTGAATCGATGGAAGTCCCCGTTATTTATAAAGATTTTGAAGAGGGAGACCCAGACTTCAACCAGTTTGAAATGACCGAGGACGAGGAACTGGACGGTGGCTGTGTGAAGGCTTCAAAGGGAATGATATTGAAGGATTTGAATGACAAGGGGAAACCGCAGTTGGATCCGGATTACGGTGATGAGGATGCGGGCACCAATCCCGATGACTGCAATAGCGTTGAAAGCGACGAAAGTTTTGCAGGCTGGTACACACACGATCCCGACGATGAGGCGGTTATTTCTGATACTATCGTACTCTGGAAGAATGAAGATGGGGATTATGTGAACCGTTGGCAGGACGACGGTACGCAGTGGTCCAGAATCCTCGATTTTGATCCCGAGACACCGGATGTTCAGGCGATGTGGTGCGGTGAGGGTGGAGACAACAAGAGTTGTGACGATCATGCATGCGCCGATGGAGTGGAATTTGACCCCGATGAGATGCTGTGCTTCTATCCGTGTGAACCCTGGGGCGATAAAGATTACTCCTGCGCGGTGCGTTTTGAAGAATTGGATGATCCCGAGTATTTCGATGGCAACCCGGTGTTCTTCCCCATTGATGGCAAGGGTATTGACAATGATACCTACGAAGCCAAAATTTCTGAGCCAGTGTATGAGGGGATGTGGATTTACGAGGAGAGTTTCCTTGATGCCAATGGCGTAGACATCCCGGATGGCTACGATTTTGATCACAACTTCTTTTTTACCAGTGAAGTGCGTTTCTGGTTCAAGTACGACATGGACGCCAACCAGCGCTTTGAATTTGTGGGTGACGATGACGTGTGGGTTTTCGTGAATAGAAAGCTGGCAATCGATCTGGGTGGTATTCACGTGCCCATTGCACAGGATTTTACGCTGCAGGATCTGGAAGACTCGCATGATTTGGAACATGGAAAAGTGTACGAAATTGCGGTGTTCCAGGCAGAACGGCGTCGCGAGGGGTCCAGCTACAAATTCACGCTCGGTGGTTTTGACACCGCGAGAAGCGATTGTGTACCCGAATGTGGCGACGGCATTGTGTCCCTGGGTGAGGAATGTGATGATGGTAAAAATGAAGGCGGATACGGCAAATGCGGCGAAGGCTGCAAGCTTGACGAGTACTGCGGTGATGGCGAAGTGCAGGAAGAATTTGAAGACTGCGACGACGGCAACTTCCGCAATGGCGATGGATGCGACGCTTCGTGTATTATTTTCCGGGTTGAGTAGATACACATCGGATAATCTCAACGCATCAATGCCCTCCTTTCGTTCATGATTTTAAATCCGACAATTGTATTTGATTTAAAGTGGTGTAATATCGTACCACGCGAAATCAGAGCCGCATTGACCCATTTGGGGTTGCGTTGACAACATGCGGATTTGCGCTGCAACGCGTCTTCGTTTTTTCTTGTGGGGGCGTCCAACGATGTTGCAGGTCAGATGGATGCTCCTGTACGCACAGCTGAGGTGGAACAGAAAAGTATGCAAGTGATTTCAAACCGGATGAAGTGGTCAATTGTTGCGATGCTGACCGTGCTTCCATTATCTTTGCTCTGGGTGCTTGTGCCGATGGTGGGTCCCAGTGTGAATGTTTTGAGTTTTACTGCACCTCTTGTGGCGACTCTGTTTTTTGGTTTTGGACGGGGGCTGGTGGTACTCATTCTGAACTGGGGAGTCTCGGTGCTGGTAATTTCCCGGATTCCGGGGATTTATGCGGAAAGCGCGGGCTCCATCCAGTCTGTGCCTCCCTTTATCGCCAGTATCATTTTTATTTACGGTGCGAGTCGAATCCGTGCATATATCAGCCAGAGAAAAAAGGCGGAAGGCGCGTTACGCGAATCAGAGCAGCGGTATCGTCTTATTTTCGAAAACAGTGGGGATGGGATCCTGCTGATGGATGAAAATGGCGTCGTACTCGAAGCAAGCCCCAGAGTAGCGGAGCATATCGATTTTTCGCCAATTGATCTCATTGGACAATCATTTCTGGATGTGTTGACCTATCAGGATGCAAAGCCAGCCAGCTTCATTGAGTTGATAAAAGGGGCTCGGGGGACACGTGAACATGAGTTGGTTGTCCTGGATGAAAATGGAGACAAAAAATATTTGCAGCTCACTTTTTCAGCCGCGGACGTTCGGGAAAGGGGTGCCACCTGGATTTGTCTGCTCAAGGATATTACCGAAAGACGCGAATTGATGGAGATGCTCCAGGAGTCGAAGAAGATGGAAGCGATCGGAAGGCTCGCGGGGGGCGTGGCCCATGATTTGAACAACATTCTCAATGCCATTGTCGGCTCTGCCCATGCGCATCGAAACGAACACCGGGAGTGCCCCATCAGTTTTGAAGACATCGACAATATCTCTGCGGCATGCAGACGTGGCGCGCAATTGACGCAAAGCCTGCTGGGATTCACCCGCAAATCGAACCTGTCCAAAGAGTTGTTTTCGTTGAATCAGTCCATTCAGAACATCCTGGCGGTGACGGGGAGAACCTCCCTGAAAAATATTCATTGTGAAAGTCGACTGGAGCCCAATTTGCCACAGATAGAAGGCGATCAGCACCAGATTGAAACTGCGCTGATGAATATCTGTCTGAATGCACTGGATGCAATGAAGGCGGGGGGAACGCTTACGGTGACTTCGTATAGTGATACGGAAGGCATCTGGATTCATATCCGGGATTCGGGCGTTGGTATGGATGAGGAAACGCGGCAACGGGCATTTGAACCGTTTTTTACCACCAAGCCGGTGGGTAAAGGAACGGGACTTGGCCTGGCGATGGCCTATGGGGTGATGCAGAGTCACAACGGCAAAATACATCTGCAGTCTGCACCGGGTGCGGGTACCACGGTGACGCTGTGGTTCCCGAGGTCGAATGTGAATATGAAAGTGCGTAAGTTTGACGATACGCAGTCCGCTGACCAGGATGTTTCGATTCTGTCCAATCATACTATCCTGCTGGTGGACGACGAACCACTTGTGTTGCGCGCCGGAATTCGAATGCTGAATACCCTGGGCTGCCAGGTGATTAGCGCTGGCGGTGGTGAAAATGCGATTGAAAAATTCAGGAAGCATGAGGACATTTCCCTTGTTCTGCTGGATTTGATTATGCCGGGAATGGATGGTACCGTCACATTGTCTCATCTCAAGGAGATTCGCCCGGAGGTCCCCGTCATTCTGGTTTCCGGATACACCAGAAACATTGAACGGGTGAGTGCCTTGCAGCAGGCGAAGGAATGCGAATTTATTCCAAAACCATACTCTCCGGATGACCTTGTCAAAGCGCTGAAAAGGATCTTCCCGGAATAGGGACAGTGACAATAGTAGTCGCTGTCCTGAGGCGTGGTTCACTCCGGTGCGAATCAATCCCGGGGCTGCGTCTTCGACTGGATTCCGCGACAACTTTCCTTACGGTTTCTTTGAAATCGGTTTACGGGAGAGAGCTTTGCTCAACCCGGAACGGGAAATGCCTATCATCTGAGATGCCACGGTGTAGTTTCCGCCAGCGCGCCGAAGCGCCTCTGAAATGAGGAGCTCCCGCATTTCGATGAGCGTGGGCAAGGTGCTGAACAGAGACAACGGGGATGCCGCGGTGATAGGTGAATCCGCTTCACCGAGTACAGGCAACGTTGGCGTATCGACGGTGGCATGCCGTGCGATGTGATCTCTGAAAGTGGTCATTGAAAGAATTTTTGATTTGTGATTGCTCACCGCATCGAAGACCATGGCTTCCAGTTCTCGAACATTCCCCGGAAAATGATATGCGCTGAGCAGACCACTGAGTTCCTTCGGTGGGGTGGGTGGCTTTTTGTCGAGATCCTGTGCGGCTTTCCGGATGAGGTGATGAAGCAGCAGCGGAACATCATCCAGTCGTTCTCTGAGCGGTGGAATATCGATGTGATGGGTTTGCAGTCTGAAATACAGGTCGGTTCGGAATTTTTTTTCTTCCTGCAGCTGCTGCAGATTTCGGTTGGTGGCCACAACAATACGGGTTTCAGATGGTTTTGGCGCATCGGCGCCCAGGGGAAAGTACTCGTTTTCCTGGAGCAGCCGGAGCAATTTCACCTGACTCGGCATATCCAAATCGCCAATTTCATCCAGAAACAGGGTACCGCCACGGGCGGTTTCAATCAGTCCTGCCCGCTGCGTCACCGCGCCGGTGAATGCCCCTTTCTGATGACCGAACAATGTGTCGGAAAACATCTGATCATCCAGCCCCGCAACATTCACACTGACAAACGGACCTTCTTTCACACTGACGGCGTGCACCGCTTTGGCAAAGAGCTCCTTGCCCACTCCCGTCTCACCGGTGATGAGTACGGGACGTCTTGAGCGGGCGATGGTTTCGATGTAATTGAAAAGCGCGCGCATTTTGCGATTGCCGGTAATGATATGCGAGAAAAGCGCCGGATTTTCGAGATCACCTTTGAACATCCGATGTTTAAAGTCCGCGTATTCACTCTGCAGTTCGCCGAATTCAATGGCTCGTTTCACTGCCGAGGTCAACCTTGCTTCATCCACCGGTTTCACCAGATAGTCAAATGCACCCGATTTCATGCAATCAATGGCAATATCCACTTCGTTGTAACCGGTGACAATGATGACCGGTGTTCCCGGGTAACAGCGGGTGATTTCCCGCAACAGGTGGTGGCCATCTGTTTCGGGCATGGACAAATCGAGCAGCACCGCAGCGACCCGGGTGGTTTCCAGAAGCGGCATCACCTTGCCGGGATTGGTGGTGCCAATCAGATTGTCAATGCCATCCGCTTCAAGCAACATTTCAATGCCGTCAATGGCGGTCTGCTCGTCGTCTACCAGTAACACGGGATTTGCAGGCGTCAGTTGTTCCATGGGGGCTCCTCATTGAATGCGGGCAGATACATTTTCACCGTGGTACCTTCGTTCACTTCGGATGAAAATTCCAGATACCCGCCGTGACTGGTCGCGATGTTTTCACTGATCGAAAGTCCCAGACCGGTGCCACCGCTGCTACGTCTCGTGGTGAAAAATGGATCTGTAATGCGTCTTAGATTTTCGGCGGGAATTCCTTTTCCGGTGTCATTGATTTGAAATACCACTGCCGGTTGCCCATCCGACATTTTATCCCGAAACGTGACAATCGAAATTTCTCTCGGCTCTTCTGCGAGTGCCTGTACCGCGTTCTGTACCAGATTGATGATGACCTGTTCAATGCGTCGGTAGTCGCCCATGATGGGAGGGAGGTTTTTGCCGTAGGTCACGTAGAAAGCGCGGGTTTCTTTTTTTGTGAGGTTCTTCAGCAGTGAAAGCGCGGAGTCCACAATTCGATTGATCTGTACTTTCTCATTGTGCTGACAGGGTTGCTCCCGGGCATAATCGCGCAGTTCATTGACAATGTGAGTAATCCGGGAAGTTCCCTCCCGCACGTTGTCATACATATTGCCAATTCGTTCCCGTGTCTTGCTGTAGCGGGTGCCGCCCAGTTTGAAGTCGCCGTGTTCTTCGAAATATCTGTCGAGAATTGGCAGCGCATCTTTCCACGCCTTCTGGAGCAGTGAAATGTGGGAGAGCACAAATTGATTGGGATTGTTGATTTCATGGGCCACACCGGAAACCAGAATGCCGAGAGATATCATTTTATCCGCCTGAATCAGTTGTTCCTGCTGCGCCCGTTCTGCTTTTTTTCGCGCTTTTCGTCTGGTGATGTCTTCCATGATGCCATCGAAATAAACCACATTGCCGGTATCATTGCAGATGACCGCCGCGGTGACCGAAATCCAGATACCGGCGCCATCCCGGCGTCGCATCTTGAGTTCCTCCCGAATCACTTCACCCCTGGAAAACAGATTCTTCGAAAATTCGATACATTCTTCCGGCCGATAGTAGAGTCTGGAAACGGGGACCTGGTTGAGTTCTTCCGGCGAGCCATATCCGAACATCTCCACCAGCGCACGGTTCACCATCACCAGTTTGCCGTCCGGGCCCGGCGTGCGTCGGTACACGCCGACGGGAACATTGTCGGTGAGCGCCTGATATCGATTTTCCGTTTCTTTCAGACGCTGTTTCACGGCGGCGACCAGCCGGGTCAGTTCTTCCCGGGAGTCCGCATCAGTGTTGGCAAGATTCAGGATTCGGTCCAGCAGGGTAGCGGTACTATCGTTGGAAGTATTCGTCATGGGGCCTTTTTACTCCAAAAGCCGGTCGTTGGCCAGAACCACGGCGTTGTACCAAATTCGCGAGTTTGAATTTGGGGACTCGGCCGGGAACTAAATCGTTTTAACTAATTGTGACCCTTTTGCGCGCCGCCAGGTTACTTTAGCCGAGTAAACAGTATCTGCTTCAGGCACTGCTTGCTTCGAAGAAAGGTTGACTATGGTACGTTCTCGATTTTGTTCAATTTTTTTGACTATACTTTATCTGGGTGTGCTCCTGACCCTTGCGTGTACTTCGCAAAACAGTGGTTCGTCGGATGGCGGTGAAACTTCAACCGCAGATACGGACTCAGATACGGACTCAGATACGGACTCGGACAGCGACAGCGACACAGACACAGACACAGACACAGATACGGATAGCGACACAGATACGGATAGCGATACAGATACGGATAGCGACACAGATACGGATAGTGACACCGACTCAGACACGGACACGGACACCGACACCGACACCGACACCGACACCGACACCGACACGGACACGGACACGGACACCGACACGGATACGGACACCGACACGGATACGGACACCGACACGGATACGGACACGGACACCGACACGGACACCGACACGGACACTGACACGGATTCGGATGGCGATCCCGGAGCGCATCCCGGTTTTTATGTCTCTGGCAGACATCTTTACGATCGCTGTGGCGAAAAAGTAATCCTGCGCGGCATCAACAAGATGACGGTCTGGACGGATATTAGCGGGGATGCTTTTGCCGAAATCGCACAGACCGGCGCCAACGTTGTGCGGATTGTTTGGGTCATCGACTCCGGAACGCCGCAGCAGTTTGATAATGTGATTTCCCGCGCCGTTGAAAGCGAGCTGATTCCCCTGGTGGAGCTGCACAGTGCCACCGGCGAATGGGCCAAATTGCCCAGTCTGGTGGACTGGTGGGTGAAGGATGAGGTGGTGGCGGTAATACAGAAACACGAAAAGAACCTGCTGGTCAACATTGGCAACGAGGTGGGCGCCGAGGTGTCTGATTCTGATTTTTATGATGGGTATGCCACGGCGATTACCCGGATGAGAGAAGCCGGGTACCGGATGCCGCTGATCATCGACGGCACCCAGTGGGGACAGAATGTGGATATTCTTCAGTCTCAGGGACCGGCACTCATCGAACATGACCCGGAATCCAACCTGATGTTTTCCGTGCATATGTGGTGGCCAACGGTATGGCACGATTCGTCCACGGGGTACGCCACCCCCGCCGACAGGGTGAAGGGCGAAATTAAAGAATCCGTGGAAATGAATCTGCCGCTGATTGTGGGCGAGTTTGCTCCCATGGGGCCACAATGTGTCGAAGCCATTCCGTACAAAACCATTATGGAAGAGTGCGAAGCCAACGAAGTGGGCTGGCTGGCCTGGAGCTGGGGCCCGGGCAACAGTGACTGTGAGGCCATGGACATGACCACCGACAGCACCTTCGCCACCCTGCGAGACTGGGGCCTCGAAGTTGCCGTCACCGACTCCCTCAGCATCGCCAACACCTCCGTTCGCCCCAACTCCATCGTGACCGGCAACTGTCAGTAGCAGCGATCACTTCATTTCGAGACGGTCAATTTACTTATTTGCCCTGGTATTCTTCGCAATTTTTAGAGCCGGCGTCCCGTTCACAGGCGATGTCGCAGGCATCGCAGTAGATGCATTGCATCCACGCCCAGTATTTGGCTTCCGTGGCAGCCCCTGCGTCATAAAAGCATTGCTCCTGAATGGAGGCCCAGTTCGGGTCACTCCATGAATCGTTAATACATTTATCCAGATTCACACAATCCTCATCATACCGGCAGGCATCCACGGCGGCCGTGCATGGTCCACCCCAACCCGCCCATGCGAAACATGCCACTTCCCCTGCTTCGGCATCTTCCGCATAGCAGGGATTGCCTTCGCTGTTCACGTCTTCCGCTGACGTGCACATGGCGAAATCGAGAGATTCATTTTCTCCGCAGGAGATGGCACAGGCGTCACAGGCAATGCATTTGTCAATGTTTCTATAGAGGTCCATGGTGTCAGCGGTCGCCTCTACGCTATCTTTACAATCGGCTATGCATTCTTCCCATTCCTCCCCGGTCAGACAATCCCGACCGCCATCGCAGCAGGCGTCTATCTTGCATTGATAAAATGCCGCGCAACGGTTGTCCATGAGACAGGCTTCCAGTGCCGGTTGACAGGTGAGACTTGTCAGGCCGCATCCCCAGCACTCTGTGTAGCAGTCCACATCTTCACCATCGCAACTGGTGTCACTGGTGTCGACGTCTTCTGTGTCCGTTGCATCCGTGGCGGAGTCGGTATCCGAAGTGTCCCTGTGCGTGGCAGTATCTCCCTCAGGCACCGTATCTGACGAATCTGTGGCTGCGTCAGTGCCTGTATCATTTGTATCCACCGCAATGTGTCCCGCGCACTGAAATACACCTTCCAGTACTGTGCAGCGCTGACCATACACCGAACAGTCGTCCCATGGCTGCCAGCCTCCGTTGACACATCGCTCCAGCATCAGGCCATTGCATCTGGAGACGCCATCGGTGCAGGCTACGCCGCCCGTATCCGATTCTGATTCTGATTCTGATTCTGATTCTGATTCCGAGCCTGTACCCGCTTCGGCGTCGGTACCTGAGTCGGTGTCTGAATCGGTACCCGCTTCGGCACCGGTGTCGGTAGTGGTGGTTGAATCGGTGCCGGTTTCGCTGACTGTATCTGTTGGCTGCGCAATGGTACCGGTATCGGCTACCGGTTGGGTGTCGCTGGATGTATCCGCATTATCGGTGTTGTCCTGAACGTCGGTGGCATTGCCGCAAGACAGGCAAAAGAGGGCGACGACCGAAACGTGAATGATGTATCTCGACATTTCATGAATCCTTTCCTGAAACAGATGTACTTATAATTGCTATAGCACGAGAGAATTCATTTGATTAGCGGAAATGACGAATTCACCGGCCCATGTATTCGTCGCAACGTTTTGAACCGGCGTCCATCGCACAGGCCACACTGCAGGCATCGCAGTAGATGCATTGCATCCAGTGCCAGTAGGCTTCCTCGGCTTCGGAACCCGCCGCAGCGAAGCATTCTTCCTGAATGACAGCCCAGTCTGCGTCAGACCATGACTCAATGATGCACCTGTCCAGTTCCTGGCAGTCATCATCCATCATGCAGATATTGGTGAATTCCGTGCATGGCCCAACCTGATTGGCCCAGGAAAAGCAGGCGACTTCCCCGGTGTCGGCATCTTCGGCGTAGCAGGGATTGTCGGGTGTGTTCATTTTCTCCGAGGTGGCGCATATGGCAAAATCCCGGGATTCGTTCTGAGCGCACGAGATGGCACAGACATCGCAGGCCACGCACATTTCGATATTGTTGTACAGTGCCAGTGTGCCTTTGGTGGTATCCGCGGCGCCGGCACAACTTGCCTTGCAGTCGTCCCATTTTTCGTCAGTCAAACAGTTTGAGCCCCCGACACAGCAGCTATCGGAGATGCATGTAAAATATGCCGCGCAACGGGTGTCCGAGAGGCAGTCCTTCAGAGCGGGCAAACAGGAGGTACTCGATAGCGCACACCCCCAGCATTCTGCATAGCAATCCAAATCGTCGCCATCACAATCGTTCGAGACAACTTCCTGGGTGTCGCTGTCCGTTCGGTCCCCGGCCTCTGTGCTGGTATCTGTTTTCACAGAGGCCACCGATGATGTGCCGCTGTCTGTACCCACCACGTTCAGGACGATGGTGGAGTTGCGGCATGCGCCGCACAGCAACCCAATCATGAAAAAATACGACAAGTATCTCGACATCTCCCGAATCCTTTCCGCAAAATCAGTCTTGCCGGAGGGGATATTTGTTTTCTGATGATACGCTGTACCACTGATATATTTTTTACCAAAGTGTTTACCGACAGTCCTGCAGTTGTGCCCTCGGGGGCAATAAAACATTCGGGAATTTCCGTTCAAATCAGTTCGAGTAAATCCCTGATGTCCAGCCTGGCCACCTGGCCGGCGTCTTCGAGCAGCCCTCTGGCCAGCTCCCGTTTTTCCCCGTGAATCTGCACCACTTTTTCTTCCACCGTGCCTCTGGTCACTATTTTATAAACGGTGACCGGGCGGGTCTGGCCGATGCGGTGGACCCGATCTGACGCCTGATCTTCCACTGCGGGATTCCACCATGGATCCAGGTGAACCACATAGTCTGCGGCGGTGAGATTGAGTCCAAACCCCCCGGCCCGCGTGCTGATTAAAAACAGATCGGACTGGCCCTTCTGGAACGCCTCAATGGCCGCAGTTCGTTTCTTCTTTGGCGTGCGACCATCCAGATACTGGAATGTGAAGCCGGCCTCTGTAACCCATTTTTTAACGATGGACAGAAACTTGACGAACTGGCTGAAAATCAGTGCCCGGTGTCCCCCTTCCTTCAGCTCGATCAGAATGTCTTTAAGACACGACAGCTTTGCGCTTTCCACCATGGACATGCCCGGTTCAATGAGCCCGGGATGGCAGGCGGCCTGTCTGAGGGTGGTCAATGCCGTGATGAGTTCCATCATCTGCGCGCTGCTTTCCGACAGTTTCAGAATGCGCCGGGCTTCTCTTCGTTTCAGTTCGTAGAATGCGGCCTCGTCTCTGGACATCTCGCAGTAGCGGACAATTTCGGTTTTCGGGGGCAGTTCATCCAGAATTTCCTCTTTGGTGCGCCGAAGCAGAAACGGCCTGGTTTGCCAGCGCAGCGCCGTAAGCGCCGTGCTGTCGCCGAACTGTTGAATCTGTTTTTCGTAGGTGTTCACAAAGAGCTTGTGGGAGCCCAGCAGTCCGGGGTTGATGAAATTGAAAATGCTCCAGTATTCGCTCAATCGGTTTTCCACCGGCGTGCCGGTGGTGACCATTTTAAAATCTGCCTGCAGTTTAAACGCTGCTCTGGCCCGTGCGCTGTCCCTGTTTTTAATGAACTGCGCTTCATCGAGCACAATGGTATCAAATTCAATTTTCGAAAGTTGGGCTCCATCCCGCTGCAGCAATCCGTAGCTGGTCACCAGTACCTGACCAGGCTTCAGCCGGTCGAGCAGCGGCTGGCGATTGGCGCCCTCGTACGCCACCATGGGGAGGGACGGAACAAACCGTCTGCCTTCCTGCAGCCAGCCGGGAATCACCGATACCGGCGCAACCACCAGGGCGGGTTTGCCACCGGATCGTCCCCGTAACCGGTGCTGTAACAGCGCCAGGGTCTGGAGGGTTTTACCCAGGCCCATATCATCGGCGAGACAGGCCCCGAGGCCAAGTGAAGACAACCTTTGCAACCACCGAAACCCTTCGGTCTGATAGTCCCTCAGTCTGGCCTTTACCTGCCGGGGAACCCGGGCATCCTCCGAAAGGGTGGCATCGAGTTCGGATACCTTTTTTTTCCATGACGCATTGGCGTCGAATTCGCCAGCTTCATCTGCCAGCTTCTTTACGGAAATGGCAGCGCTGTCCGGGGCGATCAGGGTGCCATCCGACTGGGCGACACCGATTCCCGAAAGGTTGGCCAGAAACCGTCGCAGTGATTTCGACAGCCGGAGAAACCGGTCCCCGCGAAATCGGAGATATTCCGGTCTGGGGCCTTCCTCCGCAGTCAGCAGCTCGGCGATATTGTAAATGTCTTTGCCTTCCACTCGAAGCTTTCCCGACAGCTCCAGCCACTTGCGTTTTCGGTTGACCAGGAGATGAAAGTCTCTGGGAAAGAGGGTCCTCGAACATTTCAGTTTGATTCCCCGGGGCCATTCCACCACAAATGGAGGAGCCCCCGGTGTGTCTTTACAGTTTTCGAGTTCGCTTAAAAACTCGATGGCGTCGCCCTCTTCGGGAAACGGATACAACCCTTCGCTGCGTTCCACGCTGTAGTATAGCCCCAGGGCCAGCAACAGGTTGTCCAGACGCTCCGACTCCTGTTTCAGGGGACGCAACGTGGTACGCTTCTGACCGTCAATGGTGGCAAATACCTGGGGGGGGCCATGCCCGGGAAAAAACGTTGGGCCATCCGGTCCCAGGGGCGCAAACAGAAACTGCGCAGACAATCCCCGCTGATAGGGCTGCATCCGAATGAGCAGTTCCAGCCGCGCATCGACCCCCTCCGATTTCTGGCCGATTTCCGCCACGTGGGAATGCACTTCCACCACCCGGCCAATCTCAGAAATGGCTTCGGTGACCTCTACTCTGGCATTTTGGGGAAACCGGGCGCCATTTTTACCGATAGCTTCGAGCAGCGCCATCTGGGGCGGCGAAAATCGGGTGACCAGCAACCGATTGGCATTTCGCTTTTCAATATGAAACCCCCTCTCACAGGGCGTCGATGGTGTCATGCGCACTTCAATCTGCGATTCCACTGACACCACCTCCACCTGGGGCTCAGCGGTATCAATCTCCAGGGGAATCAGCCGGGATTCGCCAATGGTGACATGGGGATGCCCCGAAAGTAGAAACAGCGCTTCGTTGTGATTTTCGGTGTACGTATCATATGGTGTGATCTCGCACTTTTCCCACTCCTGCTCCAGAATCATCAGAATCCGCTCGTCTGTGGGAGTGAAAAACGACGTATCGGTGTCGGTGTCCAGACGCTTTTTCGGGTTGAAGTACTTCCCCCGGGTCCAGGCACCGCTCTTCTGGCGCTTCTGCACATACGCCCCTATCTGCCAGCATTCTTTCCAGTCTGACCACGTTACCCGGAATGCGAGCCTTGCGGATTGGTCCACCGGAGCAGCGGCAGCCTCCGGGGCTTCCTTACCGATTCTCGAAATGTTGTACAGTATCAGTTTCCAGTCGGCGGCATTGTGGGAGAAGTCAAAGGTGGGCGCCGGCCAATCGTCATCATCGGCTTCAATCATCGGCGTGTCAGCGATGTGTCGCTGCAGCGCCCGAAGATTGCTCAGGGTCTGGGTGTGGGGAGATGCCGCCAGCAGGCAGAACGCGTTTTCAAGCTTTTCGGCGACTTTTTCATTTTCGCGCACTGCTGCCACGTCGAACAGGGTGGCTGCCAGAATTCCGCTGATGGACTGCGTAAGAGTGGCATGATCATCCCGCCGGAAGTGATAAATCGGCAATGGTTCAACGCGATCCGGCGAGAGCCGGGCGGACACCAGTTTTTCGAACGCCGCGAAGACCTCCTGGTAGCGTGACTTATTGGTCCGGGCGGCAGCGTCGGCCAGCAGCGTTTTCAGCTGCACAAATGTTTCCGGCGTATCGTGTCGAAGATACGCATAAATGAGAATCTGGCCGATGACGTTGTTGAAGAAGAGTCGCTTTTTCCGCGTGATTCTGCGCATCTCGTGCAATGCATCATTGAACAGGCTCACTGCCATCTCCACGTTGTTTTCCGAAAACGCCCGTACCGCAGCCGCTGCCCGCTGATGATAGCCGGTCATCTGGCGAATGACATCATCGACGCGGTCCATTTCGCCACTCAGCCAGCATTCTCCCACAAATAACAGCATAAGCTGCAGGGCCGATGC
Organism: Polyangia bacterium; assembly: GCA_050287845.1. Lineage (GTDB taxonomy): Bacteria > Myxococcota_A > Polyangia > JAAYKL01 > JAAYKL01 > JAFGXQ01. The sequence continues at coordinate 38,187 of JBNKCR010000012.1, forward strand.
CCGGTCGTCATCGTTGTCCAGAACACTCAGGGGAATGCATTTCTCAATGAGGGATAACAGCGGATCAACAAAGGAATATGCCTGCCGGTGATGCCGTTGGGTCATGGTGAGCGCATCCGGGAGATATTTGAGAAAGAAACGGCGCGGTCCGGTTGTTAAAAAAGAAAAATCGGCACTGGCACAGAGAATATCGGCCAGGGGCAGATTCTCTTCGTATCGGAAGTTCTCGATTTCCTTCAGAAACAAATCGTATGCGTGAAACATCTCAACCGGTGCATTGCTGTACAACGCGTCGCGAATCTGTCTCTGCAGCAGCCGAAGCTGATGAATGCCATACCGGCGATAGTTTTCCCGTTCATGGGCGAGGGGCGACTGCAGGTAGACATGGCATCTTCCTGACGAAACGGCGTCTCTGAGCGCGCGTTCACTGACGATCTCCGGCACGGTGATGCCGTGATAGACTTCAACAATGAATTCGCGTTCCCGCAACATGCGATAGTGGGGCGCCACATCTTTTTGCCCCATATCATTCCGGGCGAGGGTTTTCTGCAACACCGGCACCAGTTCCTGGAGAATTTTCAATCGCGATGTGGGATGATCGCAGAAAGCGATAAATTCCAGTATGTACCGCTCCATATCCGAAAGTTGGTTGTACTGATGATGGATAGTCCGGATTTGCAGTGGCGTCATGGGCGCAGATGTAACGTATTTGTGCCTTTTTGACCACCATGATGATTCGGCCTACGCGATGTATTTGGCCTGCAGTTCCCGGACGCGGTTTTCAAATCCCGTATCGTCACTGTACAGTTCAATGGGCAATTTGCGAAATCGCGTAATGGTTTCCGCTGTGGTCCGCACGACTTTTTTCACCAGGGTGTCGGCCTTGCCCAGATGAATCACCAGTTCCCGCTGCTTTTGCTGCACATCGCGGTTCAGCACTTGCAGGATTTTTCTGGCGGCTGTATCGTAGTCGGTCATATTGGACCAATCGTGAATGGTGACGAGTTCTTTGCCGGATAAAAATTGCTGGCGGTACACGCGAGCAATTTCGCTGGCAAAATCTACTGTCGCATAGCCTTCAATGCGGCTGACAATGATGGCGTCCGTTATCCAGAGCTGCAGCGTGCCCCTGTCGTTTTCAAGTACTTTTACGGGATCCCCAAACCGGTTCAATACGGGCAACAACTTCGAGTGCGTCATATCAGGTTCCTTTGTCAAATATGGGCCCGTATAAATGATGAGTGAAAAAAACGGTGGTGTCAAATCCGTCGGCGATTGGCTGAACAATGGTTGGAAACAGCGCGTTTTCGAACACGCGCCGGAATCAATCGGTGCGGATGGTGATGGTGCCATTGGCAACCGGTGGTCCGAGAATGGGCATGCCATCGCTGTCCCAGCCGAGCTTCTGAACCCGCATATGACGATCGTGGTTGCTGAGCGCATCGCCATCGACCCCATCAATGAAGTCGTAGTCCCGACCGTGATAAACAAGCAGGTCAATAGTTCCTTCCGGGGATACCGAGAACATACTGTGGCCCGGCCCGTACACTTTATTTTCGGTGCTGGTCTTCATGACCGGTTCCGCCGATTTCTGCCAGGAAGCCGCATCCATCAGATTGGCGTTCTCATCCGCCCACAGCAGACCCACACAATACCTGGAATCGGTGGCGCTGGCGGAGTAGCTGATGAAAATGCGACCGTTGCGTTGAATCACCGCCGGCCCTTCGTTCACGGCATATCGCTGTCGTTCCCAGTCATAGTCTGCACGGGTCAGACTGATTTGCTGCCCGCCGGTTTCCAGGGTCCACGGGTTCTCCATGCGGGCAATGAACACGTGGGTGCTGTAATCGCTTTCCTCCGGAAGGTCTTCGGCAAACACCAGGTAGCGGATGCCGTTGTGTTCAAATGTGGTGGCGTCCAGGGCAAAGGTTGAATTGACGGGAGTACTGATTTGCCCCTTCTCCACCCAGGTGCCTTCAATGGGATTGGCAGCGGTGTTTTCCAGCACGTAAATCCGTATGGCCCAGACATTGTCCGTGGCGCCTGCCGCAAAGTAAATGTACCATTTGCCATCGATGTAGTGGAGTTCCGGCGCCCAGATGTGTGCCCCCATGATGCCGCTGGTATGGCGCGACCATATGACCGTTTCCTGGGCCGTGGCCAGCCCCTGGACCGTCTCCGCGCGGCGCAGACCAATGAAATTGTACAGCGGTTCGGTGGCAATGAAATAGTAATATCCATCCGTGTGTCGATACATCCACGGGTCTGCTCTTTCCGGAATCAGCGGATTGGTGACATCAAACGATTCGGTGATGGGACCGGTATCCGTTTCTGTTTCGGTGTCGGTATCTGTGTCGGTATCGGTATCGGTGTCGGTATCCGAGTCGGTATCGGTATCGGTGTCGGTGTCGGTGTCGGTATCCGAGTCAGTATCGGTGTCGGTGTCGGTATCGGTGTCGGTATCCGAGTCAGTATCGGTGTCGGTATCGGTATCGGTGTCGGTATCGGTATCCGAGTCGGAGTCTGAATCCATATCAGTATCGGTATCGGTATCGGTGTCCGAGTCCGAATCGGTATCCAGGTCAGTGTCTGTATCTGTATCCGAATCAGTATCGCTGTCTGAATCGGTATCAGAATCAGAATCAGAATCGGTGTCGCTGTCCGCGTCTGACTCCCCGGAGTTGCAGTCATCCCCCTCACATTCATCAGATTCCGGATCACTACCGCAACCCCAGGCTGTCCAGAGCAGGAAAAAAATAAAAAGCGCACTTCTCAACATACTGTCTTCTCCGATTTCTTTTCTATATCCCCCCACATTTCCCGCGGCCGCAATCTCAACCCCACGTAGGCCAATACGAGTCATATTGGGCCCCAGACCCAGGAGTTCAGTTGCTTTGCCCGACCGTTTTGGGTCACCAATGTACCGCGTTCCCAGTTCTGTGGGCAACTTTCAGCGAAATTGTCCGTTATTTTCCACTGCTGCATCGGTGATGGCGGAGAGTTCGGCCCATGGTGCAGGAGAATGGTTATAGTGTGAATATTTTTACATATTTTGAATTTTTAATATTTTGCTGTAATTTTGGAGTTCATAATGGTAAGATGTTTCATCTTCCGGGGACGTGTGGGGCGGATATTTCTTGATAGATTAAATGGAGTAGCGACGATATATTGAAGTGAATCAATGTGGAGTGTGTATACAGTGAAATTCCTGTGGATGTTGAATCAGCAGGGGGCGGGGCGCCATGCAGAAGTAACTGAGAATTGTGTGGGCCCAGTCCTGAAGCGCGCGTGCATACGAGAGCGAAACCTACTGTTGAACTGGAAACTGTGCGAGGAACGATGCAATGAGATGGGAACCGGACGCCCGACAGCTATATAACGAAGTGGTTCGCAATATTTCCCAACCGGTAAAACTGATCGCTGCTCCCCCCATTCGAAAAGCGGCTGAACGGGGCGCCATGGATCAGGGACGAACGACCGTAACCAGAACAGATTTGGTGGATGGCATTTTTGATGTGGTTCCCCAGTCCTTCAGAGCCCGGGTGGTTGCCAATCTGACGTCGCGGGGAATTGATTGCAGTAATTATCTCAACGGGAGTGTTCGACGGTTTCTGGACGGCACCGATTTAAAGCAATTTTGGGAGATGTTGATGTCGGTGGCCCGTCACACCGGAATTACAGTGGATGAAGTCAGAACCAGAGCAATTCTCGAAGCCTACAGTCAGTATTTCAGAAAGTCCCCGGTTGCCCTTCGGTTTATATCAGAGCCAACAACCGGACCATCGCTTTCTGCGCGATACCTCGAAACGGTGGGCGCCCATACCCCCGATCCACTGACCACGGCAGTGATTCGCGGATTTGTGGATGAAAACAGTTCTCCGATGTTTGCGCTCTTTGAGGAGATGAAACTGCAATGCGATGTGCTGGGGTACGGATTGGATATGGATGTGGTGAAGGGGATAAAAATGTTCAGAGCGGTGATCTCCCCTGTTCCCATTGACTATCTTCGGATGCTGTCCCAATTGCCGGAGAGTGTGAAGTTGAATACCGAGATTTTGAAATCCCATGGGATGGCCCGCATTTTTATGATGGGATTTGATTTTGAGCGGGAATTGCTGAATTTGTATGTGCTGGTTCGTGATGCATCAAAAGTGATGCCGGTGAAACTGGCTGCAATGATGAACGATTTACAGTTGCCGGTGGCGTCGTTGACCCAGCTGGAACACTGCGGTCAGACCAAAGCTGTAGTATTCAGCTTTTCGTGGCACAGTGATAGCGTGCAACGTATCTGTTATACATCGCTGTATGCACGGGATGCGTCCCTGCCGACCATTGTTGAACCGGCGGTGGTTCATAAACTGAAAAAAGCTGAATTCTGCAGAGAGAAAGACACCTACCTGCTTGGCACACTGTTCGACGCTACCCAGCGCTGGTTTCAGATTGAATGCGATTTCGGGGGCTCATTGTCTCAGGATTTGTTGCGGGGCGCTATGGCCGGGGTGTAGTGTAGCGTTGCTTCGCCGAATCCGGTGACTATACTATGGTGGCATCTCGCGTTTGGTTCCCTGTCCTGCTGAATCTGGTGGCTATCCCCATTGTTTTGTCGTTCCAAATACGAAAAGCTGGTTATAATGGTACGATAAGTCGGCAAAGCAGACCGAAGAAACGGGGCATACAATGATGTTTAAAATAATTTTTATATCTATGGGTATCGCTTTAATGGCAGGCTGGGGGTGCAGTGATAAATCCAAAGGCGGCGGGAGTGGCGATACAGACACCACTGATATCGATTCGGTTCCAGTGGCGGAGTTGACCGATGAAGAAATGACCGCGTTCTGCGGTGACCTTTACGATTCAACAATGGATAAGATGATGACCTTTTACGAGACGTCCCCTGACGAAGCGTGCCAGTTGGCAGGGGGAATCGCCGCGCAGATGGCCTATGACCAGGGAACCTCGGAACAGGCCATTTTGCTGGCCTGTGAGCTTGCGATAACCACCTGTGGGGCTGGTGACCCGGAGATGCTTCTGGCGGTGACCACCACCGGCACAGCGTTCCTGGCATCGGAAGGTGAGTTCTGTGTGGGGGTTCAGGATATGTTTGATGGATGCGAAGCCACCACATCTGAAATGTCGCGCTGCTATCTCGCATTCGTCGACGCTGAGCTGGCGGATGCGAAAGCATCGGCGTCTGAGTTACCCGAGTGCACAGCATATACATCGGCGTATTTTGAGTCTGATACGGCGGCGGCGCCAACGATTACAGATCTCAACCTGCCAGCTCCCTGTTTATCCCTCGCTTTAAAGTGCCCCCAGCTCATCACTTCCATGTCCTCTCTGATGTAATACTGATTTTATTATCAGTGTAAAAGTAGGTTATTTGTAATATAAAGATTGCATTTCAGTGTGGCCCTTCGCTAAAATGTAAACTCTAACAACTAATTGAATTGAACCAGCTGATGGAGTGAAACATGCAGACGGATTCGTCTTCTCCACATCAGAGTACTGCCGGAATCAGTGGCGATGTCGCTCTGATCCATCCCCGGTATGAAATCCGGGATGGTATCAGCGAGGATGCCTCAGGCATTCTGTATCGCGGCCGGGCGGTTTCGGAAAACCGGAAAGTGGCTATTCGACTTTTTGACGGCGAAATCAAACCGCACGTCGATGCATCCGGCGGCAGTGTGTTGCCATCTCTGTTGCGCATTCTCCAGGCAACGGAATTTCTCCGGACAGAAAAAGGAATGCCATTTGCGGTTTTTGACATGCCCGAAGGAAGATGTCTCGATAACGAACTCGGGGACCACGTATTCATACCGGTGAATGTGGCAGCCCGTATTGCGCTGGAAGTGTCATTGACCATACGGGCGCTGCACGTTCACGGCCTGTGTCACGGCCATGTGAATGCGCAGAATGTGTTTCTGAAACGGCAGCCCAGTGGGCGTCTCGATATTCAGTTGCTGTATCATCCCCTGGTTGGCGATCCGACAAAGTGCAATCTGCCGGGGTATCTCTCGCCGGAGTTGTGTGAAGGGGAGCGGGCACTCCGCAAATCAGATGATCACTGGGCCATCTGCGTGCTGTTTTATCGGATGGTATTTGGTAAAATGCCGTTTGCCGGAGTGTCTGGCGCCGAGGTACTGCAATCCATACGACAGAACGGAATTGTATTTCCGCGGATGACAAATTCACTGAGCCCGCTGGTGATGGAATTTATTCGCAAAAGTCTGGGGGTAACGGCGAGTGAACGTCCCGATGGCCGGGAACTGAACCTCCGATTCAAAGCGATTCTGAAAAAACAGTACAGCGCAACGGAGGACATGGAACCCATCACCGGGGTGTTGCCCGTTGGCGATCGTCCCACTGTTCCGCCCGATATCAATGCCATTGCCGTCAAGGACGCGTATAGGGAGGCGGTGAAGCGGACGACACGACCTGTGGCTGCGGAAGATACATTGCTTCTGGGCAAAGATGAGGAGATGCTGCATTCCGATACAGATGACACTCCGGAGATGGATTTTGACTTTGATCCGGATTTGGAAATTGATATTGAAACGGAAATTGATGTGCGGGAAACGCAAACGTCACGTCCCCTCGACTACAGAGGCCAAGACATTTCCAACCGGTCCGTTGATTTCATGGTTTTGCCACCGATTCTGATGTCATCTGCCGAGATGACGAATTCTACCGGCGCATCGATGAGCGAGTGGCCGCCGGAAAACCCGATGGCATTCACGAAGGCCAGTATCGATACCTCGTGCATCGCGGTTCCGGAACAGTATAGAATGAAACGGAAGCGGTTGGTGAAACAGGTATTCTTCAACATATCTCTCGGCATGGTTGCGGCCGTGGCGCTGTATCTGCTTTCCGGGATGGACAGGTTCGGGATCTGGCATGCGGAGGACGCCATCCGTGTAGCGGATACACCGATAGAAACGCCTTTGGCAAATTCGCTGGTTGAATCGGAATCGGTCCCCGAGACCTCCGGCAAAGAACCGGATATTGAAGCGCGCGAAAGTATTGCAGCAGCGCCAGCGTCTGCCGGGGAGGTTTTCATCAGAATGGAGAATCTGCCGGTGGGGGCATATATTCTGGTGAATGGGAGTCGCGCGGAACATCCCATTGCGGTTCAGAAGTCTGCCAGACCGTTGGCCATTAATGTGGTTGTGGATGAACGGATTATTTATTCAACCATTCTTTTGCCTGAGGGGGATCAGGTGATTACCCTCCCCGTGAAGGGGGAGCCGAAGAAGGTGAAGGGGCGAGTGTTTCGGCGCGCAGGCAAAGGGAAATCGGTGAAACCTCCGATTCGTGGCAAAAACAACCTCGGAAAGCTTTCGTCCAATCCCCATCAGCTCCGCGAGAATCCGTTCCTCGAGATCAATGTCCGGTGAAGTTCACGCCTGTTCGTTTCCATTCTGTGCTGTTGGACGGTGTATTCAAGAAGAGAACAGGGCCTTCTTTTTAACGGTTCAGCTGAATTGCGCCCCCGGTGAAACAGTTGACGCCTGGTGAATGTGAGATATTTCTGTAAAAAATCAGTTTTCCTGTAAAACTGCCCGTATGACGCGAATTTCTCGATTGGATGTGCATATTTTGCGGGTTTAAAGTCTTGCCAGATTGGGTTGGGACGTCTACGTTTTCAGATACCCGTAAATTTACGCGGGCACGCGAACACAGCAAGCGTAAAATTGGTGCAGTCGGCGCTAGTCGGCAAGGTAGATTTACGCGGGCACGTGAACACAACAAGAGACAGTCGGCACCAGATCTTTGTGCATTCACGGTGTCCGGTATTGTGCATCGGAGAAATATAATGTATCGAATATTTCTGGTTTTTTTTGGGATCAACGTGTTGCTGCTGGCAGGCTGCAAAGAAAATAAAAATGATGATGTGGTCACCGTGTCATCGGAAGTGCTGGTTGACGAGGATGGCGCCACCATCGTCACCGACGACAATGTGGTGGTCATTATTCCCGCTGGAGCTTTGATAAAGAAGGAGAAGATCACCGTCACTCCGTCTGACCTGGTAGTCGCACAGCTGGAGGTCTATAGCGCGGTGTACAGTCTGCAGCCAGCCAATCTGGAATTGCAGAAATCGGCTCAGCTGCTGATTCCTCTGCCAGAGGAAAATATCAGTCCGGACCAGCTGCAGATTTATCGGCTGGATGCCAATGGTGAACACGGCGGCGGATGGCAGCCATTGTCCAGCGAACTTCACACCACCGGCCGGCATCTGAGGGCGTCGGTGGCTCAGTTTGGTTTCTTCGTGTTGGCCAGACGGATGGATACATCAGGGGAAACGACCGTTGTCATCGGAACAGAAGGCGGGCGCCTGACCACTTCATCCGGACTGGTTCTGAATATTCCATCGGGATCTTTTTCAGAGCAGAATACTGTTGTGGTTCGGTCACTCCAGGTTTTTGTCACCGATATGCAGCAACATAGCTCGATGTACGAACTCCAGCCCATCAGCGTGTCACTGAAGATGCCCGCGCAGCTGACGATTCCATACGACGAACCTGCCGCCGGCTCACAGAATCTGGCAATATTCAGAGCGGGACGGTCGGATGCCCCTGTTGCCGAATGGACCGAACTACTCAGTTCGACTGACCCTGCCGCCCACACTGTCTCGGCGAACACTACTCAGTTTGGATTTTTCGTGGTTGCGGTTCAGAGGTCCACGCCGACGGATACGGCGAGTGATACGGTCACCGCCACTGACACCGATACGGTCATCCCCGCAGATACGCAGACTGAAGACTCGGGGAGTGATTCCGATTCAATATCGACGCCGGTGGATTTCTGCGCAGAATCCCCGTGCGTGAATGGTACGTGCACGAACGGGGCGGATGGATTTGTCTGTACGTGTGAGACCGGGTATTCGGGAACCATCTGTGATGAATGTGCAACGGGCTATCAGGACAATGATTTCGACGGCGTATGCGATTTCGACTGTGGCCTGACAAGGCTGGATTGTGGCGTTCATGGGACGTGCGACGATTCGCTGGGGACCGTCCAATGCGTCTGTGACGAAGGTATCACCGGCGCGTACTGCGACAATTGTGCTCCTGGATATCAGGACAATAACAGCGATGCGGTTTGTGAACTGGATTGTGCGACTGTTGGTTTTGACTGCGGCAGCAATGGCGCCTGTTCAGATGCATCCGGGACGGCAATGTGCATCTGCGATTCCGGCTATGCCGGTGCGGCGTGTGCGGTCTGCGCTCCGGGGTACCAGGACAACGACGCAGACGGTCTGTGCACTGAAACCTGCGCCACTGCCGAACTGAACTGTGGAAATCAGGGGACCTGCAGCGATGCGGGTGGTACTGCGATTTGTATTTGCAGCGATGGCTTCACCGGCACGTATTGCGACGGCTGCGCGGACGGATACCAGGACAGGGATGGCAATGGAGTGTGTACGCCTGCCTGTGGCACTGCGGACATCGATTGCGGTGAAAACGGCGCCTGCAGCGATGCGTCGGGGACTGCCAGTTGCGTTTGTGAAGCCGGGTACGATGGCGACAGCTGTTCACAGTGCGCGGTCGGGTACCAGGATTTCGACGAAAACGGTACCTGTACGCCGGACTGTACCACCGCAGCGCTCGTCTGTGGCGGCAACAACGGCACCTGCGCGGACAGTTCCGGCACCGCGAGATGTGAGTGTCTGGAGGGCTATACCGGCTCGGACTGCGCGGATTGCACCGCCGGGTATCAGGACAACAATCAGGATGGCACATGTGAGCAGACATGCGAGTCGGCCAGCCTGGATTGCGGCAGTTATGGTGCATGCAGTGATGGCAGCGGTCTGGCCACATGCGTTTGTGGGACCGGATACACCGGAACGAGTTGTTCGGATTGTATAGCGGGGTATCAGGATAACGATAGCAACGGCAGCTGTCTTTTGACCTGTGCCAGCACCAATCTGGATTGCGGCAGCAACGGGGAATGCTCGGATGCGTCGGGCAACGCCATATGCAGTTGCAGTACCGGTTATGATGGCGCCGCATGCGATGTGTGCGCCTCGGGCTATCAGGATAACGATGAAGATGGGGTGTGCAATCCGGATTGCACCGGTACGGATTTGAATTGCGGGAACAATGGTACCTGCTCGGATACAACCGGGGCGGCGATGTGCATCTGCGATACCGGATACAACGGTGAGACCTGTGCAGCATGTGCTCCGGGCTATCAGGATAACGATGGAGACGGTGTATGTAGCGCGACCTGCGAGATTGCCGGATTGAATTGTGGCAACGGTACCTGTGTCGACTCATCGGGCGCGGCGATGTGCAGCTGTTCGGCGGGATATGAAGGTGCGGATTGCACCGTGTGTGCGACCGGGTATCAGGATAACAATCAGGATGGCACATGTGAGTTGACATGCGGGTCAGCCAACCTGAATTGCGGCAGCTACGGTGCATGTAGCGATAGCAGCGGTTCAGCTATGTGCATTTGTGGGACTGGATACACCGGGCCTGATTGTTCGGTTTGCGCAACCGGTTATCAGGATAATGATAACAACGGCAGCTGTCTGTTGACCTGTGACAGCACCAACCTGAATTGCAGCGGCAACGGGGAATGCTCGGATACGTCGGGCAACGCCATGTGCAGTTGTGATACTGGCTATGATGGAGCGACATGCGCCGTATGCGCAGCGGGCTATCAGGATAACGATGGAGACGATGTGTGCGCTCCGGATTGCACCAGCGCAAATTTAAATTGCGGAAACAATGGCACCTGCTCGGATACGACAGGGGCGGCGATGTGCATCTGCGATACCGGATACGACGGTGAGACCTGTGCAGCCTGTGCTCCCGGATATCAGGACAACGATCAGAATGGCGTGTGCAACATGACATGCACATCCTCTCAGTTGAATTGTGGTGATTTCGGTGATTGCAGCGACCAGGCAGGTACGCCAGTGTGCGTATGCGATGAAGGAGTTACCGGCACCTACTGTGATAACTGCGCGGATGGCTATCAGGATAACGACCAGGATGGGGAGTGTAGTCCGGATTGTGCAACATCGGGGTTGAACTGCGGCGCCAATGGTTCCTGCGCTGACACCAGTGGTGCGGCGATTTGCGTGTGCCAGACGGGGTATGATGGTTTATCATGCGACACGTGCGCAACGGGCTATCAGGACAATAATAATAATGGTTCGTGTGTGCCGACCTGTGCCACGTCCGGATTGAACTGCGGTGATTTTGGCACCTGCAGTGACAATAGTGGGACGGCAGCCTGTGTGTGTGATGAAGGGTATACGGGCAGCAGCTGTAACAGTTGTTCGGCCGGATACCAGGATTTTGACAACAATGGCACCTGTGAATTGAGCTGCAGCGGCGCCGAACTGAGTTGTGGATCCTTTGGACAATGCGACGACACAACGGGGACTGCGGCGTGTGTCTGTGATGATGGGTACGACGGGGCGAGTTGCAATGTGTGTGCGGCGGGCTATCAGGATAACGACAACAGTGGCACCTGTGAACCCGAGTGCGCGACGTCTGGATTGAACTGCGGCAGCAATGGCGCCTGTGCCGATACCACGGGCGTTGCCATCTGTGCCTGTGACACGGGATACACCGGGGCAACCTGCAACCTGTGCGCAACCGGTTATCAGGATAACGACAACAGCGGCACCTGCGCACCCGACTGTGCAACATCCGGATTGAACTGCGGCGCCAATGGTGCCTGCGCTGACACCAGTGGTGCGGCGATTTGCGAGTGCCGAACGGGGTATGATGGCCCATCATGCGACACGTGCGCAACCGGGTATCAGGACAATGATGATAATGGTTCGTGTGTGCCGACCTGTGCCACGTCCGGATTGAACTGCGGTGACTTTGGCACCTGCAGTGACAATAGTGGGGCGGCAGCCTGTGTGTGTGATGAAGGGTATACGGGCAGCAGCTGTAACAGTTGTTCGATCGGATACCAGGATTTTGACAACAATGGCACCTGCGAGTTGACCTGCGCCGGTGCGGGTCTGAGCTGCGGCGTATTTGGACAATGTGACGACACTGGCGGGACTGCGGCCTGCGTCTGCGATACGGGATATGATGGTGAAACGTGCAATGTGTGTGCATCCGGGTATCAGGATAACGACAACAGTGGCACCTGCGAACCTGACTGCGCGACTTCCGGATTGAACTGCGGCAGCAATGGCGCCTGTGCCGATACCTCCGGCGTGGCTATCTGCGCCTGTGACACGGGGTACACCGGGGCGGCCTGCGACGTGTGTGCTTCGGGGTATCAGGACAACGACGACAATGGTACGTGTGCGTCGAACTGCGCAACGTCCGGTTTGAATTGTGGCCAATTTGGCGCCTGTAGCGATGCCACGGGGGAAGCATTGTGCGCCTGTGACACGGGGTACACCGGGGCGGCCTGCGACGCGTGCGCATTGGGATATCAGGACAACGATGACAATGGTACGTGTGTGCCGAACTGTGCAACGTCGGGATTGAATTGTGGTGAATTTGGCACCTGCAGCGACAACAGTGGCGTGGCTCGATGCGCCTGTGACATCGGATATACCGGGGCAGCGTGCGACGCGTGTGCAACGGGCTATCAGGACAATGACCAGGATGGGGTGTGTGCTCCGGATTGTGCAACATCGGGATTGAACTGCGGCAGCAATGGATCCTGTTCAGATACCTCCGGCGCGGCGACCTGCATGTGCGCAACGGGGTACGACGGCCCGACATGTGATGCGTGTGCAACGGGTTATCAGGACAATGATTTCAATTTCATCTGCGAAGAGAGCTGCACCATATCCACCCTGAGCTGCAACGAGCATGGCAGCTGCAACGACACATCGGGAACTCCCGAATGCGCCTGTGAAGCCGGATACGCCGGGAACAACTGTGAACTGTGCGCATCGGGTTATCAGGACAATGACCGGGATGGACTGTGTTCGTGGGACTGCACTATGGCGGACTTGACGTGCAGCGATCGCGGTAGCTGCAGCGATACCAGTGGTACGGCCATCTGCGTATGCGACGAAGGATACGATGGGCAGGACTGTGAACTCTGTGATGACGGCTACGTGCGAAACCCGGTTGATGAGAGCTGTAACCCGGGATGCGAACTGCTTTCCCTGGCGTGCAGCAATCACGGGTATTGCAATGATGCGGATGGCTTTGCCGAATGCATTTGCGACGAAGGATATGTTGGGGATGCCTGTGACGGTTGCAATGACGGATATATCCCCCAGGACGATGGCTCCTGCCTGCCGGGATGCGCGGTGGCAAACCTGGACTGCAACAACCACGGGGTCTGCGACGACAATAGCGGTGTGGTCGCCTGTGTGTGTGACAAAGCGTATGTCGGCACCTATTGCGACCAGTGCGCTGCTGGATTCCAGGACAACGACGGGGACGGCGAGTGCAATCCCACGTGTGCCACTGCCAATTTTGTGTGCGGGAAATACCAGGTGTGCAGTGACAGTTCCGGTCTGGCCAGGTGTGTTGGCGATGGTATCTGCGGAGGAGAGACCATCGATATTTCAAACTTCGTACCAGGGGGGGACAGTGGTGTCGGGGTGCGGAGAACCACTGCCGGTGCAACGGATGCGCTGGTGGAATCAGACAATTTCTGGTGCTGGAAAACCTACTCCACTTCAGAACAGATATTCCACTTCACGCCGCCTGCAACCATGTATCTGCGCATATTTACCAGCGAGAGCGATTATGATGCCATGGTGAGTGTATTGGACAACTGTCCGACACCTGATGGTTGCTGGTTCAGCGACGATGAACACGTGGCGACCCTGGAATCGGAAGTTCCCTGCCAGCAGTATGCCGTTGGCAGGACGTACAGCGCTGTTGTTTCGGGATTCCAGAGCGAATCAGGGATGTTTACGCTCAACGTGCAGCAGTGCGATCCCAAAGCGCTGGAACCCCCGGAGTGTGCGCCCTATGAAATTCAGATGGATGCGGGGTGCGTGCCGGTGCCCGAGAACTGCCGCAATGAAGTGGTGGAATTCAAAGACCCGGCGTTGAATCAGGCGGTTCACGACGCCCTGGAAATCGGGACAACCAAAGATGTGTATATCTGGGATGTTTTCTACCAGAACGTCCTTTCTGTTGATGGAGGTGCATTGAAGGAGCGCATCGTGAGTCTGGAAGGTTTGGAATGTTTCCAGAATCTGACAGGACTCTACTTGCCGAATCACGATATCATTGATGTCGGCGCCATCGGAAAGCTGACGCAGTTGGACCAGTTGGACCTCAGTGGAAATCAAATATCGGATATTACGCCTCTGGGGAAATTACGGGCGCTGACCTTCCTGAATCTTCGGGACAATATGGTCTCGAATGTACGACCACTTCAGGGGATGACCGGTATGTCTCAGCTGGATGTTGCAAATAATCAGATAAGCGACATTTATCCACTGCGCTTTATGACACTGCTGAAATCCCTCGACTTGAGTGGCAATCCAATAGAAAAATTGAGCCCCCTTTCCAGCATCCAATCAATTGAATTTCTGACAGTGTCGAATACCCTGATTCAGACGTTGAACGGACTGGAAAACATGACAGCGCTTCAGCGGCTGGAGGCTGGCGATTGTCAGATAAGTACCCCGGATGCCATTGCCCGGACGGGGCGTCTGCTGCAATTGACGTTGAGCAACAACAAGCTGGAGACGCTGGATATGCTGGCAGGCCTTGTCAACCTCACCCTGTTGAAAGTGGACGGAAACAATATCACTGACCTGTCGCCCCTGGCAAAAATGTCGCGGCTGACGGAATTGTGGATTTCCAACAATCAGATTGAATCTGTAGACTCACTCGCGTCCCTGTTCAATTTACTGACACTTGAGGCCGGGAACAATTTGATTTCAAATTTCATTCCGCTGACCGAAGCGACGAAGCTGACTACATTGAATCTGGAAAACAACAAATTGACCAATGTGAAAGGCATCAACACCTTCGGCGCACTGTCGAGCCTTGACATCAGTGGCAACGGTATTCAGTATATTGAAGAACTCGCTTCGTTGACCGGCTTGAACAGGATAGATTTGAGCAATAATGTCATCGCGGATATTTTACCCCTGGTGACAAATCAGGGAATAGGGGGAAATGACGTTCTCCATATCGAAGTTAACGCTTACGATTGCAAGGACCCGACGACACTGGAGTACATCATCAATCTCAATAGCAGGCTTTCCGAATTCACTCACGATTGCGGTGTCCTTCGCTGATGGGTTGGACGACTTGCGGCGGGGTGCGTAAGGTATCAGTTGCGCCATCCGACACACGCCCTTGACTTGTGTTCGGGGTAGAAATTGTTAATCTGGTTTCATCACGATATTTTTTATCTGCGATGGCACTTTTATTCAGGAGAAACAAAATGCACGAAAAATCACACTCGCTTCTCTTTTATGTGTTGGCAATAGCCCTGGCGGTCATTTCCTGCGGCGAAGGCGAAGAAGAGACACCTCGGGTATCGATTATCGTGGTGGGGCCCCAGGGTGCAACCATCGACGGCCCCGAGGATATGACGCTCATTATTCCCCAGGGGGCACTGGACTCCAGTACAGAGATTAAAATAACAGCCACCGATATTGTTGTGCCGCAGATCACTCAGGGGAGCTCTGTCATTTCTGTGGAGCCCATCGGCACAGTGTTTAAGAAACCGTCTCATATTGTGATTCCATTCGAGCTCAAGGTGGGAACCAATGTGAACGATTACAAAGTGATCGGTTCAAAAAGTCCTGGCGCGGAGGCGAAAAAATGGATTCCCTATAAAAGCGTCGTGAGACCGGTGATTCGCAAAGTGGAGGCCGATGTATTGGAAACCGGATACTTTGTTGTAGGCATCAATCCGTATGCTGGAGTCCCGGACACCGACAGCGGCAGCAGCAGTGACTCGGAATCGGCGACAGGAACCGGAATCGACACCGGCATGGCAACTGGAACGGAGACGAACGCTGATACCGGGACCGCAGAACAGGGGGACAGCACAACGGCGTCGGTACAGACAACCGACTCAAATGGCGATACGGGTCAGCCCGATACGGCTACAGTGGACACCGGAACCGCCACGGGTGGTTCGGACGGGGATACCGACACGGTGTGCCCCGCACTCCCCGCTGGCACAACACTGTTTGATATCACAACGATGGGCGGCGCCGAGGCGTTTGACCTGTACGGGGAGCTCGAAGCCACGTTTGAGTGGGCCACGGTGACCGATCAGTCGTTCAATGGGGCCGTCCGCGTCACCACTTCCGATTTCACGGGGCTGCCCGCCGACATTCAGACGTACCGGGCGCTCGACAGCAGCATTGCCGCGGGGGATCACCTCGCCCTTCAATTCTGGACCCGCTGTGTGTCCTCGGCCGGAGCCGCATGCCGAACCAGTGCCGTTCTGGGAGAATCGGAGCCATCCAATCTTACCATTGCAGCCTACTACGTCACGGCATCCGGCAGCTGGACGCTGCATCAAATCCCCTTCGTGTCCCCCCTGGACTACGCCAATACCAACTATCTTTCGTTTCACATGGGGTATCCGAATCAAACCATCGAAATCGCCGGCGTTCGACTGATTGACTACGGTCAAATCGCCGACGCACCGCGCCTCGACTGCCTGCCTGATACCACCGAACTCTATACCGCAACGAAATTCGTCAGTACACCTGCTGTGAAGGCCTTCCCCGGTTTCATCTACAACTACGCGGTGGAGATCAATGGTTATCCTCGCCCGGCAGTGACCTACACTTCCGGACCATCGTGGCTTACTTTTGATTCGGGCACACTTCTGTTAAGCGGCGTTCCCCCCCTTTCTGCCGCCAATACCACCGAAACAGTTAACATCGACGCGAATGGTATCGGACAATCCTGGTTCATCGAAATCGCTGAATCCCCTGGAACGGTGGGGTACTGGCCATTTGATGAATCAGCGGGAACCGTCACCGTCGATGCGTCCTCAAATGGTCGGGACGCTGCGGTGTTCGGGGATCCGGTCTGGCAAGCGGATGGTGGCCACATCAATGGCGCCATTTCTCTCGACAGTTATACCGGGGCACTTGACTATGTCGAAATTTCATCTGATACCGACCTGGAATTGAACGACCTTCAGTACGCCAGCTATTCGCTCAGTGCCTGGGTAAAACCAAACAGAATTCCCGAAGGTACATCAGACGCTGACAACACCGGTGCCAGCGGTATTGTGCTCAAACGCGCCGGTGGCACATTAAGTACGGGGTTGTATTACTCGAGAGATCAGCGGTTTATCGCTATCCATGCGTTCAACGCCCGCGCATATGCGGCATACGCCGGTCCCTATGATATCGGAGAATGGCACCATGTCACATCCGTTCGCGACATGGAAAATAACACGCTGACCCTGTACGTTGACGGTGTTGCAAAATATTCGGGCCCCCTTACCCCTCCAGCGGATGACACGGACACTACTCCCGACACAGACTATGAATATGGCACCACCCCATGGCGCATCGGTCTGTCGGAACCGAACGCCGAAGTTTCGGGCATGTATGGGGACATCACCGTAGACGAGGTTCGCTTTTTCAGTCGGGCGCTTACGGCTTCGGAAATCAGAAACCTCCAGCACTGACCTGAGTTCCTGTTGCAATATGCAATGATATATTTATGGTCTCAATGACAGTGACCGATAAATGGATTCAAAACTGGACGCCGACAATTCTGCCCCAATGGGGCATATGAGGGCTACATGAATTTGTTCAGAGCAGGAATAATATCATTGCTTGTTATATCGGTTGCTCTGCCCATTCGGGCACAGACCACCGACAATGCCGAAAATGCCCCCGGCCAGTCCGCGACGAGAGAGAAGGCACTGAACGACGCCACGGATACCCTCTTCGACTCGGAGAAGAAAAAAAAGATAGCGCAGCAGCTGTTCGACGAAGGGATTCAGTTGTTTCAGCAAAATCGTCTCGCCGATGCGGGTGAACGTTTTAAAGAGGCATACCAGATGCTGCCATCGTGGAAGCTGCTGTACAACATTGGCCAATGTGAAGCGGGTATTAAAAACTGGGGGGGCGCCATAGAAGCTTTCGAAAAATATCTCCAACTCGGCGGGGATGAAATCACCATGGTTCGTCAGGATGAAGTGCTGGCCGAATTGGACCGATTGAAACGGATGGTCGGGAAAGTGTCCGTCGATGGTCCTCAAGGATACAATGTGTATATTGATGGAAAATTTGTTGGGACTTCCCCCATCGTTTCAGGTGTGATGGTCATCATTGGAATGCAGCACACCGTGGCGGTAACCGACGTTGAAACCGATGCGGTGGTCAACACCTACACCGTGACTGTATCTGGCGGAGAGAATTTGCACCTCACCATAAAGCCGCCAGAGGAGGATGCCCAAACGGATGCCTCTCAAGTTGCGGCTGGTCCAGTGCGCGAACCTGTCGAAGAAGCTACCGAATCCATCACCGTAAATTCCGATTCTTCTCTTTTTGCCATGAAGGACAGTGCGCGAAAGAAAATAAGTCCTGCTCTGTTTTTCGTGTCCCTTTCGACCGCTGTGGTTGCCGGAGGGGTAACGCTCGGGCTGGGGTTGACAATCAACTCAAAATGGGAATCCGCCCAGTCCGACTACAACCGGGATCCATGGGGCTACGATACAGAACAGGACAATGCCATTCGTCATCTGCAAGTTATCAGCTACGTCACGGGCGCACTGACCGCGGTGGCACTTGCCAGTGCGATTATCTCCATTCCCTTTACCGATTGGCGTGGCAAACACAGACGCCGCACCAGCGCAATCCAAATGTGGCCATACGGATCCAGTTCCGCTGCGGGGCTGGTGCTGTTGAGGCGTTTTTAACATGAAGCAAGTCATCCCCATACTGCTGTTTTCTGTTGCCACATTCCTGGGATGCCACTGGTTTGACAGTGTGGACGACCTTCATGATTGTCCGTTGAATTCCCAGTTTCCCTGCCCCTGCAGCACGTCCTGCCAGAACGGACAAACCTGTATGCAGAAACAGGGCACCCACGGCACGTATGGTCAATGCACGGTACCCTGCAACGGGATAGATGAAGTCTGCCGGCTGGCTTCTGACGGATATGGTATCGATGGCGCCGGCGGTCGATGTATCGAAAGCGGGTATTGTGCCATCGAATGTTTTTTTAAAGAGGATTGCCCCCCTGGTATGATTTGTGCGGTTGAAGCCAACGGCGAATCACCGATTTGCGTTCCCGGTGGTGATCTCGATGAAGGGATTTTTCGATCGGATTCGACCACTTCCGCAGCGGATACCGGTTCCGGGTCGGAAACGCAACCGGAGGATACCGGTATCAGTGGCAGCGATCGCATTGATACAGATACGGGCCCTTCGCTGACCCGAAGACGAGCGGATTGCGAGGGATACATTGATGCCGCATTTTTCTGTAATCCCAATCAGGAACAAATGAAAAGTGAAGTAATCGAGACGTGTGTCCAGAATAACTGGTACACAATCGACGATTGCTACTTCTGCGCCATTAACGGGCAATGCCCCGCATTCGCCCCCGGCGGTGCAAACTGCGCTGGCGCCAGCACCACAGAAACCTGCTGCCAGAACTGGGTAAACTGCTACCTCAGTTGCGAAGCATGTAACTCGTGACAGACGACCGATTTGAACATCGGTGAACAGGCACAGTGTGTCTCTTTTTCAACATGGCGTTCGTGACGCTCAGATGGCCTGTGATGCTTATAACTGACTGAATTTTTTTTGATTATCTGGATTTGGGCAACAGATGCAGTTGTGGGTATTTAAAGTGGTACGTGAATTGCTCAGTAGCATTTGCCATGAAACGCAGATGTGAATCAATTCGAAAGAACCGATGGTCCGGCTCGCTGATTTTTTTGTGCTGCTTCGGGGTATCGTTCAACGCGCATGCTGGCCTCGGTGGAAATGTGGAAGTTGGCGTGGATGTGGAGAACGCCAACAATACAGAGGTGGATGTGAACGCGGAGCTGAAGTACAGGAGTAAGCGCAGCAAGGGATTTCGCGCCATCGTCGAAGCAAAGGCCTCGGCTGTGGAACGGGACTTTCATCTGAAGGACGTGGTGGTGGACTACCGGTATTCCAAAAAACTGCACATCAGTCTGGGGTACAGCAAAAAGGTTCTTGGGGTGGAATACGAAGACGGCAAACGCAAGCGCATTCCCATTCACCGGAGTTTGCCCTATCGTAAAATGGAGTCACTGGGGCTCGTGGGAAGACAGCTCAATCTCAGAGTTGACCTGGAATTGGGAAAGAAGCGGCATCGCACCGATATCTCTGCGGCGCTGGGGGGCGACAACAGCCGGGACTACAATCTGCAACTGTCGCTGAAAAAGGCACGGGGAAACCTGGGCCTGGGCGTGTGGGGCCTTTTGGAGCGTCATCGGATAGATAAGGGATTCATTCCGGTGTTCTCAGAAGTGCTGGCCCTGTGGTACGAATCGGAGTCGGGTCGCGTGCTTCTGGAAGCCATTCACGGCGTCGACGCCATTCGCACCGAGTATCAGTCACACCTTGGCAATGACCGGACTGTGCATTTTGTATCGCCCAGACTGGATTTGGCAAGATTTGTCGCTGTGACGGAGAATACACAGATAGTACCATTTGTGCAGATGGGAGTCGTCTTTGACGACCTGAATAATCCCGATGAAAATTCATTGCTGTTCACCGCGGGTACCCGGTTCCAATGGCATGACCTTCGGATTGGCATCAATGTCGAAACCGTTGGCGTGAAGGATGTCACCCGGGAAAACCATCGGCAGTTCAAGCGTAAAAGTGTTTATGGACAGGTCATTTACTTCTTTTAACCATGTTGACCGGAGGGGGGTGCATATGCGTGGAAAAGGTAAATCAGTTTATTATCGAAATGTTGCGTTGAGATGGATACTCTCGTGGTCGCTGCTGTGTGTTTTCGCGCTCGTAGCGGCGGGGTTGGGGGGATGTGATGATTCCTGGAAAAGCGCCGGCGGCGGTGACTATGAGGACTTCGGGCTGGGTAAAGTGGTTTCAATGAATTTCACTTCTGAGGAAATTTCGTGCATGCGCAGCAGCACGTACGCCAAACCATCGGTTCGGACGGCTGTATTCATCGACGGGAAACTGTATCCCGCCAGTGTTTCTTTTTCCGGCGCCACCAGTGTGGATGATTATCGAAAGAACTACGAAGTCGTGCTCGATAGTCCATACAGGGGCAGACACGTGTATCGTATCAATTCCATGCCCACGGATTCGTCCGCCAGCCGGGCCATGCTGTCGTATACAGTGTTTGAACGCATGGGATTTGATATGCCCCACTATGAGCCGATGGCGCTGTGGATTAACGATGAGTATGCGGGTCTGTATCTGTGGCAGGAAAAAATAGATGAAACGTATTTCACAGCGCGGGATAAGGAGCCGGTGTCTCTGTATCAGGCAGAGGATTCGGTGGCCCGAATGGACGACACTTCCAATCTGGAGGCGGCGTTTTCGGTGAAAGTCGGTTCAAAGGAAATGGTGGATTTAAAGTACGTGATCCAGTTGCTTATGGCTACTGAAGACGAACAGAATTGCGCCCGGCTTTCACAGGTGCTCGATGTGGACAGTGTGTTGCGGTATATGGCGGTGGCCGCATACCTGGCAAGTCACGATGGGATTGTGAACAATTTTTATCTGGCCAGAGTGAAAGGCGATCAGCGATTGAGCATTCTGCCATGGGATTTGGATCGCACATTCATGGGCACGGTGGATATGGCGGATGGTGAATTTTTCAGCCGCAATTTGATGATGACCCGTTTCTGGAGCGAAGACGGACCGTATGGCGAGCTGTATCGGAATTATTATATGAAAACACGTCGCGTGGCGGACGCCGCTTTTCTGGAAAACCTACTGGACGAATGGGCATCCTTCGTTCGGGAAGCGTACGAAAACGACCCGTTTCTATCCACCGGCGCCATGACTTTCGATGAGCACATCGCCGAAATCAAAGGCCATATTGAAGATACCAACGCGTCCATTGCGCAGTGATTCAATCTGAACCCCGAAATCGGATGCCGTACCGGTCAGATAACTGTAATATTGATGCGGTCTGGTATCCTGAAGCCGGTGCCGGGAAAGCGAATTTTACGCTTTTTTCGTATCCAGCCGCCTATACCATCTGAAGTATAGCCACACAGCGGATACCAGCCAGATGATGCCGCCGTACAGCATTGTTTCCCACTTATGGAGCAACAGGGAGATGACCATGACCACGCCGCTGAGGTGCCAGGCGATGGCAAAGGGAATGTTGGCGATGTCGCGCTGATTTTCGCTGGCGGCGAGGGTGACCTGGGTCTCCGTCATGGTTGCGCGGACGCGGCGCCACCACCCGAATGGACGGATTTCCTTCCAGAAGCGCTTCAGCACCTCCGGGGAAGTTGGCGGGGTGGCCAGGGAAACCGCAACACCGGTCACCAGCGAGATAAGCCAGGTGGATGGAAAAGAAATGAACAGGGGCAAACCGGGCAGTATCAGTCGAAATCCAATGGCCACAAGCAGACCGGCGCCAGTCGAAGCGGCGAAACCGAAACCGTTGAACCTGTCCCAGTACCAGCGCAAAATAATCGGCGCAAAGAGTCCTGCAGAGAGCGGGCCGGTAATCCATCCCCAGATGGACTCGATGCTGGGAATGAAATACCCGGTGGCCGTGGCGCCGATTGCCAGGGCGGCACTGGCCAGGTAACTCTGCTTCATCAGTTGCTTCCGGGTGGCATCCGGCGAGAGATACCGCTGGTAGATGTCTCTCACCCAGTAGGCGGCGCCTGCATTGACCGTTGAATCAAACGTGGACATGGCGGCTGCTATCAACCCGGCAACCACCATTCCCTTCAAACCAGCCGGAATCAGCCTGTCCACCACCCTGGGGAGTGCCTGTTCGGGATCGGCGCGCAGGATGTCGTTCATATCCGTGCTGGTCTGCGATAGCCAGAGCGCCAGAACAGCGACGCCGATTATCAGCGCCCAGCGAAAGAGCAGCAACAGAATCCATTCCACGGTCATCAATCCGGCTTCCCGCTCATTGCGGGCGGCGTAGTAGCGTTGGGGCATGTAGCCGCCGGTCAATCCGCCGGCCCCTTCAAAGAGTCCCCGGGCTATCCAGAAAATCACGGTTAATCCGAAGAAGTGATAAATGCCTGACGAAGAGAGCCAGGTCATCGGTGGGGCCGTCCACATGGGGGTGAAGCTGGCCCAGCTGTTCCCGGCAGCAGCGATAATATCGGCCTGATTGGGAAGCAGAAACGCTTTGACGCCAACGTAGATACCCGCGATAATCATCAGCAGCTCCTGGGCCAGATCGGTGAAGATAACACCGTACAGGCCCGAAAGCGTGGTGTATGCCACGGCAATGACAATCAGGATCAGCGCACACAGCTCCGGCGGCCACCCAAGGAATACGGAGAGGAATTTGCCGGTGCCCTCTACAAAGTAGGTGAGAAACGCCAGGGTCACGATGAGGTTGGCCACCGCGCTGAGCAGGCGGGCGGCCTGTCCCGGTGTGCCGCTGCCAAATCGAAACTCCATCCATTCTGCCGTGGTCATCACATTGGAACGACGCAACCACTTGGCCATGTACACCATCAGCAATCCCAGGGGCAGACACATCCCGCCGCGCATGGCTACCCAGAAGCCCTGCAACCCAATGGCAAAGATGAACGAGACCATTATCATGGTCCCGGTCATATCAAAGTTGGATGCGGTGCCCGAAGCGCCCAGTACCCACCAGGGCACGGTGCGGCCTCCCAGAAAATAGTTTTCGATACCGCGGGCAGCTTTTTTCCGCAGAAATATCCCCAGCAGGAGGGTGAACAGAAAGTAACAGATGATAATGAGTGTGTCGACTGTGCCGAGCATCTGACAACCCCTTCTGCGGTTTCATTCCGGCTTGATTTGGTGGATTCACAGGTATTCTAAAGCGATTGGCTCTGGATGCAAGTGGAATTCAGATGTAGACTGAGTATAAGGAAAGAAGGAAATTAGTATGGTATTTACGGTTGTTCTGGTGGCAGTTCCCGCTCTGATTGGCGCCATCGTGTATTCGATGTTGCTCCTCGGAAAATATCGACCTTTCCGAAAGCGGCCAAAAACACAGAGAAAGTTGCTGCTGGCGGTCACGTATTTCTTTTCAATCGGTTTGCTGGCATTGATTCTTACGGCAATTGGAATGATGCTGGTGGTTGGGATTGTGGGGATTTTGGTGCTCTGTATTTTTGACATCATCGGTATCGCCATTCTGTCGCGGCGATTCATCATTCGCAAAAAACGCCGACAAATGAGACGCGAAGTAAAAGAAATGCGAGCCCGCCTTAAAAAACTGGACGCCGAAATCAACAGCATGAACGCCGGTCTCCCGCCAGCCTCCGGCAAAGACATCAGTGAATAATCAGATATAAACCCCAGTGACAGATGTCACGGTGTGACGGATGTCCCCATGGGCGGACGCTGACAGTTTGTGACCGGGCGGAACCTGACGTTCCATGTGTCACACCCTTTTGTTTTTTTCAACGCTATGGAATTCGCGAAAAAGGTCATTGGTACAGGTATTGCTGAAACAGGCGGGTGAAAGCAGGGAACCCCCCAGCCGGGGTAAACGCCGTTGAAGGAGTAACTATGTCAAAATCCCTTTTAAATCCAAAGTCTGTGGCTATTATCGGGGCGTCCGCCAAGCCGGGAAAAGTGGGGTACGAAATTCTGTCCAATCTGGTAAAGGGGAAATTTCCCGGTCCCATCGTGCCGGTGAATCCCGGCGCAACTGAAATCTGCGGGGTGAAGTGTTACCCCAGGCTGAAGGAATACGGCGACAAGATTGAATTGGCGGTGATTGTGGTGCCCCCGGCGGCGGTGTATGACGCTGTTCGGGACGCTATTTATCAGGGGGCCAAGGCGGTTATCGTGATCACCGCCGGCTTCCGGGAAGTGAATGCGGAAGGTCTCGAAATGGAAAACCGCATCGCTGCGCTATGTGAAGAGCACCGGGTGAAATTGCTGGGCCCCAACTGTCTGGGCGTCATCAATCCCCATCACAATCTCAACGCCTCGTTTGCCGCGCATATGCCGGACAAAGGAGGCATTTCATTCATCAGCCAGTCCGGCGCCCTCTGCACCGCCATATTGGACTGGGCCATGGCCCGTCATCTGGGATTGGCGCGTATGGTGAGCATGGGCAACAAGGCCGGACTGGATGAAAGTGACTTTCTGGGATATCTGGCAAACGACGATGAAACCAAAGTGATTGTGGGCTATCTGGAAAGCATTCAGGATGGCAAACTGTTCATGAAATCGGCCAGGAACGCGTCGTCAAAAAAACCCGTGGTGATATTCAAGTCCGGTGTGACCCAGGCAGGCGGAAAGGCCGCTTCGAGTCATACGGGCAGTCTGGCCGGAGCGGACATGGCGTACGGCGCCGCGTTTTCCCGATCGGGCGTGGTTCGCGCGGATACTTTCGAATCGATGTTTGATTACGCCATGGCCTTTGCCATGCAACCGCTGCCCAAGGGGGATCGGGTGGCAATTATTACCAACGCCGGTGGGCCGGGGATCATGGCAGCGGACGCGGTGGAACTCTCCGGGATGCAGGTCAGTCCCCTCGAAAAAGCCCATGCCAGTTCTCTGGCTGCGAAATTGCCCAAGGCCGCCAGTGTGTCCAACCCCATTGACGTGCTGGGCGATGCGGATCCCCAGCGCTACGTGGACGCGGTGGTGGCTGCGCAGCAGGATAGCTCCATCGATGCCATTATTGTGATTCTGACACCCCAGGCCATGAGCAATCCCGATCAGACCGCCATAGAAATTGCCCACTGCGCCACCTCTGCAAAACCCATTCTGGTGTCATTCATGGGAGGCATGGATGTGCTGGAAGCAAGAGAGAAACTGGTGGCCAATAACATTCCAGACTATCCGTCACCGGAGCGTGCGGTGAATGCCCTGAAGGCCATGTGGGATTACAACCGCTGGCTGAAGCGCCCGCCACGGGTACTCACCCGGTTCCCGGTGAACCGTCATCGCGTGGAACGTCTGATTAACCGACAGCGAAAAACCAGTCAGCTTCAGCTGGGTGAAGCTGCGGCAAAGGAGATTTTAAAGGCTTACGATTTCAAGGTTCCGGTGGGGGCGCTGGCCCAATCCAGAGACGAAGCAGTGGGCATTGCGACCCGCGCCGGGTTTCCGGTGGCCATGAAGATAGCGTCCCCCGATATCATTCACAAGTCCGATATGGGCGGCGTGAAACTGAACCTGGGAGATGCAGGCGCGGTGGAGGATGCGTACGATCTCATGATGCTGCGGATTCGGGAACGCGCGCCCGAGGCGGATATTCACGGCGTGTATGTGGAGAAAATGTGCAAGCGGGGCAGGGAAGTGATTCTGGGAATGACCCGGGACCCGCAATTTGGCCCCATGCTGATGTTCGGTCTCGGAGGCATTTTTGTGGAAGTCATGAAAGACGTTACTTTTAACATTGCGCCGGTAACCCACGACGAAGCCATGCAGATGCTGGAGAGCACCAAATCGTTTGCATTGCTTAAAGGCACCCGGGGACAGAAAGAAGTGGACCTTGCCGCCATAGCCGTGGCACTGCAACGCATCAGTCAGCTGGTGACAGAGTTTCCGGAAATACAGGAAATGGATATCAATCCGTTCATGGTGGGAGAAATCGGTGAGGAGTCCATTGCCGCGGACGCGCGAATCACTCTGGCTTCTGCCCAGATACCCAGCGAGGTAAAAAAATGACAAGTGTAATTGATTGGCAAAAAGAATACGACAGCATGATTGCATCTGCGGATGACGCAGTGAAATACATCAAGTCCGGTCATCGGGTGTTTGTGGGCACCGGCTGTGCCCAACCGGAGGCTCTGGTGGATGCACTGGTAAACCGGGGAGCGGATTTGGTGGATACAGAAATTGTCCATCTGCTCACCCTGGGGCATGCCCCCTATGCAGCGGAGGAACTCTCGAAAAACTTCAGAGTGAACAGCTTTTTTATTTCAAAGAATGTGCGGGAGATCATTCAGGAAGGACTGGGAGACT
Source organism: Polyangia bacterium (assembly GCA_050287845.1). Taxonomy (GTDB): domain Bacteria; phylum Myxococcota_A; class Polyangia; order JAAYKL01; family JAAYKL01; genus JAFGXQ01. The sequence continues at coordinate 65,206 of JBNKCR010000012.1, forward strand.
ACACCCCCATTTTTCTCTCGGACATTCCCAGACTGTTTTCCAGTGGTCAGCTGCCGCTGGATGTGGCCCTGGTCCAGGTGACTCCCCCTGACGATAGAGGCATGTGCAGTCTGGGGATTTCGGTCGATATTGTAAAAAGCGCGGTGGCCAACGCCAAGTACGTGATTGCCCAGGTGAACACCCGGATGCCGCGAACAGCGGGTAACAGCTGTATCAGCATTTACGATCTGGACGTGCTGGTGCCGTCGGATGTGCCATTGATTGAGGTGCCAACCGATGAACCCACGGATGTGAGCCGGCAGATTGGCGAATACGTGGCGGCGCTGGTGGAAGATGGCAGTACCATTGAGTTCGGCATTGGTGAGATTCCCCAGTCGGTGGTTCCGTATCTGAAAGACAAAAAGAACCTGGGCATTCATACGGAGATGTTTACCGATGCCATCATTGAACTGGTGGAGTCCGGGGCGGTGGACGGATCCCGCAAGAGCATTGACAAAGGCAAAGTCGTTGCATCGTTCTGTATGGGGACCCGGCGTCTGTACGATTATATCGATGGCAATGACATCTTCGCATTTCATCCAACGGAATACGTGAATGACCCGTTTATTATTGGTTCGGGGTACAAACAGGTGGCCATCAATGTGGCGCTGGAAGTGGATCTTACCGGTCAGGTGTGCGCGGATTCTCTTGGCAAACGCTTTTACTCGGGGATTGGGGGACAAGTGGATTTCAACCGGGGGGCCGCGCGAAGCGAGGGGGGTAAATGTATTATTGCCATGCCATCCACTGCGAAAAATGGAACCGTATCCAGAATCAAGTCTATTCTCGATCCGGGCGCCGGGGTGGTGACCACCCGGGGCGATGTGCAGTATGTGGTGACTGAATACGGCGTGGCATATCTCCATGGAAAGAGCGTTCAGGAACGGGCTATTGCCTTGATTTCCATTGCCCATCCCGATTTTCGGGCGGAGCTGACCCGGGAAGCGGTGGCCGCCCGTTATCTGCGTCCGGACCACGCGGCCATTGAAGGAAAAATTCTGGTGGGACCGCGGGATTATAATGCCGTGCATATTATGGATGATGGGACAATGCTGTCATTCCGGGCGATGCATCCCACCGATGAGCCGAGATTGACGGGTCTCATTCACACGCTGTCGAAGGAGACCATGTACTATCGGTTCATGCACCAGATGAAAACCGTGGAGCGTAAGGAAATTCAGAATTTTGTGTACATCAACCATCGTACAGACGTGGCGATTGTAGCGACGCTTCCAGAGGCCTACGGCGACGAAATTGTGGGCATTGGCAGATACTACCTCGACCAGAGCACCAATATGGCGGAGTTGGCTTTCGTGGTGCGGGACGACTGGCAGAACAGAGGAATTGGCTCCGCCCTGTTCAAGCACCTGTCGCTCATTGCGGTTCGCAACGGAATCAGTGGATTCACCGCGGAGGTGTTGCGGGAAAATATTGCCATGCAGGCGGTGATTAACAAATGCGAGTTCGATGTGAAGAGCAAACCGAGCGGGAATGTGTACAGTTTTAATATTCGATTTTGAAGTAACGGAAGTTTACGGATGCGAGACAAAAACACGCATAAGCAAATTTTATTCATGCATACACCAGTGCTTGATTCGGGGGGCTATCCCGATGGTTGTCCTTTCAACAGCAGGCGGGGCGGGCGGACGCTGGCAACCATAGAATCATTGGGGATGCTGGATGAACCGCGGGTTCGGGTAATGGCGCCGGTTGCGGTCACCCGGGATGAGGCCCTGTGGTTTCATACCGGGGCGTATCTGGATGTGTTGGAACAGACCAGTCGGGGAGAGCACAATTTCAAAGCGCTGAAAATGGGAATCGGTACGCCGGATTGTCCGGTGTTCACCGACATGCTCAATTTCTCGCTCATGGCTTCGGGGGGAACATTGACTGGCGCCAGATTGCTCATGGATGGAAAAGCCGGCGTCGTGTTCAATCCCCATGGGGGGTTTCATCATGCGCATGCGGCCAGTGCGGGAGGATTCTGCTACATCAACGATGTGGTCATCGCGGCAAAGGAACTGGTGTCCGCCGGGCGCAAGGTGGTGGTACTCGATTTGGATGCCCACCACCTCGACGGTGTGCAGGACGCATTCTATGACTCGGACAGTGTGACCACCATTTCACTTCATGAAAACGGAAAGACCCTGTTTCCCGGCACCGGTCATGAGAACGAACAGGGGATTGGGAAGGGCCAGGGGCATTCCATCAATATTCCGCTGCCGGTGGGCACCTTCGATGATATTTACCGGTACGCATTTGTCCAGGTGGTGGAGCCGTTGCTGGAGCATCTGGCGCCGGACGTGTTGATTCTCGAACTGGGAATGGATGGTCTGGCCGGTGATCCGCTGGCGCATCTCAATCTGACCAACAATGTGTATGCCGAGTTACTCGAAAGAATAATGCGGCTGAATGTGCCGATTCTTGCCGTGGGAGGTGGTGGATACAATGTGCGGGACACTGTGCGAAGCTGGGCGCTGTGCTGGAGTGTGCTGTCCGGAACCGCCGAAGATGATATGGCGATGATGGCCGGTATGGGCGGCGTGATGCTGGAAAATACCGCCTGGTTCGGTGGATTGAGGGACCGGACACTCCTGTCACACGGCGGGTATCGGGATGAGGTGGAAAAAGAAATTAAACGCGTAGTGCATTATTTGAAAGATACTGTTTTTCCCATCCATGGGATCTGACCCATCACTTCCGGTGGGTACGTCACCACTCATGTCAGTGATGTTGTTGCTTTTTTCGCGTCACTGACAAATCCATCAGGTGGGAAGGATGAACATGTTTGAGTGCGCCGAGCATGACATTGCGCAAGGTGGGATGGGACTCCTGGACCGCATCCAGCAACTCATTGACATACCGGCGTTTGTGGTCCTCCTGACCGCTGCACAGGGCGCAGGGGATAATCGGGAACTGCTGCGCATCGCAAAGTGCAATCAACTCCGACTCGGGGACCTCAATCATGGGACGGATGACTTCAAACCGGCCATCGTCGGTGGTGTACCTGGGGGGCATGGCCTGCATTTTACCCGCATAGAAAAGATTCATCATTAAAGTGGCCAGCGTGTCCTCCCGGTGATGGCCCAGGGCAATTTTGTTGCAGCCGAGACGTTCAGCGCGGGTGTAGATAATGCCCCGCCGCAGTCTGGAGCAGATGGAACACGGCGTGCCTCCGTCTTTGAGGTTGCGCTGCACCACAGAATACGTGTCTTCCCGGGCGATTTCATAGGCGATGCCGCTGCTGTCCAGCCATTCAATGAGCGGGGTGGGATCGACGCCCGGTTGTCCCTGAGCAACATGCAGCGCTGTAATTTCAATATGAAAAGGGAGCCGTTTCTTCAGGGTATGCAGCAGATACAGCAATCCGTAGCTGTCTTTACCGCCACTGATGGCCACAAGGATGCGATCATCGGGTTCGATGATACCGTAGGTGCCGGAGGTCTTCGCGATGGTTCTGATAATTTTGTCTTCAAGTTGCAAAGGTCTGTTTCTCTTGCTGGGCGCGTGGTCGAAGGCGCATGGTGTTACAGTGATACTTTTCCCTTGTGCAGCCGCACAGCCATCTGGATGGCGATTTTCATGGCGCTGGCGTCGGCGATTTGCTTTCGGGCGATTTCATAGGCGGTGCCGTGGTCCGGGCTGGTTCGAACAAAGGGCAGTCCGGCGGTGACGTTGGTGGCGCCGCCAAAACCACTCAGTTTCAGCGGAATCAGCGCCTGGTCGTGGTATGCGGCAATTACGCCGTCGTATTTGCCGGCAAAGGCATCCCGGTACACTGCATCCGCCGGGATGGGCCCCAGAATCTGCGCGCCATTCAGGCCGTTGCTGCGTTTGCAGAAGGGTTCAATGAACTCGATTTCTTCTTTGCCCAGCAGGCCCCCTTCTCCGGCATGGGGATTGAGTCCGGCAACGGCAATTCGCGGTGCGGTTTTGCCAGTATTCTGTTTCACCGTTTCAATCACATGTCTCAGGGTCCGACTGTAGCGCTTTTCATTGATGGTTTCGGGAATCCCTGCCAGGGGCACATGGGTGGAGATCAGGCCCACCACCAGTCTGGGCGTGGCGAATACCATGGTGACATCGTCTTTGGCCAGGTGACTGCGCTCGGCAAGGTACTCGGTATGCCCGGTGAATCCCGGCGCAATCCGCGCCACAACTTCCTTGGAAACCGGTGCGGTCACCAGGGCATCGCAATGGTTGTGTTCAATGGCGGTCACCGCTTCGGCGAGTGCGTTCAACTGGGCGTGGGCGCTGTCGTCCCCCGGTGATGTGATTGGGATGGCCGGGGATGAAATCCCGGCCGTGACATTGACAAACTGCATCTGATTATCGGCAACCCGTCCGGTAACCGAGTCGGTCACCATGAAGTCGGCGACAGAGTGTTTCATCAGTTCGCAGACCGCTTCGAATGACGCCCAATGCCCGAAGATGGTCGGGATGCAGATGTCTTTCACGGCTTCAAGGCAGGCTACAATGATTTCCGGACCGATGCCGGCCGGGTCTCCCATGGATATGGCAAGTTTCGGTTTCATGGACGTGGTCTATAACGCGTTTGCCGGGATTTTTCGACGAAAAATTGGTGAATGCGGGATTTGTCGTTGGGGGCGAACGCGACATTAATTGCTTTGGCCTGGTTGGGCATTGTCAGTGTCAGCACCGATTGAGTGACTGGGCGGAGTCGGGGAGCGGTGACAAAAAATCGTCTGGAGTAGCATTTTTTTGTCGTCATTCCCGCGCTGTCTGCTATCAGAACAGTCAGGCGGAAAAGAAACAGATTTGGGACTCTTTTTGGCTGGGCGAACAGAAAACCACATATGACGGTACGCGAAAAGAATGGCTCATGTGTTTTATTAAGTACCGATTGGGAGCGGGAAATGTTATGATTGAAAGGTGCATATCAGATGAACGCTGGGTTGGCCACGTGCTGAGTGCATCTTAAAAGATCAAATTCAGTCAAGTACTTATGAAGTGGTTATTTCACATACCTGAAGATGGCGGGGTTGCTGCCGGAACACAATTGACGATACAGGCGAAAAGCTGGTTTTCGGCTCTGAATTACGGCCTTGATGCTCTGGGGGCCAAAATGGCGGGAAACATTTCGTGCATGCCTGCGGGGAATGGCGCTGTTGAGGTTCGGGACTATCTGTCGGGACGGGTTTTTTATCTGCATCCGTTTGACGATGTCCCGGCGAACCGGAAGGACGCTTGGCTGTCAACCCATATCGAGCTGTTTGGCGGGACGGACCGACAGGGGAAGGATGGCGCTGTGTCTGTGTGTGAGCGCTTCATCGCAGTGCCGCCCGAGATGTCGCCGGCAGAATGTCGCGACATTGCCAGGGCGGTCCTCGACGCCCATGCGGCGGATGTCACCGGAAAACAACTGGACAAAAAAGAGTTTAATGATGATCAATTTATAATAAAGGTTGCCGTGTACGATCACCGGTTCACCAAACGACCCCGCAAACCGGCGCTGGTATTGATGGAGTGGCGGTTGTGGGATGCAAATCGCTGTTTTGTGACGTATCCATTGACCGGCGACCCGGCGGAAATTCTGCACGGCGACGAAATGCCGGCCGAGTCAATGGGGATGGCGGAAGCGACTTCTGCTGTGGCAGCGAATCCGAAGCTGGCCGGGAAAATCGGCAAGTTGGGGAATCCGCCGTCACCGGTATCCCGGGGAGGCAATGAGCAGGCGAGGGAACAGAAAAAATCTCTCGATGTTAACCCTGAGCTGAATCAGACGAATGGAGTGAATCAGTTGGCAAACTCAAGTAAAGGCTATGCATTGAAAAATGATGATGCCGATCTGCGTGACAATGTGTCCGCAGCGGCCGGGGTGGACGGTGGCGTCCTGTGGGCGTTTGAGCAGTTACAACAGATGTACGCAATCAAGAGCCACGACAAAGCGGCGGAATTCATTCGCGACACCGTGTTGGCGGCCATCCCCTCTGAAGCTTGCGCTGTTCTTCTGAACAGCCCCGGCCGGGACGAATTGTATCTGGCGGCAGAGCAGGGGTTTTCGGACGTGACTCTGAACGGGGTGCGTATTCCCACCATCGGGGGGATTGCCGGTGCCACCATTTGTTTGGGGGCTGTGGTTCGGGTGATTGATCCCGGGGACGAACGTATGAATCCGGATTTGGATTTACGCGGAAATTTTGATGTGCGTACGATGCTGCTGGCCCCCATGGCTTATGAAGGGCACAATTTCGGAATTATTGAGCTTTTCAATCGGCAAGCGGAGGCATCTTTCACGGAAGAAGATGGCAATATTCTTTCGTATGTGGCCGGGGCATTTGCGGAGTATGTGTGTAATTCTCTACCGAGCCGGGAGGCGGAGTTCAGCGATCGGGAGTTTGACGGCATCGATACGGGATCCGGGACATCTCCCCGGTCCACAGGACGTCGCAGGTCTATTCTGCCAAAAATATCGTTGGGAAGTGGGGCTGGGAAGGGATCGCAGACATCGGCGGGAAAAAAAGTGGTGGACGCCCCGAAGAAAGCCTCAAAGCATTCCAGTCCCAAAAAAAATAAAGATGCCAATAAAAAGGCGGCAACGCCACGTGCCGCAACGACATCCGGCGCCGCGTCACTGGACAGCAAGCCGTCGAAGGCGCCGTCTGAAAAGTCATCGGAATCCAAACCCGTTCGGAAGAAGACCTCCGCAGAGCAGATTGCCCGCTCACATTCCAAAAGCGATGCCGCGTCGTCGAAATTGAATGCCTCGGCAGACCGGACCAAATCATCGAAGAAGAAACGGAAGCGCCAGAAACGGTAAAAAAAACGACAATTTTGTGCTTTTTTCTGCCTGCGATGTGTTCAGCTTATCAATGGATGAAAAGAATTTCTCATGGCGGTAAAAAAAAAGGAAATTTTAGGTACATTGAAACTGTTTCCCGCAGTAGTCTCTTGACGCTCCAGAATCATCCTGATAAATAACTCCCCGAGTTTTTTGAAATTTTTGATAATCGAACAGATAGTTATGCTGCTCCTCTTAGAGTCTGTTTGGAGGCTTTGATATCATGTGTTTATCTCTTCTCAGTATCGCGTCCGGTGGTTCCCTCGTTGATTTGGATGGCACTTTTTTTATCCAGATGGGCATCTTTTTTGTGATGTTCATATTCCTGCATTTCGCGTTGTTCAGGCCGGTGATGCGAATGATCGCCGCGCGCAGGGAGGCCACCGAGGGGACGACCGAAAAAGCCCACCGCATGAAAGAAGAAGCGGAAAAGCTGGGCAGGGACGTGGCAGACAAAATGCGGGAGGTTCGCGCCATGGCAGCCGATGAGCGAAATCGCATTGTTGAGGATGCGCGGGACCGGGAACGTGAAATTCTTGGCGCCGCCCAGGAAGCGGTTCGTCAGAGTATGACCTCTGCCCGTGAGCGGATGCAAACAAATGCGAAAAGTGTCAAAGAAAAGTTGACCGGTGAGTTGGGCCAGCTGGCGGACGCTGTCGCGTCGCGAATTACGGGCCGCGTGAGCTGAAAAGGGGGGAATGGTGACCGCATTGAGAATGTTTTTAATTGTTGCAATGTTGGGAGTGATGTTCTCCCTGAATGGGTACGCGAGTGACGAATCTGCGGAACAGGCGGCCTCGTCGGAACATGTGGCGCACGGGGAGACGGCGCATGCAGGGCATGGCAGCGGTACCCTCAACTGGATGAATCTGTCTCATGAGGAGACACCGCCACTTATTCCAATGTTTCTGAATTTCATTGTGGTGGCGTTTCTTGTGTATTTTCTATTGCGCAAGGGATTGGGGGCAAAAATCCGCAATCGGAAAACGGAACTTGAAACGGCCCTTGCGCAAGCCAATGCCTTGAAACAGGAGGCAGAGGAAGCCATGGCAGTTGTCCGGGCACGCAGCGAAGCAATGGACACTGAGCTTGAGAAAATTCGACGCGAGATACTTGATGCAGCCAGAGCACAGGCGCAGCAGATTGAAAAGGACGCGCAAATCCGCGCCGATCGATTGCGCGTTGAATCCGAAGCACTGGTCGCTCAGGAAATTTCCATGATGGCCACGCAGATTCGCAATGAAGTGGTTGAGGAGATTGTTGCACTTGCAGAAAAGCAGATTGTGGAGAAACTCACCGCAGCGGATCAGGAAAAACTCGCAAAAGAGTATGTGACATCGGTGATGTCGACAGTCCAGTCGGGGAAGTAGAGGTGTTCCATGAGTACCGGTAGTATTGCACGCAGATGGGCCAAGGCATTGTATTTGATTGCCGAACAGGACAACGGGCTGCTGGTTATTTCCAGAGAAATTGAGCGGGTCGCAGACACGTGGAAATCCAGTGATGAACTGCAGACGGCGATAACAAATCCCATGCTGGACAGTCAGGTTCGCATGGCGATTTTTAACGAAGTGATTTCTCGCCTGGCGCTTTCTAAAACCACGGAGAATTGTCTCCGGTTGATGTATGAGAAAAAACGCATCGGCGAAATCGAAGGGGTAGCCCGTGAGTTTCAGCGACTTGCCGACGCCAGGGAAAATCGAATCCGCGCGGAAGTAATCAGTGCGGCGCCAGTGGCCGATACGGTTGTGGCCAGTATTCAGGCCGCCATTGAGGCAGCGACGCGCAAGAAGGTACTGGTCACCAGACGCGAGGATCAGTCGCTGATTGGCGGTATTGTAACCAGGGTTGGTGATCTGATGTATGATGGCTCCATCAAATCTCAACTTAACAGAATAAAAGAGGGCATGCTGAACGGCTAGTCGTTTATTGACATTCCTCATCACGGTGCGTGACGCGCACATTACTTGGGTGAAAAGACATGCAGCTTCGAGCAGAAGAGATCAGTAAAATCATTAAACAGCAAATCGAGAACTACGATCGTAAAATCGAAGTGATGGAGACCGGAACCATCCTTACCGTGGGGGACGGTATTGCTCGGGTTTATGGTCTGGACGGGGCGATGGCCGGAGAGCTGGTGGAGTTTCCACACAGCATTATGGGAATGGTTCTCAATCTCGAAGAGGATAACGTGGGGATTGTTCTGTTCGGCGAAGATACCGAACTTCGGGAAGGCGACATTGTAAAAAGAACAGGTCGCATTGCCGATACGCCTGTCGGCGAAGCATTGCTGGGCCGCGTGGTCAATGCACTGGGGCAACCCATTGACGGCAAGGGGGCCATCGATGCACAGAAGACTTCACGAATCGAAATTAAAGCCCCGGGAATTGTTCAGCGGCAACCGGTGAAAGAACCATTGCAGACGGGTATCAAGGCTGTGGATTCGATGATTCCCATCGGGCGCGGGCAGCGGGAACTGATTCTGGGAGACCGCGGTGTGGGTAAAACCGCCATTGCCGTGGACACCATCATCAATCAGAAAGATACCGACGTTTATTGCATTTACGTGGCGATTGGTCAGAAACAGTCCACCGTGGCTCAGGTAGTGGCCCGCCTGGAGAAGCACGGCGCCATGGCATATACTACCGTTGTCTGTGCAACCGCATCCGACATGGCGCCATTGCAGTTTCTCGCGCCGTACACCGGTGCGGCCATGGGGGAGTATTTCCGGGACAGTGGCAAGCACGCGCTGGTAGTATACGATGATCTGTCCAAGCAGGCGGTGGCATATCGCGAGCTGTCACTGTTGCTCAGACGGCCCCCCGGCCGCGAAGCGTTTCCCGGTGACGTGTTCAATCTGCACAGTCGTCTTCTGGAACGCGCTGCCAAGATGCATCAGAGCCTGGGCGGCGGTTCTTTAACTGCGCTTCCCATCATTGAAACCCAGGCGGGAGACGTTTCGGCGTACATTCCCACCAACGTGATTTCAATCACGGATGGGCAGATTTATCTGGAACCGGATTTGTTCTATGCCGGACAGCGTCCCGCCATTAACGTGGGTATTTCAGTTTCCCGCGTGGGGGGGAACGCGCAAATCAAGGCGATGAAGAAAATCGCGGGGCCCATGCGACTGGAGATGGCGCGATTCCGTGAAATGAAGGCTTTTGCCCAGTTTGCATCCGACCTGGACGAAGCGACCAAACAGCAGCTCGAGCGAGGATATCGCCTTGAAGAATTGCTGAAACAGGGACAGTATACCCCATTGTCAGTAGGCAAACAGGTGCTGTCCATCTGGGCGGCTATCAGTGGCTATCTCGACGATTTCGAGGTGTCGGATGTGTCCCGGTTCGAACAGGAGATGTTCACCTTTATCGAAACCTCCAAACCGGAAGCGCTGGCGCTGCTGAATAAAAAGCAGGTAATCGATGAGGAAGTGGAAAGCGCATTGAAGGACGCACTGAACGCTTTTGTAAAAACTTTTGTAGCCTCCTGAACGGAAAAGAATAGTTATGGCAAATCTCAAAGAGATACGACGACGCATCATCAGCGTTCAGGGAACCCAGAAAATTACCCGTGCCATGAAAATGGTGGCTGCCGCGAAGCTTCGTAAAGCGCAGGACCATGCGGAAAATTTCAGGGATTATTCCCGGTTGACGTCTGATGTGCTGGCCGAGGTTGCTGCGGATGCTGAGCCGGATTCCCATCCGCTGCTCAAGCGCCGGGTCGCCAAATCGGAACTGGTTCTGGTGATTTCATCTGATCGGGGACTGTGCGGAGGATTCAACAGTAATTTGAATCGCATGGTGCTGGAGAAACTGAAAAAAGATGAGATTTCTGTTGAACTGGCAGTGGTCGGCAAGAAGGCGAAGGGATATTTTGAACATCGAAATATTGCGATTCAGCGGATGTACAATGATGTTCTGGAGCAGCTGAATTACGAACAGGCGGTAAAGATTGCTGCGGAGCTTGCAGCCCTTTACGAGCAGGGCAAGTACGACCGGATTTCTCTGGCGTACAATGAAATGGTTTCCGTGGTGTCTCAGGTGCCGGCTGTGCGGCAGCTGTTGCCGGTTGCATTGCCCGAAAAGAAAGATACCGGCGCCGGAGAAATCGGTCCTGCCGGGTTTGTATTCGAGCCGAATCAGAAGGCATTACTGGCCACGTTGCTTCCCAGTTATGTGGAAGTGAAAGTGTTTGGCGCCCTTCTGGAATCGGTGGCAGCAGAGCATGCGGCGCGAATGAGCGCCATGGAGACGGCAACCAATAATGCGCAGGATATGATTGACAGTTTGACGTTGGTGTACAACCGGGCCAGACAGTCTGCAATTACTAACGAACTGATGGATATCGTGGGCGGCGCTGAGGCGCTTAACGACTAAGGGAGTGCGAGCAAGATGGCTGAGCTTCACAAAGGCAAAATTGTACAAGTGATCGGTCCCGTTGTGGACGTGATGTTTGAAGAGGGTGACCTGCCCACAATCAATACCGCTCTGAAGGTGACCAACCCGGGCATCAACAATAAGGAGTGGAACCTCATTATTGAGGTGGCCCAGCACCTCGGTGAGCGTACAGTCCGCGCGGTGTCCATGGACTCCACAGAGGGGTTGTACCGCGGCATGGCGGTAATGAACACCGGGTTGCCCATTCAGATGCCAGTTGGAGAGGGATGTCTGGGTAGGATTCTGAATGTGGTGGGGGAACCGGTGGACGAAAAGGGGCCCATCAAAACCACGGAATATTCATCCATCCATCGGGGCGCACCGTCGTTTGTGGAGCAGAGCACCGAAGTGGAGATGTTTGAGACCGGTATCAAGGTGGTGGATTTGCTGGCGCCATATCGAAAAGGCGGAAAGATTGGTCTGTTCGGCGGTGCCGGTGTGGGGAAAACCGTTTTAATTATGGAGCTCATTAATAACGTTGCGAAAAAGCATGGCGGCGTGTCGTGCTTCGCCGGTGTGGGGGAGCGAACCCGTGAAGGCAACGACCTCATGCTTGAAATGGCGGAGTCCAAACTGGGAAGTGGCGAGTCAGTGCTTTCCAAGACCGCGTTGATTTACGGTCAGATGAATGAGCCGCCGGGAGCCCGGTTGCGTGTGGCCCTGTCGGCGCTGACCGTTGCGGAGCACTTCCGCGATGCAGGCGGGCAGGACGTGCTGTTGTTTATTGATAATGTGTTCCGGTTTACCCAGGCGGGTTCCGAGGTGTCGGCGCTGTTGGGTCGAATGCCGTCTGCGGTGGGGTATCAGCCCACCCTGGCCACTGAGATGGGTGAGTTGCAGGAGCGAATTACTTCCACCAGTAAAGGGTCCATTACTTCCGTGCAGGCGATTTACGTGCCTGCGGACGACCTGACCGACCCGGCGCCTGCCACAACGTTTGCCCACCTGGATGCCCAGACTGTGCTTTCCAGAAAAGTGGCGGAGCTGGGAATTTATCCCGCTGTGGATCCGTTGGATTCCACTTCGAGTCTGTTGGATCCCAATGTGATTGGCGAAGAGCATTACAGTACGGCCAGACAGGTGCAGCAAGTGTTGCAGAAGTACAAAGAGTTGCAGGATATTATTGCGATTCTGGGTATGGATGAATTGTCGGAAGAAGACAAAATTACCGTGGCGAGAGCGCGAAAGATTCAGCAGTTTCTCTCTCAGCCCTTCTTTGTGGCGGAGCAGTTTACCGGTTTTGCAGGGCAGTATGTGGAAATCGCAGATACCATCAAGGGATTCAAGGCGATTTTAAATGGCGAGATGGACGAGTATCCGGAGCAGGCGTTCTGGATGTGTGGCCCCATTGAGATGGTGAAGGAAAAAGCGGCTGCCATGAAAAAGAAAGCCGTTGGAGAATAGATTGAATGAACACTGACCTGAGATTACGAGTGGTGACCCCATCCGGACCGGTGGTTGATATTTCGGCCTCGTCGATTACCGCCTGTTCTGACGTGGGTGAATTCTGCGTCCTTCCGGAGCACCGGCCGATTCTGGCAGCGCTGAAACCGGGAAGGTTCATGTTTGAATCCGGAGGCGAAAACAGGATATACGTAATGGATGTAGGCTTTTTCGAAGGGGGAATGGATCATGCCAACGTGATGACCCAGCATTGTGTGCCCCTTTCGACTGTGCTGTCCATGGTGGACGATCTCCGACAGGAACGGGATGAGCTGAACAGTGAGCTTGCAGCCCTGGAAGACGACAGCCCGGCCAGAACGACTCTGACTTCCCGGCTTCAATGGGTTGAAGCACAGCTGACTGTGGCGCAGCAGTAACTGGTCCACCCGCACTGCTTTTTCAATCTATTCATTTGCCGTTTCCACGTTCTTTGTGCTCGCAAATAATCGCAATATGTTTTATGTTTCCCCAGACAGGCGACCGGTGCGTTGAGCCGGAAATACAGTTCTTTATACGTTGAAGAATATCACTTTCGGAAAATCGGTTTACTGTAGTCCTCTAACTTTACTGGTGGGGGGCAAAGCAAGCGGTACGGGATTCCAACCTGACTGCTGCACTATGGCGGTACGATGTATGGCAACCGGGAGTAGCGGAATGCGAGTATTTAGTCTTATGAGTTATCTACAGATTCAGACGATTCAGGCCCTATGTTTCAGAAAAAATAAGTCATGTATGTCTCCGATTGCTCTGGGACTGCTGGGAATATTGGCGGTCGGTACAGGTATCACCGGCTGCAGTACTTCAATGGTGGAGCCGGGAAATTATCTGCCGGATTCAGATTCAATAGCGGAGCAGGGTACCGACACCTCCACGGATATGGATTCGAGCAGTGAGTCGGAGGAGGTGGTGAACTGCGAGGATGTGGATCCATGCACGGAACATGGTCGCTGCGTGGTGTCGGATGGCGAATCCCGCTGTGAATGCGATACGGGATGGGACGGTGAGATTTGTGATGATTGTGCTGCTGGCTGGCATTTGCGGGGAGAAAACTGCGTTCTCGATGAGCAATGTCTCTCCACCAGCTGTGCGTTCCATGAGGTGGATGGCGGATGTTCTGTGGACGATGGCGTGGTGGAATGCAACTGTGAAGGAAAATGGGATGCAGACAATCATTGTGCCACTTGTCTTCCCGGGTATCACGAAAAAGACGATGAGTGTGTCACGGATGAGTACTGCGTTGATGGCAGCAAACCGTGTGAACATCATGGTGTGTGCTCCGAAGAGGCCGGAAGTATCATATGCGACTGTTCCAGAGCCGGGAGTTCGGCGGCGGATGGTCGGAACTGGGAAGGGGAGTACTGCGAAATCTGTCCGGAAGGCTATCATGTGGATGGCGACAATTGCATTCAGAACGAGTCCTGCGAAGATGACGCGTGTGGCAGCAATGGCCATTGCGTGATTGTGGTGTCAGGCACCGCCGCCTGCGTCTGTGATTCGGGTTGGGTTCAGGAGGACGACAACGACGACTACAGTGCCTGTACGGAATGCGCCACCGGGTACAGTCATCCCGATGGGGACAGTTCTCAGTGTGTGCCGGATGCGGTGTGCGATAACGATACCTGTGGAGACGGTACCTGTCATACGTATACGAATGGGGGGATTTACTGTACCTGTCCAACGGATTCCAATCTCGACCCGGAACAGTATTGCGGGGCATGCCTGACCGGATTTCATTTTGTTTCGGGAACCGGGTGCGTGGCAGATGCGGTCACCTGCGCAGTATCAGATCCCTGTGGCGACCACGGAACCTGCGTCTACGCGGATGGCGTAAAGAGCTGTGACTGCGACCCGCTGTACGAAGGCGCGGTCTGCAATAGCTGTATCGATGGGTACCAGGACAATGATGACAATGGCGATTGCGCGCCGAACTGCGAGACCGCTCTGGCCAATGGATTGAATTGTTCCGGCAATGGCGCCTGCAGTGACAGTTCCGGTGTTGCCATCTGTGAGTGTACGGATCGATGGACGGGTGCATCGTGTGACGAGTGCCCCCAGGGAAATCATCTGAGTTCCGGTGAGTGCGTGGCCAATGAGGAGTGTCAATCGGACAGCTGCAACAGCCATGGCACCTGCACGGTGTCCTCGACCACGGGGCTGGTGGCGTGTGCGTGTGATGAAGGCTGGACCGATGACGGGGACAATTCATGTGCGGTGTGTGCGGCGGGATACCAGAATACGTACGATGCCGAAAGCTGTCAGCCCAGTTGTGCCACTGCGGTGGCTGCCGGATTAGCCTGTGGCGATCATGGGGACTGTGCATTGAACACCAGCACAGGAGAAGCATTCTGCGACTGCGATACCGGATATGCGGGGGACAACTGCACCATGTGCGATACCGGGTTTCATCAGGAAGACACCCTCTGTATTGCGAACGATGCCAGCTGCGAGGTGAATGATCCCTGCGGCAGCCATGGAACATGTGTTTACAGCAACGGGCAGAAAAGTTGCGCGTGCGATCCGTTGTACAGTGGCGATACCTGTACCGTATGCGTTGATGGATATCAGGATAACGATGTGGATGGGGTTTGCATGCCTGATTGTACTACGGCCCGAACAAATGGTCTGGATTGCGGAGACAATGGGTACTGCATGATTACGGCCGGATTGGCCGGATGTCAGTGCGATACCGGATATGCGGGTGCGGATTGTGGCAGTTGTGCTTCAGGGTACCATCCGGATTACACACTGAATGAATGTGTCGCCAATGATGAGTGCACTCAGGACGGCGCCAACAGCAGCGATTGCTCGGGCAACGGCACATGTATTGATGTGACCGGAATTGTTGCCTGTGAATGCAACGATGGATGGGATGGCCTGCTGTGCGATGTCTGTGCATCCGGATATCATTCGAGTGGCGGCGATTGCCTGGTCAATGACAGTTGTACTGAGCTCGGAGCCGGCAGTACGGATTGCAGCGGCAATGGTTCATGCGACGACACTGGTGGCGTCGTGGTGTGTTCCTGTGATACGGGATGGACCGGAGCAAGCTGCAATGCATGCGCATCCGATTACCATCTGTCTGTTGGAGATTGCGTGCTCAATGAACAATGTACCGTGAACAGCTGCAGCGGGAATGGGAGCTGTACGGTGGTGGATGGTCTGGTCAGTTGCAGTTGCGCAGCCGGGTATACCGGCAGTTACTGCGATGCGTGCGCGACCAACTATCATATTGATTACATCACAGGAGATTGCGTTGCCGACGAAGCATGCACCCAGGATGGTGCGGGCAGTTCAGATTGCAATGGCAATGGCTCGTGTAATGATGGCACGGGGATTGTCAGTTGTACCTGCGATGCGGGCTGGACCGGAACCACCTGCGATGTTTGCGCGGATGACTATCATCTGTCGAGTGGAGACTGCATTCTCAATGATCAATGCCAGGCGAACAGTTGCAATGGACACGGTACCTGTTCCATCGTGAACGGTGTGCTGACCTGCAGCTGTACCGGTGGATTCACTGCCGCGTCATATTGTGCAGATTGCACCACTGGATTTCACGATGGCGGTGGCGTGTGTGTGCTGAACGAATCCTGCAATGCTGGCTCGTGCAATGGAAATGGCACTTGCAGTGTGGTTTCCAACGAAGTGGTCTGTAGCTGTAATACGGGCTGGACCGGGGATACCTGCGACGCCTGCGCGGCGGGATATCACGATGACGGCGGTGAGTGCGTATTGAATGAAAGTTGTATTGCATCCAGTTGTTCTTATCACGGTGCATGCAGTGTTACGGCAGGAGTCGTGAGTTGCAGTTGTTCTACCGGTTACATTGGGGATTACTGTGAGAGCTGCGCTTCGGGCTATCATCTGAACTACGTTACCGGCAACTGCGTGATCGATGAAGCATGTACCCAGGATGGGGCGGGCAGTTCCGACTGCAACGGAAACGGGTCGTGCGATGATTCAACGGGCATTGTGCTGTGCACATGCGAACAGGAATGGAGCGGAGAGTACTGTTCGGTCTGCAACAATGGATATCATATGGATTCGGGCGTTTGCGTGGTGGACACCAGTTGCAGTGCATCGACATGCGCCAATGGGGGCACGTGTGATGATTCTCTTGGGAGTCCTGCGTGCACTTGCGTCAGTAATTGGGATTCGGCCACCTTCTGTACCACCTGTGTGAGCGGATATCACGAAGCGGTGGGGGTCTGCGTGGCGGATGAAACCTGTGATATGAATTCATGCAGTGGACACGGGACCTGTTCCGTGGTGGGGGGACTCGTCACCTGCAGCTGTGACGGTGGATATGCAGGCGACGATTGCAGTCAGTGTGATACCGGTGGTGGATATTCCGCCTGCGATACAGTGTGCTGTTCGTCATCTGAAACCTGCTACGGGGGCGCGTGTGTCACGCCATTGACCTGTAATGATTTGACGGGGCCAGATTTTGTGGAGTGTGGACCCACCGGCGTGGATGATGGCGCTGGTGGAACTGTGGACTGCGGTGACTGCGGCGCCAATGGTACGTGTTCCGCCGGTGTGTGCAGTTGCGATGACAACTACGGTGTCCTTGCGGATGAGCACGAATGCACCTATGCCTGCGACGGATACATGCCCGCTCAGGATTGTTGTGATGGCGACTGGCTGGTGTACTGTTTCGGTGGCGCGCTGCAGATTTTTGATTGCGGAAATTCATTTCCCAACAACACGTGTGGATGGTCTTCGGCAGATACCGAATTTTCCTGCGCCGATGACACCCTGCCCACAGATACGGATTACACCCCGGTTTGTCCGTCCAATATCGTGATTGACACGGAAGCGCCGGCTTGTGTGGATGATGGATATGAGGAAAACGACAGCGATGTGGCCGCCTATGAGATAACGTTTGGCAGCGGTGAAACCACGGCGGCGGTTGGTGGAACCAAGTGTCCCAGCGACTACGATATTTTCAGTGTGTATATGGATGCGGGAGAAACCATTACGGTGACACTGGAATTTACACACAGTGACATTAATCTGGATTTGGGGTTGTGGTTTGATTCGATGGATGAATCCGGTTTTACCACGTTGCTGGATTACTCCTATTCTTCCACGAGTTCGAATAACCGGGAAGAGATTACATTTTCTGTTGGCGATCCGATGTATTCCGGTGATCCCACCACCGCAGGGTACTATCTCATTGAGATATATGAACCCTCCGGGGATTCCGGTGGATATCTGCTGACCGTCACCAAAAGTTAAAACGGTATCAGTATAAAATCTGAGCACTATCCGCATGGGGGGATTGACTGTGTGTTTTTTGGAGATAATTTAGATCTTGGAGATGAAAAACGTAAATCATAAAACGAGTGATGCCGGAATAGAAGACACAGGCAAGCCCAAAAAGCCTTATATCAAACCGGCGGTTCTCGAAGAAATTCAGTTGTCGACTTATTCTCTGGGATGTATGGGGCGGCCTCCCTGCAATCCGATTCAAGTTCCCAAAGGTAGCTGAACAATGCTGCAGTGGCGTATCGGTGATGTCACCATACGTGTGCAACTGGACCAGCGCCAGGTTCCGGAGGTGCTGTTGACCCAGTACCTGCCCTTTCAGATCCCGGATGAAAGCATTCCAACCCCGGATATTCGGATTGATGCGGAACTGGTTTCGGATTGGTCGGAAGAGGTTGATCGATTTGAGGTGCGTTTTGAATCCAGCTCGGGAATGGCACACGGTTCGGCAATTGATGTGCGCTCTCTGGGGGCAACCGGTCAGTTCCGGGTGATTAAGCCGGCCAGATTGCACGGGCGATTCCGGTTGGATGGTCAATCAGCGGCGCCGTTGGACCGACTGTTGCGCCTTTCACTGGCGTTGTACTTTGGTCAGTTCAGCAACGGCGCACTGCTTCATTCGTCGGGGGTATTGTCCAATGAGGGGGTTTGGTTGTTTGCAGGTCCCTCGGGCACGGGAAAGAGCACCATTGCCAGAGAGTTGCGAGGGAGCAGAACCTTTTTTACCGAGGATATTGCAGTGCTCCGATTGGATGGAAACCGCCGGGTTACGGCATGGTCGACACCATTTGGCAAAGGCGATGTGATGACCGTTCAGCCTGCCAGCGAGAAAGTGATGGGCATTCTGTTTCTGGAGCAGGGAACACAACCCGGGCGGGAGTCATTGACCGTGGGCGAGTATGCCAGACGTCTGTACTGCGAGACGCGATACTACGACAGGGATGTTTTTGATGCCGATGGTTTTCTGGGATTCTGTGACAGACTGTACCAGACCGGACTATGCGAGAAATTAACGTTTGCGCCCAATGAGTTGTTCTGGAACCTGTTGGAGTAGTGTTGGCGACAGCAGCCTTTCGAATTGTCGCAAGGAAATGAACATGAAAGAAAACGAGCGAAGCGAATTTAAAATCGGAAGCCATGTGGCCTATCGGTTGATCGGAGACGAAGTGGTCATTGTGGATTCGCGGAGCAGCGAGATGCTCACGTTGAACAGCACGGCGTCTGTGATTTGGATGCATGTGACCCGGGGAATTCCCCGGGATGAAATAGCGAATGTGCTGGCCGGGGAGTTCGACGTGACGCATGGGGAAGCCCTGGAAGATATTGCGGCATTTATCGGGAACATGATTTCCCGCGGCCTGATTCTGAAACCCGACTCCCTGCGGGAGGCGCTTTGACAGATACCTGCGGACAGAAAATCGTCCATGCAGATGAGGGGCATGTGTTTTCCCGCCTTATCCGGAAAAGTTCCGGACCTCTCTGGGTGACGCTGGAACTGACGCGGCGGTGTAATCTGGCGTGTCCCCATTGTTACCAGGGACATCAGCAGCACGATGAACTGGCGTTCGACGCGGTGATGTCGGTGCTCGACCAGCTTGCCGCGCTGGGAACGATGTTTCTCACGATAACTGGCGGCGAAGTGGCAGCGCACCCCGGAGTGATGGACATCCTGCGCGGTGCCGGGGAGAAGCGGTTTGTGATAAAGCTGAAGACCAACGGCACCCTGTGGCAACCGGACGACCTGGCGCAGTTGCGACAACTGTCGATTTCAGAAGTGCATGTGAGTTTGTACCATGTTTCGCCGACAAAACACGATGGGTTCGTGGGGATGCCCGGTGCCCATGATCGAACTGTAAACGTGATTCGGTATTTTCATGAACACGGCATTGCGGTGCGCGTGATGGTGGTGTTGATGAACTGGAACCTGGACGCGGCGCGACCTCTTGCGGACTGGTGTGTGCGCAACGGCGTTCCCCATACATTCGATTTTCGGATTGAACCCATGGAAGATGGCCAGATGACATCGGTGAAGTATCAGGCCGATGTCGACGCACTTGCGGACATTCTGCCCCGAATCGACTTTTTCGCCCCACAGTTACCCGTTCGTGAGGGAGCGCCAGCCGCTGCCGAGCCGGTCTGCGCACTCGGACAAAGCAGTCTGCTCATTACGGCATCCGGCGATGTATACCCCTGTGGTGTGGCCCGCGTCCTGTGGCTGGGCAATATTTATCAGCAGTCCATCGGGCAAATCTGGGGCAGCGACCGACGGCTGCAGCTGTCCCAACTGACCTGGGGCGACGACGACGCCTGTCTGCACTGCGAGCAATCCGTTTTCTGTCATCGCTGCCCGGTGACTTCTGCGGTGACCCACGGCGACTACACCCGGCATTCGTCCCTCGATTGCCAGATGGCCACCGCACGTCGTCTGGCGGTGTCCCGGCTGCACGCAACGGGAAAGAAGTGAAACCACATGGAAATTTCAGTCCGCGGTACATCAATGCTGCCATTCATCCCGCCGGGCAGCCGCGTCGAGGTGGAAAGGCTTCCCCCGGAAAACGTGAAGGTCGGGGACGTGGTCTGCTACATCGACGAAAGTGCATGGGCGTTGACCCATCGGGTGGTGAATGTGGAAAACCGGGCGGATGGAATTCTGTTTCGGGTGCGGGGAGATGCGCAGGCGGATTGCCGCGAGGTGACGTCGGCGTCGGTGGTGTATGTGGTCAGACGAGTGAGATATGGCTGGTTTTCATATGGGTGTGATGAAGGTATTGGTCAGATTATCTCGCGGATTACCACCAGCGATGCGCCGCCGCAGAAACTGGCCCGGAACGCACTGATAACCCTGTGGGAAGCCGCGGCGCAGCTTCGGCAGTTGTACCGGAAATTTCAGTGAGTCAAATGGGTCCGAACACTGCGTTTTTTCGTTCGTGAGATGAACAGAATGATCGGTGTGTGAAATCTCTCTGGTATAATTTTTCGGTAATGTTACACTTTCGCTCTGGAGAAAACTGTGTATCGAACATCTGCTAAAATCCGTTTGTTTTCAGTGGTTACCGGGGTAATTCTTGCGGTGCTGGCGCTGCCACTTCTCCAACAGACCCCTGAAGAATTCCCCCGTGCTGCAGTATTGGCCGCAGTGTTTGCGCTGGGGACAATCATCGGTGCCGTATTGCTGTATCTGGGGGGCAGATTTCAGAAACGTCAGATCGACGCCAGGGTACGCGAAGTGGCGGAACTGGAAATTCGACTGCGGAGCTTAAAAAGGCAGAACGAGGCGTTACTGGCTGAGAAAAAAGGTGAAAAGCGTGAGCAGCGCCACGCCACCAAGCTGGAGGCATTGGGCCGGCTGGCAGGGGGCATCTCCCACGATGTCAACAATGTGCTCGCATCCATTATGAGCATCGCCTCCACCATGAAACTCGACATGAATGTGAGCAATTGTCACGGTTCCACCGAGGATGTGAATGACATTCTGGATGCCTGTCGTCGGGGGCGGGACCTGACATTGTCTCTGCTCGGGTTCGCCCGCAAAGGGGATTTTCTGAAACGACCCATCTCTTTGGTCAAAGAAATTGAAGACATTCGAAAACTGCTGCTTCGGGTTTCGCCCAAATCACTCAGCATCCGTCTGGATTTTGAGTCCGATATTCCCCAGATAGAAGGGGATCCCAGTGAAATCAAAAATGTGCTGATGAATCTGTGCATCAACGGGATTGACGCCATGGCCGGGGAGGGAGAACTGACCGTTTCCCTGAAAAGAAAGAAACTCACCACTTCCACCGAAATGCTGACCCCCGGGTCGTATGTGCTTCTGCAGGTAACCGATACCGGAGAAGGTATGACCGAAGAGACGCTGCGACGGGCGTTTGAGCCGTTTTACACCACAAAGCCGGAAGGCAAGGGTACCGGCCTTGGATTGCCCCGGGTGTGGACCATCGTACAGGAACACGCCGGCAGCGTGGAAATTGACAGCGACTCCGGTGTGGGGACCACATTCAATGTGATGTTTCCCGCGCTCGACGAAGCGCGCGAAGATCCGGGAATCCGCGGCAGCCGTCCCCCAGTGAAAAATCGCGAGCAGCACACTGTGTTGCTGGTGGATGACGAAGCGCTGATTCGGAAGAGTACCCGTCGGATATTTGAGAGAATAGGTTACCAGGTGCATGTGGCGGAAGACGGGCAGCGCGCAATTCAAATTCTCCAGCAGCACCGGGATAAGATTGATCTGATTGTGCTCGACATGATTATGCCCATCATGGATGGACCGGCCACCTTCAGGGTCGCCCGTGATATCCGTCCGGATATTCCCATTATTCTGTGTTCCGGGTACAGCAAGGACGACAGCGCCACGGAACTTCTGAAAAACGATAATGTCGGATTTGTTCAGAAACCCTTCAGCGTCGGCGAAATTTCATCTCGAATGTCCCAGATTCTGGGGCTGGAATAGTTTGAACGAAAATCCGGCATGGTCAGATCTTCGTGTCTGCCCCGGGATGACCGCCCCGGAAGATTCCCCATCCTGCCGATAATCAGTTGTCTTTGGGATTGAATTTGCTGTGGGAACGCCAGATAGGCGGTCTGGGTGAAACAGGTGGCGGCGCCAGAGTGGGTCGACCTTCCTTGCGGCGTCTGTACTGTGCGTGAATTTCGTATGAGAAATTGTCGAGAATTTCGGGGTCCACCGGATCACCATTCAGATACAGGGTGAGACTCGGAAGCCCTTCTTTTTCTGAAATGTGGTGTAACTGGTTTTCCGAAATTTTATTGGGCATACATTCCAGCGGGCCCACACTGACCATCCCGTCAATCATGTTGTGGCGCCACTCGTGAAGCGGCCCACCAATGGTAAGCACCGATTCTCCGCTCAGATGCTCTCGGATGTATGGTTTCGCTGCCGCCAGGGCGTCCTGTACTGTGGTCCGCGTATGCCAGCCCATGACATCGGCCATGGAATAGTACAGCAGGTGCTGCATATTGGCCTGCAGATAGGAACTCACCCAGTCGGATGCCTGCTTGATTTGACCATCCTGGTAGTCCGTGTATTCCAGCCATTCATTGAACGGGGCAAACTTGCAGCGAATCCCCCGTTTTTCCAGATTGTCGATAACAAAGTCATTGCTGAACGGGTCGCACCGCACATACATCTCGCCGGTCACCAGCACTTCGGGCATTTCTTTGTCCGTCATCACCTCGCGGTAGGCTTTCGCCGCGCGCCGCAATAAATCCGTGATGCCAAACAGATGTCCCGACATCACATTGCTGATGGCCACTCCCATGGAGAGGGTGGAGTGGCGGACATATTCTTCGAGCATATTCTCCAGCTCCCTGCGGTAGTAGTTCCACACTTCGGTGGCTGCACCTTTTCTATTCTCCACGGGGCGACTGGTGTACAGCCCTTCCAGCAAATAGTCGGACGACGCAAGTGCCGCATAGGCCACGGCTGCAAAAGCGTCCGGAACCGTGGCAAAATAGTCGTCGTCAATGGGGGCCCAGATACTCACTTTTTCGAGAATTCCCAGCCGTTCAAATACGATGCGATCGAGCACATTGTAGGCGCCGAAGCGACAGGGACCATTGGCCGTGGGCATGAAAAAGGAAAAGTGGACAGATTCGTCCTCTTCTCTGAGCACTCGCTGTAAAAAGCTGCCAAGGGTGATTACCATGGGGAAGCATTCCTTGCCCGAAGTGTAGCGACGCCCCAGACTCAGGGCTTCCGCATCAGGCATCGGCAACGATTCCGCTTTCATCCCCAGACCGCGAAGCGCACCGGAAAGGGTTTCCGCACCGGGCCCCATGCGGGGAAGGAGCACGGTGGACCCGCGTTGCATAATGTCGTCCAGTCCATCGGTCTCACTCTGCAGCGCCATGAAATCCCTGGGATCGGCCGATGCTGACGCACTGGTCAACTGGTCTTCATGTACGCAATACAGGAATGCCTCGATTCGGGTTTTGGTGCCCGCGTCACCGCTGTGGCCGTCGGTTTCAATGATGGCGCAGGGTTTCCCCTCCATGATGTAATTGTAAAAATGAACATTGAAACTGTCCGGCCCACACGAATAGTTGCTGCAGTACAGACTGAACAGCCCGGGGGTGCGACGAATCTGATGAGCAGCGCGGAGATTCTTCTGGCCATATCCCCAGAATCCTTTGGGGAAAATGGGTGTCTCCGGATCGATGGGGTAGCAATCCACCGGCACCGCGATGGCCCCCTGTTCCCGCAGAATACTCGGTACGTTTGAATTGAGCACATCATTGTAAATTGTGTACGTTCTGCCAAGGACCACCACCGGTGTTACGCCCGTCTTCTCACAGAATTCCAGAGCATGTCGGCCCACCCGGATACAATCATGGTCAAATTTTTCCTGCACCGCGGCTGCCCGTCTCACTACCGACCGCCAATCTTTGTGGGCAACCCCCAGTTCTTCCACCAGCGCTTTCATGCTCTCCATAAACAGCACGGACTCAAAATTCTTCTTTCCGATATTGATGACCGGTGAAATGATTTTTGCGCTGATCTGCTCTCCGAAGTCGGCGATAACCATGTCCGCTGACCCCTGAACAATGGGGCAGAGTCTCGCCCATGGCTCGGTGCCAATGCGCTGGGTGCCGCGTACCATGGGTAAAAAGAGGTACTCCGCCTTGCTTTCGGACATTTCGCTCACCACACCGTGGTACTGCTGCATGGGGGCGCAGAACGGTACGTTGGCATCTTCAATGCCCCGCTTCAGCGTTGCCTGATCGGCGGTCATGTGCAGTTCGAGGTCAAAGCCCAGCTCGTACAGGAAGGTGGTAAAATACGGAAACAGGCTTTTGAGCACGAACTGATCGGTAATGGCGATGGTGGGATGCCCCGGTCTCTTCCTGAACTTCTCGCAGATGTCCAGCACCAGTTCTTCCCGCTCCTTGAACGGATTGGGCGCTAAATCCGGCAGTTTCTTCTTCCCGGTGCCTTTGTCATACAGCGAACAGCCACCACCCCAGGTGAATTTCTGGGTCACGCCTTCGACAACCGTGGTAATCCGGTCAATACGGCAATAGTTACCGCTGCCCCCGCATCCCTTGGTGGATTTGCAGGTGAACACGTCTTTTTTTATAATCTCCGCGTTCAGAAACCGGTACAGGTCCATTCCCTCTTCGGGGGTAGACAGTTCTTTCAAACTGAGCAGGGCAATCCCCAGCGCACCCACCGTTCCCGGATTGGGGGGAACAATCACCTTTGCTCCGGTCTGACGCACCACCGATGCCGCGAGTGCATCGGATGCGAAGGGCATGCCCTGGCAGAAAATCACCTTGCCCACGGAACGACTGCCCTTCACCCGATTGAGATAGTTCTGAATAATAGAATCATAAATACCGGCAATGATCGATTGTTGCGGCACATGGGAAGCCACTGCTTCATCAATGATTTCGGCCATAAAAACGCTGCAATGCTGTCCCAGCGACACGCCGCTGTCCGCCTGCAGGGCTTCATTCGCCAGGTGAATCACATTCTGAATTCCCTGAAATTTCCGGCCCTGTTCCTCTATGAATGACCCGGTGCCCGCGCTGCATGCTTCGTTCATCGCCGCATCCACAACTCGCCCCTGGGTAAGACGAATGTACTTGGCGTCCTGGCCGCCAATCTCAAAAATGGTATCGACGCTGCTGTCAAAATGCAGTGCACCTTCCGCATGGGCGGCAATCTCATTGAGCACAAACACCCGGTCCTGACCATAACAGGTGGTCATCAGCGACCCCACAATTTCGCGGCCGCTTCCCGTTGCCCCCACTGCAATCACCGGTACCTTCGCGAATGGACTGTTCACAAACTGTTCCATCAGATTCTGCGCTGCCAGAACCGGCGCACCGTTGGTGTTGATGTATGCTTCCCACACTTCCCGTTTGGATTTGCTGTCCACCGCTACCACCTTCGACCCGGTGGAACCGATATCGAATCCCAGAATGAGACGCATTTCCTCTGAGACCGGCGGTTTCTCCTCTACCGCCATTCGCGTCACTTTGTTGAGGTAGTTTGACAGGGGCGGCAGTGTTTCCAGCGTGTGATCCTCCGGTGGATTGAATAAATCGGCCATCCGGGGAACCCCGTTCTCCTGGGTCATGGCGATAAATGCGCACCCCAGCGCCTCAAAATACAGCCTGTCATCCACCGTGCTCTCCAGCAGACGCATGCCGTTCTTCTCTGCGAAAGCGGCAAAGTTGTTCAGAATTCTCGGCGCCTGGGTCACCCCGCCGATGAGTACCATGTCTTTGGGGCTTACCCTGGGTTTAATGAGCACCTGCACATTCTCACAGACCGCATCGTACAGACCGGCGAGGATTCGCTCCTGCGGCTCCCCCTTGTTGGCCAGGTGGGTCATGTCGGTTTTCAGAATCACCGGACAGCGTCCCGACAGCGGCGCCGGCTTTTTTACCGGTGCGCACAGGTCGCTGGCATCTTCAATCGACATGTTGAAGCGTTCCACCAGTTGCCGCAAAAAGTTTCCGGTCCCCTGGGAACAACGGGAGTTCTCCCGAAACATCTCAATATTGGAGTCGCGCATTTCGAGCACCGAGAATCCATGGCTACCAATGGACACCACGGTAGCCGGCCGCTCACCATATAAAAATTCAAATCCCTTAATCTGCGATTGCTTGATGGGAATCCTGGCCACATTCATTGTTCGGCTTAACCGACCCGTCACCGCTGCTGACGAAATGTCTTCCCAATTGAAATTGGCCAGCATCTGCTCCAGAATTCGGGTAGGTTCTTTCTGATGCTGTGCAATCGCCCGATTCGACCAGTGCACCTTGCCGGTTTCATCTTCTGTCAGTTCAACTACTTTTATGGTCTCGGCACCGACATCAATACCGAGTGTGCGTTTCATCGAAGCCATGGTGTCAACTTTCACTGTTGGATACTGCCTCTGATTCAGACAGCATTGTTTAAACTAGACTCAAGTGTCAGTCGTCACTGCCTTATCACTGGACTCAGGTGTCAGTCCAGTAAAATCAGACACAAAAATCTGCTGGAAACCCTTTTCATGCAGGGGAGAATCGTTGATGATTAATTGTGCGAAAGATTGAATGTTCGCGTTTGATGTTTAATATGGGGATGAAAGTATTTTATCTCGACCCGCAAGTGGGGGGGAACACCGCGAAACAGAAGGAACATATATGGAAATCACAACAAAATATCTGGGTAACAAACGGTTTCAGAGCAATCAGGATGTGGCCACCATCACCATGGATGCCCCAGCGGATATGGGAGGGCTGGGGGAGGGGGTTGGCCCCAAGAGTCTGTTGCTGTACGGACTCGCCGGTTGCACCGGTCTTGACGTCGTGAGCATTCTCGAAAAGAAAAATGTTGCGTACGACGATTTTGAAATCACCGTATCCGCCGAACAGACCAATACCCACCCAAAAGTGTATAAAAACATCAAAATTACGTATACCTTCCAGACAGATGAAGCCAATCGCAAAGACATCGAACGGGCCATCACCCTTTCCGAAACCACCTTTTGCGGTGTTTCCGCCATGCTTAAAAAAACCGCCAGTATTACCTGGGAGCTCGTCATCCGATAACCTTCAGTTGTCTTACAATGACCTGTCTGAAGCGAGCACACATGGAGCCCGATGATCGCAGTCGGTTTTCATTCGGCACAAAATGGTCGCCATTGTGGCTGGTATTGCCATTCGCGATTTAACCGACCAGAAAAAAGCAGAAGAAGAGATTGCGACCCTGCGGGCATTTCTCTCCATCTGTGCGCAGTGCAAAAAAATTCGCAACGGGGAGGGTATCCGGGATCAGGTGGAAAACGACACCGAAGAACGCAGCCCGGTGTTATTCAGTCACAGCCTTTGTCAGGAGTGTGTAAAGAACATGTATGGCAAAGAATCCTGGTACAAAAAGCAGTGAAGCCGCCGTTTCTGCCGACGTTCCGGAACAATCGCCACCTGACCCACCGGTTCATCTTTTCCTCTTGACAAATCCATCCGGTCGAGTACTTTTCCGATGCTCTTTTCGAGATACCTTCACAGTAAGGTAGGCCAACATAGCTCAGTTGGTAGAGCAACGCATTCGTAATGCGTAGGTCTCCGGTTCAAGTCCGGATGTTGGCTCGCTAAAAACCCCGTAATTCTGATGAGTTACGGGGTTTTTGTTTTTACGGGCCAACCTCAAAACCCCGTTTGGGGACAGTTTAGGGACAATTGAGAATAGGAAGAGACAGTAATGAACAGTCGGACTTCCCAAAGGTTATTGCTCGACAAGTTTCACTTCTCTGAGGCCTTTAAACAAGTCGTTCGCAGGGGAAGCCTCATCTCCAGCTTGAATAAAGAATCCATCGCCTTCTTTGACAATATTTGCTTTATATTCTTCGTGTTCAACGGATAGTTCAATGATTCCAGCTTTCTCGTGCCAGGTGCCGCCCATTCCCCACTGAGTCAACCCGGTTTCGCCTTTGCCTAACTCAATCTTCACGTCCGCCGTCCAGATGTCGCCTTTGAACAGGCTAAGTATCACCGTTTTCTTTTCCTGTTGCCCTTGAAAGTACCGGAGTCGTCTGAGCTTGCTGGTTTGCCAACTCTCCACAGCCAGTTTGGGTAACCCAAAAAGTAAATACCAACTGCCTATGTCAAACAGCAAAGCGAGGTACCAAAAGGGACGAGTTATGTCGTAACTGGCGAGTCCAATTGCCAGGAAAGCACCACCAATAGGTACGGTGGAGATATTTTTGCCCGATACTATGGACTTGAACACTGCATACCAGTTGAAAAGGAAAATGTGGGCGCCAAGGAGCCCAATGGCAGTAGGGATAATTTTAGCGACGATGTCAACGATAGCGGTTAGCGGCATTGTGATTCCGATGCATTTATCCGAATGATTCGAACGTCTGGATGAGCCCCTGAATCTGTTTCATAACTCCGCGCAAATTCAATGACGTCTTCTTCTGTCTCATTTGGATGGGAGGTGGTAACGATGAACCTTTCGTGATTCCCGTCGCCCACACAGATTTCATCCATTGCATCCTCCCACAATTCGCAGTCTCTTCCGACAGCGCAAAACAACTCGTATCCTTCATCCAGCAATGATTCGAGAAGCCTGTCGTGCTTCTTGTCGTAGCCAGACTCCGAGATGAGAACGGTTTTCTTTGCTTTCATCTTCCAACCTCACCAAACATCACCCGCAGGAATGTTGAAACCTTTGTAAACTCATGGTTGCGTTATCCTATCGCATCGGCCTATGATTCAACAAGGATAAAGATTGAAGAGGGAATGAACCAGTGATCAACATGGAAAAGGACGTTCGTCGGAACATATTCGATGGGAAGCATGTTTTCCTCACCCTCGCTCAAACGTTGCTTGTGTTTGACTGGCTCGTGGAGAACGGCCATCCGGTTTCATCATGGGAACTGTATTCGAAAAACGGCAACAAAGCGGTTCGAACAACAGCGTTTGGCGGGGAGGATAGTCCCATCCGAGACGAAGGGGCAGATGCTCCCTCCATGCGAGCACGCATCCGCGATACCATCGAGCAACAGGGAGACCCGTTCGAAAAACAGCATGCCCTGTTGATCATGCTGAACCTTAAAAATGATTTCTTCACTAAGTTGAAAGAAAAGAAGCTGCCGATGATTGCCAGGGTATTCACGGGCATCATGGCCGTATTTGGAGCGGCCATGTTTGTCGGCGGAATTGTCGCTTTGGTTGTTTGGGATGAGCCGTTCAATGAATGGCGGTTATTGGTAACGCTGATGTTGGGTGGCCCTGTTTGCTCTGCCATTTTTGGGTACGCCACCATCACTGGCGTAAGAGACATTTACTTTCTCGATGATCCCTTAAATGCAAAGAAGAAAGTCAAAACATTTGTGACTATCGAAACTGGTGAACCTCGGTGGCCAGCGGATAGATAGCGCCCGTTTCATTCATTTTTCATCAAGTCAGTCACAATGTTTGGATTCGTCCAAAATTTTTTTCACTCTGAGTACAGCACCGAAAATCATCAACAGTACTCCGCAATAATGGGCAGTAATACAATTGAATGGTAACTGTCCCCATGCTGTCCCCATGCGGATTTTCATGTTTACGACGCCTTGAAACCATTGGTAAAATTCGTGTTGACCAACGGATTGGGAGTTTCTTTGCGCTGTTTTCCCGGTTCTGTTTTAATGATGTTGGTCAAAGCAAACAACCAGCACATGTCCCTTTCGCAAAGGGACCACAGGGATTTTCGAAACGTCCAATCGAATAACCCCAGAAAGCGATAGGGTACTCAAATGGCCACCATCGAAAAACGAGAACGCAAAAAAGGCATTCTGGCACTTTCCCGAAACCTGTCGCTGCTGTTCATGACAATTTGCAGCATCTCCTGTCATCGCAATGCCGCCCCTCGAACTGCACCATCCATGCAGGCAGACACCTCAACTGGCGATACTTCATCAAATGCCTCTGGAACCGATACCAACGACTTCGAGTCCAAAACGGTTGCAGCGCGCGACACTGCGGTGTCATTGGCGTTTGATGATGTACCTGGCCCGCCAAAGCCACCAGCGCCTGAACCTGTTGAAGACTACGATTGCTACCCCAACGATAATGAAACACCAGTCAGTTGCGCGCGCCCCCTGGATGGCTGGCTAAAGCCGTGGCTGAGCGAGGAAGAGCTGATTGCTAAACTGGGACCGCCCGAAAGGAAAAGTGAAAAGTGGTATCAGGAATATGACGGGCTTTTTCATCAATCTTGGTCGTACAAAAGCAAAGGGCTCAGCTTCGAACTCAACGCAGAAACCGAAGATGGCCCAATGACGATGCACTTAATCGACATTTTTGCGCCATCCGAATTAAAAACCCCGGAAGGGGTAGGTGTCGGCACCCCGGAGTATTTTGCCAGGGAAACCTACGAATACAGATGCGATCCCAATGATTCCAACCACGGGCGTTTGGTGTTGGGAACCATCTACTTTGGCACAATGATCATTTTTGAGAATTCCAAAGTTCACAAGATATACATAGGCAATATCCACGAATAGGTAAGAGCTATGGCCACCATCGAAAAACGAGAACGCAAAAAAGGCACCGTCTACCGTGTCGTTGTCCGCGTCAAAGGGCATCCCGTACAGCAAGCCACCTTCCGCACCAAAACCAAAGCCAAACAATGGGGCGAACGCACCGAATCTAAAATCCGCGATGGAGAGTTCTTCCCCAGCGCAGTGTCCCGAAAACGCACCGTTCACGATTTGATTGAGCGGTATAAACGCGATGTTCTGCCTCAAAAGAGATCATCCAGTGCCGATTCTCAGCAAAAGCATCTGGATTGGTGGGATGACAAAATTGGTGAATACGCTGTCCCTAGGGTCACTCCCGCATTGCTTTCCGAGATTCGCGATGAGTTGCTTGCCGGAGACACAAATCGCGGAGGAAAGCGAACAGGAGGCACCGTCACGCGTTATCTGGCGTCTTTGTCCCACGTGTTTACTGTGGCCGTCAAAGATTGGCGCTGGATAGATAGCAACCCATTCTTGAAAGTAACAAAACCCAAACCGGGCAAGGGCATTGTTAGGTTTTTGAGTGACACAGAACGAAAAGCCCTGCTGGATGAGTGCAAAAAGAGTAAGTCAGAAGGCCTGTATTGTGCGGTCGTGACCGCACTTTCTACCGGTTGCCGTCGAGGTGAACTGTGGAAACTCAAGTGGTCCCATGTGGACTTGCAGCGTGAGTTGCTTATTTTCGAAGATACGAAAAATCATGAGCGGCGAAACGTTGCCCTCATGGGGCATGCTCTTGAAATAATGAAAGAACGGAAAAAGCAGCAAAAGAAAAAGCTCGAAGCCAAGATCACCGGCATAAACGAGAAACCTAAATCCATTGATGACCAATACGTGTTCCCCGGCAAAATACCAGGCCAGTCTATGGATTTCACCCGCCCATGGCGCGACGCCATGAAACGCGCGAAGGTTGAGAACTTTCGCTGGCATGATCTGCGCCATTCGTGTGCGTCATATCTTGCTATGAACGGCGCCACCCTGGCAGAAATAGCTGAGGTGCTTGGACATAAAACGTTGCAGATGGTGAAGCGATACGCCCATCTGAGCGACGCACACACCTCGAAGGTGGTGGGCTCGATGAATGAGAAGATATTTTCGTAAATGAAAGATTGGGGGGCAAATGCCGAACGATGCAATCGAGGCAGCAAGAGAAGCGTACAAAAGAGAGAAAGCCGATTTACAGGGTAAATACATTCGCAAAGTATGGCTGATCAAAGCTGAAAAGAAGTTTGGAACCAAAAAACTCTCTACTGTTTTTCATCCACTTGTGGGCGGACAGAGACGATTACCGAGTGCACAGCCACCCTCTGATGTTCAGCAAAAATATTCATTGTTGTATGCGAAAGTCGGCGTGCAAAGGATTCCTGGGCTCTATGATGCAATCAAAACAAGACTTGTCCCTATTGCAATTTCCTGGAATGACATTTGCCGCCAAAATGAATACCTGGATCATTTCAAACCTGATTGGCGGGAATTGATGCTCAGTGGACATAAAGTGTTGCAGTACCTCAGTGAAGAGGATCAGATGTATTACATGGAATACGACGCATTACTGGAGGAATATAATATTCGTGCTGGTCCCTTTGGACTGTATATTACGACCTTGATGCAGATCGTTGCAGAAGGAGTACCTCTGCGCATGGCCCTTGATATGGAGGGAAGGACCTCATTCACTCCCGCCACGAAGGTGCCTTTCATATTTCATCACGACAATGTCTGTGTGGTGGCAGATGGTCTTGGCACTGACCCCGACGGGTTTGGTGATGCATTGAGCACTGCAGAATGTGATGTAATCGATAAAGCAATAGATATTGCACTGGAGATGGACACTGTATATGTTTATCCTCCGAAGGATGGGAAGACGACTGTTGAAGACCGCTTGTGGTGGCTGGTACAGGTTTTGGTGTTGAATAGAACCACCGAAGAAATATTGGCTGAGCATGAATCGCGATTCGGCCCTCAAATAAGTATTGATGTGAGTTATGTGAATTCAGTAGTTCGATACTGGGCAGCCTTCCTTGGATATCCATTGCCTGCACGGCGTGGAAAACATCGCTAAAAAACTCCTGTTTAAAATATCTGTGGTGCGCAAATTGTGTCACCGGTCCAGGGACAGCCAAATTTACAATGGCATATCTGAGCGGGGTCTTTGAAAAGAAGATGAAAAAGGAGCCTGTAAATATTTTTCAGGCTCCTTTTTCCTGCAAGTACAGTACTCCATAATGGTCTCCATAAATCAAATGATGCCATTAGTTTTGAGCAAAAGGAGACCGGCATGGACAATCATCCCTTGAATAATTTCATAACCATTAGTCAGTACACGTCCCGTTACTCATGGCCAAACGAAAAGGCAATGCGTTGGCTCATCTACACAGCAGAAGAGAAGGGGATTGAAAATTGCTTTATTCGGGTGGGGCGTCGCGTTCTCGTAGATGAGAAGGCGTTTCTTAATTGGCTGGAGTCAAATCGGGGTAGGTAGTCCGAGGTGGAGAGAACGCCGTGAGTAAGTGCAAGCCTCAGAAGAAAACTGAACCAACGAAAACGTTTTTCAGACAGCTAAAGAGTTTAAATGAAGACGCAGAGATATCTGACGGAGAGTTCAGATTTGCTTTTACGTTAGTTGATGCCGCCAACGACGTGCATGGTTTGGCCTGGTACAATTATCCCGACTGGTGCGACATGGCCCACCAGACAAAGCCTACGATTATTAAATATATCCGCAAATTCGAAAAAATCGGACTTGTTGAAACGTACAAAGTTTTCGCCAGAGGAAGGCTTCCAAGTAAGAAGAAGGCAAAAAGGGATACGGTTGTTATTTATCCGACAGAAAAATTGTGCACGCTGAAGAATCGAAAGCCGTTTGATGTACTGCTGCGCGAGCTTGAAATGATTCCATACACCGAAGCTGATACCGGTAAAACGAATTTACCGGAACAGCGGGATGGGTACAGGGAGTCCGGTAAAACAGATTTACCGGAACGAGATAATAAGAATAACGATACCGGTAAAGCGGATTTACCGGTTCCGGTAAACTCAATAACCAGTTCCGGTAAAATTGGTGAACCGCCTTTACGAGATAACTATAAGATAACTGCAACTGACCCTGGAGCTGCCGCCCCCATCAAAGGGGC
Organism: Polyangia bacterium; assembly: GCA_050287845.1. Classification (GTDB taxonomy): domain Bacteria; phylum Myxococcota_A; class Polyangia; order JAAYKL01; family JAAYKL01; genus JAFGXQ01. The sequence goes on from JBNKCR010000012.1 coordinate 99,350, forward strand.
GGGCTGCTCCAGGGGTGACGACCCTGACAATAGTGCGGAGTACGACAAGGTGAACTCATCAGATAAAAAGGCAGATCCGGATTTTGGAGGCAGCACCCTGGAGTGTGCCGCACGTGCTCGCGAAATGGTCTTCGCATTGGGGAAGAAAAAATAGGTCAACATGTCCCAGTGAAGCGATGTGCTTCAGGGGAGCGGGCAGATAACGACACAACGAGATATTTGTTTTTAATCAGGCACGGATTTGTGCGTGGATAGCGTGTAAAAATTCATGCAATGCATTTAGTGGGCATTTTCAAGCTATTTTTTTCTTAATGATTTTCATGCTTTGCTGAATTAAATCCTGAAAAATATCGATTTATTTAAAACTAAATAATTTTTTGTCTAATGATTTCGTGGTGTTAGATGTTTTTTAATCTATTATTTATTTAAAATTAATTTTAATTATTTATTCCAGCACTCTTTAAACCCAACAGCGCGCACTCAGAACCATCAATAATTCACAGTACGAATAAAAAATAAAATAAATCCCAAATAATTGCTAAAAACCGATTGGGTTACGGCTTCGTTGGCGTATTTTTTTTCAGAAAATGCTCGAATATTGCTTTCAACATGCTGTTACAGATTTCTGAATGTCATTTTATCTAATGATTTCAGTGAAATGTTGCGAAACAAGCCGAGCGCAAACGGGGCGCAAACCGAAAACAACCGCCTGCAACACCGGCCATTGTAGAGTGAAGCAAAGAGGGTTTAAGAATCTCAATCATTGGTTATGCATGTGCTCAATGTTGCTCAGTGTCAGCAAGATGGTTGGTATTCGATGCCTTATATTTGGCGGCTTCGATAAACAAAGCGGTATGCCCCCGGTGGATGGCATTGTGAATAATGTTTTTGGCAATCATCGTTTTACCGAGTCCAGTGACTCCGATGGGTGGTCAGGCCCAGTTTGCTGGTCGCGTGATGACAAATCCTCCAGGTGTGGGGATTTTTTCAGGCAATTGTGCTCCGGCAATTTTAGCACGTCCGATGGTGAAGTGTCCATGCGCGGTATTTTGTAAATCTTTTGAAAATCGACCAGGGGGAAACGCGACAGTGATGCGTTTTTTGGAGTAGCTGCCTTTTACTGCTTTGATTGGTCCGACCAAATCACTGTCGCCACTGATGACAATTGCGCGATCATATGCATCTGTAAAAGCATCTTTAAGGAGGGCTACAGCGATATTCACATCGGTTTTTTTTTCCTCCGGCATTCTGAATGTGGTTTTGCAATTGGGGCAATACACCGGTTTGGTGAGATAGTGGCCGTAAGTGACTTGGGTTTGTCCCAGAGCGTCGAGCGCATCCAGATATGTCGATTGGCGCTTCGCTTTTTGAGGGTCTCGCGGCGTCGGCAGCACGCGCGCGGTGAAGTACTTTACCGCCGCCAGGGTCTCTCCGGGCTTCAGCAGAGAAAGCGACAGCTGATGAACATCCAGCCAATAGTATCTTTTCCAGCCTTTACTTCTGATGCCGTAAAATAGATTGAATCCGTCAATATAAACAATAACCTTGCTCATTGGCGGACTATATCCACAATCCACAGCGTAAGTAAAACTTGAAATGAAAAATCAGTTTTGCTAACTTTACAATTGAAATTTGGACAGCATATTTGTATTAAGCTTTTGAAGCACCCCCGAAGATAGCATCTTCGGGTTGACGCCCCGTTTTCGGGGCGTTTTTTTTTGCCTTGTGGTTGATTCGAAGCCAATCATTTGGAGCATCAAGTGCCGTGCAATATGCCTTTAGGGAATGGCAGTTTCATTCCTCGGTACGGTGATATGATATTCTTTGTCTAAACGGCCTTTTGCGTACACAACCCGCTTGCCTCTGCCGAGGTCGACTTTTGTTACATCAACATGTTCCAACCATGGATGTTCGAAATCCGACGCCATCCACAAAAACACGCGTTTTACTTTGATTGAGCGGCACGCTACCAATAGACGCTGCACTTCTTTGGGGCGCAGGCTGGTCAATCCATCAAAAACGGTACGCGCTGCATCAAAGTCGTTATTGGTTTTCACTAGAGAGAGCATTTCAAATGCTGCCCGTTCCGGCGATGAGATTTGGATTTCAAACCCTTTATGAGGAACACTCGAAAGCGAGGCACTCGCGGACAGGTCGAACAGCACGCCGCTGTGATGTTCGATACTCGTCCCCCAATCATATCTTTTAAACCAGTCTGGCAGTCTCTCAGGGCCATCAGAGAACAAGTGAACCGTTTCGTCTGCCATGGGGAGGTAATGCCCCAGTCCTTTCATTTGCAGAGCAGTCAACCCGCCTGCATGGACTGAGAGTCCCAATTGCGATTGCATCGCATACATTCCCCCTTGCCAATCCACGGTGTCACCGGTGCGGATATACGCACCGCGGCCTATTCGTGTCAGCCAATCCGATGCCACATATTTTCTGGCCAGCTCCTTGGGGATGCTGTTCTCTGCCAGAAACTGAGATGTGATTACAGCGTTGGGAGGTGCCTTTTGGAGCAAATGGTTTAATTTGTGTGATTTTAGGGTACCCATGGTACTCTTTTTGTCATGATTTTAAACTTCATGCAAGAATTGGTTTGATTTGGTTTGTTCTAGGGTACTATCGGTATACTAAAATAACAAATTTTAAACCATATCAGACAAATTCTTTGCATTTGTGCATGAGTGAAGGTGTTTTGTCTGATTTCCGGCACGGCAAACTGCACATGTGGAAAGGAATGAATCGCTGCCAATCCGCGTTCCCTAAATATG
>JBNKCR010000013.1:0-105007 GCA_050287845.1 Polyangia bacterium
ATACAAGCAGGTTTAATGCGCGCCCACAAGGCCCGACCGAGGTGTAGCCCTCGCTACATCGACCGAGGGACTGAGGACGAAAGCTTAAATATGCCGGATTTCCGCGATTGCAGCAAGGATTCAAACCGGTCGCCGCTCTAGTACACGTTTTGTTCGGTAGTGCTTTCAGAATCCAATCGTGTCCGGAAAAGCCGATGGACCCAAATCTGATATACGATGACGATAGGAACAAATATTGCCGCCACTATCGTCATTACGGCAAGTGTATACGGGCTTGATGCCGTTCGGGAGATGGACAGACCGTATTCAGGGTCAATGCTGGACGGAATGAGATTGGGATACAACCCCACAATCGCAGTGATCACGACGGTGAAAATGGTCGTACAGGATGCAATGAAACTCTGAACATAACGCTTCTGAACAGAGAAGTATTTCACACCTGCCAGAGACAGGACCGCTATGACAGGAATGATTGCCCAGAGGGGATATGCGATATAGTTTTCCTTCAATCCGGTTTGTAACCAGGTCAGTATCAGGAATGCCACAGCCACTCCCAATCCACCAAACCAAATCCGGTCTGCAAGACGGCCAGCCCGCTGACTCAGTTCACCCTCTGTTTTTATTGCGATGAACAGAGCGCCATGCATGGCAAACAGCAATACAAAAAATACTCCAGTAAGTAGCCCATAACCATTCAACATCCCCAGCAGGCTTCCGTGGTAACCGTCCGCATCCATGGGAAGACCTGCAAAGATATTGCCGAACGCCACACCAAACAGAAGCGCCAGCAGTAAATTGGAAATGACAAGTGTGTAGTCCCAGAGTCCAGTCCACCACTTCTCCTCTTTCTTGCTTCTGAATTCAATGGCCACGCCACGCAGAATCAACGAAAAAAGCAGCAACAGCAGCGGCGTATACAGATAACTGAACATCAGCGCGTATGTGGTGGGAAAGGCCGCAAAGGTGGCACCACCCGCGGTAATCAGCCATACCTGGTTTCCATCCCATACCGGTCCGACCGCATTCAGCATCGCCCTTCGCTCTGACTCCTTGCCTCCAAGGATGGTGTGGAGCATTCCCGCGCCGAAATCAAATCCATCCGTTGTGAAAAATACAGCCCACAATATTCCCCATAAAACAAACCATATATTTGCAAGTTCCATCTGCTGTTCCTCCTTATCTCTGCGAGAGCGACAATAATTTTGAGGTATCCTCTTCCGGACCTTTTCTGGAAAACCTTACCAGAAGGTAAATATCCAGCACCGCCAGCGAACCGTACAACAGCGTAAAGCCAACCAGAGAAGAAACCACCTGCGAAACACTGATGGACGAAGACACGGCATCGCTTGTTTTCATCAGCCCGTAAACAATCCATGGCTGCCGTCCAATTTCTGCCACCAGCCAACCGGCCTGACCAGCGATATACGGCAATGGAATGGCAAACAGCATAATCAGCAGAAATGGTCTATAAGACTCAAGCAGGTCTTTTCTGGACAGGTACACCGCTATCACACACAGCAATATGAACACACCTCCCAATACAATCATTGATCGATAACTCCAGAATGTCGGCCCCACAGGTGGTCTTTCATCTTCGGGAAAATCGCGAAGGCCCCGGATTTCTGCATCCGTATCGTGATAGGCCAACAGACTCAACAGGCCGGGGACCCCCAGCGCTTCCACCGAATTCGTTTCATTTTCCGTATCCGGTATCACCACCAGATTAAATGGCACGGAGCGCTCCGTTTCCCATACCGCTTCCATGGCGGCGAGTTTGGAGGGCTGTATTTTAGCCACCAGCTCCGCACTGAAAGAACCGGCTACTGCGACAAGGATGGTTGCCGCCAGTCCGAACGTCGCCGCAATTCTGAAAGAACTCTTAAACAACGCCACATTCCTTTTTCGGAGAAGATGATACGCAGCGACCCCCATAACAAAAAAAGCAGCGATGACATAGCCGGAGAATACCGTGTGAAAAAATTTGAGCCAGCCGTACGGATTGGTCAACAGTGCCACAAAATCGACCATTTCCGCGCGGCCATTGCGAAGTACGTATCCCACCGGATTCTGCATCCATCCGTTGGCAATCAGAATCCACAACGCGGACAGATTCGTGGCCACGGCCACAATCCAGATGGAAACCGCATGAAATCGCTTTGACACTTTCCGCCATCCGAATATCCATACCCCTATAAAAGTGGACTCCAGGAAAAATGCAACCGTCGCTTCAATCGCAAGTGGCGATCCGAAAATATCCCCGACAAATATTGAATACTCTGCCCAGTTCATACCGAACTGGAATTCCAGTGTTATGCCGGTGACAATGCCAAGGGCAAAATTAATCAGAAACAGTTTTCCCCAGAATTTTGTCATTCGCAGATACATTTCATCGTTGGTCTTTACGTATAAACTTTCCATATACGCAACAAGCACTGAAAGCCCCAGGGTCAATGGCACAAAAATAAAATGAAACCCGGCGGTTACAGCAAACTGTATTCTGCTTAGTGTCAACACATCCATTTTCTTATCTCCTCATCCATGGGTTTGGTGACAGACAGGACTATTCTGTCCTGATTCAAGATAAATTTTTTTACACTTTTCCGGCCAATTTACGGAACGTTTCCTTTTTCAATCGTTCGCGAATGAGCTGACCGAGTTCAAGCCACACAGGATGTACGACACAAGTTTTGCTCAGTTCACAAACCCGTGCATCCACCGCGCACGAATTCAGGTCGGGGGGACCATCAATGGCAACAATCACATCCCATGTGGAAAGCTGTTCCGGAGGCTTTGAAAGGCTGAATCCCCCATTCACCCCACGAGTGGAACTCGCGATTCCCGCACGCACCAGTACCTGAAAAATTTTTGCCAGAAATGGTTTTGGAATTTTCATGGAGGAAGCAATTTCGTCCACAGCGGCGGACTGGTTCCTGCTCCTGGTCAGGTACAGAACGCTTCGGATTGCGTAGTCGGCTTTTTTGGTGATGGTCATCATGCGAATCTCTTCGGTTGCTGGCAATCCCATTTTGGGTGCGAAAACAAGACCAGATCAGTCCTGATTCTCTCCAAACATCTTGCCGTCGTCAATGTTTTTCTGTCAAAACAGACATTAACAATGAATTCAGCCGGAGATGATCCTGAATGAAAATTACCAGCCCATGATGTCACGGACAGCGGCTTGCACCTCTGCAGCGGTTTCCGCCTGCTGCCCCGGACATCGGGGTGAGCACCACCACCCAGGTTGTCATATTCCACTCCCTCTGGAAAAACGGTTTACCCCTGCGATGGGTGGGATTTGATGAAAACCACCAATTCATCGAGAGTCGTGAATGCGATGGCGCAACACGTGTCGGCAGCCCCGTAAAATATGGCAATGCGTCCCGTATCGGCATCCTGCACGGTGGCACACGGAAAACAGACATTGGGCACAAATCCCACTTCTTCGTAAGGCATCTGTGGGGTCAGTATATAATCCGAGGAATCCGCAATCACCTCAGAGGGTGTATCCAGATCCAGCAGCGCCGCGCCAATGCTGTAGACAAAACCATTACAGGTATCGCACACCCCGTGATAAATCATCAGCCAGCCTTCAGTGGTTTCAATGGGAATGGGGCCGGAACCGATTTTGGTAGCCTTCCACCAGTTGTCCGCGGTGGCCATTACGTGGCGATGTTTGCCCCAGTAGACCATATCCGGGCTTTCCGAAAGAAAAATGTCCCCGAACCGCGTGTGGCCGTTGTCGCTGGGCCGGTTGAGCATCACGTAGTTGCCGTTGATTTTGCGCGGAAAGAGCACGCCGTTTCGATTGAACGGCGGGTACGCATTCTCCATTAAAATAAATGTCCTGAAATCAGCAGTTCTGGCAACACCGATGGTGGGTCCGTGAAAATTATTACACCAGGTAATATAGTAGGTATCCTCGATTTTCACCAGACGCGGGTCATATCCATAAGAAATCGGTTTCGCATCTGATCCGTCTTCATTGACAAAATGAATCGTATCTTCTTCCAACTCCCAGCGGATGGCATCCGCCGAGCGTCCCAGATGAAGATTGGGTAAACCATTTTTATGATCTGCGCGAAACACACCGATATACCCATCTTTGTATGGAATCAGTGCGCTGTTAAATACCCGATCACTGCATTGAAGCGGGTTTCGACCAATCACCGGATTGCCATCAAATCGCCAGACGGGGTCTTTACAGCCAGCAGGTTTATTCTGCCAGGGCATATTCGGAAGTGCTTCACCTATAATCCTGCTTTTCATAATCATTAATATCCTTCCAGTTAAGTTGATTCGCGCTGCCCATTGTGCTGCAATCGACTTATCACAAACCATTTCTGATAAATACCAACCGGTTCCCTGTCATTCGTTTTACTAAAACGTTTATGCAACACAAGTGCGAAATGGATTCGTTTTAATGCCATCAGTACCCGGTTTCGCAGCCTTCGCAGTGACCTCAACACTTCTGATTTCAACATCTGATTGGATAATATTCCATTATTGTAATGAAGAGAATTGACAGAAGAAGAAACAGATTTGATTTTCAGTCCTTTTCGTTGTTTGACCTCGGCGCGGGTCCGGTGGAATCTCTGACAATTAACTCCACAGGCAGGATCTCCATCAGAACCGCTGACTCCTGTTCATGAACAGCGTTCATCAGTCGTCGAACCGCGTGGGCGCCCAGACCTTCCTTATCCCCACTCACCGTGGTCAACGTGGGGTCGGTGTAGTACCCCATTGTGATATTGTCAAACCCCACCACGCTCAACTCATCAGGCACCTTGATATTCAATCGCTGGGCTGCGCGTAAAACACCGCCGGCCAACTCATCGTTGGCACATACAATCGCAGAAGGCCGATCTTTCTGCTGCAACAGGTCCATGGCCAAATCTCTGGCCGAATAAAAAGTGAATTCGCGACACTTGCGAAGATGACTGGTTTCTGAAAATGCAATGTCCGCTTTCCGCATAGCCGCTTCAAACCCTTCCAGCCGGCTGCGAATACTCGGTCTGTCCTCATTCGAATACAGATAAACAATATCGCGATGGCCCAGTTCCACCAGATGCTCCACCGGCAATTGCCCGCCGCGAAAGTTATCGATTTCCACGGCATTGACTTTGTCCATCAGGGGATAATGATCCACAAGAACCACCGGCACCCCCCGACGTTCAATATCGCGCACCATATCGGGATGAATTTCTTTGATAAAAATAACCCCGGCCGTACTGCCTTCCCGCACTACCCTGGGTAAATCACCGCGCTCTTCCCAGTCTTCATCCATATAGGAAAACATAATGTTGACCGACAGCTTTGCCGCCTCGCGAATGGCGCCTTCCAGTACAAACGAGTAATACAGATTACTGACCAGATCTTCACTTTTATAAAAGACAATGGCGATATTTCCGGGCCGTCTACTGGCCAGTCCCGCGGCAATCGCGGAGGGATGATAATTCAGTTCATGCGCTACTTTCATCACCCGCTTTCTCACTGGTTCACTGATCACCTGGCCGGGCCGGTTGTTCAGAACAAACGAGACCGTTGCAATGGAAACCCCGGCCTCCCTGGCCACATCTTTGATAGTGCTTTTTTTCACTTTCACCGCCATAGTACGATGTTCATACGAATTTAAAACTCTGATGTCCAGCGTGAAACTATGGCATCCACCGATTTTCAGTCCACTTCCCGCGTCGAAATCAATTCAGCAGAACTCAGGCAGATCCGAACCTGCCAGCAGCAGTCTCACCACGCATCTCCATCTCCATATACCACAGGCATGCTGTCATTGCTGTTTCAGAAAACATGTGCGGGTTCGCCAGTTCAGGGAGTACCAGAAGTGCGCATGAGCAATGGAGCCATTGGAAAATCACGCGAGTCTATTTCAATGGCCCGAAAAAATAAACGGGAAGATTCTCACGACTCGTCGATGGAGATGAGCTTGCGGGCGGTCCAGTTGATTTTAATGAGCGATGCGTTTTTTAAGAATCTGTCCAATCCGAACTGCTTGCACAGCATTCGAATCACCCCGCCATGGGTGAAGAGGAGATGGCGTCCAACAGGAAGCTCGTCGATAAAACTCAAAAGTCTCTGTCTGAACTCATCCAGATTCTCCCCTCCCGGTGGATGGAATCCGTCAAATGCCAGCAAGGACGCAGTCAATCGGGGATCTGCATCTCCCCAGTGCAAATCCTCCAACTCCCCGAAATGCATCTCCCGAATCCTTCTGTCCACCTGTGCGGCGCCATAGGCCAATTTTGCAGTGTCGATGGCCCGCTGCAAATCCGAAGACCATACGCTGTCAAAAAGCGTTCCATTGAGCTTGGCGCGGACTGCTCTGGCCTGGGCGATGCCGTTGGACGTCAGATTGACATTGGTCCATCCGGAAATTCTTTGATGGGCATTGGCTTCGGTTTCTCCGTGGCGTACCAGCCACAGTTCAAGTGGAGGAAGTGTCATGAGTATGTTTTATAAATCCCGATTCTGTATTGTCAAAAAATCCGATGCAATTCATCGCGAAAACCACGTCAAACTGCTCCCGTCGTCAACCGGAAAAAGAAGGCAATCCGAACAGTTTTTCTGCATTCAAAGTAGTGATATTGGCCACGTGTTCAACGGTTGTATGGCGAATACCGGCCAGGGCGCGGGCAATCTCAGCCACATGCATCGGCTCCGTCTCCTCCGGAGGCACCCCGTCCAGGCCGATGGATGGGCAATCGGTTTCAAGCACAATCATATGCCATGGAACGGTCACTGCGGCGACTCGGGCATTCCTGGCATTGGGCCGGGTAATGGCGCCGCCAAAGGCAATATGCAGCCCCAGACGTACGAACTCCCGTGCAAGTTCCGGTCCCCGTGAAAACGCATGAACCACCCCGCGAATCCTGCCATAGTATTCTTTCAGAATATTGAGCATCTCCATGAACGCTCCGCGACAATGGAGAATGACCGGTTTGTCGAGGGCCACCGCCAAATCAAGTTGTGCACGGAATAGCGCCAATTGCATGTCCCTGGGTACGGAGTCAACTCTGAAGTCCAGTCCAATTTCTCCGATGGCCACCGCATGGGGAAGAAGCATCATATGGCGGACTTCATTTTCATTGAGAATTTCATCCGCCTTCCACGGATGAATGCCGAACGCACCGTATACGCCGCCAGCAGACAGGAGTTTTTTAATGGGCGACCAGGACGCCACATCATACGACGGCACAATGATTCGCTGCACATCCGCCCCCCGCGCTCTTTCCAGCACATCTCCCAGATTTTCCCAAATCGGTTCGAACGTCAGATGTGCGTGTGTATCAACCAGTTCCATCATTCTGGCCGGGGTGCCACATTCAGATGCTTCCGATACCAATCAATAAACTTGCGACTGGTGTTCACCCAGTTCAGCTCCTGGGCAATCTCATACAGTTTCCGGGCATTTGCCACCCGTTTTTCATCGTCACCAAGTAAATCAAGCATGGCTTCGGCGAACGCTGTCTCGTCCCCGGCGGGGACTACCAGTGCCGCATCGCTGGCAAACTGCGTGGCAAAGGGAACCAAATCCGAGGAAACCACCGCCACTCCGGCCGAAGCCGCCTGAGACACACTCATTCCAAATCCCTCCATCTCCGACGCCGACACGTACAGTTCCGGGACACTGAAGAGTTCGCCAACCATATAACTGGGCATGAATCCGAGCAAAAATGCCCGACCTTCCAGCTCCGGATACTCACTCTTGATGCGTTTCAAATCCTTGAATACCGGATTTCCATCGGGCCCCCCACCGATAAACAGATATGTATCGTCGGTCTCCCGGGCCACTCTGGCAAATGCACGCAGCAACAGATCCTTCCGCTTGGTCTTGTCCATGCGGGAGGACTCGAAAATAATTTTGGATTCTTTAAGGCGGTTCTCCGGAACACCGGATTTTTCAGCCAGATAGGCATATGCGGCGGTAAGCTCCGCAACTGTGCGTGGCCTGAATATCTCGGTATCCAGACAGGGGGGGAAATCAAAGATTACATCAGCTTTCTGATCATAGTACGCATACAGTGTTGCCCAAATCTCCGGTGACGTGGAACAGAACAGTGGCACCCGCTCTGCAATGGCATGCTCATGGCTGTTCCGTTCGGTAAATTTGAGAGAGCGAAGCTGCTCCACGTGTTTGTCCCAATAATTGCGTTCCTTGATAATCCCCAGAGAATGCGGGGTCCACACATGGCGATTGACCTTTTTAAAAATCATGGGCAACGTCTCGTCATCGACTTTCACATGGTTCAGCAGCGCCTGACCAAGCAGACAGTCCGCCTCCAGCATTGCATACGCCTGAGGCGTACTTGCCGAATGGCGCAGCTGTTCCGAAAATGTTTCATCCGGCAACAGTGTCATCAGAATTTCTTCCGATGGGGCACCATCAAACGCTTCTCTCACCATCAGGCCAAAATGAAATGCAGCTTCCCGGCAAAGCGCATACCGATGTCGATTCTCTCCATCAAAACGCTGCAATTCTCCATGCAGGCGTCCGTCCAGGCACTCCTGGAAAAACCGATAGGCTTCATCGTTCCGCCAACGTTCAACCAGCATGGTGCCAATCACGGCAGCGTCCCAGTAGTGGGTATCAATGCATTCGTAATACTCCCATGGCGCAATCCCCAGTTCGTTCGCCTCATTCTCAATGAACTCCGCCAGCCAGACTGTCTCTTCTCTCAGCACAGGTGAAATGTCTTCTTTCCGGATAAAGGAATCCCCTCCCCCGGGAATATACACATAACGGATGTGATCCCCCATCGTCTGAATCCCTTCACGGATTTTATCCTTCCCATAAAACGGAAACCCCCCTCGCGTGAATATGGTTACTTCCATGCCAAGTTCCTCAAGGGCGCGCGCTTTTGAATTGACATAAAAATTCTGCCCGCCCGTATCCGGAGCGCCGCCAACGGGAATTTCCACGCCAGCGTATCCGTGATTGGTTACCAGGGCAATTCTTGGTCTGGGTACTTCTCTGATATTTTTCATTGCACCAGAAAAATACAGCTTTGACGTGACCGTGTCAATTTTGACCGGGCAATTATCCGAAAGATTACGTGGCCTATATCGTACAGAACGGACATTCGGAACAGACGGACAACAAAATACAGTGCCCTGAAGTCAGTTTACGGCTATTGTATAGGCGAATTGCGCGTCGCTATAGAAATGTCCGCGGAAAAACATTTTCGTGGTACTGGTCTTTTTGAATATAATCTATTACAGTGCGCGCCATGAATATAGTAAACGGGACTAACAATCTTATTTATTCATCATCTGAAATCAGGGAGAATTGATTTGCCATACGTACCGGGAAATGCAGCAGAAGGTTATTGTCTTGAATGCAAAAAGGACACAGTCCAGACCGTTCTGGAAGTAAGCGGATTGCAGGTTCGATTGGTCCGCTGCGAAAAATGTGGCGTCGAAGGACCTCTTCGCATGCCCAGGCACAAAACGCGAGCCGGCCTTCGCGCTGCCCTGCAGAAAAACACCAGCTCAAACGCCCCCAAACGACGCACCCGAAAGCCCAAAGAAGATCCGGGACGAACATTTCGACAGTTGCTCCAGGGAAAAGATATCTCTGCCGCAGTGGAGTACAATATCCGGGTGCCCCTGACGGAAGGAGACGTGGTGAAACACAAATCGTTCGGCATCGGTGTGGTCACGGCAATCATCGCCGCTGACAAGGCAACGGTGCAGTTTGAAGAAGGCCCCAGAACCATGGTTTTTGGACGAGGTTGAGGGATTGCTGCTCAGTCGCCGTCGTTTTTTTTATTTCATTATTTCTGGCATATATCTGTCGTTCTGGTTAATTCCCTGCAGCGACGCCAGCGCGAACCCATCTGAAATTGCAGACTCGCTGCGCCTCAGCCCCGGTGAGGGCGGATTCATCTCCACCTGGCTCCGTCTGGGACCGTTTTCGGCACCGGAGTACATCACGGCGAAACCGGGTGGTCTGGCCAACTGGCATCCCGCGCCCGCCCTGTCCGAAGACCACGTTCGGGAAGGTGTCTGGATAGCCGGGAAGCGGGTCTCGCTCCTTGCTGCGGACTCCGCCAGAATCGGATTAAAACCTCACACCGGTACCGTCACCTATCTGATGGGCGTCATCCAGGCCGAAACTGAAGGCGAAGTGTATCTGTCCAGTGCCAGTACCGACGGTATTGAAGTATCCGTAAATGGAAAATCCCTGTTTTTCAACGACACCCACAAACGATGGATTCGAAAAGATGTTAACCTCACCCCGGTATCGCTCAGCCGGGGAAATAATCTCGTGGTAATAAGACTGTTCAAGGAAATCCCCGGACCATGGCGTACCTGGCTTCGCTTCATGAACAGTGATTTCGAACGAGCCAACATCACAATGGTGTTGCCAGGCGCCCAATCCCGATTGCCCGAGGTATTACGCGCGTCCGCCCGACTGACCCTCAACCGCTTCCTTTATCCGTATTCGGGACAAGTCACCATTGACTGCTGGCTCAAATTCGTCGGCGCCAGGCCACTTCTTTTTTCCCTCGACAACTGGTCCTGGTCCAGCACCCCAACCCGGGCCACGATTGTTCCTCCCCCGAATCTGTTACATCCCGTGAAAACCAGTTACCTGCTCCATCGTTTCTCTGGGCTTTCCGAGATGCCCGATCAGGTGCAACTGCAAATCAACGGCGTATCATTCTCACAAAATGTCAACGTACGTCCGGGACTGCTGCAGAAATTAATTGATATTGCCCATCGGCTGAACGCCGCCAGCACCTCAGAGATGCCGGAATCCACCGTGGAAAGTCTGGAATGGCGCATCGATTATTTGAATTCGTTGATGCGAAAAGGAGATGGCGGATACGATTATCTGTCCAGAGAGTTGCAGGACACCGACAGAATGGTTGCTGCGGTGGAACGGGGCGAAGATCCGTACGCGAATCGCGGAAACCAGCTGCAGAGACGGGGATACCGTTCGCAAGTGGACGGGGCGTTGCATCATTATGCGCTGTATGTACCGCCGGGATGGCGCGAGAACGAAGATAAAAAATATCCGCTCATCATTGCCCTTCACGGCCTTGGCGGCCATCCGGTGAAAACATTATCCGTACTGTTCGGACATCCGCTGGCAGAAGACGAAACCCGCGAACAGCGCATTCGCTTTCCCGGCCAACCGGGGCGAGCGCCCATGTTTGTGCTGGCACCGGAAGGTTTCGGCAATTCGGGATACTACGCGCTGGGGGAACGGGATGTCCTTGAGGTTCTCGATATTGTAAAAAAACGTTATCGAATTGATGACGACCGTATCTACATGACCGGTGCATCCATGGGCGGCACCGGTGCGGCCCGAATCCCACTCCATTATCCGGACATCTTCGCAGCTGCGGTTCCCCTCTGTGGATATCATAATCTGCGATACTATTCCCAGGTGCGAAATCAGCCACTCTCAGACGTGGAAAACTATCTGCTGGAAGTTCACTCCAATATTGAATGGGTGAAGAACGGTACCCATCTGCCCCTGTACATGGTGCATGGAACCCAGGATCAACCGAGGCAGTCCAAAGACCTGCTGGAGCATTATCTGCTGCAGGGAAACGACGCGGCGCTGACACTGATTGATGCCGGACATAACGTGTGGGACGATACGTACGAAAACGGCTGGATATTTCGTCACTTCTCCAAGTACCACCGCAACCCGCATCCCAGAAAAGTTCAGTTCAGAACGTCCAATCTGCGGTATCGGAAAAACAACTGGCTTCGCATTGACGACATGACCGATCCCAATGCATGGTGCGAAATGGGTGGATTCTGGCAGCAGAACGGCAACGTTGAAATCAAAACGCAGAATGTATCGGCGTTCACCTTTTTCAGGGACCCCGAGCTGGCGGCTTCCGGTTTTTCCGCAATCACAATTGACGGTACCTCAACACCCGCGGAACAAATCCGCAATGACCGGACCACGTTTGTCCGCAGGAACAACAGGTGGATTCAGGCGTCGTTCGAACCTTTGCCCGGGACCAAGGTTCCCGGACTATCGGGCCCCATCGGCGATGCGGAATATGATTCTCTGCTGTTTGTATACGGGACCGGGGACCCCTGGGAGGGCACCCTTGCCAGACGGATTATCGGCCATCTGAAAACCCCCAGGTATGGCATGACAATCAAGTGGAAAATCAAAGCGGATGTGGAGGTCACAGAAAATGATCTTCGACAATATTCCATCGTAGTTGTGGGAACCCCGCAGGGCAATGCGCTATTGGGACGCATCCAGAGCCAACTCCCCATTCAGGTAAGAGAAAATGCCATCCATGTGGGCAACAGAAAATTCACCGGGAAGCGGACCGCAGCATCGTTTATCTATCCCAACCCGCTCAATCCGGCGCACTACCTGGTGGTTCACACCGGCACTTCAAGAGAAGCCATTTATTATACCGGCCATTTGCCATCAATGATTCCGGACTACGTGATTTATGATGCCTCAGACTGGGGCTATACCGAGGGATACGTTCTGGGAGAAAACCGAAACGTTCTGCTCTCCGGCTTTTTCAACAAGCACTGGCAGATTGATCCGGAGTAACCGCATCCATCTGCTGTCATTCACCTGCCGCATTCCATCTCAGAACCGCTCAACCACCGTGCTGCAACAATCCCAAGTTTACGGTTTTCCAAAATGAATAGCCATGTTATGCAAGAAATCACAATTACTTTTAGCAAGCAGACTCGATTTGGGGGTAAAGTCGATATGTCGTTAAAAACACGTTGGATTTCTGTGTTCGCCGCCGCGGCTGCACATCCCATTGTGGTGTACACACTATTTCCAGTATTCGGTGCTACTGCGAATGCGTTTTCATTCATACTACCCACGCTCGCAACTGTTCTGCTGGGATTGAAGTATGGGATAGCCTTCAACCTCTTTGCCGTTTTCGAAACAGCGATTGTTTTCAATCTCATCCATCCGACGCCGCTGATGAACTATCTACCGCACAGCATTCTATCTCTGTCGTTCAATACGCTTATCAGCATCGGCGCACACTGGGCGAAAATCCATTTTTTCCTGCATCGCAAGGCGCAGCGGGACCTGGAAGAGACCGAACAGGAGTACCAGCTGATTTTTGAAAATATTGCCGAAGGGATTATCTGCATCAACGAACAGGGTGTTATTACCAGTGCCAATCCAAACGCCGCCAATCAACTGGGAATTCCCATCGAATCCCTGTGCAGTAAATCCGTTCACATGCTGCCGTTGCTGCGAGATGATTTCAAAGCCCAAGTGCGGGAACTGATGACTCAGGCTGATCCCACAACATCCAAAACCCAGTTCACAACCCAGCTGAAATCGGAAACCGGTGCCACCAGAACCCTGGATATTTCCATTTCAAATATTCGCCAGTCCGACAAACCGGTACGCTGGATTCTCATGGTCAAAGATACGACGGACCAACGAAAAATGGAGGCGCAGCTTCAGGAAAGCAAACGGATGGAAGCCATCGGTCGGCTTGCAGGAGGCGTGGCCCACGACATCAACAATATTCTCAACGCCATTATCGGTGCGGCATTCGCCCTCAGATCAGATGTAAATACGCCGTCAACAGCTGCCGATCTCGATACCATTGATCACGCCTGTGATCAGGGAGCCCAACTCACCCGCAATCTGCTGGGTTTTGCGAGAAAAGGCGACGGCACAAGAGAAATATTTGCCATCGGCGACATTGTGGAATCCGTGCTATCCATCATCCGGCGGACTGCCCCGGTGGGAATTTCAATCAAAACCAATCTGGAGAGTAGTCCCATTCTGATGAAAGGTGATCCGGGACAGATAGAAAGCGCGTTGATGAATCTGTGTCTGAACGCATTGGATGCCATGGGGGATCGCGGCGACCTGAACATCGAACTGAAACAAAAGAAAAATGGCCATTTTCTGCTGTGTGTTTCAGACACAGGCGCGGGAATTGATGAAAGCATTCGGGAGCTGATTTTCGAGCCATTCTTTACCACAAAACCAATAGGAAAAGGCACGGGGCTCGGACTGGTCATGGTGAATCGGGCAGTCAGAAATCACGGGGGCAGCATCTCCATGAAAAGCGAGCCATCGTTGGGCACGACAATGAAAATCATCTTTCCCCAGTACCAGGGCGACATTTTCATTCCGGACAAAAAGGAAATCCGTTTTCACGACAGAAGCAGAACCCCACTACGGGATACAACTGTGCTGGTCGTAGACGATGACCCCCTTGTATTGAGAGGTAGCCAAAGACTCCTGAGCAGCCTCGGGGCCAAAGTGGTCACCGCAGAAAATGGAAACCGGGGCCTTGAACAGTTCGAAAAATACAAATCTACAATTGGACTCATCATTCTGGATCTTGTAATGCCCGAAATGGATGGCACCCGTCTGCTGCGACATATTCGATCTCTTAAATCTCTGATTCCAGTCATCGTGGTATCCGGATATACTCCGGAACCAGGCAGGCTGGAAGAACTTAAAATGCAATTGCCCAGATTTGATTTTCTCCAGAAACCGTACCGGGCCAATGAGCTGCTGCAGACCATGGACGCGCTGGGGGCATTGAAAATTACCACGAGGCACCGGGATGAGCCCCTCAAATTCACTTCAGAACGCTGACCGAATCAGCTGAAAGGCATTGCCCATCGTGCACATATCGACTTGCTATTCGTAATCTCAACAACATGCACAGCCATGTGTGCTGAGTGGGCGGGCCGATTCCTGAACACCATAAATGGCAGATTGCCAACTTCTGCGCGTGCGGATGACCATAAAATGGTCAGAGAAGGCTTTGCATCCCTGGTTTCTGACCAGGCAAACCTGGAGGTAATATCAACAGTATCAGATGGCAGAGAAGCTGTGGAGGCAGTATTGGAACACAAGCCGGATATAATACTGATGGACATTGGCATGCCTGAGTTGAATGGAATAGACGCAAGCAGAAAAATCCTGAGCGAATGTCCCCAGATTAAAATCATTGCCATCTCAATGTATGCTTCCAATATTGCAGTAATTGAGATGCTCCGCTCTGGCGCGGTGGGATACATCCACAAGATGGCCATTACTTTATCCATAACGTTTGCCAAATCAACTTTACCGCAGCGCGGTTCCTGACTCCTGCCGTAACATAATATGTCTTCCACCGTTGTTCTGGCGCGCTGCCCGGGGCTGATATGCCTGGGCCCCTTCGGGGCGGCTTATACCAAAAGAACTTTTGAGACAAAGCCCAGGGTCAACCGAATCCTCCAGCGCCATATCCGCATATGCAATAATGGCGCACAGAAAATTATTCAGGTCGTGGGCAATGCCAACGGCACTCATTCCCAGATTGAATATTCGCTCGTTGCTGAAATTGCCGCTTCGCTTCAACTCATTACCCATTCGCTGCCCTCCTTGATAAAATTTGACTCATTCAATTTTCAGGTCGTGGACGGCTGACCCCGTTGTCCTGTCGAATCAGGGGTCCGTCACACTCTCCGCACATTCCACTGAACATTATTGCGGAAAAAAACGACCTGTTCATTTAACGAATTTTAAATCATTGAAATAATTGTAAAATTCGCAATTTCTCATTGCCAATTAAGCAATCTCAGAAAATTTCAATTTCATTCAACAGCGAGCCGGTTTGCATTGCCGTCGATTTCGCGAAGGTCATTTTAATTTTTCCGACTCATTCAACCGGTTCCAGATAGCCGACCAAAAACTTTTTTATTTGACAATGCACTGTGACCTGTGGTTTCAGTAGCACGTTTAAAAAAATCGTGCTACCAACCAAAACACAATCTTTATGGCCAGGGAGAATACAAATGAAAAAGATACTTGTCGTGGATGACGATCCTGATGTCATCGAAGCCAGCACACTGGTGCTTGAAAAAGCGGGATATGTGGTGGTTTCAGCCAACTCCCGCATGGCGGGCATGGTTGCAGTCATGAGCGAAAAACCGGATTTAATCGTTCTCGATGTGATGATGGATGAACCGGATGATGGATTTCACCTGGCCCAGAATTTGAGAGCCGATGGGGTTGAAACGCCCATAGTGATGATGTCGAGTATCGGACGGGTAAGTGGATTCGCATTTGGCGTTGATAACGAGCTGCTTCCGGTAAATGCATTCATCGAAAAACCCGCCCCGCCTGAAAAGCTGCTGCAACAGGTAAATCAGCTGTTGCAGCCAGAGAAAGGGTTCAATTGACAATGTCGGACATCCGTAAAACCAGTCTGAAAGAAATCTCTGATGAATTAGTCGCCGAGTATGGATCTGCCCGGGGAGCATTGTTACCCATTCTGAATCGGTTGCGCACGGAGAACATTGCCATTGATGACAACGTGATGACAACACTTGCTGATATGCTGCAAATGGCGCCTTCCGCCATTTATGGGGTGGTTTCCTTTTACAGCTTTCTGGATTCCCGCCCCAAAGGCAAACATGTCATTCGTGTGTGTCAGACCATCTCCTGCGAGATAGCCGGTGCAAAAAAGGTGGCAAACGCGCTTACGTCTGAACTGCGCACCGATTTTGGCGAAACCACTCCGGATGGGTTATTTACTCTGGAGCACACCAATTGCCTGGGCCTATGCAACAGGGCGCCTGCACTGCTACTGAACGAAACAGCTCATGTCAACGTTGACGCGACAAACGTAAAAGACATTTTAAACGCCAACCTCATGACGACACCCGTCTCATCCGACTGACCAGGAGGCCTGTGAATGAACACATATACCAATAAACTGTCATTCAGCGACGCCACCTATGGGACAGGCGTGAAAAACGCTCTGTCAATGTCGCGGGCGAAGGTCATATCTCAAGTTGCCGATTCCGGTATTCGCGGACGCGGCGGCGCTGGGTTTCCGGTTTCGGTCAAGTGGAATCTTGCCGGTCTGGCCATAGGCGACCACAAATTTATCGTATGCAATGCGGACGAAGGCGAACCGGGCACCTTCAAGGACAGAGTCATTCTGGACGAGTATGCATCGCTGGTGTTCGATGGCATGACCATTGCCGCCTACGCGGTGGGCGCAAAGGAAGGCATCCTTTATCTGCGGGCCGAATATGCGTATCTGCGGGATGGCCTCGATGAACTGCTGCGTCTGCGCAGAAAAGCGAATCTCCTTGGTCCGAAAATCCTGGGTACAGAACTGAATTTTGACATTCACATTTTCATGGGCGGCGGCGCCTATGTGTGCGGCGAAGAAACCGCGCTCATTGAATCTCTCGAAGGCAACCGGGGTGAACCCAGAAACCGGCCGCCCTTCCCCATTGATATGGGTTATTTCAATCGGCCTACGGCAGTCAACAATGTGGAAACACTGGCGTGGGTCAGCTACATTTTTGAAAAGGGTGCATCGTGGTTTAAACAGCAGGGAACAAAAGATTCAGCGGGACCGAAGCTGTTCAGCATATCCGGCGACTGTGACCATCCCGGGGTGTATGAATTCCCCCTTGGTATCCCGATACAGGAACTGTTATCCCACGTGGGCGGGAAAGATGCCCGATGCGTTCAGATTGGCGGTGCATCCGGTCACCTCATTCCGGCATCGGAATTTAGCCGTCGCATCTGCTTTGAAGATGTGGCCACCGGAGGTTCGATCATCGTATTCAATCCGAGCCGGAGCCCACTCGACATTGCAGAAAACTTCATGACATTTTTCGAAGACGAATCCTGCGGTCAGTGTACCCCGTGCAGAGACGGCAATGAAAAGCTGTTGGCAGGGATTCGAATGCTGAAAAAGGGCACCTGCTCTGCCAGTCGGCTGATGGCGCTCAAAGCGTTGGCGGAAACCATGCAGCTGGCTTCAAAGTGCGGTCTGGGCCAATCCAGTCCCAACATTTTTCTCGATGTCATTCATCACTACCCAAACGAATTTGAACTCACACCAGATGAAGATACAGAACCAGGCTGTCGGATAGGAGCATGAGCATGTCAGCAGAACAAACCATCGCCATTGGCGCCAATATTCTTGTGACCATCGACGGCATCGATATTCGCGTGCCCATGAAAACCACCATTCTCAGCGCAGCAAAGGAGCTGGGCATCCGCATTCCCACGCTGTGTCACCACCCCGACTTGTGCGAAGGCGGATTATGCCGCATCTGCGTGGTGGAAGTGGAAGGAAAACGCCCGCTGCAGGCATCCTGCGCCTATCCCATTACCGAACCGATGAAAATCAGAACCAGCAGCGCAAAGGTCAGAAAGGCGCGAAAAAACATTATTCAGCTGATGCTGTCCAATCACGCGGGAGACTGTGTCACCTGCAATCGGAATCAGCACTGTGAACTGCAGGAAATGGCCGCCGAATACAGCGTGACCACATATCCGTTTGGCAAAATGTCCCGCTCCGCCACCCCGGTAGATCGCTCCAGCCTCTCTGTGGTGCGGGACAATAATAAATGTATTCTATGCAGGCGCTGCGAGCGGACCTGTGCGGAGATTCAGGGGGTGAACGCGCTGGTCACCGCCAACCGTGGCGTTGAAACCGAAATTCAGACATTCATGAATACACCTCTGGCCACCACAACATGCATTAATTGCGGCCAATGTATCAACCGCTGCCCCACCGGCGCCCTGCAGGCGGTGGATGCCACCTGCGATGTTTGGAGAGCCATTGATGACCCCAAAAAACACGTGGTGATTCAAACCGCACCTGCACCAAGGGCAGCCATTGCTGAATGTTTTGGAGAAGCCCCGGGCACAGCCCGCACATTTGAGCTGAACACCGCGCTTCGGCGAGCGGGATTTGACAAGGTTTTTGATACGAACTTCACGGCGGACCTGACAATTCTTGAAGAGGGAACCGAGTTGCTGACCCGTATGTACCGTGCATTGGTTCAAAAAGACGCCACTGTCGCCCTTCCCCAATTCACCAGTTGCTCTCCCGGATGGATTAAGTACATTGAACAGTTTTACCCCGAATATCTGCCCAATGTTTCAAGTGCCAAGAGTCCGCAGCAGATGTTTGGCGCGCTCATTAAAACCTATTACGCGGAATTGAACGGGGTGGCGCCCGAGAATATTGTGTCGGTGTCGCTGATGCCGTGTACTGCAAAGAAGTATGAATGTGAACGTCCGGAAATGTCCGACAGCGGATTCCGGGATATTGACCATGTACTCACCACCCGGGAACTTGGAAAACTGCTGAAGGAAGCGGGGATTGACTTGCCCCGGATGCCCCGAAGTGATTTCGATGAACCGTTTGGCAGTGCTACAGGATCGGGCGTTATTTTCGGCGCCACCGGTGGAGTGATGGAATCCGCCATCCGTACTGTGGTAGAGCTGGCGTGCGGCATACAGATTGAAGATTTGTTCGCCCACGCCAACGTGATTGCCGTCCGCGGATTTGAAGGGGTGCGATATGCGGAACTACCCATCGCAACGGTGGGCCCGGTACCGGAAGTGCTGAAAAATATTGTACCCGACTGGAACTGGCTGAAAGGCGCCACCCTGAAAGTGGCCATCTGCCATGGCACCGTGAACGCCAGAAAAGTGATGGAGGATATTCGCGCTGGCGGTAAATTCAGCGAATGTCACTTCATTGAGTTCATGGCCTGTCCCGGCGGATGTCTGGGCGGCGGCGGTCAGCCCATTCCCACCAATCGCGAAATCCGAAGCAAACGGGCAGAAGCAATCTACGCAGAAGACATGACCTATCCCGTCAGAAAATCCCATCTCAACGAAGCGGTGCGTCGTCTGTACAACGACTTCCTGACCGATGGTATCGCTGGACATAAAGCCCACCATCTGTTGCATACGTCCTACACAGATCGTTCTCAGAAAGTAAAAATGTAGAATCATCGTTCAGCTGCCACCGCAAGTGGTTTACAGCTCAAGATGCAGCGCAACGTTATATTTCATCAAAGGAATATCAGATGCACACAAATTCAATTTCCCTCCTGCTTTATCTGGATTGCTTCAGCGGTCTATCCGGCGATATGATTGTCTCCGCATTACTGGATACCGGTGTCCCATTCCCGGTCATTGAAAACGCCGTTTCCGCGTTGCCGCTCTCCGAGTACAGCATCCGGCACGAAAAGGAAATGCGCAATGCCATCTCGGTCAGTCGATTCTTTGTGGATGTGACAGATCAGGAACAGCCCCATCGACATTTTTCTCAAATCAGACAGATGCTTGAAAATGCGAAGCTGAGTGTAGGAATTCGCGAAATGAGCATTGCCATCTTTGAGGTGTTGGCTCGGGCCGAAGCTGCGGTCCACGGGACCTCCATCGATAAAGTGCATTTTCACGAAGTGGGCGCCGTGGATTCCATTGTCGATATTGTGGCCGCAGCCGCCGGGATTGACCATCTGAATGCTTCGATTTCCTGCGCCCGAATACCATTGGGACGCGGGTTTGTAGAAACGCAACACGGATTGCTCCCGCTGCCTGCGCCGGCCACCCTGAATATTCTGGAAGGCGTACCGGTGGAAGGCACGGATGTGGCATCGGAACTCACCACTCCCACCGGGGCGGCGATTGTGAAATCCCTTGCAACCCATTTCGGTCCCATGCCCCCCATGACGCCCATCCGAATCGGATTCGGCGCCGGCAGTCGCACCCTGCCCAAGCGACCGGGCATCCTGCGCGCGGTGCTCGGTGAAGTAAGTCCGGTAACCCCATCCTCATCTCCCCGTAGCGGCATCGATGCCGCCAGACGCAAGCTGCTGCTGATGGTGTTCACCAACGACCCCTGCAAGCGGAATCATGCATTCATGCATGCGTTGGATTTAACGCAGCAGGGACATGCGGTTCAAATCATCCTCGAAGGCGAGGCAACGCGCAGCCTTGCGGAACGCGAAGGTCGATTCGGTAAACTCTTTGCATTGGCAGAGGCAGAGGGCATCATTGCCGGTACATGTAAAACCGCATCCCACGGGTGCGCTACCTGCGACCCTTCCCGAAACGTTACTGAACTCGCAATGCAGCAACACATCCCCCTCCTTGACGGCATCTGGGACCACGCTGCCATCGGCGAATACATATCGAAGGGCTTCGAGCTGGTCATTTACTGAAACGTGAAACAGTCATGAAGATGAATGCGTATTCACAGATGCAACTTTTAACGTGGACTGATGCAGACGGCGCAGCAGTTTGGCGGTGGTGTCCCATCCGAGGCAGGGGTCGGTGATGGAGACGCCGTATTGGAGGGAGGAGAGGTCTTCAGGAATGGACTGGTGGCCCGGGTTCAGATTACTTTCGAGCATAACGCCCATGATGGAGGTGTTGCCATTTCTGCGCTGTTCAATGATATTTTCGAGCACCGCGCCCTGCATTTCCGGGTCTTTTCCGCTGTTGGCGTGACTGCAGTCCACCATGATGCGCGGTGAAAATCCGGCGTCCTTCAATAGCTGTTCATATTCGACGATATGGGCCGCGCTGTAATTGGGGGTCCGTCCGCCCCGCAGAATCAGATGGGAATGGGGGTTTCCATTGGTGCGCACTACCGACACCTGCCCTTTGGGATTGATGCTGACAAAATTATGGGGAACAGAAACGGACTGCATCGCATTGATGGCAATATCAATGTTGCCATCGGTGCCATTCTTGAATCCCACTGTGGCCGTCAATCCACTGGCCATTTTACGATGACTCTGAGACTCGGTGGTTCTGGCTCCGATGGCGGTCCATGAAAACAGATCCTGAATGTAGGGCGGTGTCACGATATCCAGGGCCTCACCCGCGGCGGGCAGCCCCATGGTTGCGATAGTGGTCAGCAGTTTCCGGGACATCATGAGCCCATCTTCAATCTGACAGGTGTTGTCGAGATGCGGGTCAATCACCAGTCCCTGCCATCCGGTGGTTGTCCGAGGCTTTTCAAAGTAGACCCGCATCACGAGATACAGTGCATCTTTCAGTTCATCAGACAGTTTCTTGAGTCGGAGCGCATACTCTGTTGCTGCATCGACATCGTGGATGGAACAGGGGCCACTGATCACCAGCAGCCGGGGGTCCTTTCCGTTCAGGATATTCTTTATGGTGCGTTGGCCTGTCTGAACCGTATGAACCATCTCATCGCTGAGCGGAAACATTACCTTCAATGTCTCGGGGGTCACAATGGGTTCCTCGCTCTGAATATTGATGTTTTCGATTTCAGTGATAATCATTCTCCATTGTTCCTTCCCATACGGCCTGAACCCGTCTTCTGCCACACAAAATGTGTATGCTGTCCCAAAGAAGAAAATGGTGCTGGCCACCCGTTGCGCCTGAGGCGGAAACCGCTTCAGTTTTCGACTGGGATCATGGCCGCATAGATACCCATTGATCCCTTTTTTTAAATATGTGCACATGCCTGTTGAACATCAGCCGTTGTCATCGGTAGGAAGCGTCGTTTTTAAACGCCACTACGTGTGGCGTACAGGATGCACATTGAACCCAATTCGTTCCGGTCATTCCTCTGGCTCTTCCTCGACCTCTACCTCCCCCTCTCCATCGGGCTCCTCGCCCCCTTCTTCTCCTGCATCTTCCGATTCCGGAGATGGCGGCTCCACGCTTCCTTCTTCGCCTGCGTCTCCTTCCTCTTCATTGGCATTTTCGTTCTCCCCTGGAGCATCCGGCTCAGGTGCCACATCTTCCGGTTCTTCTTCTTCAGCCATTTCCGCTTCCATCGCTTCTCTGGCACGGAGAGCGGCCTCCGCCCGTTTGCTTTCACTCTCAGCCTGACGCTCCTGCATTTCTTCCGCCATTTCCTTGAGTGGCGTTATTCTGCCTGAAGGTGTGGGAGGAGCCAGTGGATGCTCTACGGGCGGATTGACCGGTGGCGGCTCAGGAGTGGACGGCGGAACCGCCGTTGCCGGGGATGCTATTTTCGGCCCAACGGCAGGGGGTTGAACCTGCCTGGAGACGCTTCGCCCACGAGTCGGCGGTCTGGTGCTTCGTCGCGAGGTAGTCCGCGCAGGTCTATCCCCAATTCCAAATGTTTTCTGTGGTCTGAATTTCGCAGTTTTCAAAATTCCCTGATAAATAAATCCATAGGAATCATCGGTACGTCTCGCACGGGAAAGCGCACTCGGCATCAGCGACACCAGCGTCTGGGCATTCGGACTCTTACTGGCGTACCCCTCAAGTAGTTTAAAGGTGAAATACAGGTTCAACCGGCTCAGCGAAATCGGATCGGCAAACTGCACATCGCCCTGGGCAGTCGCCGCGATATCATTTGACACCATTTTGACCTTGTCAAAAATAAATTTGCCTTTCACCGCTTTCATTTCCATCTGAAGTTCGCTGATACCAAAGGAATCGATGGTCATCGGACCCATGCCATCAATGATTTCCACCTTGGATTGCCCCTGACCAAGGGAAATGTTCCGCCCGTCAATCCACATCTTTCCTTCAGCATCCGCCATCTTTCCGGTAGCCGTTTTCAAATCAATGCTAAAATCAAGCGCGCCAAACATGGGTAGCGGCAACAGGTCCTTCAAGTCCCAGAACTGCACCAGATTCAACCCCGTCGCCACGATGGAAAAGGACATCTCCCTACCCTCTTCGGGTTGTTTACCGGCATTCTGTGCCGCTTTCTGCACTCGTCGCTCCCGGGAAATTTTCGCTCGCTCGCCGGGGGGCAAGTCGGCCAGATCCGCTTCTTCCCCAGCTGGTTCCTCCGCCTCTCCGCCTCCAATGGGGGCGGTGTAATTCACCAGAATATCTCCCCCCAGGAAATCTGCTGCGACGGACACATTCAGATCTCCAAAGATCAACGACCATACGCTCACGCTCACGTGCATCTTTTCAATGTAATACCTGGGA
Source organism: Polyangia bacterium (assembly GCA_050287845.1). GTDB lineage: Bacteria > Myxococcota_A > Polyangia > JAAYKL01 > JAAYKL01 > JAFGXQ01. The sequence goes on from JBNKCR010000013.1 coordinate 23,717, forward strand.
ACGATCGGTTTGGGCGCGGATTTTTTAGCTTCGCTGTCACTGTCAGCGCTGCCGGTCGCCGTATCCTGAGACGCATCGGTCTCCAGAGCGCCCGTTTTCTTCTGCTCCTCATCGCTGGGAACTTCAATGGTTACACCGGTCAAGGTTACGGAGCCCAGCGGTGAAACAGCAAGATCATCGATAGTGACTTCCCGTCCCAACACTTTCGACAGTTGAACCTCGGCAACGGGTAAAAAACGTTCCGCGGGAAATGTCAGCGTCAGAAAAAGCGCGTAGCAGCAAAAAAAGAATACAGGATAACCGATAGCCTTTATGATCTTCATCTGACTGGTGCTCAGACTAATCATTTCTTCTTTTCTCCCTTCATCACCCCGCCCTGATCGGCCAATTTCTCATATGTCGATATGGTCAATAACACTCTGAAAGATCCCTGAATGCGTCGCTGTTTCACAATTTGCAACCGGGTAATCGCTATTGGAAAAACCGGCTTATTATTTTCAACTTCTCTCATAAAACTCACGATTGCCGGCAAATCCACCTCTCTGAATGTCACTTCCGCGCTTCGCTCAAGCCATCCGCCGGGCCAGTTTTTATCGTTCAATTCCTTGGTATCCGCCTGAGTGACACCGGTTTTTTTTACGACATTGTCCACCAGAGTGCGAAGGGGTCTCGGTTTCCCCAGACTCTGCATTTTCGCATTGGAGTCCTTGTTTTCCTTGACATACTCTTCCATGGACTGAACAAAATTAATGAGCTCGCTCCACTCGGTGGTATTTCTCTCTAACTCGGAAATGGCGCCGCCAACAAACCACGCGGTTAAAAAACATATCATCAGGACAAAAGTTCCGCCCATCGCCGCAACCATTTTTTTTTCGCGGGCGGATAGTCCTGCTAAAAGATTTCTGAATACTGAAGACATGCAAACTCCTGCATTGATTAGCAACCTATGGACAGGTACTTTCTATTTCCATGGTATATTCCTGACGATCATTGATCGTGCGCACCCTGGGCAATTTAAATGATGTGAAACATTCTTCAAACTCGCTCAATTTGCTCTTGATAAGGTCCGTCGGTGACAAATCGATACTCTCATCATCGGTATCGCTTTCACTCAGTTTGAGTTCGGCGTCCACTTGCCCTCTGATTTTGACATGACGCGGTTTAATATCAAGTTCATCAACATCGTGCACCACGGACTCTGGAATCCGCTTTGAAAGCTCAATCACAATATCATACGCGTCTCTCGAAGGCAGTGGAGATTTCACCGCTCCCTCCGGATTGATTTTTCTCTCAATGATTTCCCGGCTGACCGTCCGTTGTCCAAGCACTCTCTGGGTTTCATCCTCCAATTGTAGCTTCACCCGCTCTGCCTGGGCTGAAACGGCCATGTATCTGGACACACTGGAAAATACCCATGCGCCAACAATGCTGAGAAAGCAGAGCACAGCGATCATAATCTTCTGACGAATCGCCTCGGTATCCCCCTTGAAGGTGTAGGCGCCGCGACGGAAATTGAAACGCTTCGCTTTGGGAACAATCCCCATCCCCGCAAGGCACATAGCCAGAACGCCATACTCCGAACTCAGTCCGGTTTCAAAAGGTTGCACCTGACTTCTGAAGATGGCCGGTTTCAGAATTTCAACGGGCAATTCCAGGGATTCGTGAAAAAAAAGGTCAACTCCACGGAGCCTCGAAGTACCGCCGCAGATAAGCACCTTCTGAACCGGGTTTCCGCCGTTGGCCAGATGTCCGCTCACTGTCTGCTGAATTTCCCGCACCAGATTGCCGAGCGCATCTTTGAGCACTTCGCCGATTTTTCCGCTCAATCCCTCCCGTTCCTTGAACTCCACCCCTTTGGCGAAATCCGCCTCACCGGCAGAAGCCAGCAACATGCTCAATTCCCGACCACCTCTCAACACCGTTCGGCTGGTCCGCACCGTATCTCCAGCAATGGCAATATTGGTCCGCTGATGACCTATATCGATGATCGCCGTAGGCCCGTTCACAATGTCCATTTCTTCCAGATATGGCGCATATGCAAGGGGAGCGACCGAAATTTCAGCTGGATCGATATTCTGTTCCTGCAGCAACGTCAGAAGACTTCCAAGTTTCTGCTGCGGAACTGCCGCCACCAGAAATGTCACCTCGTGCTGCGAGCGGGCGACCTCTGCAAAATCGAATACTGCATCGTCCACATCGTAGGGAAGCAACTCGTCGAGTTCAAAACTCAGGACATCGGCGGTACGCTTCAGCGCACTCGTGGGAATGGTAATTCGATGAAGACTGACATTTTCCCCCGACACGGCGCAATACAGCGATGCATCATCCAAATCAAGTCGGGACACCAATCGCCCGGCGGCCTGCACCAAATCGGTGTCCAACGAAATGCCGTTTTCATCCTGCAACACCGGCTCGGTATCAAATTTCACAATTTCACCACCGCGAAACCCCTGTTTCACGACGATGGCTTTCACAGCATGACTTCCGAGGTCTATGCCAACAAAATGTTGCGTCATCCTATTCCTGCCTCCAGTACAGAACCTTCCCGCCCGCAGCAGCCATAGACTGGCTCGGGTCGATGATGCTCGGTTCTTTGGGTTCAATATCCACTACCACATGGATTCGCTTCTTTGTATCACCGGTAAACGGATTGGAAACGTTCCCTTCTGCATAAATTGAAAAAGTTTTGCTTTGGGTAGTAAACAGCTTTTCGGCGGCCTGCTTCCTCACCAGCGTGATTCCGGTCAATTGCGCCCCGGACAGGACGGCCAGTATATTCTGCGCAGACTCCATGGGATTCTCCAGGGCGGAAATAAATTCGTTCACACTTCCATATGGCATGATGGTTCGCATATTCAGCATATTGTTCACCAGCACCACAAGGTTCTGAACAAAAGGCGAATATGGGTTCAGACATGGGTTATTCCCTTCGGCGTCTGTAGCCATCATGCACAGACTTGCCACCAGGGTTGAAGAGGAAGCTGTGTTAATATTCACTTTACCCGGCCCCCAGACAGTGAAGGTGCGGCTACCGGGATCGAGGGGGTCCGGTTCCACGAACGCAGACCAGAAGTCGTCGCCAATACCATGGACGAAATGCAATTCCTGCAGGCTGTCAAACGGCGCATTCTTCCGCTCATAGGCCGGTTCGGTCATCGAGTAATACGATTCTTCCCCGCCCGTTCCCATGCAGTTGTCTTCATCCGGGTCCGCCCAATCAAAAATTTCGCAAATCACCTGCTCCCGATCCACATCATCGCGATAATCGTCCCCTTCAAACACCTCATCGTACATGTCAGGCTCCATCATCGCCTTAAGACTGTTGAAAACGAGCGATTTCAGGGGCGTGGTGGGATGAGCCCCCAGATTCAGGTTGAGTTTGCTCTCTTCGTCCACAATGTTCAACGTGAACTCCTCTCCGTCCTTCAGTCCCAGCCCTTCGGCGTCATCAAGGCTGAATCCCATCTCCTCGGCCAGAGATCCATCCCCCTTGTGAGCTGTAAATGGCTCGAGAATCATGTCCGCAAATTGCCAGAAAGGAAAATTCAGAACCTTCTTGAACATGGGCAGTGATTGGACGGACAGAAGGAGTCTGCTGAGATTGACGCCTGATCTGGCCAGATACTCCGCCTTCACCGCGTCGCGATGATTCACGGCGGTCTGAAGATATACCTTATTGCCTTCCATGAAATCGGCCGTCATGGCCGTGAGGATGATAAGCGCTATCAGCACCATGATCAGCGCCATCCCTCTCTGATTCTTCTGCCGCTGAACCGAAGATGAAGACATCATTTTCCTCCAACAGGCAGTGGTTGCCCCGGAATAAAGGCGGGCACCAGAAGGATTGGCGAACGCAATGGAATCCCCAACTGTGTTCCATAGACCACCTGGTCAAACTCTTCGTCCAGATTGTTGATGCGGCTTGCCCCTCGACGTTCATTGACCACCAGCTTGATTCGCACCTGAATGGGAAGCACATTACCTTCTCCGGTAGTCTGCGTCGTGTCCCATTCGTCCTGCCATTCTTTATTGGCAATATCGTAATACTCCACATCGAACGCATTGACATTACTCACCAGAATCATCGTCTGCCCACCCTCCAACGCGTTCCGGTCAAGAATCGGTGAACTTCGCCTGACCAGATTCAGTACACCACTTTTTTCAGGGTCATCCGCCAGGAAGTAAGAAATCTCTGCCTGATCGGATTCCTTCGCATCGAAAAACCGTCGGGTGTGAGAAAATGACGCAAAATCGATGCTATCCTGACTCCCACCGTCTGTACCGATAAAGATGGTATCATGAGTGGCCTCCACACCGCGGTGATACGACAGAAATGCGGAGCTGATATCCCGGTTCAACATATCGAACGCAACGCGAACTTCGTGATACTTATCCTGGGAATACTCCACAATATTTCGCGCCTTTGCAGTCTGAGATGTCGCCGCCCAGATGGCCACAACAATCATGCCGGTCACCGCCATGGCCACCATGATTTCAAGCAGCGTAAAACCACGGTCCGATGCTGCCACAAAAGAGGCACGGCGAACGGTTTCCCTATGCAAGCGTGAACACATCGGAATCAGTTCCCCTCATTGTCAGAATTTCCCATGTCATCAACGGTATTCATCACGTCATCGACGGTATTCATCTCCTGCATCAGTTTCAACGGTCCCTGCGACGGGTGTGTCACATATTGCATGAGTTCAAAATCTTTCTCTACGGTGCCCTCCTGCCAACTCACCTTGATGGTAACCCGACGAATCGCCTGTTCCAGCAATCCGGTGATCATGGGCATCAGTGAGGAGATCATATCCATTCCCATATCCGCCATATCGTCAAAAGACTGGTCGCCCATTGCGGAACCAAGTGCTTCGTTGCCACCGGTAATCTGCGACATGAGGCCACTGCCACCTTCCCCGGATCCATCATCATCAGCCGATTCACTCATGGAATCGGTCATATCCGGAAAAGTGACCGTTTCAATGATCCATTCACATTTAAAACTGTCGGGCACATCACCTTCAAGGAACTCACAGCATTCTCCGGACTCGGAAACATTTCCTTCCTGAAACCCTTCTTCGATAAAAAGCAGTTCAAGTTCATTCATTTTGCACCGGGCCAACTGAGTTGCCTGAGTGATGTTTCTGGCATATGACGTTGTGGCAACCGCAGCGAACTGCGCCGCGAAAATCGCAACGAGCGAGGAAGAAAGCAGCAACACTGCCACCATAATCTCAATGATGGTGAAACCGCGCATGATTCTCGATTGCCGTGTCATTTACCGGTCGCCTTCCTGCATTTCTTCGAGGTCTCCTTCGGGCGAAATCTCTTCATGATGCACTACGGCATGGCCATTCAACGGATGAATCTCCACTGTATTGATAGTCGCGTCTTCGTCATCATAGTCGCTGATTTGGATATACGTATGTTCGGTGGTTCCTCCGGGAAAATAGTAGATAAACGCAAATCCCTTATCGATGACAGCGGGGCTATGGGGTGAATACACCTGATAGAACCCCACGTCCCCGCCAAACTGAATCTTCTTCCCCTGGTTTCCATCAATGGTTGCAAAACGCGGTCCCTGATAGTGGGTGTGTCCGCCAGAGGGAGAACCTGTTCCCGGGCCGGTGCCACTCATAAAATTTTTTAAAAACACATCCGTTACCGGAAATGACGAAACAACACTGTCTCCTGATTCCGTCTTGCCGCCTGATACTTTGGGACCGATATTCCGCAGTCTGTCTTTCAAATCCGTCTGTTCCACCGAACCATCAGCCTGATACACATCCCCTGAGTCTTTCCGATTCAACCCCACCCCCGTTTCGTCTTCCCGATTCAACACCAGTCTTCCCGCAGCTTCCTGCAACTGGACGCTGCGCCCATCAAAATCCAGTACCATCCGTACGTTGACACCTCTGGACACGGCTCGGGAGAACGCATATTTTGACGCAGAAACGATGGCCCATGTGGCCGAACGCAATTTGGCTTTCTTCGTTGCGCCAAGTCCCATGGCAGCGCCGGTCGCAACAATACCAATGATCACGATGACCACCATCAGCTCCATCAATGTGAACCCGCGTCTTTGCACGTTTTACTCTTCTTCACTTTCTTCACATGCAATTCGACCACTGCTGTCTTTCCCCGTAGAATACACATCGGGGTCACTGCCTTCACAGTCGATTACATACGGATTGTTCCAGGGGTCCGTGGTCCGTTTTTTCTTGTCCAGGTAAGACCCCTTCAAGTCTTCGAGACTGGGGCACTTCCCGGGATTCTGTGCCATATACAGCATTACCGCGGAGCGAATCACGCAGGACTCATTTTTGGCTGTGTCGTTGTTCGCCTTATCCAATTGCCCCATGAACGCAATGGTCACACCGGTACCCAGCATACCAATGATAACGATAACAATCATAATTTCGATGAGGGTCATGCCGCGCTGGTGCTTGCGGCAACTTCTCTTAACCTGTGTTTTTGCAGACATGAATATTTCTCCTTCATTTAAAGGTTGAGTTCAACCAGATAACTTTTCACATTGTCTTCAACGGATTCATCGCCATCGGGTCCGAGGGACTGAACATCCACATCATCGGTGTCAACCATGGACGGGCAATGCAACACATAGGGGGCTCCCCAGGGATCCGTAAGTGGCCTTAGATACGGGGCGCCTTCGGGAGGAGCCACCAACTCTTCCAGATTCTGTGGACATCGTCCAAAATCCGCCCGGAACAGTCGTGCCGCGTGTGCAATTCTGGAAATATCAAGCTGGGCCTGGCGAACCCGCCGTTTGTTGTTCATCCAGCCGGTGGACCATCCCACAAACAGCCCTATCGAAAGGACGATGGAAACAGCTCTTATGCGAACGGCAAGAGGGCCCAGTTTTCGACGGCGGTGGCCTTTTTTTCCAACAACAATTTTTGTTCTTCCTACCATCAGATAAACTCATTAATCTGAACCAGTGGCAGCAGCACTGCGGCGGCAATACCACCGGCGCCAACTCCCATGATTACAATCAGCAAAGGTTCCAGAATGGACGTCAGCGCCATTACCTTCGCATCCACCTGCGCATCATACGATTGAGATACATTTTCCAGCATTGCTTCCAACTGCCCGGTACGCTCCCCCACCGCAATCATATGTGTCACCACGGGGGGGAAATATCCCGATGCTTTCAACGGGTCCGAAATGCTTTCGCCTTCCCGGATAGAGCCGCTGGCATCCACCACCACCTTTTCAAGAACAACATTTCCCAGAACCCCCTTGGTGATATCCATTGCAGACAGAAGGGGCACACCGGATGACAACAGCGTCGCCAGGGTCTTTGAAAATCTGGAAATCGCCACCATCATGGTCAGTTTTCCGAAAATGGGTGCCCGCAATGTGAAGCGATGCCAGGCATATTCCCCTTTCTCAGTTTTCTTCCACTTGCGAAATCCCCAGACACTGAAGACCACAGAAATAATCACCATCCACCAGAACTGCTGCATGAAATCGCTGAACCCCACCAGAATGCGGGTATAAATGGGAAGTTCGGTATCGAAATTGTCAAAAATTGAAGTCACCTTCGGAACAACAACTATCATTAATATATTGATGACCACCACCCCGACGAACAACATGAATGCCGGATAGGCCATGGCTCCCACCACCTTGTTTTTCAACCGGTCCGACGCCTCAATGAAGTCAGCCAATCGCGCCAGTACCTGTTCAAGGGTTCCCGACTGTTCTCCAGCATGTACCATGTTGCAATACAGCCGATCGAAAAATGCCGGATATCGCGCAAACGATTCCGACAGACTGATTCCCTGATTCACCTGGTCTCTGATGTCGGTAATCGCGCTTTTCAGGTCGTGTTTGTCACATTGCTCAATAACCGCCGAAAGCGATTCCACAAGGGAAACGCCCGAGCGCGTCAGCGTTGCCAGTTGTCTGGTCACAAGTGCCACATCCGCTTTTTTCACTCGATTGAAGTAGCGGCTGAAATCCACTTCGTTCCTGTCTTTGCCTTCACCTTTCACCGAAACGGCTGTCGGCATGATACCGTCCCGTTTCAATGCGGTGCGCAACGCTTTCTCGCTGTCGGCATCCAGGACCCCTTTTACGGTTTTCCCGTCTTTTCGGAGGATACCTTCATACTTATAAAGTGGCACAGTTCATTCCTTTTTATAAACGCAACTCAGTCATCGTGAGTTACTCGCAACACTTCTTCAATGGTGGTTATCCCGGCAAGAACCTTACGAGATCCGTCTTCTCGCAGATTCACCATTCCCTCTCTCAGAGCCGTCTTCTTGATTGTGTTGGAATCTGAATTCTTGAGCACCAGTGCCCGGATGTCATCGGTTATCATCAGCATTTCATAGAGCCCCGTTCTACCGCGATATCCGAGCCCCAGACATTCATCACACCCCACCGCCTGATACAACATCACCCGATCGGGATGGATTGGTTGCAGTGGGGAAAGACGCTTCGCCGCTTCCTTGTAAACACCTGTAGAGGGATGATCAAATCCAGCATACGGATTGTCCGGATCGACACCGAGCTCAATCAGTTGGTCCCGGGTGGGTTCATAGAGTTCCTTGCAATGGGGACACAATACGCGCACCAGACGCTGGGCCTGAATTCCAATCATCGACGATGCCACCAGAAATGGTTCAATATCCATTTCCACAAGACGTGTCAGCGCGCCTGCCGCATCATTGGTGTGTATAGTGGATAGAACCAGATGGCCAGTGAGAGACGACTGCACGGCAATTTCGGCGGTTTCCCGGTCACGAATTTCCCCCACCATGATCACGTCGGGGTCCTGTCGTAAAAACGCTCGCAACCCACTGGCGAAAGTCAAATCAATTTTGGGATTGACGTGAACCTGACCAATCCCTTCGATGTCATATTCCACCGGGTCTTCAACCGTCAGAATATTTTTATCGGGTGTGTTAATCTGGGAAAGACCGGCATAGAGTGTTGTTGTTTTACCGGAACCGGTTGGCCCGGTCACCAGAATGATGCCATGGGGTCTTCGAATCAGACTGTGAAACAAGGTGTAGTGATCTTTCCAGAAACCCAGGTCAGTGATGTCGTGCAGAACAGCCTGCTTGTCGAGCAAACGCATCACCACTCGCTCCCCCTGGCTGGTGGGCACGGTGGATACACGAATATCAATTGGCTTACCGGCGATTTTCAGTGAAATTCGACCATCCTGTGGAAGCCGTTTTTCAGCGATATTCAATTTGGCCAGAATCTTCACCCGCGAAATGATTGACGGCAAAAACGCTTTCTTCACATTCTTGGCGTTCTGCAACACACCATCCACCCGGTACCGCACGCCCACTTCCTTTTCGAGGGGCTCAATATGAATATCACTGGCTCTGCGCCGCACTGCCTCAAAGAACAGATTGTTCACCCAGCGGATGATTGGCGCTTCATCTTCTGCATCAATGAGGTCGGTCAGTTCCTCTTCTTCAGCTGCGCCGGTCCCGCCCAGATCTTCGTCTTTGCCCGAACGCTCATATACCGAGTTGATGGCTTCGACGATGACCTCTCCCGGGGCAACAACAGATTCCACCGGTCGTCCGAGAATCGCCTGAACCGCATCAAGCGCGCCAAGATCGAAGGGATCGGCGCATGCAACACGAACTCCGGTGACCGTTTCCTGCAGCGGCAGTACCCGATTGTTTTTGGCAAACACAATCGGAAGGTCCTCAATCAGGTGAGGAGCCACCTCGTCCGGTCGGATGGTCTCCAGGAACGAAAGTCCCATCCGGGCAGCAATGGCGCCTCTGGCCTGAATTTCTGTAACAATCTTTTCTCCAAGCAGATAATCCAGAAGGGAATCACTCTTTGTTGCAATAACAATCAGCGCATCGTTCAGCTGCGAACTGTCCAGGACGCCGGCATTCACCAGTATTTCCCCGACAAAATTGTCTCTGGGACTACTCACCGTCTCCTCCTGCATTGGTAATCACCACAGGCTCCTCTCCGGCAACACCACCAAGAGGTTGGGCTTCCACCGAGGATTTGCCTCCTGAAACCTTCACGTTTCCGGTGTCATCGAACTCCATCTCCACTTCCCCGGATTCCATTGCAGCGTCCTCAGAGTCCGGATTCACTTTTTCCAGTCTGAGGGGCGGTTTGGGTTCGTGCTCATCTACGACTTTATTTTCCGATTCCTGTCGGAGACGCAAATCTTCCTGGGCCTGACCGATGACCTCATCGATTACCGAAAGCGCACCCTTGGTGCGGGACCAATCCAGATGGGGATCATACCGCCGATATTCAAACGCCGTATACCGCTCGATGAACTCGCGCCGCTCGGCCATCTTCCGCTGAAAGATTTCCCGGAAATCAGCAGGGGTTCGGATGATGTAGGGAGTCAGAAAAATCAACAGATTCCGCTTTTTCGTCTTACTGATTTTATTTCGGAATAACATTCCCAGCAGCGGAATATCTCCGAGGACCGGCACTTTCGTGGTGGTTTCCACTTCGTTATCTGTGATCAATCCACCCAATACAAAGGTTTGCTGGTCAGATACCACAGACGTGGTTTTTGCATTCTGCTTCGAGATGGTTGGCCCGGATTTGGGATCGATGGCTTTCACCTCGCTGATTTCCAGGTCCACCTCAAGACGCACCTGATTGTCATCGTTGATATGGGGAGTAATTGCCAATGTGATCCCCACATCCTGACGACTGTATGAGCTGGTGAGACTGCTCAACGAGCCGGAGTTCAACAGGTTGGCTGCAGTTGAATTTGTCGAGCCACCACTACCCAGCAATCCGAGCATGGCGGCTCCCGTATTCACTCCCTGAAGCACCGGAACGTTCTCTCCGACCGTAATGGAGGCTTCGGCGTTATCCGTTGCAAGAATGTGCGGTGTTGACAACACGTTCACATCTGAATTCTGCTGCAATGCATGGAGCGCCACCCCGAATGCCGGTATCGAAATCCCCACCATCTCTTTCGAGCCGGGAATATCCGGTCCCCGTACCCCCGCTGCCAGTCCCGTCAGCGATGACACATCAAAGCCAAGACTCGTGGGCCCCCCGGGGGGCTGGCTCACACCATACAGCAACGATTCATTGTCGCCGTCGCCAACCATCCCGCCACCGTGAACCCCCAGACCGACACTCCGATCTTTTTCGAGACTCACCTCCATGATAACTGCTTCAACAAATACCTGCCGCTGCATGGAGTCCAATTCATCAATCACCGCTTTGAGGCTCATGTAATCCCGCAGCGATGATACCACCACCAGCGAATTCGTGGCCTTATCTGCTGAAATGTTCAGATCACCTTCGAATAATTCGGTCTGAGTTGCCGCTTTCTTCTTCCCACCAGCCTTGGTCGCGGCCTTGGCGAGGCTGTTGAGGGTTTTTGCCAGTTCTTCTGCATTGGCATGCTGCAATCGAATTACATGCAACGTGCCTTCTCCGGCTACCGGCACATCCAATACCTTCACAAGCTCCAGGATGCGCAGATAGCCTTCTTCTGAAGCAACAATAATCAATGAATTGGTTCGTTCATCGGCAATCACCTTCGAATAGTTGACAGCACCCGCCCCCGCGCCGTCTCCCATGGCCACGTCGGGCGTCACATTGCCTGCCTTTCCCTTTGCGGCCCTCTTCGGCGCCGCTTTTTTCCCACCAGTACTCCCCACGTCAAAAATTTCCTGTATCCTCGCCGCAATTTCATCGGCAGACGCATAATTCACAGGTTCAATCCAAATCTGTTCCCGGGTCCCTGCCACATCGAGCAGACTGATGAGGCGAACCAGTCTCCGGATGGATGTACCGTAATCAGTAATAATCAGGGTGTTCGTTGGAGAGTAGACTGTAATGTCACCTTCCGGAGACTTGAATTTGGTCAACAATCCGGACATTTCCTCTGCAGACACGTACACCAGCGGCTGGAGCCGGGTGATTATCTGGTCCCGATTTGGGGTATTCCTGAGAATGGGTGTATTCTGTGCAATGGCATTTTTATTGGGGACAATTTTGAGATATCGTCCGGAAGGCATCACCGTCAGGTTGTTGACCTGAAGAACACTCAGAAATGTCTGATACGCTTCCTGGGCAGTTATTTTAGTCGGCGCATAAATGGTTGCCTTTATTTTGGGAACCGTGCCTCCGATAATAAAGCTCTTGCCGGTGATGTTGCCGATAATTTTTATCAGCTCTATCAAATCCGCATCCACCAGGTTGAACGCAAACCGCGCCCCTGCCTTCGGTTTGCGATATTCGATGTTCAGGTCCATATTCTGCGCGTCTTTGACACCATCCCACGCGGTTGGCTCCGCCCCCTCGACTCTCGTCGGAGTCTTTGGTGCCGGCGGCACGGTCGGGGTACGGGGAGGAGGAGGTGCAGCGGGACGCACCGCAGGTTTTACAACCGGTTTCCCTGCGACGGGCGCTCTCTGGGCGGCGGCGGATACCTTCCTCCGATTCAATTGCGGCGATGCGCCTGATTCCGGGGAATACCCGGCCACCATCAGGCACGCCAACAGTCCCAGAGCTACACCTACATAATTCGCATTCAGTTTTATCACCCGATTCTCATTCCAGCTTCTACCCATTATCAACAACTCCAAAAATTTTCCCGCGCACACAAAGTGCGGTCAATTTGCCAAATTGTCTTGTCCGACATACAACGTGTCCCCGAAAGCACACGCCGGTATTTCTGTAACCCGGATAAATTTCACATTATTCTCGCATTCATGCGAAATCCCTGTTTTATGTCGGTGAACTTGTCATTTATATTCCCAGTCATTCATTTATAGACATAGCGAATTCTGTGCCACCGGCCGGTCGATATAAAAACATATGTAAAAATAATAAGTTACCATCACCTCGAATGCGACTCCCTCGCCGTCAGCGACAAATTGTCACAAAAAAAATCTGCTGTTGTCGTTAATGTCAAAGGCCTCCCACCCGCACGACCAATATTAAAAAACCGTCACGCCCCCATTACGGAACTGTTAAAACTGTGATACAGAAGGCCGACGAATCAGGCGCGCAATGCTAAAAAGCAGGTGCATGGCAAACACGGGTATACGATGGGCGTTCAGAACGAAGAATCCAAAAGAGCAGTCGCAGCTCAACCAGAACCGGAAATGCCCGCGAAAGCGGCCAAAAAAATGGGTAGAGTCGTTTTTATCGATCAGGCAAGAGCATTCGCTCTGACCATGATGCTCGTTGGTCATAGCCTGCATCATTTTCTGGGAGAACCCTGGAGAAGCAGTCATGCATACAATGAATATCAATTTTTCAGAGGAATCACTTCGGCATTGTTCCTGATGGTATCCGGCTTCTCGTTCGTTGTGGCATCCTTCAAATACTGGGACGACTACACCAGCATTTCACCGCGACTGATTGCACGGGCCAGGAGGATTGGATACATCCTTTTTCTGGCATACCTGCTTCATATGTATGGCGGAACGCTGGCACAGATGTTTTCGTGGTACTCCCCTCAGAAAATCGAATATTTCTTGCGATTTGATGTACTTCAGAATATCGGTTTCGGCTTGCTCATTCTGCATTCGGCTGCATATCTGATGAAAAAAATAGAACATTTCTGGAAAGTCATGTTGGCGATGTTCATCGGTGTCATGCTGCTGGCGGCAGTGACGTACAATCCGGCAGTAGACACTGTTCTTCCCATCTGGCTGGCGCCCGCCGTGAACATGTACCACCGTTCTCTGTTTCCACTGGTCCCATTCACCGGGTTCATGATCGCCGGTGCCTTTTTTGGGTATTTCTTCTGGAAAGGCAAACAGAAAGGCTCAGACTGGAAAGCGATGGTGGCCCTGGCAACAACTGGCATTGCGCTGTTGCTCTTCGAATATGTCTTAAGAAACATTATTCCCGGTGGCGTTTTCCCGTTTTCAGTAGATATCCCCAGGACGCCGGGGAACACATTTGCCCGCTGCGGATGCGCCATGCTGGTTATCTCCGCTTTTTATTTTATCGAGAAGTTCGTGGTTATCCTTCCCCGTATGTCCCTGCTGATGAGCAAGGACTCATTGGCTATCTATGTGGTTCACCTGCCAATCATTTATGGCGCGAAACTGGGTGTTCTGCAATCGTACCAGGGCAAAATGACACCAGTGCAAACATTTTTGTATATCAGTGTGCTGTTTGCCGTGATGCTGCTGCTCGCCTACACCATTAATCTCGTACGCAAAAAGTACCCTGTTGCTCAGACCAGAATCCGGCGGACCGCCATTCTGGCCTGGTGTCTGATGTTTATTCTCTGGCCCAGGGTAAGTCCGCTCTCCGTTACCATGTCTATCGGGGTGGCTGTATTTTTCATGGTGGATGGCCACAGGAAGACGGCCGATAGACTGCGAACGATGCTCAGCGACTACAGGAAGAAGCGCCGGCCAGCATCGTAGAGGGGGCGCGATTCAGTAAGAAATCAGGCTGTGAACCGGGACATCACCGAGCGCGGCCCTGCCTTCAAGGAAGGCGAGTTCAATCACAAAACCAATTCCAACAACGTCCGCGCCCAGCTTGCGAACCAGATTAATGGTCGCTTTGGCGGTCCCTCCCGTCGCCAGCAAGTCATCAATAATCAGCACTTTATCTCCCTCGCCCAACGCATCCTCATGAATTTCCAGGGTGTCGGTACCATACTCCAGGGTGAATTCCTCACTGACGGTTGCGGACGGCAGCTTACCCGGTTTTCGTACCGGTACAAATCCCACACCCAGTCGCTCCGCGACGGACACACCGAAAATGAATCCCCTGGATTCCATTCCGGCAACCGCGGTAATCCCTTTCCCCTCAAACGGTTTGGCCAGGGCATCCAACGTCGCTTTCAGACCGGCCGCATTCTGCAACAGCGGCGTAATATCCTTGAATATGATTCCCGGTTTCGGAAAATCGGGAACGTCCCGGATTAATGACTTAATGTTCATTTCACTCATGTTCACTCCTTCTCTGGCAGATATAACGTTGGATCCACCGGTTGCTCATTTACACGAACCTCAAAATGCAACAGGGATTCCGATGCGGCGCCACTGTTACCGACCTCCGCGATTTTCTCGCCGCGCATGACATGGGCACCTTCTTTCACGAGGTTGATTCTGTTATGTGCATACACGGTAATAATATTGTTTTCGTGGCGGAGAAGAATCAGATTTCCATATCCCTTGATGGCATCCCCGGAGTACAGCACTTCTCCATTGGCCGCGGCACTCACATCGGCTCCCGCCGACGCCTTGATGTCAATACCATCAGAATCGCCAGCACTCCCTTTACCCCGCTTTCCAAACCATTGAACCACATTTCCTTCCACCGGCCATAAAAAACAGGAACGCTCTGCGGCATGGCATTTTCCACCTCTGGCGCCAGCCGTCCCCGATGAACTTGAGCTCGATGCGTTCGGTGTCACCTGAGACACAGCGGAACCGGGGTGTTCCCCGGTAACCGTCGTTTCAATTGGTCGTTCCTTCACGGGGCGACCGTCCCCCGGCGGTTTTCCCGACCCGAGTGGAATAAATATCCGATCCCTGCCAACTATCCGTCCCGTGGATGGAATCTGATTCAACTCCGCAATCTCCTCCTTCGACACCCCATACCGCTGAGAAATGGATTCAACGGTATCCGTCTGCTGCACCGGATGCCATTTGCCGAGTACCGATAAAGGTGCCACTGTCCCGGCGCAGCACAGCAGGCCAAAGACGGTCAGGGATAGAATGCTCAACTTCAACATGCGGGCGTTATATCATGCATTCGACAGAATCGAAATATTGTTCATCTTCCAGGAAAAGTTCACAGTTCACACAATCGGGGAGAGATTCAGGAAAGAAAAATTGCACTGGTTTCATGCAACGTTCAGTTGACTGTTCACCTGACATCGATTCGATTTAATCGTCTTCACGCCTTTTGCCCAGCGCAATCATGCCAAACGAACCACCGAGCCCCAGAATCAACGCAACGCCACTGACCACGCCTTCTCCGGCAGACTCCGGCATTCTGTTTTTCGCGGTGGCAATCTGGACGTCCTGTTTCACCTCTCCATGCCGATCTGTAACGGTCGCCCCCTGGGAAACATCCTTGAACGGCCAGAGCACAAAAAGACTTCCCAGAATCAACCCTATCAGAAATGCCATCGTGGCGGATTTTGCCTTTTTCAACAACAACGCCAGCACTTTTGTAAACGCCCAGAGCCCCACAACCAGGCCGATGCCAAAAGAGGCCAGCCAGATGAACGCCCCCAGTTCGAATTTTCCATCCGCCAACGAAGTGAGAAAATCTGTAATTTTTGCAATGAAGTTCTGATATTGCCCCATTACCAGCAATACGAAGGAACCGCTGATTCCCGGCAGAATCATGGCACTGATGGCCAGAGCGCCTGCACCGGCGGCAACCAACGGGCTATCTGCTCCCGCTGAATTGTCAGGCATCACAAATGAAATGCCCGCTGTCAGGGCGATGCCCGGAATGATGAGCAGCAGACGCCAGCCTCTCTTTTCCATCATGGCCCAGGGAACCGCCACTGACGGCACAATCAGCCCCACAAAAAACGCCAGGGTGGGAGCAGTCTGCTGTCCCAGCAAATATTCCATCAGAAACGCCAGGGCTGTGGCGCTGATGCCCGCCATCACAACAAGTATTGCAAGAAACAATGCGTCAATTCTCTGCAATTCCGTTTTGAAATTGTCCACAGCCTCTTTCCTGAACGTCAATAAACCGAGGCAGGATTTCAGAGTCTGCAGCGAAATTGCGTTAATGGCATTCACCATTCTGTCAAAAATACCAAGAATCAGTGCAAACGTTCCGCCGGAGACTCCCGGAATAATATTGGCAAGACCAATCAATGCACCGTTTACCGCAGTCAGTATTATACTTTTCAATGACATTTCTCTTTTTGATTCAGTCATATGTTCCCTCTATCTGTCAGGAAGACCAGATGATCCCCTGCCAATATGCCATGTTCAGTCTGATCTATCAGCAACGGTGTCATACTCGCTTTTCCAGCTTTAATCAATGCAACATCCGTCCCTGCTTCCGGTAAAACATTCGGAATGGGAGGTCCCCCAATGAGATAGCCATCGCCTTGAGAACTCCGGGTCGGCTGAACCCGTGGCATATACGGTCTGGCGCCCAGACGGCACAGTTCCGGCCCTCCGAACTCTCCGGGAGGGTAATTCACGTTCAGCAACACGGGGGTTTTCATTGAATCACCATTTTCAGACAGCATACTTCGGGTGGCCAGTTGCATCGCAATTCTGGCTACGCTCTTTGCCGCCCGGTAAAAATCCTCACCTTCCACCAGACTCGCAGCGACACCATGAACCTTCCGAAGCACCGCCTCCCGTGCACCGGCTACGGTGCCCGAATAAATGACGTCCTCGGCCAGGTTGGCGCCTCGGTTAATCCCTGAAACCACCACATCCGGCGGATTCTGCGCCATCAAATGCACAATGGCCCAGTACACGCCATCGGCAACAACACCACTGTGGCCATATCGCCTTTCTCCAAATTGATGCACAGAAACCGGCTTTCCCAATGTCATTGCATGGCTGCAGGCAGAACGCTGGGAGTCCGGCGCCACCGTCCAGAGCTCCACTTCCCGCAACGAACGGAATGCCTCTTCCAGTGCAGAGAGCCCCGGTGCGCCGATACCGTCATCATTTGTCAGTAAAATCCGAACCACAATTCATTTTCCTTAAAAAAAAAGAGGTACCTGAAAAGGCCCTCTTTCTTCGGTCGGGGCGAGAGGATTTGAACCTCCGACTTCTTGACCCCCAGTCAAGCGCGCTAACCAGGCTGCGCTACGCCCCGAATGAGGTGCCTTTCTACCAGACGGCCTTTCTGTACGCAAGAAAAAAAAATGCATTGAAATGAATCCTGATGCAGAGTCTCAGACCGAATCAAGGTTCAACGGTTAAAGCGACCTGAGCAGTGCGGTCCATTAATTCAAGGGAGAATAGTGCCTGCGTCAATGAACAGAGAATTGCATAAATCCAGCGCCAATGTTCAGTCGGATTCAATGCGCTTCAAAAACGCCTGCAATTCGTTTTTAAGTTCTACCAGATGCCGTTCGTATTTGTCTCGCACGGTTCTGCCTGTCCGTGATATTTCCAGAGACATCTCGTCGATGGTTTGCTGCCGCACGTTTTCAGCAACGGCATCCACGTCGACCGGGGGTAAAGACGCATCCACCCCCTGTTCCTTCATGTACTTTTTCGCTCCCTCAATGGTGAACTTGCGATCATAAAGCAAATGTTTGATGGCAATCACCGCTTCAACATCCTTGCGGCGATACAGTCGCTGATTGGTTCTGGATTTCTGCGGTCTGATAGAGGGGAACTCGGACTCCCAGTATCTCAGGACATGCTGCTTCACGCCAACAATATCACCAACTTCCCCTATCTTGAAATACAATTTGTCCGGTAGTTCAACGTGCGCCAAGACACATGCCTCTCACAACACAGAAATGATAACTAGGATTGTTGTCTGGAGTTGAGGGCGTTTTTCAACACCTGACTGGGCTTGAAACTCAGGACATATCGTGGTTCGATCACAATGGGTTGTCCAGTCTGCGGATTCCGGCCCATGCGTTCCTTTTTCTGGCGAACAACAAAATTACCAAAGCCGGAGATTTTGATTTTTTTGTTTTCTTTCAAAGAGTATTTCATTACCTCAAATACTGCTTCAACGAGCTCAGATGCTTCCTTTTTGGAAAAGCCCCCAACTTTTTCATAAACACGTTCAATTATATCCGCTTTGGTCATCCGTGGAACTCCTTTGGCCTTCGACCTCAATTTCAATCTGTGCGTATCGTTTATTTAAGCACATGAAGCAAACGCGTTCAAGCCCCGTAACCTTTTAAAAATAATAGTTTATTCCTTTTTCCACCAGTTTTTTTTCAAAATTTATAAATAAAGCTTGGAAATTAAAGAAATATTAAAATCTAACCAGAAAAATGCCTACCGAAGCTGCAAAGAGAACCTGGCACAAATATCCGCCACAGCTCTCTGATGCACCATATCCACTTCCTTGTCGGTCAGTGTCTTCTGGAATGACCTGTATTGCACTGTGAACGCGAGTGATTTTTTTCCCTCTGCCACGTGCTTGCCGCGATATACATCAAACAGCTGAACACCATTCACCAATTCCCCGGCGGAAGCGGCAAATGCATTGAGGACTGGCGCCACATCCTGGGTTTCGTCCGCCACCACAGCCACATCCCGTGACATCGGCGGAAATTCGCAGAGGGGTACTGCCGATGACACCTGTCGCTTCGCGCAAAGAGCGAATAAATCCAACTCGAACGCCACTGCGCCAGTAGCCAGTTTCAACTCCTTGAGGCGCACCGGATGTAACTCGCCCATAAAACCGACTGTCTGATTGCCCACAACAACAGACACACATCGCCGGGGATGCATCATTTTATATTCTGACGTCGGAACAAATTCTGGAGAAGTCCCGGTCATGCCTTCGCAGAACTGCGTCACGATACCCTTGATGTCAAAAAAATCATACCGACGTTCCGACTCACTTATCCAGCGAGGCGCCGTGCCATCCAGCAGCGCAGCCACGCGGACCACCTCAGAAGGCAGTGTCTCTCCAGTGGGATGATAAGTTCGCGCCACTTCAAACTGCGCGAATGTGTCCATGTATCTGGAGCGGGTGCGTTTCAAATTCTCGATCAGCCCAGCCATCAACGTTGTTCGCAATGTGGCACGTTGCGCATTCAGCGGATTGGCAATCTCTATCGTCGCCGTTGCGGCTCCCAGAATTTCCAACAGACTCCGGGGCACGAAGGAATACGTAATTGATTCCATCAATCCCAGTGACACCAGCAGCTCCCGGGCGCGCTTTGCGTTTTCAAAATCGGCGCGGCGGGGAATCTGACACTGAATGCGTGGCAGCTTTGCCTCAATCTGATTCATCCCCGAAAGTCTGGCCACCTCTTCAATCAAATCAATTTCCCGTTCCATATCCGGTCGATGGGTCGGAATCGCCACTTTGAAATCCGGGCCAACCGCTGAGACTTTTGCCCCCAGCCCCTCAAGCAATCGCGCCATCTGGTCCGGTTCCACATTGTGCCCCATCACCTTTGTATAACGCTCCGGTCTGAAGAGCACCTCTATCGGCGCCACAGGTGTCGGGTACGCGTCAACAATCCCGTGAAGCGCACTCCCTCCTCCCAGTTCACACGCCATCGCATTCGCCGCCGCGAGCACCTCCGGTTCATGATTCGGATCCACCCCCCGCTCAAAGCGATATGATGACTCACTGGACAACTTCAGCTTTCTCGACGTTCGGCGCACGCTGGACGGGTTGAAATACGCACACTCTATAAGAATTCTTTTTGTTCCCGCCGTTACCTCCGAATCCAGACCACCCATCACCCCGGCCACGGCCACGGGTTTCGCGCCATCGCAAATCAGCAAATCTGTAGCGGAAAAAGTGCGCTCCACCTCATCAAGTGTCGTCATCTTCTCCCCGTCAGTTGCCATGCGGACTACAATTTTTCCTGCTTCCAGCTTGTCCAAATCAAATGCATGCAATGGCTGTCCGAACTCCATCAGAATCGAGTTGGTCATATCCACGATATTTGAAATGGGTCGAATTCCCAGATTGTGCAACCGATACCTTAATGGAAAAGGGCTGGGGGCCACCACCAGGTTTTGCACTACAGACGCCGCATACCTGGGACACCCCTCGGGAGATTCAATCGATACCGCTACAACGTCTGCCGCCGCCTGAGTCAACGCTGGCGCTGCCGGCCGTGCTCTGGACGCGAACGGTTTATCAAACAGCAGACACATCTCCCGTGCCAGCCCCCGGTGATACAGTGCATCCGGTCTGTTGGGCGTCACCTCCAGCTCAAATATCCAATCTTCCAGATCCAACGCATCCACAACAGGCGTGCCAGATGGTACATCCAGGTCTTCAAGCACGATGATACCGTCACTGTCTGGTCCCAGATTCAGTTCTTCCTCACTGCACAACATCCCAGACGACTCGTAACCGCCGACTTTGCGAGGCGCAATGACCAAATCACCAAAGCGAGCGCCCTCCTTCGCCAGAACAACGGTACCACCGGCAGTAGGACAATTGGCGGCACCGCACACCACCGGCCAGATCTGCGTCCCATCATCCACTTTTACCAGACTGAGTTTCCTGCTATCCGGGTGTGCGACTTTTTCAACCACTCTGGCGATCACAACATTATCGAATTCCGCACGGCGATGGATAACCTCAGCCACTTCCAATCCCGAGAATGTAAATTTTTCTGCCAGCTCCCGAGGAGACGGAGAAAACCCCGCCAATTCACATAGCCATTTATAACTCGCCAGCATGAACTACCTCCTGAACCTTTCCAGAAAACGTGGGTCGTTTTCGTAAAGGAGCCTAATACTTGTAATGCCCTCATACTTCATCATGGCAACCCGATCCACTCCGATACCAAAGGCAAACCCGCTATACACTTCGGAATCAATTCCCACTCCTTCAAGTACGTTCGGATCGACCATGCCAGCGCCGAGAATTTCAATCCATCCTGTCTGAGAACACAGTCGGCACCCCTTTCCTTTACAGTAAATGCATTGAATATCCACCTCCACCGATGGTTCAGTAAATGGAAAAAAACTGGGACGCACCCGCATCTGAATATCTGCACCAAAAACCTGGTGAATATATGTATTCAGCACGCCTTTCAAATGTCCGAAGTGCACCCCCTTGTCCACCAACAACCCCTCTATCTGAGCAAACATTGGACTGTGAGTGGGATCATCGTCCCGTCTGAAAACTGCTCCGGGAGCAACAATCTGGATGGGAAGTGGACGCGTCAGCATCGCTCGAATCTGCACTGGTGACATATGCGTCCTCAGCAGCGTCTTTCCTTCTTCAATAAACAGCGTATCCTGCATGTCCCGTGCGGGGTGATCGTCCGGGAAATTCAATTTGGTGAAGTTAAACTCTTCGGTTTCCACTTCCGGACCCTGAGCGACATCAAATCCCATGGAAGTAAAAATGTCGACAATATCATGCATCACAATATTAATTGGATGCATCGTTCCGATAGCTGTCGCTCGCCCAGGCAGTGTTACATCGAAATAGGCGTTCAGATACGCATCTTCCGCTTTTTTTGCCAGACTGTCTATCGCTGCAGAAACCGATTTTGTAATCGTCTGCTTGGCTGCATTGAATGCCTGCCCCACATCCTTTCGATGTTCCGGCGCCACTTTTCCAAGGGATTGCTGCAACTCACCAACCTTCCCTTTTTTAGAAAGATACGCGGCCTGTAAATCACGAATTGATTGTTCGGTGGATTGAATCTGCAATTCTGTTGCAAACTGCTCTGTCAGCAGTTGCAGCGCTGCAATGATCTCTTTAGGATCCATAACAAACTCCCGATATGAAAAATGGTTGAATTGTTGTGACAGGGGGCAAGTCTATCGTCGCGGTTATTTGCCGCGAGCTGCTGACACGATCGCCGCAAACCCCGATGGGTCTTCAATGGCAATGTCAGAAAGAACCTTACGATTCAAATCAATGCCGGCCTTTTTCAGACCACCCATCAATTTGGAGTAACTCATTTCATTGAGACGAGCAGCGGCATTAATACGCGTGATCCACAGCTTCCGCATATCGCGTTTGCGGAGCTTGCGACCAATGTACGCATCCATCTGCGCATGCATTACCGCATTATATGCTGCCTTGTACATTTTACTGCGCGAACCGAAAAAACCCTTGGCGCGCTTTAAAATTTTATTTCGTCTTCTGCGTGATTTAAATCCTCTGGTAACTCTGGCCATTTCAACGCTCCTTTTGCGTGTTCAGGAATTCGCCTGTCCGTGGGACCTCTTCGGTCTACAGATAAGGCAGGAGCCTGCTAACCTGCCGTTCGCTACCTTTGTCAACGGTAGTCACCTTGCGGAGATTCCGTTTTCTTTTGGTAGATTTCTTGGTCAAAATATGACTGTGATACGGCCTGGCGCAGCGAACTTTTCCTTTTGCTGTTTTGCGGAATCTTTTTGCCGCCGCTCTATTGCTTTTCATTTTAGGCATAATGCTTTTCCTATTTAGAAAATATGTTTACTGATTTTAAAACCACCGGTAAACGTCCTCCATCATGGGATGACGGGTAACCGTGTTTACACGTCCTTACCGAACAGTGCAAGAAAAAAAACTATATTGCAGTAAGGTTATTCTATCTCATCCAAGTCATTATTCCTGCCAGGAGCAGTCCGTTCAGTTGCGGGAACTATCATCTTCCCGGACGGAGCCAGAATGGTGGTCATCGATTTCCCTTCCAGCTGATATCGCTGCTGCACTTCAGCAATATCCTTTACCGCATCAACAACCTTGTCCAGAAGAAGCGCCGCCATCTCGGGATGTGCCACTTCTCTGCCGCGAAATCGAATGGTAATCTTCGTTTTATTGCCCTCTGAAATGAATCGGCGGATGTGCTTCACCTTGAAGTCAAAGTCGTGAGTATCCGTCTTGGGACGCATCTTCACCTCCTTCACCTCAATGGTTTTCTGGTTTTTCTTTGCAGCCTGTGCCTGTTTTTTCTGCTCGTACTTGTACTTGCCATAGTCCATAATACGGCAAACAGGGGGCTTCGCGTTGGGGCTAATCTCCACCAAATCCAGACTCATCTCCTGTGCAATGGTCAGTGCCTGTCTTGTGGTGTAAATACCCAATTGCTGCCCGTCGGGATTAATCAATCGAACTTCGGGCCGACGTATCATTTCATTGACGCGTGTTTTCTGCGGCCTTTTCTTGCCGGAAGACGATGATGATGATTGCTTTGACTGAATAACCTTCTCTCCTTACTAAAAAGGACGGTTCGTCCTTATTTATTACCAATTGAAACCTGCCTTTTATCACACAGGCTGGATTGTCGCAATATTACACTAAATTTCGGGAGGTGCCGCTTTTTCTTCTAAAAACCTGATAAATTCGTCCACAGAAATAAATCCCATATCACCATCCACCCTGGTTTTTAAAGATACTCCCCCCTCATCCACTTCCTTATCACCAATAACCGCCATCGCCGGAATTCTCTGCAGGCGTGTCTGTCGGATCTTGGCGCCCAGTTTTTCGCTGTCATCATTCACATGAACGCGAATATGATGTTCCCGCAACTGATTTTCAAGGCTGCGGGCAAACTCAACGTGGCGATCGGCGACGGTTAACAGCGACACCTGAATTGGCGCAAGCCACATTGGAAATGCACCGGCATAATGTTCCACCATAATGCCGAAAAAGCGTTCGATGGACCCAAGCAACGCCCGATGAATCATCACTGGTCGGTGTTTCGAAGAATCTTCTCCCACGTATGAAAGGTCAAATCGCTCCGGCAGATTGAAATCCACCTGCACGGTAGAGCATTGCCACACTCTCCCAATCGCATCTTTAATTTTCACATCGATTTTAGGACCGTAGAACGCGCCGCCCCCTTCGTCGATCGAATAGGCAACGCCCTCCGCTTCCAGTCCCGCTTTTAATGCGGCTTCTGCCTTCTCCCACACTGCGGGATCGCCGATGGATTTTGCCTCCGGTCGGGTGGCAACCATGATGTCGAGATCAGTGAAGCCATAGTCAGCAAGCAGCTTCAACGAGAAGCGAACAACTTTTCGAATTTCGTCTTCCAGCTGATCCAGCCGCATAAAAATATGTGCATCATCCTGGGTAAAACCACGCACCCGCAACAGACCGTGCAACTGTCCTGAACGCTCGTATCGATATACGGTTCCCAGCTCTGCCCAGCGCAACGGCAAGTCTCTGTATGATTTGAGAGAATTGCGATAAATGGCAATATGGAAGGGGCAATTCATTGGCTTGATGTAATATGGATTCCCTTCAATTTCCATTGGTGCATACATATCGTCCGCATAGTTTTCAAGATGCCCGGAGGTCTCCCACAACTTGCTGCGACCAATGTGCGGAGTCATGATCAGTTCATATCCGTGTTTCATGTGCGCAGTGCGCCAATGATTTTCGATCAATGTCCTGACCAGCGCTCCCTTCGGATGCCACAGAACCAACCCGCCACCAATCTGCTCATCAATACTGAACAGGTCCAGCTCTTTACCCAGCTTGCGATGATCTCGTTTTTTTGCTTCTTCAAGTCTGTCAAGGTGCGCTCGCAGGGCTTTTTTGTCAGTGAAGGCAGTCCCATATATGCGAGCCAGCATCCTGTTCTTTTCGTCGCCCCGCCAGTATGCCCCCGCAGTGGTCAGCAACTTGAACGCCTTGATAAACCTTGTATCCGGCACATGAGGACCGGCGCAGAGATCCACCCAGTCACCGTGATAATACAAGGTGACCGGTATCCCCTCGTCGATGGCATCCAGAAGCTCCAGTTTATAGTCCTCGCCCATCTCTGAAAACAGGGCGTGGGCCTCGTCCCGAGATACTTCTTTTCGAACAAAGGATTTGCGCTCCTTCAGGATAGCCAGCATCTCTTTTTCAATTGCCACCAAATCGTCTTCCGAAAATCCGCCGGCTTCTCGGTCAAAATCGTAGTAGAAACCATTCTCGATGGCGGGACCAATGGTTACTCTGGTGCCGGGAAACAGTCGCTGCACCGCATCCGCCATGACGTGAGCAGTGGAGTGCCGTATCACTTCCAATGCATCGGCATCATCCACCTGAACCGGAGTAACGTCCGCGTTTTCAGCAACGGCCATCTGCAGATCCACTACTTTTCCGCCCACCTTCGCAGCGACGGTATCGTGGCGCAGTTGCTGGTTCTCAGCGAGAAAGGCACCCGCTGTTCCTTTTTCGTATCGTATTTCTGAATTACTCATGCTGTTGTAAAAAAATTGAAAGGTTATCTCACAATTGTTGGAAGAAAAAATCTACAATAAAATAGGCACGAGCAGGATTGAACTGCCGACCCCTACCGTGTCAAGGTAGTGCTCTCCCACTGAGCTACGTGCCTGTCGCCACTGTACGTCTATGAACAGCGTGAGATTCGTAGCAGAACACATTCAGAGCGTCAAGACTGAAATGTCGAATTCACAAAACACTTCTAATTGGTATACAGCTCGTCAATCAGGTGGCCATAGCGTTCTGCAATGATTTTCTTCCGAAGCTTGAGGCTTGGCGTGACCTCACCGCCTGCAATGGAAAACTCGCGGGGGACAATGGCAAATTTTTTAATGGTTTCATACTGTTCCAGCTTTCTGTTCATTGCCATGATTTCCGTTTCAATGACGCTGAGAAAAGCTGGATTTTTCGCCAGTTCATCCATCGTTGAAGGTTGTTCATTGGCGATGGCCCATGCGTTCGCGGATTCCATGTCCAGGGTGAGCAATGCGGTGAGAAATTTCCGCTTATTGCCAAAAACGACCGCATGGGAAACATATTTCAGTCTGGAGAGCATCGCCTCTATGGGAGCAGGGGCAATATTCTTTCCGCCGGATGTGACAATGATATCCTTTTTTCTATCCGTGATGCAGAGGAATCCTTCCGAATCCACGGTGCCAATGTCGCCCGTATGCAGCCATCCACCTTCATCAATGGTGGCCGCGGTATCCTCCGGAAGATTCAGATAACCTTTCATGACACCTGGGCTTCGGACGAGGATTTCTCCATCATCTGCGATCAGCACTTCGGTGTCATCCAGAGGCAATCCAACAGTGCCAAACCGATAATTATCAATCCGGTTGTGGTGACTCAGGGATGCATTTTCCGTCATGCCGTATCCCTCGATAATCAGCAGTCCTGCAGCATGAAAAAACTCAATGATTTCCTTTTGGAGAGGCGCACCGCCCGATATCATCATGCGTACTTTTCCCCCAAGTCTTTTCTGGAGTTTTGAGAATATCAGCCGGTGGGCAAGGCTCGCCTGCACCGCCAATGTCGCTGGCAATGGCAAATTCGCCTGCATCAGACGGCTCACCCTGGAGCCAACGTCGAGTGCCCACTTAAAAATGCGCTTTTTGAGATGACCGCCTTTCTCAACCTGTTCAAGCACTCCGGCAAAAATTTTCTCGAACAATCTCGGAACAGACACAAAGAAGTCCGGTTGCAGAGATTCAGCGTCATCAACGGCGGTCAGCATCGAACTGGCAAACGCAACGGTGAAACCAATCCGCATCTGCGCGTGATACACAAGTTGCGCGTATACATGAGCCAGAGGAAGAAACAACAGCGTTTTCTCGTTTTCATTCAGCTTCAGGGTATCCGGGAGGTTTCGGGTTACCGAAGTCAGATTCTGATGTGTGAGCAGTGCTCCCTTGGGAATGCCGGTGGTTCCCGAAGTGTATACCACTTTTGCCACATCGCTGGCAAAAATCCCCGCCAATCTTTCTTTCAACACATCCTGCAATGTCTCCAGTTCGATCTCCCCACATCGAATATAGTCTTCAAATGCGATGACCATTGACTTCCTGCTGTCCGGAACGGTTTCGACGAGAGACAATGCTGGTGGAGCGGGCTTTCCTTCACGATGTGGGGGGACCTGGGTATTCTGAAAATACACAATTCTCTTCAGAGCTGGTGGCAGTTCCGCATCTTTGTTTTCGCCGAAGATGGACCGCAGCTGAATCGGTCCTTCGGCAAAAACCACCCTTGCCTCGGAGTCTCTCAGAATATGATGCACCGTGTCCCGCGAGAGATTCTGATAGATGGTAGCCGTCTGGGCGCCGCACATCAGAATTCCCATATCGGATTCAAGCCATTCTCTTCTGGAATATGAAAATATCGCGACGCTGTCCCGGGCATTGACGCCATCCTGAATCAATGCCGAAGCAACAGCACGGGATCGCTGGTACCATTCGCGAAAACTCTGCGAAACCCAGTGGTTCCCTTCCCTTTCCATCAACGCCGCTTTGTCCGGACACTTTGCCACAAGACTGAGGAACTGTCCAGGGATCGTCGTCAGAGCTGTCATCTGGCAGTTATCCTCCGAAACTGATTCCCACCATCAGGTCGGTATTCAAACCAAATGTAGAGTCTTCCCCAAAAACGAAATCAACTGGCATTTCCGCTGTAATGCCAAAGTGAGAATTAAAATAGTGTGCCGCCCCAAGGCCAACTTCGATATTTATCGTTCCAGGAGTGGTCACTATCCGATCCTTTTCACCGTCCAAATCCACATCAGTTACCCTGGGAGCAAAGTACAGATGGCCATACCCAAGGCCACCAAACAGGAAAAACTGATTTCCCTTCCGGTTGATCAATCGCACTTTGACTCTTACATTGACCAGCCATGAGTTCCCCAAATCGGTGCTCTCAGTGGTGATGAAATTTGCCGTATCCGGTATGCGATACGCCCCGAATATACCATTATTGGCAGCCGCCAGCGGTGCGAGACACTCGAATCCGGTATCCGGGTTCACCTCTCCGTCGCGAAGGTTGTCAACAAGACCATCCGCACAGAATTTGAGATCTTTCTGTTTTCGCCAGAATGCAGATACATCCATCCGCATCCCCACTTCCAGAGAAATCCTCGGACTGAGCATAATTCCCAGGCGACCGCGCAGTGGCAAACCGCCGACACTACCACGACCGACACCAGTTATCAGATATGAATAATAGGTATCCGAAAAATTATTGGGATTTGAAACTGCGGAACTCAAGTACCATTGATTCGGAGCGCTCGCATATCCTGCACCGCTGCCCAACAGTATCTCCGCGTAAAATTTTCGCGGTACGTCGTCACTCCCACTGTCCTGTTTGCCGACATCGCCGACGTCGCCTTCACAGAATCCCATATCCGAGCACCATTGTCCCGACAGACATTCTTCATCAGAAAAGCAGGGGACTCCCTTCGAATGACAATTCTGGTCCCATGGGGGACACTCGGTACAAGTCTGAGGCTTCGGCATGCCAGCAAGTCCACTGACCACCGGCGCGGATGGATCCATTGTGACAGTATACGGTTGTGCCAGGGACCCATTGCCACAAACCAGTTTCCCGACCATGTCATATCCCTCGATATAATAGTTGACTGTAGACGGATCGAAATCTGTGATCTGACCTTCAGTACACGAGAGCATCACCGTCACCCATCCCGTGTCGCCCTTTTGCATGTTCATATCGAAATACGTTGACGAGCCGTCATAGGCGTACTTCAGAACAACCCTGTCCAGCGTTGCCAGTTTGTCCGATTCTATCTGAATCATCAGCGGCAGCTCCGTTGATTTTCTCTGCTGCGCCGGTGCATTATGCACACCACAGGGCGGTAAAGAATCGCCGGTAAAAGGTTGCGGCTGAATTGCCAGACCGTCTCCTTCGACCGGAGCGGGTTGCACCGCGTTTCCCTGGTATTTCACATTCGCCAATAGTCCGGGACAATTTTGTGCTGTGGCCCGGGTTTGAGCCATCTTAAAAATCATTTCCACTTCAGGTGAAGAATATAAAGGATCAATTGAAATACTCGCATCCAGGCACCTTGCAATCGCGAAATAATCCTGTCCTCGCGCATTGTCCCCCTGGCCTCCGACCAATACCACACCATAGCTGATATAAATCTGTGCAACCGTATTCGCTGTCAGTTGTTCGCCCATGGCCGCCGCCTGGTCCAGAAGTTGGATTGCGCCATCCAGATCGAGATTGCCATATGCGTTCATGGCTTCTTTCTTCAGGGATATGGCCTGAGCATCTCCTTCCTGGGCAAGGACTGTCGCCGATGTTCCCAACGTCGCAACCGCTATTATGAGAAATACAGACATTCTTGAAACAAACCCGATACGCACAGTATTATCTCCAATCGTTGTAATGAAACCGTTCAATCCCCAATCCCTATTTCAATTACATTAAAACAATAATATAGATTGCACGTTTTTATTCCGAATTGTCAAGCGATTCGTCACACTAAACGGGTAGTTCCGAGCAATATCATTGCAATTACGGCGATCCGGACGGGCATTACTTTCAAATCCGTCACATATGCCCATTATGCCACAAACATATGAAACACGACATAAAAGTAATAAAAAATCTTTCGCCGTCAGAATGCGTGGGAAATTTTATCATCAATAACCGTGAAACTCCGAAGTAACGACAAAAATCAACGCCCGAAAAAACAAAATCCTGTTTTTACTGAGAGAAACGTACAGGTATCTGGCTCGGATTATACGGGTATTGCGTCATTTCATGGAATCACGCGAATCAGAAGCGAAGGGCCAGGCCGGCCTGGACGTCAAGATTCACAGTCACATTTTCAGGGAAAGTAATATCAAAAATGGTTCCCACATGAACACCCACATTTCGGACGAACCAGTAATTCATATCGAGCCCAAATTCTACACCGAGAAATCCTGCCTTCCGGAAACCACTGGTACTCAGCTTCGCATTCGAATCATCAAACCAACCTTCCGGATCACTGCACCGTTCCACCGTTTCTCCCCCTTCAACCACTTCCTGATATTCCTTACAATCCTTGAACGGAATCCGTTGCATGATTTGCACCCAGCCCATACCGAACACGCCGAACATCTGAAATCCTTTTTCCGCGTTCGTTCCTGCGATACGATAACCGGCATTCACCAGAACAGATGGCACAATAGTGTCATAAAACCCCGGAAATAACGGTAAATCTCCACGAAAATTAATCCCGAGTTCAAACTTTTCAGTCAGTGAGACCATTGCGCCAATGCGAACATGCAGTTTGGACATTGCCACACCGGCTTTGTCCGTGGTTACGGCGGTTACACTTCTCATATTGGGAAAATCATCCTGTGTATATTTTTCCTTGGGAACAAATCCGACACCTGTTCCCCCCGCCAGATAAAACCGAATCTTTGTATCGGCCCCTTTTGTATTAATATACTCAGCATCATCTCCCCCCGCTTCCTCACAGACGCCGTCTACACAGGACATGCCGGAACAGCAGGGTTCTTCTTCAGAGCACAGGTCAGCGAACTTTTTGCAGTTGCGGTTATTGCAATCGGGGTTCCATGGCGGACAATCCTCCTCACAAGCGGGCAATGGTGTCTCTCCGGGAACCCCCGGGGGCGCTGATGAAACAGATTCACCAATATCGATCGTAAAAGGTTGCGCTTCAGATCCGGCAGTGGAAAGGAGCTGTCCGGAAGGGTCAGATACTGCGATATAGTACTCTATCGCGGTAGGATCGAGTGTGGTGAGTACGTCGCATTCAATGTATGCCGACCATCCGTCACCCTTTCTTACCAGAGGCAACTGCTGAAAAATCCGTTCTCCCACGGTTCGATAAAAAGTCACCACACTGGCAACATCCAAATCAGCGTTTGTCGTGACATAAAAAGGTATGGGAACCAATCGTTTTTGCTGGGTAACCGTTCTATGTCGAAGCACATCATTCACCACTTCGAACGACTCGCCATTTGAACTCGAGCCATTATAATCCGGTTCGGCTGTACCCGCAGAAGGTGACGATGCTGATGAGGTCAGCAAATCGTCCACTGTCGGTTCGGCGCCACCGACTGGCGGTCCAATGCCTTCACATCCCTGTGAGTTGATCTGAGCCTGTGCACCATTGAAAATATCGGCCATATCCGGCGACGAGTTCAACGGGTCCAGCATTACCGCAGAATCCTGACATAACGCCTTTTTAAAATACTCCATCGCTCTGGCGCTATCCCCATTGCCGCCCATCTCCACGACACCCCGATTCACGAATGTACGTGCCAGCTGTGGGCCAGTGATATTGCTGTCCATGCAAAGCTGTTCCGCGTCTTCAAGAAGAGAAATCGCAGTGCCGATTTCGAGATTGGCATACGCATCCATCGCATCTTTATTTTTCTGGAGGACATCGGAATTCGCCTGTGCAGCAACATGCCTGGAAAACAATATAGTTAAACAGGCCACCACGGAAACCAAAACAAAACTCAACTGCGGTCTACTCATAATCTACCCAATTTCCTGTAATTTACTTTTGGGAATCTGTCCTTACAAATTCCACACGTCTATTCGCTGCCCGTCCCACCTCAGTCATATTGCTGTCAATGGGTTTTGCTTCTCCCCAACCAACAGAAGTGAGGCGGTGCCGTTCCACCCCGCCATTAATAATGAGGTGTTCTGCCACAGCCCTGGCTCGCTTCGTGCTAAGCGTCAAATTATATGCATCTTTGCCCTTGTTATCTGTATGGCCTTCAATACTCAGAGTAATTTCGGGATTCTCCCGCAAAACCATAGCAACCATGGCAAGAATGGCATATGACTTTTTCATTATCTTTGCTTTGTTGTACGCGAAATAGATTTTCTGATTAATTTCAATCTGCGAACTTGTAATTTTCACCCCTTCATATTTTTTGGGACATCCGTTTTCTTCAGGCACACCAGCTGTATTGGGGCAGTTATCCTCTATATCAAAAATAGTGTCTGCGTCATTGTCATTATCCGGGCATCCATCGTGATCTTCAAATCCATCCGGATCTTCCGCATCAATGGGACACTCGTCACTGGCATCCGCTACACCATCGAGATCGTTATCATTATCCGGGCATCCATCCTCGTCCTCAAACCCATCCATATCCTCTTTGTCAACAATACATTGATCAATGGAATCAAGGATGCCATCCATATCGGTATCCTGATCTTCCGGACATCCATCTTCGTCTTCGATGCCGTCAAAATCTTCACTCTGATGAGGGCATTTATCCTGTTCAGCACAGATGAAGTCCCCGTCATCATCCGAGCACTGTGGACTGGGTACGCCATCTTTTCCGCATTGCTCAA
The DNA here is from genome assembly GCA_050287845.1 of Polyangia bacterium. GTDB lineage: Bacteria > Myxococcota_A > Polyangia > JAAYKL01 > JAAYKL01 > JAFGXQ01. The sequence continues at coordinate 56,354 of JBNKCR010000013.1, forward strand.
CCGGAGATTTTTTATCCGCAAGATCCAGATTCGTCATCGCGATGGTATAATGCTCCTTCGCCCGTTTCCCCTGTCCCTGCTCAATTTCAAGTAATGCAAACTCCAGATGCGCTCTGGCAACGGCAAATTCGCGGGGAGCACACTTTTTAGCGCCATTGGCTTCAACCTGCTGCAATCGCAACTGACCATCCGCAATACCGTTTCGCATGGTTTGAGTCGATGCGCATCCATTCCCCAGAAGAAGAAGAAATACCGAAAACATGACCAATATTCGAACTTTCATTGGCCGCCCTCCCTGCCTGCCAGAAGAGACAGTTCCCGGGCGCGCCGCGCATACTCACGGGCTTGACGTGCGTACTCAAGCGCTGCCTGATAGTCGGAATATCCAACTTCCTCCCGCGCCTTTGCGAGATATTCTATCGCCGAATAATACTCAAACGGCGCTCCGCAACCGATTGATTCAGCGGATGAGGCATCTGCCGGATCCGTTGACGCGACCTCTGTCCCGGACTGCAGCGCGTTATACCTGGTAACGGGGCTCCGCTCCGCCAATTGTTGTTCGGTGCAGGAAGCACCTGCTTCCTCCGCCTTATCGATTGCGTCTGAGGCATTGACAATTACAACGGAATATTCAACCGGGGCACAACCAAAAGACGCTATAGAAACAGCGACAAAGAAGATCACTGAAGAAAGTGAAAAGCGATGATGCACAGTATATCCTCCAAAATCAGTGAATTTAGACTTGCGACCAAACTTTATCTAAGCAGACATCATGCTCGGCTCCAAATCTATAAGTATCCAAAATAATATCCGAAAGTCAACTTATGATTTTCGTTATTCTTTCATTATTCAATGAGGAAAAGAGAGCAAATCAAAGGGGTAAGCCAGACGAATCACAACGAAAGTTGCCAGTTGTTACGTCCCACATTCTGCGTTCGTCGAACAATACGTGCAATACTGGAAATGGACGTGAACTGCTGCGCCACTTCTTCTGTAAACGCCATTTTAAAAACACTTTCCAGAATAGTCATCACTTCCAACTTATCAAGAGAATCCAAGCCAAGATGCTGCAACCCATCCACATCGGGGGCGATTTTTTTTCCGGAAACCGACAGAATTACCTCACGAATCTTTTTTTCCACTTCCTCGGTCTGAATGATTTTATCAGTGTCGTTCATTTTTCTTGGCCTGTTCCCAATAGTGATCCAGATCTTCCAGCGCCATATCGGATAGTCTTTGTCCTGCATCGTCTGCATTCTTTTCAACAAATGCAAATCTGTTTTTAAACCGAGTGCAACATTGTCGCAATGATTCTTCAGGATCGACACCGAGATGCCTCGCCCATTGTGCCACCGCAAACAACAGATCCCCCATTTCGTGCTCGATTTTCGCAGAATCCCCCTCAGCCACCGCCTCATCAAGCTCATTCAGCTCCTCGTCCACTTTCCCGCGAACGCCACTGATATCCGGCCAGTCAAATCCAACGCGAGAAACCTTTTGCCCCATTCGGTACGCCTTGAGCAGTCCCGGTAAGGCACTGGGGACGCCGTCGAGCGCCCCCCTGTCGCTTTTTTCCTTTGCCTTGATTTTTTCCCAGTTTCGAATCACGTCATCCGCTCCATCAACGCTGGTGTCAGAAAAAACATGCGGATGACGACGAATCATTTTCCTGGAAAGCCCTTCAATCACATCACCAATATGAAATTGATCGTATTCAAATGCTATCTGGGCGTGCAGCATTATTTGCAACAGCACGTCCCCCAACTCTTCCCGGACATGGGCAGCGTCGCCTGAATCTATGGCATCCAGCGCTTCGTAGGTTTCTTCTACAAGATATGGCTTCAACGTTACAGATGTCTGTTTCCGATCCCACGGACACCCGTCTGGTGAACGAAGTTTGTCAATAATATCAATCAGTTCATCCATCGCCGCCAGCGAATTCTCTTTTCGTTTCATTTTTTCATTCATGGCGGTGTTTCCGATATCATTTTCCACAAGTGCATGCAAGCACAACCCGGCCTCTTTCCGGAGCAAAAACTGCCAGAATGCGATTCACTCAATTCTATTGTTCCAAATCAATCTGCTCTGGACGGAACATGAATACATGTTGTGGATTGGTACACAGCAGCGTCTTTATCCGGCACTCATCAACGCGATTCAACGCAGCCAATGCATCAGCCACGTACTCGAAATCGCCAATCCGGTGCACATCTGTCGCCAGTATATCCGCTGTACCATCGGACACAAATTGCCATGCCAGCTGTTCAGCCCGCTGGCCATACTTTCCCACGAGGGAGCCCAGATTGATTTGCATCAGCATCCCCCGCTCTTTCAATGTCGCCAGCTGAGCGCCCCCGGACTGCACATCCCCATACCGTTCCGGATGTGCCAGAATCAGCGTCTTTCCTGAAACGCGCGCTTCAAAAACAAACCGTTCAAGTGCGGGTGTGAACACTCCGGGACGATTTTCGAACTCCACGAGATAGCTGTCGCCAATCCCGCGAAAACGTCCTGCAGCAAATTTTTCCGAGTACGCATCGCGGCACATGATTTCCGCGCCAATCTTTATCTGCACCTGCGTTTCCGCCATGGCAGACGCCAGTTGTTTCAGTCTTTCTTTTACCAGTTTATCGTCTGGTGATTCAAATAGCCAGTGATTCGTATGGGGAGTTGCCACCACTCCTCTGTACCCCAGACTTGCGTATCGCTGCAGGAAAGACAGGGTATCATCGATGCTTCCGGCGCCATCGTCCAGCGCCCAAAGAATATGACTATGGATGTCATACAAAGGAAATTGCGGTTTTGAAACGACAGACTTGCGCGATTTAAAAAGAGACCAGATCATTCAGTTTACAGTTTCTCCGTTGAGCCGACCGGCGCATCGAACAACCACCTGAAGTTATCCAGAATGACCTGGGAATCCAATCGCGCGTCCACCTCATCATGAACAGAAAAAGTAAGGTAAATCCGGCTGTTGGGAGAAACCGGCCAGCTGGTCCGATACCATCCGGTCGAACCGCCCAGGATTTCGCTCTGCTCGGGGTCCCATCCAAAACCGGTCCCCGCCAGGCTGGTTTCCTGAATGCTTTCAAAATAGTCGGAATTCACGCTGATTTCCTTCAGGGTCGACGTCCCGGAAAACGCCATGTTGGTAGTGTCGCCCCCGTTCAACTCCTCCGCACGGATAATGGCATAAAACGCATCCTGATACGTCGCGTCCAGAGACTCCGGAAATTCAGTTGTCATGAAAATAAAATCAAAAGACAACCCTTCAACATTGGCGGGTACCTTCAGCGCCACATACAACTGAGTGGTGTCGAATACGGCTGCATCATCCGGAATGATTTCGTCTTCTCCGATATATATCGGCGCCGGGTCATCACTCGTGTCTCCCCAGGCGGTCCCTTCCTGGTGCGATCCGCTCTGAACTTCGCCAGTGGAAATAATTGAATATCTGCACCCGGCTCGAACCCCCAAATCATTCGATACATCCCCGTAATGCGTGACAACATCCAGCGCGCCGATGTCCAGAGGATTCTCTCCGGTCGCATGCCAGCTGCCCGGACTGAAATAGAACCGATCGTCGCAGATGTCCATCGCAGCCAGCCAGTCCGCGTCGACGCCGCAATCACAGGGCGGGCTGGGCTCATCTATCTCGCCATCGCAATCGTCGTCAACCTCGTTCACCGCCACCTCCATCGACATAGGACCTGTTTGCGCATCGCAATCATTGCAATCGCCGTTCGATTCCGAATATCCGTCACCGTCATCGTCGTTCAGAAGGCTGCCACAACGGACCACAGAATCGGTATCACCGGTATCAGATCCGGTATCCGTTTCGGTATCCGTACTTATATCCGTTTCGGTATCTGTTTCGGTGTCCGGTGGCATAGCCCCTTCGCAGCATCGCTGATCCCCGGCCCCGGGGCACACACCGTCCATCACCGTGCCCCCCCATGAAACGCAGTGCGGCAGGCACTCATATTCACATGCGTTGCCGGTTCCCGTATCGTTGTCTGAATCCGTGTCGGTTTCCGTTTCGGTCCCCACCTCCGTCTCGGTTCCGGTGCCCGTATCCATGTCGGTTTCCGTTTCGGTATCCGGTGGCATGGCTTCGGCACAACACCATAGCCCCTCGGGACAGACACCTTCCATCAGAAAACCGCCCCATGTTATACAGTGCGCCAGACACTCGTACTCACATCCGGTATCGGTATCGATTTCCGAGTCCCAATCCGATGGTATATCCGCCCCATCACAACATCGTTGATCTCCGGGACAACCACCTTCCAGCATTCTCCCCCCCCACGAAATGCAATGGGGAAGGCAGTCATACTCACATTCGGTATCGGTATTTGTGTCCGAATCTGTGTCCGAATCGGTGTCCGTATCGGTATCCGTATCGGTATCCGTATCGGTGTCCGTATCTGTGTCCGTATCGGTGTCCGTATCGGTGTCCGTATCGGTGTCCGTATCGGTGTCCGTACCGGTGTCCGTACCCGTATCGACATCGCTGTCAGAGTCCAGAAAACCTTCAACACATTCTCTGTCAACACATCTGAAACCAAACTGACAGTGTTCATCGGAATCGCATTCGGGCATCAGTCCTGTCCGATGCCCGCACCCGACGCACAGGAGAATTCCCCCCAATAATAAAAGGAACCGCAGATTCAACCCCAATTTATAATGGTCAGCCAGTACAGATATCGAACGAAATTGCATATTTCTCCCCGATACAGTCCAGATCCCTTCCAGCCGAAGTGGATCCGCCACGCGTTTTAACCAACCGAACCTCCTGCATTCCCAATTTTTACCATCAACATGAAAAAAACTCGGTCCAGTTATTCGGTCCAGTTATACTGAAACTTCTGCTATCGTAAACTATACCAGAAAACTTTCGAAATCTGGAAATTCAAAAGAATTTCTTTCTCGCCAGTGAAAGCAGGACATCCGCTGTATTGTCCTCCGGATGCTCCAGCACAGAATCAAGAAGCATCGCCAGAATTTCGCCGATTCTCGGACCAGGTGAAATCCCGAGTTCAGAGATCAGGTCGGCCCCTGAAACCGCAAGTTCTCCGATAGTCAATGGCCATAACGACCAGTCTACGGTCGACAATCGCTCTCTGAGCCAGTTGCCGCTGTGGCCGGCATGGGTGTTCTGCGCCGGATATGCATCGAGAAGCACCAGCAAATCAGGCACTGCGTCTTTCCCCACTTCCGAGATATATCTCCTTAGAGTACCGTCACTGCAACTTTTTCCAGGAGAAACCGAAAAAAACTGAAGCAGATGCAGCACTTGCTTCCTCGTCCGCCGGTCTATCAGAAAACGCTCCAGCCAATTGGTCACCTTCCGGGCGTCAATGCCAGTCCAGAATGCAACCAGTCGCAAATGCAAATGCGCAGGCACACTGTCCACAAAGGCAAGCGTCTGGTCCCAATCGCTGTCTGGTCTGCATTCATCCGCGGTGGGACAGACATATTTGAATACATCGTTCTGCAGCAACAGGCGAAGCCCTCTGGACGGGCGATTCGCCTGCATCAATTTGAGAAATTCATCCCGTTTCCGTTCGACTGAAACATTTTCGAGACGGTGGGCCGTGCGGGGGATGGCATCCGCTGTGCTCGGTTCAATCTCAAATTCCAATGTCGCGGCAAATCTGGCAGCGCGCATGATGCGAAGACCATCTTCATTAAATCGGGTTTCGGCGTTTCCAACTGCTACAAGCCGACGTTTCCGCAGATCGCGCTCGCCGTCGAACGGATCAAATATTTCCCGGGTCAGCGGGTTCCAGGCGATGGCATTTACGGTGAAATCCCGACGGGACAAATCTTCTTCAATACCCGTTACAAACTTTACTGAATCCGGATGACGCCCGTCGCTATATCCCTTTTCAGAGCGCAGGGTGGTCACCTCAAATCCTTCCCTATCCATCAGAACGGTTACTGTACCGTGTTCGATGCCCGTGGGGATCACCCGATGAAACATTCGCAGCATCTTGTCCGGCGTGGCCGTGGTTGCAAGGTCCCAGTCATCCGGAACATTTTCCAGAAGCAGGTCGCGAAGTGAACCACCAACCAGATACCCGTCTTCACCATGTTCCGACAGAATCCTGCAAATTTTCGTCACCTGTTCAGGAACTTGAAACTCAACAAACTTGCCTGACCTCTCCAATGTAAAACTCCTGAATGTGCAATCTGATTATTCTTGCTGATAATTTTTGCAATTCCCCCATAAATGTTAAACTTGCATACTATGTCTATCCGAAATACAAAATGAATATCATAGATAAAAATGACTATCATTGGTAAATATCGACTTGAGAAAAAGCTTGCGCACGGTGGAATGGCTGAAATCTTTCTGGCACGGCCATCGGAAAGCCCCGCGGATGCCTCTCCTGTGGTGATCAAGCAGATTCTTCCCAATCTCGCCCATGATCAACGTTTTGTCGCCATGTTCCTGAATGAAGCACAGCTGGCAGCGCACATGCATCACCCCAACATCGTACGGGTTATGGAATTTGGAGAAGAAAACGGGCGGCTGTACATGGTGATGGAGTTTGTGGATGGTCTGGACTGCTGGCGCTTTTCACAACGATCTGAATTGTGGGGTGTACACCGCAGCGGCATTGCCATCTACATCATCCGTCAGGTACTGGATGCGCTGCACTATGCCCACAATGTCCGGGATGTGAATGGCGAATTGCTTCAGGTGGTACATCGGGATCTATCTCCGTCGAATATTTATTTTTCAAAAAATGGTGCGGTAAAACTGGGCGACTTCGGCATTGCCCGTATCGAATCCAACCGATTCCGTCCCGTGGAAATTATTCCCAAGGGCAAATACGGATACATGGCGCCGGAGCAGGTTGAGGGGGGTCCGGTGGACATGCGCGCCGATGTTTATTCGGCGGGCGTCGTGCTTACGGAGCTTCTCATTCAGCAACAGCTGTTTACCGGTACCAGCCAACTGAGCATCATGCTGGACATTCGCGACGGCCGGCTCGATCGACTGCAACAGAATGCCGAAAAAATTCCCGGCGGCCTCAAACAGATTCTCGAGCAGGCCCTGGCCAGGAATCCGGCTGACCGGTTCAAAACGGCCTTTGAGTTCAACGAAGCGTTGCTGAAATACCAATCCGCAACTGGTGAGAAGATTTCGAAAGGTCAGTTTGCAGCGCAGATCGAGAATGTCCTGCATAAGTCCAATACCCGCAGAGAAATCAGCTCCGACATTGGCGCCATCGCCCGCACGCTTGCCGGAAAAGAAATTCTCGGCCTTCAGATCACCAACTCCGATGGCGCGACCGCAGTGGACGCCATTGCCGACATCGGCCGCGACGGCACTCCGGTCACCCAGGACGTTGACGAACGCATTGGGAGTGCCAGATACTGGGCTCGACTCGAAAACAATTCCATTCTGGGCCCCACCCCCTTTGCGCATATCGTCGAGCTGATATACAATGATAAAATTTCGGCAGATACAGAAATATCCACAAATGGCAGAAGCTATCACCCCGCGCGTCAATACGAAGAGCTGGTGCGGCACCTACCGGTCTACACGCCAACATCAACACGCGACGAAGTGAATCAACCCAAGCGCAGGGGACTGATGGAAATTGAGTCACCATCAAATGTACTCCTCACAATGGCATTTTCCGGAGATACCGGAGCGCTCATATGCGAGAAGGAAGGCAAGCGTAAAGAAGCATATGTCCGCAACGGCACACTGGTTTATGCGGGTTCCAATGAATCCTCAGAACTTCTGGGAGAATATCTGGTTGAAAACGGTGTCGTTGAACGAATGGAACTTGAGATGGCACTGGCGCTGCTTCCGAAGTTTCACGGTCATCTGGGCGACACACTCATCGCCCTGGGAATGCTCACTGCTGTTGATCTGTTCAAACACATCAGTGGTCAGATTGAACAGCGTCTGGCGGATCTCCTTTCGTGGAACACCGGAAAATACGAATTTTTCGAAGGTGTGAAAGTGCGAAAAGGGGTCCTGGAGGTTCAGATAGATGTGGTGAATTTCGTACGGCAGGACTTGCTGAACCGAATGGAGAACACACCGGGCAATGACATCTTCGACGCCCTGGTACATCAGAACGTATGTCCGACGAATCTGGCATCGGTTGCAATTGACCGATTGCGACTTCCGCCGGATCTCGATAATATCACTCGTTCCATTCAGAACTGGTGCCCGGTTTCCGCATTGCTGTTGCATCCGGAAAATTCAGCTGAAGCGATTGGGAAAGCACTGTTCTTCTGCATCGAATCCGGATTGTGGACTTGTGATGCCTCCAGTATTCCCTGGCATTGAATCCCTTGCATTCCCTTTCCGGAACCCAAACATCGCACGCTGATTTAAAATACCTGAGCTACCAGAATCCCTCCTCCCCAGACACTTGACAACCCCCCGGAAATACGATTTAAGTTCGGACGACAGGTGACATTGGTTTGATCTGAAAACCTATTCCCAAAGCGCATTACCGAAAGTCGCAGTAGTCTTATCTGAAAAAAAACCAAACACTGAAAATGCAGGCATCGAATATATTTGAGGAGAAATTACTATGAAACCAGGATTTCCTTTTCCCGTACTTGCACTGTCCCTCGCACTGATTGCAGGGTGCAGCGGCGACGCCGGCACAGGAGCTCAAAAGAAACAGCCTGAAAATACCGTTACCGAAAAAGTAAAAATTGATATGCATATCATGTCAAAATGCACGTGGTCCGCCAAAGTACTCACCACCCTTTTTCCCATTCTGGACAAGATGGGGGAGAATATCATTCTGGACCTTCACTACATCGCCCGGGAAGAAAAGGGGGAGTGGAAAACCATTCATGGTGAATCGGAGATTTCCGGAAACACTATTCAACTATGCGTTAAAAAACACGCCGATTCCGACAAGAAATGGATTTCCTTTCTGAAATGTCAGGTCAAGGGTTGGAGTAAAATTCCCGCAGGATGGGAAAAATGCGCAGAGACTGCCAGAATTGATGCAGGCACCATCCAGAAATGTGCGGAGGGAGACGAAGGCAAAACGCTCCTGGAGGATTCCTTCAAGTACTCTCAGGACAAGGGCGCCAAAGGCAGCCCAACCATATTTCTGGGCGGAGAACCATATACTGGCGGTAGAACGGAAGCATCTTTCCGACGCGCAATCTGTGACAAATTCACAGGTACCAAACCGGAATATTGTCAGAATATCCCAGAACCCACAAAGGTGCCCGTCACGGTAATCACCGACAAACGTTGCGAAGGGCGTGCGTGTAACCCGCGGAGATTTATGGCATTCGTCCGCAGTGCGTTTGAAGGCGCAGAAATTCGGACCTTTGACTACTCGGAACCGGAAGGCCAGAAACTGTTTGAACATTCCGGTCAGAAGTATTTGCCTGTGGCTATCTTTGGGGCCAACATCGAAAAAGTGGAAAATGGATATGCCCGACTGAAACGTCATATGGTTCGATTGGAGAAAACGGGCGAGTTCATTTATCCCCTTGGAGATATTGGGAAGCCGCCATGGGACCCCAAAGCCGAGATCTGCAACGATTACATTGACAACACCGGCAATGGCAAGGTGGACTGCAAAGACGAAAGCTGCAATGGCAAAAAGGTATGCAGAGAGGAAATCACCGGCCGACTGGACCTTTTTGTCATGAGTCACTGCCACTACGGTGTCCGTACAGTCAATGCCATGGCTCCCGTGCTCGAACATTTCGATAAAGATCGCGAAAGTATGGATTTTAACCTGCAATTTATCGGAAAAATCGAGGGCGAAAAGCTGACGGCGCTGCACGGTCCCCGGGAAGTCGCCGAAAACCGAAGACAAATTTGCGCACAGAAGTACTATCCCAACGGCTACAAGTTCATGGAATATGTTCTCTGCCGCAACGAGCATTTCCAAAAAAACAGCGGTCGGGAAGAAGAGAATGCCTGGGAAGAGTGCGCCCGGGACGGCATCAGTGCCGCTGTGCTGAAAAAATGTGCGGAAAGCGAAGAAGGCGAATCCCTGCTCGCCCAATCGTACAATCTGGCAGATTCACTTGGACTTACAGGATCTCCCAGCTGGTTGCTTAATAACCGATATGATATGAGGGCGCGATCCCCCATCCAAATCCGGGACGAATTCTGTGCAAAGAATGCCGGCAATCCCAAATGCGACAAACCGATGAACAGGGATGAGGTAACGCCACCTTCTCCCGTTCCGGATGATTCCTGCGACGGCGCGTCCCCGCCGCTTCGGAAAAAGTTCAACTCCCATGTGCCGGAAGCTATTTACAGCGATACAGATTCCGCGCCGATTTGAACAGGTGTCGCCGGATGATTATCCGCACGCTCCCCCCATGGAATTCAGAAGAGAAAAATCAGAATCGTATTGTTTTTCATTTGACACATCTATATGGCGATGATAGACGCCTTTCGCAGGTGATACCGGCGCGAACCGAAGGCCTCATGGAGGTAGGCGGGCCCGGATGATAAATTCCCCATGCCCTAACGGTCCTCGCCTGGACATTAATGGGACGTAGGCCAATTGGTAGGCCCCAGGTTTTTGGTACCTGTCATTGCAGGTTCGAGTCCTGCCGTCCCAGCAACTGGCGAGGACTTTTTTTTTGCCCTCCCATTATTGATTCAACATTTTACGCATATTTCCAATTAAGGAGATTTTTATGGACATGCAAAAAACGCTGCTCGTTGCCGGAACGGCGAATATGCCCCTGGCACGAAAAATCAGCGATTCCTCAGGAATCCCGCTGTGTGCAGCGACGGTAACACGGTTTTCCGATGGCGAAATATTTGCACAGATTGAAGAAAGTGTTCGTGGCGTACACGTTTTTGTCGTGCAACCCACCTGTCCACCGGCCAACGATAATCTCATGGAGCTACTCGTCATCATCGACGCACTGAACCGCGCATCTGCTTCATCGGTCACTGCTGTGACGCCGTACTACGGGTATTCCCGTCAGGATCGCAAGGTATCCCCCAGAACACCGATTACCGCGAAGCTGGTTGCCAATCTACTCACAGCTGCCGGTGTGGACCGGATTGTGTCGCTGGACTTGCATGCCGGCCAGATTCAGGGATTCTTTGATATTCCATTTGATAACCTCTACGGTCTGGAAGTCCTGTGTAATCACATCAGGAACCAGGTGAATAAAGATGTGGTAATTGTCTCCCCGGACGCCGGAGGTGTGCGTCGTGCACGCAGTTTCGCGAAAAACCTCAACGCCAACCTCGCAATCATCGACAAGCGGCGTCCAAGAGCCAACGAAGTGGCTATCATGCATATCATCGGCGATGTGAAGGATGCCAATTGTATCATCGTTGATGATATGATTGATACGGCGGGCACACTGTGCAGTGGCGCGGCGGCAATAAAAGAGGCGGGGGCCAGGCGGGTGATGGCCGCCATCACCCATGGGGTGCTTTCCGGTCCGGCAATAGATCGACTGGAAAAATCTGTACTCGACAAATTATTCATTACGGACACTATTCCGCTGTCAGAAGAAAAGCAGAAACGGGCTCGCATCGAGGTTGTCTCCTGCGGAGAGCTGTTGGGTGAAGCGCTCCGCCGTATTCATCTGGGCGAGTCGTTAAGCTCTTTATTTCAGGAAGATTACAAAGACTAAAATAAACACTGGAAATACCTAAGGAAACAGGTGATCAAATGGAATTCATCAAAATAGAAGCACTTGGAAGAAACAGCAAAGGCAAAGGCGCTGCGCGTCGTATGCGTGCCGCCGGACGGGTACCGGCAGTAGTATACGGAAAAAACATCGAGACAAAAGCAATCTCCGTAGACCCGGAGATCCTCACAAAGGTACTGGCCGGTCCATTGAGAGTCAACACCCCTCTCGACGTGGTTATCACTGACCCCGACTCCGGAAAAACCGAAGACGCTCTCGTTATCGTGAAAGACCATCAATATGACCCGGTCTCCCGCGATCTGCTGCACGTTGATTTTCTCTCCATTCAGCAGGGCACACCTATTCAGGTGGACGTTCCCATAGAAAAAGTGGGCCGTTCCGTGGGCGAGCAGCTCGGTGGCGTTTTACGAATGGTGCATAGAACCATTCCAATAGTTTGCCTCCCCAAAGACATTCCGGCAAAAATCTCCGTGGATGTCGCTCCTCTTCAAGCGGGCATTACTTTCCACGTAGCCGACATGACGCTGGCTGAGGGGCTCACCATTGCATTGCCCCCGCAGGAAGCCATTCTGACCATTTCCGCGATAGCGGTCGAAGAAGTTGCCGTCGAAGCGCCGGCAGCAAGTGGCAAGAAGAAATAGTCAACGTTTTCTCCGATGCCATATCGCGGATTCGCGGTGTTCAGATTCTCCCGACAAAATTTCAGGTTGATATTACAGGTGACTTAAATGGAAAACCCCATTCTCATTACCGGCCTTGGCAACCCAGGTGCCAGATATGACAATACACGCCACAATATCGGGTTCTCTGTGGCAGATGCACTTTGTAACCGCTTCGGTTCATTCATGACTCGGTGGCAGGAAAAATTTAAAGGACGTTTCTGCAAAGTCAATATCGCAGGAAAACAGACAATTCTACTCAAGCCGCAAACGTTCATGAATCTGAGCGGACAAAGTGTCCAGCCAGCCATGGGTTTCTTTAAATTATCTATCGATCACTTAATTATTATTCATGATGATATTGACCTTGATTATGGTATGGTCCGCTTGAAATCCGGCGGTGGTACCGGCGGGCACAACGGGCTCAACTCGTTGAAGAAAGAATTGGGCAGTACCGACTTTCACCGCATCAGGATTGGCGTAGGCCGTCCAGTACATGGAGATGTTTCAGATTTTGTGCTCAAAAGTTTTACCCCGGATGAGCAGATTGAACTTGATTCAATTATTGACCGGGCCTGCAAGGCAATTGAGTGCATTGCTGAATTTGGAATCGTTAAGGCAATGAATCACTTTAATCAACGTCAAGGAGATAATCTATGAACCTCAGCACATTGCTACTTGTAGCACCAATTGCGGGGGCATTGGCTCTGGCATATGCGTTTATTAAAACGGGTATGATCAATAAAGCTGATGCCGGGACAGACAAAATGAAAGAAATCGGCGCACACATTCGTGAAGGTGCCATGGCATTTCTGGGACGTGAATACAAAGTACTGGCAATCTTTGTAATTATCGTCGCCGCATTGCTTGCCATTGCCAACGGCAGTATGGAAGACTCCAGTCCGCTGGTAGGTCTTTCTTTTGTGGTTGGCGCCATCTGCTCCGGTCTGGCCGGTTTCTTCGGCATGCGCGTGGCCACCGCGGCAAACATCCGCACCACAGCGGCCGCCCGGGACGGACTCAACAAAGCACTGGCGATCGCCTTCGGCGGCGGCGCAGTGATGGGAATGAGCGTTGTGGGACTGGCCACTCTTGGTCTGGGTCTGCTTCTCCTCATTTTCGCCAATCTGTGGAATTTCACCGGTGAAATGAACGAAACCATGCTGGTACTCAACACGGTTACCGGATTCTCTCTGGGCGCCAGTTCCATCGCCCTCTTCGCCCGTGTGGGCGGCGGTATCTATACCAAAGCCGCTGACGTCGGTGCCGACCTGGTGGGCAAAGTCGAAGCCGGCATTCCCGAAGACGACCCCCGCAACCCCGCAACCATCGCCGACAACGTGGGTGACAACGTGGGTGACGTGGCCGGTATGGGCGCTGACCTTTTCGAATCTTATGTGGGTTCCATTATTGGCGCCATGGTTCTCGGTGCATCCTGGATTGGCGCGTTTGCCGCTGCCGGCGTTGCTAAAGAAGCACAATACAATGCAATCATTTTCCCACTGGTAGTTGCTGCCGTGGGTATCGTACTTTCCATTATTGGCACTTTCTTCGTTCGAACCAAAGAAGGCGGAAACCCCCAGACGGCACTGAATGTCGGAACCTTCGGCACCGCTGGTCTGACAGCTGTTGCCACCTATGTTCTGGCCAATCTGATGCTGCCCGCATCCTGGACAGTTGGTGAAGGCGACGCTGCAGTCACCTTCACCTGGTGGGGCATCGCCACTGCGGCGGTTATCGGTCTTGCTGCCGGTACCGCCATCGGTCTGATCACTGAGTATTACACCGGTGAAGACAAAACACCTACCAACCAGATTGCGGATGCTTCCATGACGGGCGCCGCTACCAATATCATTAAAGGTCTTGCAGTGGGTATGTCCTCCACCACCTGGCCACTGATTGTTATTGCTATCGCCATCGTTGCGGCCTTCAGCCTTGCCGGCCTGTACGGCATCGCCATTGCAGCGCTGGGGATGCTCTCCACCACCGGGATTCAGCTGGCAGTTGATGCATACGGTCCCATCGCTGACAACGCCGGGGGTATCGCCGAGATGAGCGAACTGCCCAAGGAAGTTCGCGGTCGCACCGACAAGCTCGACGCCGTGGGCAATACCACTGCCGCTATCGGTAAAGGATTCGCCATCGGTTCGGCAGCGCTGACCGCGCTGGCACTTTTCGCAGCGTTCAGAACCCAGATTGACACCATCTCCGCAAAAGGACACCTGAACATCAATACTTCTCTCGACATCGCCGATCCAATCGTTATGGCGGGTCTGTTCATTGGCGGTATGCTGCCCTTCCTGTTCAGCTCCTTCGCCATGGACGCCGTGGGTCGCGCTGCGCAGGCGATGATCGCTGAAGTGCGTCGGCAGTTTAAAGAAATCCCCGGATTGATGGAAGGCAAAGCCAAAGCGGAATACGCAAAATGCGTAGACATCTCCACAGCGGCAGCCATCAGAGAAATGATTGTGCCCGGCCTCATCGCCGTGCTGGTTCCCGTCGCCGTAGGATTCATCAGCATCCGCGGTCTGGGTGGCGTTCTTGCCGGTGTTACCGTTTCCGGTGTTCTGATGGCGCTCTTCCAGTCCAATGCCGGCGGTGCATGGGACAACGCCAAAAAACACATTGAAGGTGGCGCCAATGGCGGCAAGGGTTCCGAAGCTCACGCGGCAGCGGTAACCGGCGACACTGTAGGTGACCCCTTCAAAGATACCGCAGGTCCCGCGCTCAACATTCTGGTCAAGCTGATGAGCGTTGTATCCCTGGTTCTCGCACCTGTTTTCGCCCAATGGGGCAATCTTCTCTTCCCCTGAGTTTTTCCCTCGATTCTTGCGCACGTTCCCAATCGCAGACAAATCAAACTGAAACGAAACTGAATGGGAATTCCGGTCAGCCAACTGAAAGAAATCCCCTTCGGCCATTGTTCCGGCAATCTTACCTTCTGTCTGTTTTCTTCGTGAATCGTTTCAATTCATATTGCAGGTCGTACACAGACATTGTAATGTCGCGACACCATGACTGTTGATACGGCCATTGATAAAATGCTAACTTCGGCATACGAGTTTACAGATTCGGCACTGAAACGGCTCCCGATTACATTGCTCATTGCATTGTCTCCCGGAGTCTGCATTGGCATTCTGATGTTCCGGAATGCAGCACCGAAGTTTCAGATGACCAATGAGATGCCCAGGCATCTGATGCCTCGCATGATGCCAACGACCACAGGCATTACCATTGCCTCGCTGGCTGTCATTCTTGCAGCATATCTGGTGATATCCGTTTTTCGAAAGCGTTCAGGACAGATTCCGGTGATGGATACCGTCGCCACCCTGAACAGATTCGCCACAATCCTTCTGACATTCCCACTATTTCTGTCTCTTGGGATCGATACCCTGCCCGCCGAGCACCCATTTGTCGCCATTGTCATTTCACTCGTCATCGCATCCATCGTCGGCGGGTACACGTATCGATTTCCCGCAATATCGATGCGAATACCGTTGTGGTCTCAGCAGCACAGCATGACAATCGCCATCGCC
Source organism: Polyangia bacterium (assembly GCA_050287845.1). Taxonomy (GTDB): domain Bacteria; phylum Myxococcota_A; class Polyangia; order JAAYKL01; family JAAYKL01; genus JAFGXQ01. Next base: position 72,195 of record JBNKCR010000013.1, read on the forward strand.
ATACTATGTCTGGCAAGGCTTATCCGTATCGCCACTGGCACAGGGCACGTTCTGCCTTCAATCTGGTTGGCGCTGGGCGCCGTCCCAGTTTTTCTGCTTTCCAGACATCATATCAAACAGATCTGGATTGGGGCTGCAATCGTTGCGGTGTATCTCCTGTATCCCGGAATCCATGGAATGGTCATCAACAATTTGCATTCCCTTTCCATTGCGGGCCCCCTGATGCTCTGGTCACTGTATTTTATCGAAGTCAGAAAGTTTGGGCTGTATTTCGTGTCGTTGGGTGTGCTTCTGTTTATCCGCAACGACTTCTCTCTCGTCATGTTTTTCGTAGGACTTTATATCTTCAGCCGTGAAAAAGACCTGCGCATTGGCCCGGCCGCCATCGGAATCTGTGTTGTGTACTTCGTTATCAGCAGGTTATTCATCACTTCCTGGGAGGGGGTGGCCGACTACAACAATTTTTTTAATGCGCTCCAGGTGCAAAACTACCCTCCAGCAATGAGTTTTGCGATCACCGCAATGACGAACCCGATGTTTCTGATTAAACACAGTATGCTGGAATACAAGGTAGTCTATCTGCTTTTAATGCTGGCTCCGGTAATGATGCTTCCCCTTCTGGGCGGACAGCGACTGATCACCTGTGGATACGGCTTCCTTCTCACGTCCCTGGTTTCCAGGCGGAGCGTATGTGATATTGAAAGTGAGTTCACCACGTTGCTGTATCCGTTCTTCTTCGCTATCGTTCCCGCTGTACTGCCGAAAATTGGCGAGTATCGATTCGTTTCCTGGTTCCGTCTGGATTCAGAGCGGCTGGTCACGGCGTTGACTGCGGCGTTATTGGCTTCCGCTATCTGTTTTTCATACAGTTACGGAGGAATTCCCGGATATAAAGCGACAAATTCCGATAATGAGACATCTTCTGTCGAGGCAGCCGCATTGGCAGCTGCGCTAATGGATATGCGGAAAATGCATAATCAATCCGTCACCGAAAACATAAACACTTTCAAAGACGGTTCCATGAGATATAATTTCAGCCAGATAACTCCGGCGTTGCGCATTGTGCGCACCGGATGAGACGTGAACAATGACAATATCAACCACTGCGTTTTGACAGATAGACGCTTCAGGACCCACTAATGGAAAGTATATCGATTGTAGTACCCATTTTTAACGAAGCAGAGAACCTGGTTCAACTGCACGAGGAAATAAAGGCTGTCTGTGAAGAGCAGGAATACGATTACGAAATTATTTTCGTGGATGACGGTTCAACAGACAATAGCTGCGAGTTGGCAAAAAAGCTGATTCCGCTGAAATACATTCAGTTGCGTCGAAACTTCGGACAGACCGCTGCCATGGATAGCGGCATTAAAGCAGCCCGAAAAGAATTCATCATCACGATGGATGGCGACCGCCAGAACGACCCGACTGATATTCCCGGACTGATTGCGCATCTCCGGAAAAATAAACTGGATGTGGTGTCGGGATGGCGGAACAAGAGAAAAGATACTTTTTCGAAGAAATTCTTTTCGCGGGGTGCCTGGTTGCTCCGTCGTATCATCGTGGGAGACGATATTCACGACTCCGGCTGTTCCCTTAAAATCTATCGGAGGGAGTGTTTCAACCACCTCACCCTTTACGGAGAAATGCATCGATTCATCCCCGCAGTCCTGAAAATACAGGGGTTCAAACTGGGAGAAATTCCGGTAAATCATCGTGCGCGAACGGCAGGGGTGACCAAGTACAACTGGCGGCGGGCATTCAAGGGGTTTGTGGATATGGTCGCTGTCTGGTTCTGGAACCGGTACTCGGTCAGACCTCTCCACCTGCTGGGTACCATGGGAATCCTGTTGCTGTTTGCCGGAATCGTTTTCAGCGGCTGGACCGTCTGGGAGTATTTTCATGGCCAAAGTCTCTCGGACACTGTGTTGCCATTGCTCTCTGCGCTGTTTCTGCTTTCCGGCCTTCAGGTTTTTCTTTTCGGTATCCTGGGAGACATGCTGAGCAAGACGTATTTCGAAAGTGGTCAGAGCTCGTCCTATTCCGTGAAACAGACTTTCGAGAACACTGATGGAAAGTCGTTGACGCCGTCCACACCGCCCATGAATCTGCCGAGACCTTCAAACCTGCCGAGACCTTCCACTGCAAAATGAATTGCTGATTCCCAAAAAATGACCATTGAAAAACTCTCAACAGTGTTTCGGAAAAAGCTGGCAAAGCACAAAACAACACTGCCCAAATTTCTGTTCATTGGCGTCTTAAAAACGTTTTCGGCGATATTGCTCAACGGGCTGTTCATTGACATTCTCAAACTCCCTGCCCTCATTGGCTCCAGCATCGCATATATCCTTGTATTTATTGGTACATATATCGCGTATGTGAAATCGGGCACCATCCACAAAGGTTTCATCAGGTACACGATTGTGGTGGCCGCCTTCAATGGACTGGCCGTCGCCATGGTCACTCTTCTGGTGAAATATTGTGGGCTCACCGGATTTTTGAGTTCTTCAATCACCACCGCCGCGCTCGTGCTTCTGCGCTATCTCGTGCTGCACAGATTCGGGATTATCAACACCAGGGAAAAACCACCTGAAGCCAGGTAATAATACCGCAGCAAGTCATCACATTACAAAAGCATTACAGAATGATGGGGCAGGATCGAACCGGGGTGAAATTAATCCGCGTAAATGGTTTTATCCCTTGCCGCGATTTTAGCGGTTCTGAGAAACAGTTCAGCCATTTGCTGACGAATCACATCAGATCCTTCCGCGTAGAGACTGCGCAACCCGCCATCGTCAAAAATATCAAACGGTGCCATTACATAAAATGTCCCTTTGCCTACCGGTTTACTCGAAATTAAATCTATCAGAATTTCCGGTCGCTCCCACTGCTCATCTTCGATGTGCTGCGACCCCCAGGACAGCTGCACCACCGGATCAAGTCCTTCCACTTTCACCCCATGCATCCGATTGTTCACAAACACGCGATAAATACCTTCGGTCCACTCTTTCGAACCGTGAACCTCCATGGGCTGCGTTCCCCTGAAATCAAACCGGTCCCCCAGATAGAGTTTAAATCCGAAGTGTTCCTGTAACTGTTCGGCCACTTCTGAAGAAATGGAATTCAGCGTTGCCAACCACACCACTGATTTTCCCGTTTTAAGGGCATCATCCAGCGTCCTCAAATCTTTTTTGGAAAACTTCCGCCGCGGCGCCCCCAGAAAAATCACATCGTCTCCGGCTCTCAACCGCTTCGACGTCCATGGGCGAAGCTGAGGTTCCTTTGATAAAAAGCCATATGCCGTCCGGTAACTGCCCCTATCCTCTTTTTTATGAAGTTCCAGCTCGCTTCTTGCCCCGGTATAGATCAGGAAATCAACCCCATCCGGATACTCGAAATCCACCAGTGCCTTCTGATCTTCGGCTTTCGCCAACCATCTGATGGCATTCATGGCGAAGCGATGATGGTCATTCCGATACAGGGAAGTATTCGTGAGCGCATTGTGGTCGCCAATCACCACCACGCGTCCCTTCCCGAATTCAAACGCTGCCACGCCGGCCAGTGGGCCTTCCAGCTCGCCGTCATCCTTCTTCTTGTTCCCATTGTGAACAATCCCCTTTTCGGGACGGTAGTAATCGGACCAGGAACCTTTGGCCGATGAAAACAACACGCCAAATTCCGTATCGAGTGAGCAGCCGTTATAAAAAGAATAATCTCTGACGCCCTCAATCACCGGATGCGGCTTTTTCGGGTCCGGATGAAGGGTGGTCCACGACGGGGAACTGCGATGGGAATTCTCTGTGTCACAGATGCCATCAAACCGGGCTTTCACTGGCATTTCTTCAGTGATCAGATTAAATATGTCGCCCATGAAATGCGCATTCGTATGTTCCACCGTAATAAACAGTCCGCCGCCATTTCTCACCCACTCCACCAGCGCTGCCCGTTCTCCGGTCGTCATGAAACGGGCGTGATAGGTCTGTTCCCCGACAATGAACACATTGTAGGGTGCCAGAGACTCGGCGTCAAAGCAGGCATATGTTTCGGTATGCAGCTGATACCCCGCGGTCCGTATGGCATCCATGAACCGATACCACCCCGAAACCGTATGATAGTCTGTTCGATATCGCCGATTGTCCCTATCAAAAAGATGTCGCGCACCGTGCACCCCGTCGTAGTAGACGCGAATCTCATTCGTGGGCGTCGGCTTTGGCTCAGGAGTCCCATCCTTCTTCACAACGTTGGCCCGATGAACGGGGTGATCACTCGTAATCGGGGGACATTCGCCATTGCCACATGCCAAAGAGAGGAACGCACACCATGAAACGACAAGGACAGTCATTGTCCGCTGAAGCAGCCGGGGGACAGAATATTGTTTGGGCATCTGCATTTTTTAATCCTTCCTTCATAAACAAGAAGTTCCGATAGAAATTGCGCCATCCAGAAAATTTCATTCATGAAATGCCCGCTACTCTAGTACTAAAAAGCCAAAAGTCTCAATGGAAAATTTACATAATCAATTATTTGGTTTACCCCGAAAGAAAGATGCCTGTGGGGCCATGAGAGTATCGCTTCCGCGCCGTGTTTTTCCGATGCGTACGCATCTCACTTACTGTGTTTTTTGAGCAATCACATACGCGCGGCGACTCGCATATTCCACGTCGGGATAGGGTTCCCGCTCAATGACTGCCATTTCAATGAAACCGACGGCCTGAAGCTGCGCAACAATTTCTTCCGATGGAAAGAGATAAAAATCAACATCGACAGTTTCACCCATAAATTCCGTGAGGTGAATGCGTTCATTTCCCACATGAAAAGTGAGCAGGAAAAGTCCGCTACCATTCAACGCGCGATACGCTTGACGAAACGCCCGCCGAATCTGCTCGCCAGTAAAATGCACAATACCGTAAAAACAGGCGATGCCGTCCAGCGCTCCATCACCGAACGGCAACGCCATCATATCGCCCCGAACGAATGGGATATCCGGAAAGCGCTGTTTCGCCTCCGCAACCAGATTGCGAGAAAGATCCAGGCCTGCGACAGTCACATTCAAATCCGCCAGGTATCCCGATGTATTGCCGGGACCGCAGCCAATATCCACTACCCGCCCCCTGTTTTGAAGCTGTGCTGCAAACAGGTGGAGCATCTCCCGATCCTTCCGCTTCCGCGCGTGCTCGTCGGCAAATGCGGCGGTCCACTTCCGGGCAATCCGATCATACGATGTTTCGATATTTTTCAGGGACGTCATTTTCTTCTACCTTTGTGTCTGATCAGAACGCACATTTCGTCGTCAAGCAATTACGCACTTGAAATTATACAGCGATCCCCGGCAATACCCAGAGCGATACCCGCTATCGGATATTATCGCACAAATCCATGGCCCCGTATGCAGAATACCTGGCCTCCGAGTCCCCCCCCGGAAACCACCCGGCCCTGCGCAACAACCATACTGAGAGGTTGACCAAAGGAATCTTCCCCCTTAAACTCCCGCCATGTTTACGCCGATTCATCGAATTACTTACATACTTCGTTTATTTGTCATCCCACTCCTCTTTGCCGGATGCAAAGGCGCCAGCGAACCGTCATCTTCCAGTAAAAATGGAGATGAATACCTGAAATGCGCCGGTGCCGGTGCAGACAGCCTCGTCGAAAAAATCAACCTGCCCCCGCTCACCCTGGTGCGCGATGGACAGGACCTGAAAATCAGCGGACTTCCCAGTTCCATTGTCAGCATCGGACTATTGGCGGGAATTCACGAAATCACAACGGAGTCCGATCGAAACCTCCGTTTTTTCTTCAACCAGTTCAAGGCTGCCAAAGTGCAGGCCATCGTTGTTGTCGGCGGTGTCGGTAAAACACAGCAGCAGATGACAAAAATCTTTGAGTTGCTTGGCAGTGCGCCTGTGCCTGTTCTCATTACTCCCGGCGCCCAGGAAAGTTATGGGGCACTGAAAGCGGTGTTCAAAAAATCCCACAAAAAATATCCCCACCTCATCGACCTTACCCAGGTGCGCCGCGTGATGATGAATCAGGTAAATTTCATCAGCTTACCCGGATACTACAATCCGTTCTATCTGGAAGCCCGCTCTCAGGGTTGCTCGTATGAGCAATCGGACCTGGACCAATTGAAAAGCCTCGTCATCGACGACAAAGCCAATGTCCTTCTCTCAGCAACCCCGCCAAAGGGAACCCATCCGTCCGCACCGGATGCCGGTCGCGGGAATGTCCATATTGGAGACCCGGCCCTGGCACAGACACTGGCGGATTCCAATATTAAATTCGGGCTGTTCGGGCATGTGTATGAAGCTGGCGGATATGCGGTTTCAAAAAGCAAGCCCCATGCGCTTGCCGCAGGAATCTGGCAGCCTTCCATGTATCTGCAGGCGGGCAGCGCCGATGCCTTGCCCGTCGGATTAACCAATGGTGGCAGAGTTGCCGGAATGGCACATATCGTGGATTTTTCCGGTCACCGGGCGAGGTTCAAACAAATCGTTGCTCGATAATCCACGAATCAGGATACCGCCCAATGGCCCTTTACAAAATCTATGACAAAATACATATTCAATTCGGGTCGACAACGGTAACGGAATTGGTTAATCATCCGCTCAACAAGTTGTATTGCGGTGAAGGAGGATTTTAACGTGCCTGTAAATTGTAAAATGTGCGGAGCATCCAATGCAGACGGTATTCAGTACTGCTCAGCTTGCGGGACACCACTCAAGGATGTCCCGATGGCAGCAGCATCACCGGTAAAATCTCCCGTAAAATCGCCATCGGTTGAAAGCAAAACCATGCTGTTCAATAAGGCACCGAACGCGCCAACCGCAGCCCCCGCAGATGCAAAATCAAAGACGTCCACTTCTCAAAAAACGATGCTTGGCGCCCCCGCGGTGCAATTGCCGAATCAGAAGCCTGTTCCATCGGGCCAGGCACCTGTTGCCCAGCCCAAAAAGACAGCACCGGCTCCGGTGGTGAACCTGGCGCCCCCCAAAGCGACAACCCAACCCGCTCCTGCAGCTGGAGGCCGAGCCAAAACCGTTCTCGGACTCCCCACTGCCAGCCCTGCAGATGTTGCCGCCGCCGTTGAAGCCGCAAAAAACAAACCGGCACCCGCGTCTGCGACTGCTCCTGCGAACGCGCAGTCACAACCCCAGACCTCGAACGCAGCGCAACCGACCGGAAATATTCAACGCACCATGTTGCAACCACCGCCGGAGAAGTCCGTCCAGACACAACTGACCGCGCCAGTCGAAGCATCGCCACCGGCAGCCGCGCCCACGGCGGCAGCATCGGGAAAAGCCGCAGCAGCAGGATCCAATGCGTCCGAGCCTGTACCATCAGCGCCCGAGCCCAGACCCGGCGTGATGTCCCAGCAATATGCGCCCCAACCGAATCCGGCCGCCATCGCTGACGATGTCTGGCCCGAGGGAGAACCGCCAACCCATCCGAAATCGAGTATGGGAATTATCATTTCAATCGCAATCGCAGCGGTGATTATTGTTGGTCTGATTGCATTTATTCTATTCCGGTTTGTTTTTCCGCCCACGACATCATTTGAGCCTCAGATTCTGCCCTCCCATGACGGTGAAACGCTGACCGTGGTGCTGAGTCTTCCCGATGCGGCGCCCGGAGCGGTGTTGCAGTTTCAAAACCAGAATATCCCCATCGCCGGCGGCAAGGTGCAGTTTCTGATTCAGAAGAAGCAAATGGCACTGGGGGCGAATCTGGTTAAAGTGATGCTCGCGGAACCGGGTGCGACGCCAACGGAAATCAGTTTTCCCATCATGTTGCGCCACGTGGCGACCAACGATTTCAGCAAGCTGGCGGAATCTCCGCCATCCATCGATGTGAGATTTCAGGTTGCTGCGGGATTTTCCATCAAAGTGAATGGCACCCCATGTCCTCTGGAAGATGGGGTTTGCACGTTCAACCTCGCAGTCAATGCCACGCAATCGTCCAAAGCCAAAACGCTGCAGTACGCAATTCCATTTGAACTGGTTGACGCATCCGGCCGCGCCGACCCGGGGCAGCACATCATCACAGTTCCAGTAACCGCCATCCAGCTTGATCGTCCGGCCGAAGGAGCGATCGTGGCAACGCCGAAAGTGACCGTGGCGGGAAGCGCTGTACCTGGCACCGTTCTCACCATTGACGGCATCCGAGTCACTGCTGGAGATGCGGGATTTTCGACATCGGTCCCACTGAAGACCGTTGGCGTCAATGAGATTAAACTGAAAGCTGTGGCGCCGGATTCAGCACCCAATATCCGGGATCTGAAAGTGACTCGCGTCACCACACTGAAACCCTATGTTGACAAGTGGTCCGCAGACCTGGACGCCAGTTTTAATTTTGCACTACTCTCCCGGGATACAGGCACCCATACCGGAAAGAAAATCCACCTCTCCGGGCGGATTATCAATATCAATACCGCAAGAGGTGTGACCGCATTTCTCATGTATGTAGATCAGGGCTGTCCCCAGGGCGGACAATGTGGCGTATATGTTGCGTTCCGCGGTGAAACCGATGCAGGACTCCAGTCGATGGTCGATGTCTACGGGACGGTCAGAGGCACGCAGGACGTCGATTTCGCTGGCGGCACCAGTAAAACACTCCCGGCAATCGATGCCGCCTATGTGGTCCCGGTTGAATCCAGAACCAAATAACCCGAACACAGTATCCCCCTGACAAACAGAATGAAAACAGATCTATTCGACTACGAACTTCCAGAATCCCTCATTGCATACTACCCTCCAGAGAAACGGGATGGCGGCAAACTGCTTGTGGCATCCACTTCAACGAGACAACTGCAACACAAAAACATCTGTGACCTGCCGAATCTGCTGCCGGAGAACTGTCTGCTCATCGCCAACGACAGCAAAGTGATTCCGGCAAGACTGTTTGCCAGACGCCCTTCCAGTGGCGCGGTGGAGGTACTTCTGGTGCGACTGGAAGAATCCGGAGACACCTGGTGCGCATGGAGTACATTGTGCAAGGCAAACAAGCCCATTCGAGTGGGCGATACCATCTGTTTTGGAGACCTGGCCGTTGCCACAGTCACCCATGCCGGAGAAATGGGTCATCGAACCCTTCGCATCGATATGGCGGCAGATGCCTTTCGGGAATATGTGTTGCAACACGGTGTCATTCCACTGCCGCCATATATCAGAAGAGCGGCGTCGGAAAGTGACCGGGAGCGGTATCAGACGGTGTTTGCCAGATACGAGGGTTCGGTCGCTGCGCCCACTGCCGGACTGCACCTCTCCGATGAACTCATTCAACAGATTCGCCGCCGGGGATGCGAACTGGCATTTGTAACGCTGCATGTGGGCCCCGGAACGTTTCGTCCCATTACGGCCGGCAGTACCGACGACCATCGCATGGATATGGAACACTACACCATCACAGACGAAACCGCGGAGAAAATCAATAGCGCCAGGCAGGCGGGAAGACCCATCATCGCTGTGGGCACAACGACCGTCCGAACCCTGGAGGGAAATGCGGCGGTCAACGACGGCCATGTGGTTTCCGGCAATGGTACCACAGATATTTTTATTTCTCCGCCATATGATTTTCGCATCGTGAATGGACTCCTGACCAATTTTCATCTGCCCAAATCCACCCTGCTCTGCCTGGTCTCTGCCCTTTCCGAACGCACGTTCATCCTCGATGCCTATAACGAGGCAGTAAAAAATGAATACCGCTTTTACAGCTACGGCGATGCCATGCTGATTCTGCCGGAGCAACCATGACCCGGGGATTCAGCTTTCATATCGACCGTACCGACGGCCGGGCGCGAACCGGCATCATTGTCACCCCTCATGGGAGCATTCCCACCCCGGCCTTTATGCCGGTAGGGACCCGGGCGTCCGTCAAGGCCCTCTCCCCGGCAGAGATTTCTGGCAGCGGTGCGTCTATCCTGCTTGGCAATACCTACCATCTGATGCTGCGCCCCGGCGAGGGACTGATTGCCAGGGCAGGGGGATTGGCCCGGTTCATGGCCTGGCACAAACCAACCCTCACTGATTCCGGTGGATTTCAGGTATTCAGCCTGAGCGACAGAGTGAAAATCTCCGACAACGGAGTGGTCTTCGCATCGCATGTTGATGGCAGCCGCATCGAACTATCCCCGGAACGCGCCGTCCAGGTTCAGGGAAAACTGGGATCCGACATCGCCATGATTCTCGACGAATGTCCCCCCGGCGATGCACCGCGAGAAGTAATTGAAAACGCCATGCGCCGCACAACGCTCTGGGCGCAACGTCAAATCAACGTGCCACGTCCGGAAGGACAGGCGCTGTTCGGCATTGTTCAGGGCAGCATCCACGAAGATCTCCGAAAGCGTCATCTTGAGGAAATTGCCGCCCTTCCCTTCGATGGCATTGCGCTGGGCGGATTATCCGTCGGCGAACCCATCGCAGATATGTACCGCATTTTCAGGGAAATCGCACCATTGATGCCAGTGGACCGTCCACGGTACGTGATGGGCGTCGGTACACCGGCGGATTTGCTGGAGGCCATTGAACACGGTGTGGACATGTTTGACTGCGTCATGCCCACGCGAAACGCCCGGAATGGACAGGTGTTTTTAAAAGGGGGCAAAATCAATATCAAGCAGGCGCGTTTTCTGAACGATCCGGCCCCCCTCGAACCCGGATGCGGGTGTCCAACCTGTACCACCTACGAACGCCGATACCTGCGTCACCTGTTCATGACCAAAGAACTGCTCATCCATCGACTGCTCACCATCCACAACCTGCATCACTACGGCACATTGATGGCGGAGGCCCGCAAAGCGATCACTGGGGGAACGTTCAACGCATTTAAAAAATCCTGGCTCCAACCAGGGTATATATGATTCCCCCCAGGGGGGACGAGTTCTGCAGATCCGGGATCGCGGAGCTCCAGCTCCGCAAATTGTCTGCATGCTGTTAGGCGGAGCCGGAGCTCCGCGATCCCGGATCTGCAGAACTCGACTGCCCTGCGACTCCCCCCGGATTCCCTTCACTCCCCTTCGTTGATCCCCACATTACATGTAAAAACAGCCCCGAATATGTATTCACAGGACTCACATTTCAATACATTAATCAAAAAGTCCACCCGGGTGGACTTTTCGTTTTTCCTCTGTATCTGAACATTTTTCAGTGAATTGCGCGGCAGAAAATCACCGCAAAAGATACCTTAAACTTACCCTTCCCACACCGCCATGTCCACAAAATATCACCAAATCAAGGTAATCCGGACAATCCCCAGTCACTCCCGGAAAAGGTGTCTGAAGTTTTAAGATGAGCTCTGGTTTCATTGCCGTATGGATCCTCTGTTTTTATCCGCCCGCGCAAACACCCGAGCCTGCTGCTGATGCCACGGCAACCGTAGACATGAAGAACCAGATAAATGTGAATTGTTTCATTTTCGAAAGAATAAAAGAAGCGCCTCAGAAATGGGTCATGGTGAATACCGCACCGGCGCCATGACGGCCAATGGGGGTGGGGGTAAACATGAAACGGGGTGCCGTTGCCGCCTGTTTGGCTTTGGGCTCCCGCTTGATGATCATCCCTGCGGTGAATAATCCGGCGCCCACAATCTGCAGCACCCCGGCCATCACCAGAACCCCCTTGAACGCAGACTCCACTTCAATATCGTCGTTGCTGTTACCAAGGGCAACAAACGGGCCCGCCAAAGGAATCAGGGCATATCCCACCGACTGCCCTTTGGCATCGTCTTCGGACAATGCCGCATTGCCGATAATATTAGCCAGATACACCGAGCCGAACAAAGCAAGCCCACTGATCCACAACGGCTTGATGCGCTCTTTTTTCACCGCCTCACCTTCGGACGCGACAGCATCGCCCGCATCCATTTCAACCGCAGGCGCCTCCGGCCCAACCTGTTCAGCTGGCATTTCATCGCCGCAATCCACACCGTCAACACATTGGGCGGTTGCGTTCAGTGTTGAAAGTGATATTGTCGCTAAAATAAATACTGAAAACCAAATACAGTTTTTTTTCATATTCTTATTTTCCTCACAATAAAATCAGAACTGACAAGTTACGGTAGTATTGGTCAACGCTACACATTCCCCCCTACATGACGCCCGACCCCAATTCCATCCAACAGACTCATAATAATTGCAATGCAGAATGTCACCTTCTTTGCAAATATCATATTCACCGGTTTCATTGCTGCATGGATCCGCAAATTCACAGGATGCAGTGCGAAAACCTTCTTCATCCGTTGACTGTTCGCAAACCATGTTCTCTCCCATGAGACAAAACTGGGAAGCATTATGCGCCCAAACACCGTTCTCACACTCCAGAAAACCATCGTCGTCTACACACATGGATTCCCCTTCCAGACATTCCCCTTCTGCAAAGGCAAACCCCGCATGACCGTCGCTGTGCTCCACGCAATAGGGCAGCTCATTCCGGTTATCCAGAATCACAACGGCATTATTTCCGCCGTCTTCACCGCACATGGCGATGTACGAACCATCCGGCGCGCACTTCTGAATGCCTGCTTCGGTATCACTGCAGGTGATGGTTGGGACGGCGCACCCCCGGGTATAGCTTTTGGATCCCTGGTCTTCAAAGTCAAATGACACCCTGGTTTCAGTACACTTCGCATCGTACTCACTGCAATTCATCTCGATGACCCACCTTTGATAATCCTGATCACACACCATTACCCGGTTGGCCTCACATTTGGGTCTGTCGTGAAGCCAATCACAACGATCTTTACACCCCACCATCAAAAGAGCGCTCAACACAGCGCTCCCCAGCAATGTCACCTGAACCAATCGAATTATTTTTTTTTGCATCATTCCACTATGCATCCTGATTCAAACGAGATGCTCAACTCACAATCCTCATCCTCAGTGCCAGACTGACAACGCACCATAACTCTGGCAGTGTCTACACGACCAAATTTCATATTTGTTAAAGTGACTCCTGGCTGCATAACAGAAAAGACTCCAAATAGTATCATTATTACGGGTATGGATATTCGACTGCCATTTATCATCGTTTCTCCTTAATCTATTGGTCATTGTCGGTTTATTGACATACGATTTGAGTTTCCGAAATCTCAATACATTTTCTTCCACCTGAACAGGTTGCAGGCATCCAGAACCATCCTGACGACTCATCTTTGACACAATGAAACATGAGAGATTCCGACTTGCACATGTCATATTCACCAGTTTCACTACTACAAGGATCCGCAAATTCACAGGACGCAGTGCGAAAACCGTCACCTTCGGCTTCTTGTTCACAAACTAAATTCTGCTCAAGAAAACACGTTCCCAAAGATTGGTCGTCCGCCCACACTCCATCCTCGCATTCCAGATAGCCTTCTTCATCCACGCAGATAGACTCCCCTTCCAAACACTCTCCCTCCCTCCATGCAAACGCCGCATGACCGTCGCTGTGTTCCACGCAAAAGGGTAGTTCGTCCCAGTTGTCCAGTATAACGACGGCATTACCCCCACCGTCTTCGCTGCACATGGCAATGTACGAATGATTCGCCGCGCACTTCTGCTTGCCTGCTTCGGTTTCATCACATGTGATGGAAGGCACCGCACACCCCCATGGATAGTGAGTGGTATCGACCACCGCATCCTTGTGAAACGTCACATCTGTCCGGGTGCATCGGGCGCTATAGTCGCCGCAATCCATCTCTGTAAACCACTTTCGACTATTGAAATCGCAATACATCAGCTGATTGCCATCGCATTTAAACTGATCATGAACGGGATCACAGCGATCCTTACAGCCCCCCAACCAGAGAGCGCTCAACAGAGCGCTCCCCAGCAATGTCACCTGAACAAATCGATTCATTTTACGTGTCATCATCACACTATTCCACCATGCAACTTGAAAGGAAATGAATCTGGAGCTCACAGTTTTCATCCTCTGCGCCAAACTGACAGCTTTGCATAATCCTGACGTCTTCCACGCCATTCTGCACCTGGTTGCGAGTGATCCCTGTGAATGAATTCGGTTGATATACACAAGCCTCCGGTGTGAGGTTTTCATCCCACTCGCCGCCATTCACATGGTGAATGCTTTCACTAAAGGATGAACTTCCCTGCGCCCGGGTATACACCGCGGTGCGCATAATGGTTGCGGGACAATCCCCCTGACTGATGACGTCCTCAAACGTCCTTTGTTGAATATTAAAAATACTTTCCCCGGCACTACCATCATCCAGGGTCTCACTCAGATAACGCAACTCCACCCAGAACTGATTGGGGCACACATCACCCGCAATAATATTCTGAGACGCGCGGTACGTCTTTATAACGCAGCGACTGGTATCCGGTACGTTCGGGTCATCCAACGACAGAATCACATCCATGGGGCAGGGCTCACATGTCTCCGTGGTGCTGTTCCATCCCGTCCCATCAGCGCACCCCACACATTCCCCAAGGGTTTTACTGAAAAGCTCATTGTCCGGGCAGGGTACACACTCATCGCCCACTGGCTTTTCATTTGCAGCGCAGGCATCACACGTATTACCAACTGTTCTTTCGCCCGGGTCACATGGCCTACAATATGCCTTCCATTTCCAATCAGACCAATCCATTTGTGCAACATGCAACGGTGGGCAAATATTGCACTCATGGTCCATCGATCAAAATGAAAACAATAATAAACCGCGGGACAAAACAAACCTCGCGACTTATTGAATTTGCAGATGAACTCAATACGATATATGACGTGGTATCCGGTTTGAAAACAGCTGTCAATCGGTTTTAAGCTAATTGCGCTGTCCAAAAAAACGCATCACAACAGAGTCTGAGACAGTGCAAGAAAAAAGATACCCCAGGAACCGTGTTCCTGAGGAAGTCAAACGACCATATGAGGCGCCTCGAAGAGCCGGTTCAGCTGAGCTCAACTGCCTTCGAGACGGCTGGTTTGGACGTTGCACCAACGCGGACTCTAACAGGGCTTTTAAGAAAATGGTTACAGCGCAGTTAGCTTGCTGCAACCCGGTATTGTGATGGTGCGATGGTTTGTGGTGCGGATATGAACTGCGCTTCTGTACCGGGTCTCTGCCGGATGGTTCCCCTGCCGGATTGAAAGTCAACGGTTGTGTATCACCAGTTCCCGTCAATCAGAACCTGATGCTTCATCGGGACCGCTGGCCGAATTCGTCGCCAATTTTCTCTACTTCGTGTAAAGTTGTTTCCATCCATTCAACCAGCAGATTGAGGAGGCGCCGGATATGTCAATTCCAGCGATACTGGCAATCGATCAGGGAACCACGAGCAGCAGAGCCATTGCATTTGATCTCAACGGCAACATCATCGCGATGTCCCAGCAGCCATTTACGCAGATTTATCCACACACCGGATGGGTGGAGCACAATCCGGAAGACATCTGGTCAACGACACTGAAGGTGATCCGCGAAACCGCCGCGAAGGTGGAAGGAGGCCCTCACCGACTTACTGCAGTAGGAATCACCAATCAGCGGGAAACAACCCTGGTGTGGGACCGGGAGAGTGGAAAGCCCATTTACAACGCTATCGTGTGGCAGGACAGGCGAACCGCCGCACGATGTCAGACACTGGATGCGGAAGGTCTCTCCCACACCATCACATCGAAGACCGGCCTTCTCATCGACCCCTATTTTTCCGCGACCAAGGTGGCCTGGATTCTGGACCATGTTCCCGGCGCCCGTCGACGGGCGGCGGATGGACGTCTTGCATTTGGAACGGTGGACAGTTTTCTGATCTGGCGCCTGACAGGCGGACGGGTCCATGCAACGGATGCCACCAATGCCAGTAGAACCTGTCTATTCAACATCCACCGGAACACCTGGGATGAAGACCTTCTGCGCATCTTCAACGTTCCGAAGTCGGTGTTACCGGAGGTTCGTGACAGCTCCGGCAGCTATGGGGACACGCTCCCGGAAATAATGGGTCGTTCGGTACCCATTTCGGGTGTTGCCGGCGACCAGCAGGCAGCGACCATTGGGCAATGCTGCTTCCGTTCGGGGCAAATCAAGAGTACATACGGCACCGGATGCTTTGTCCTGATGAATACCGGTAGCCAGGTGGTTCAATCCAGAAGTCGGCTGCTTTCCACCATCGCGTATTGCCTGGACGGTAAAAACACCTATGCCCTTGAAGGTACAATCTTCATTGCCGGCGCCGCGGTTCAATGGCTGCGGGACAACCTGGGGATCATTGCCAGTGCCAGAGACACTGAAGCACTGGCGGCAAACCTGGAAAATAATCGCGGCGTCTATATGGTACCTGCCTTCACCGGTCTGGGGGCGCCTCACTGGCAGCCGGATGCCAGGGGGGCGATATTGGGACTGGGCCGGGATACGGGACCTGAAGAATTGGTGCGGGCGGCACTGGAATCAGTGGCATATCAAACATGGGATCTGCTGGCGGCCATGGCGGATGATGGCGTCCACCCCACTGCACTTAAAGTGGATGGCGGGATGTCTGCCAACAACTGGTTGATGCAATTTCTGGCAGATATCACCACCCTGACAATCGAGCGCCCTGAGGTCATGGAAACCACGGCCCTCGGCGTGGCATACCTCGCCGGGCTGCATACAGGACTTTTCGAATCGCTGGAATCCATCTCAGCCCACTGGCGCTGCCATCATCAATTCCATCCTGCCATGGAAGACCACAACCGAAGAGCCCTTCTCTCCGGCTGGCATGACGCCGTGAATCGAACCATTGGTCAACATTTACAGAAAAAATGAAAGGCAATTGAGCGACTGCGGAAAAACCGATGTATTACAGTGCCTTTTAAGCTCTTTTTTTGCAATTTAACCCACCGCCGGCCGAGTGGTCCTGTAAGAGGAGGCCCATTTGAACCAGCAATCGCAAATACTGATACCACTTTTCTGCATATTAATTCTGACATCCATTGCCACAGTGAGCCAATACCTGACTCGCCAACAGAATCAATTCATGTCACAACCGGACTTCACCGACACATACTGCAAAGGCCAGCCCGTGAGGACGTGGCGCCCGGCAAAACGCCAGCTCTGCAACATCGGGATTTTCCTCAACAGCGACCGCGCTGACGCACTGGTATACTTGCCGAACATCGGTCCAAAGCGGGCACGCGCCATTGAACAGTACAGACGAACCCACGGACCGTTTAAATCTCTGGACGAACTGAACAATATATCAGGCATTGGCCCCGGAACCATTCAACAGATACAACCCTGGATAGAAGATGTATCCGCGAACGGAATGCATCCACAATAGACATCTCCGCCAGACTCAGCAAAAGGATAAATTGCACGGAAGTGCACAACAGACCACAGTCCCATGACTGCGAAAGCGAGGAAAATCGAATCTTCGTTTTAACGCTTGGAGAACTGGAAGGAGCGACGGGCGCCGCGCTTACCATATTTCTTACGCTCCACTTCACGAGCGTCACGGGTCAGGAATCCCGCTTTCTTCAGCGGTGCACGGTGATCCGGAACCGCTTTTTCCAACGCGCGGGAGATACCGAACCGACATGCTTCTGCCTGTGCGGAAGTTCCCCCTCCGGTCACGTTGATCAGAAAATCGTATTTTTCATTCGATTCTACCAGTTCAAGAGGCTGACGCATAATCATTCTCAAAATGGAGCGAGGGAAATATACTGATTCGTCCTTACGATTAACAATAACTTTTCCAGTGCCAGGGGTCATCCAAACACGGGCAATTGCTCTTTTTCTTCTACCGGTTGCATACCAACGATCTAAATTCTCAGACATTTGTCCAACCTCTCTACAGTTCTAACGTTTCCGCTTTCTGAGCCACATACCCGTGTTCCGGACAGGCACCAGCGTGAACTTTCAGTTTACTGAACATCTGACCGCCAAGTCTGGACTTTGGCAGCATTCCCTTTACTGCAAACTGAATCAGCTTTGTCGGATCCTTCTGCAACAATTCTCCTGCACTGGTTTCCACCAAGCTGCCCATCCACTTGGAATGGCGATAATATTTTTTGTTTTTAAGTTTCGTGCCGGTCAATTTGATTTTGTCCGCATTGATTGCGATTACATAATCACCGGTATCCACATGCGGGGTGTACGCAGGTTTGTTTTTTCCCATCAGCATCGTTGCAATGGCAGAGGCGGCTCTACCGAGGGTTTTCCCCTGCAGATCAACGATGAACCAACGAGCTTCAATATCACCAGGTTTTGCATTGTATGTACGCATTATTTGCTCCCAAAATTATCTCAAAACAAGTGTTATCGGGGACTTATTTCAATTACCCCTCCAACAGAGCGCTATTTCTTATGCTGAAGTCCAGCGACTGTCAAGCATGGAATACAAAAAAAGCATGTCCTCTTCAGCGTAAACCATAAAAACAGAACCTGACACTGAACGATGTTTATAGAATTTTGAAATCCTTCGGCTTTTCGAGAAGCTGTGCGGCCAGTTCCCGATACTGGTTCTCGACCAAATCACTGAGTGTATTTCCCCGGCTCATGGTTTCCCGTAAAAACTCCTCTGTCCGTTTGTACTCCGACCAGGCGACATCGAACTCTTCGAAAGTCATCTTATGTACGATATAGCCATCGTTCCGCACGGGTTCACCAAATGTCACATCACTGAACTTCTCTTCAAATATTTTAAGATACCGATGAAAGATATCCTTATTATCCTGAATCATCACGTCACCTCTTCATTTTATTCGCGATGTTCCTAACACATAAAAAAAAATAAACAAGTCACACTGACAAAGCACTTAAAATCCAGACAATTGCACCTGCCATACTGGAGACGACAAAAACCAGACGCGCTCTTTTCTCCTGACTCCAAATCGCCAACAACGCCCCGATTATCCAGATCAGCAGACCGAACCACAGTAGAATCACGCCCGCAGTTGACGGATCCTCCAGACCGTCTTTTTCAATACTTCCCGCATTCTTTGTGGTGCGCAGGAAGTCAAGTCTGGCATGTGCCTCGGCCAGATACGACTTGAAAGGCTGTGAAACATGCCGCTGTGATACAACACTGCGGCGAATCACTTCCCACACATACACTGCCTGACGCGTATCTCCGCGCATCTCCGCACTTCTGGCAAGAATGGACAACTCCCGGAGCGCCCGTCGCGGATACGGATTTCCCGGAAAATACGTTTTGGCGGCATTTTCATACGTCTGCACAATCATTCGCCATGATTCGCCATCCGCCTGTGCCTGTTTCGCATTTTCGTAATGCCGCTTCCCATCCAAAAAAAGTCGGCCGGAAAGTACCGCCACTCCCAGTCCCACAAAAAGTGCGGCGGACACCAGAAATCGCAACAGAGGAGCGCTTTTAAAATTGAACACTACAGAAAATCCCTGCGATTCAGAATGATGATCGATGCGGTCAGAAACGCAGCACATACCGCCACCCCGTATGCCATGGTCGATAAAAGATAACCATTGGAGATGAACTGAGCGTGAACCGTCGCAAATGCGCCTTCCACTATTTTTCCACTGGGATAGAACAGATACAGGTTGGGCAATACCGTTGAAACGCCCTTGAATAATGGGGCAAACGCTTCAAGCTTCTCCTGTTTGGCCAGCTCTGCTATCAGATTGGCATTTCTTCCGGCCACAAACAGGCCCAGGCAGAATATACCGCTGAGGAATGGACTGCTGAAGGAGGTGAAAAACAACGCCATCGCTATCATGATGAGAACTTCGACGTATATCAGGGCCACCGCCGTAACCAGTCCGAAAGTGATGTGGCCGCCCTGAAATCGAACGAGGGGGAAAAACACCATCAACATCAGACATATCTGCACCAGAAGCACTGCGGCGATTCCAAAAAACTTTCCCAGAAGATATGCCGGACGACTGACAGGCTTGGAAAGAACCGGGTAAATGGTTCGTTTCTGAATTTCTTTATTCAGCAGGTTAATACCGATAAAAATCGCAATGAGCACCGAAAACAGAGAGATTCCGAACAGCCCTACATCTATTGTGGTGCGCAGTTGCTGCCCGAGAGACAACTGCCCCAACACAAGGCTGAACAGAATGATACACACTGCAAAAAAAAGAAAACCATAAAGAATTTTGTCCCGTATGGCTTCCCGAAATGTATTGTGCGCAATTGCCAGAATTTTCTTCATCACTTGTTCCTGTAAAAATATTTCAGGCAATTCTACTGGAAAAATGCCTGCCGCCAAATCTTTATCCGGATTTTGTTTTTCTGGCAAATCACCGGGAAAATTCCCGGTGTCAAACGGGGAATTTTCCCGATTGGTACTTTGAAGAACTTGAATTTGTATTTTTTTTAGTTAATGCCGCGATGCGGCAAAGCGGATATTCAGACCGAGAGCAAACATGGGGCCAGAAATGACCACCCGTTCGGAATCGGTGTACGTTGCGTATTGGCGCCGTTTCTCACTCCAGATACCGGCAGCGCCGGCAGAGGCGGACAATCCGATGGACCCCGCATCCCCGTTGCCCCTCAGCCACGTGAACACGCCAATGGCGCCAAAACCGAACCCCATGACACCACCTCCCCCTTCCACAAACATATCGGTGTGCATCGCAAGCGGCCAGGTGATTCGTCCCGTCGTTCCCCCATAGATGAACCCCGTCGGATTGTCGTCATTTCTGCCGGCTCTGTAGTACAGCAGCGTATTGTTAACGGAAATATGAAGACCTTCCTGCGCCCCGAGACGAACCCGCTGGGTCAGCGAAAAAGCATGCCTGGTGGATTGTTCCCACTCAGGTTCACCTTCGGAACTGTCTCCAGCCTCTGTATATCCTATGCCAAACGAATTCATCATTTCAGAAAGGTTGCCATTGACGGATGTCAACCCGGCTCCAAGCCCCACTGCAAATGCGCGCCCGTTATACCCACCGCTGAGCAGCATGCTGTTGGAAACAACTTTACTGCCCTCGGTCCACCCGAACCCCAGGGGCTGGATACGAAAATCCACGAAGAAATGGGGGGCCCAATACGCGGCGCTCAAATCGCAAAGCACACCAAAACCGCTTGCGCCGATATTGATAATCGGCCGTACTGTGGTGCTGACCTCGGCAAGTCCGTCAAACTTTCGCGGATACAGCAGACTTGCCTCATCGCGCCCCTGCACCTTTCGCACCTCGTCAGCTCTGAACACCCGATCGCCGCGCCAGATTCTGGCCAGACAACTGTTTTCATTCACCGCTTCCACCACCAGAACCGCCACCACCTGCTCCCCCACAAATCCGTCAACACCGGCGCCCGCCACATCCCCTGTGCGATACACATTGAAGCGATCGCCGGCCTTTACCCCATCTCTGGCGCCTTTGTCCAGGGTCACCTTGCCGGGATATGTTGCAATAATGCCATATTTTACCAGCGATGTGTGTCCCGACACCCCTGTGGGAGTTACCCCGGGGCCATTTTCCGGCCGGGGCAGAGAGCTCTGAACAACAGGGGTGATTGCCACCGGACCCGCGCCGGCATCGCTGCGGTAGAGGCGCACAGCGGTTGTGGAGTCTATTTTCATCCACAGCTCCCCCTCGATGTCCATCAGCGACGTCACCCTTCCATGGGATACGGGAATGACTCGCTGAATCTGTCCAGCCGCGTCCCCCGTCATTGGAATCACCGCCACACCATCGGCGCCCAGTGCCGCATAAAGAACGGCATTGCGCTCATACACGGACATCACCGTGTTTTCCACAATGGCTTTTTCCCCCATTGTATCCTCAATGAACAATGTACCGTTTTCCACCCGGTATCGCATTGTCGAATGGGCATTGTCCGCAGTGAGGACATCCGCTGATTTCTGTTCCTGAGCGACAGATGGCAGGCTCCACCCTGAAATGAAGACAATAAACAGGCAGATACGGTTCAGCATTGATTTTCTCCATGTGCGTTTCAGATGTAAGATAAATAGTTAACACACGTCGATAACAATATGGGAACAGAATTCGGTCAGACTCATACACTTCTGCGTTTCTTCGCCCAATCGACTGAACGACCATTCGGTCCAGTGATGAAATCCGCTCAATCGTCTACGCCGATTACTTCAGTATTTTTGAAGATTTTCCATCTGTGGCTGTATTTTCATGGCCCCAAAAAATAACAGGTCGACACTCCGTTGCAGTGATAGAAAAGGTCGATTATACTTATGGAAATGTCGATAAAAAAAGAAGCGGCTAAACTTCGCCCCTTGTCCTATTCGCAGGATGATGCATCTCTGGTGGAAGGATTACGCGCAGGCCATGTGGGAGCAGGAACCGTATTCTACAATAGATACGTCACTCATGTTCAACGCATTGTTACCCGGGTCATGGGCGTTGATGCGGAGTTGATGGATATTACCAATGAGGTGTTTTATCAGTCACTCCGATCGATTCATACATTGAATGATCCGGAAAGACTGAAAGCATGGGTCACCCGAATCGCGGTGTTCACGAGTCGAAAATGGATTCGAAAGCGGAAAAGAAATAGCTGGTTGAAATTTTTACCAGCCGAGGAAGTACCGGAGTTCTCCTTAAAAGATAAGGAACCCAGAGAAAAAAATACGGCGAAAGCCGTGCGGGAGATTATCAGTAGAATGCCGGAGGCTGAACAGATTGTTTTTTCGTTGCGCTACATGGAGCAATTGCAGATTGCGGAAATCGCTGATGCCTGTGGCTACTCCCTTCGGACGGCTAAACGAAGACTGGTGTCGTGTGAAAAAAGATTTAAACGAATGGCAGAATCTGATCCCGATATCGCGTGCTGGCTGGAAGCAAGCGAAAAATGGAGAAACAGATGAAAGATTATGAAGCTTTATTATTAGAAGTGGCAAGGGACGAGGAAGCGCGTCTGTCCCAATTTGATACGGAAGCGGCTCGGGCCGCCTTCATCATGGAAATTTCGCAATACCCATCCGGTTTTTTCGGAAAACGTCGCCGAATTCGCATAGCGGTACTCTCCGCCATGGCGGCCGCTGTTATATTGCTGGGCGTCAGTTATTTTATTTTCAGCAATTTCAGTTTCGATACCGGAACGATAAGCAGTGACGCCCATCGATGGGTCAAAGTCGGACCGGACGACAGTGAACAAATCAGTCTTGAAGATGGTACACAGGTTGTCTTTTTGCCGAATTCCACGGGACGCATTTCTCAGAATGTCACTCATCGTGGCGAGGTAAGTCTGGAAAACGGCCGGGTAACTCTGGCGGTCCCTCATCTACGGGATACAAACTGGAAAGTATTTGCCGGTCCTTATAAAGTTGCGGTTACCGGAACAAAATTTGAAGTGCGCTGGGATCCGCAGTCCAGTGATTTAACGGTGAATGTTTTTGAAGGGTCGGTTGTTGTAACCGGGCCGTTACTGGAAACTGGACATGCTGTGACCAGCAACCGTTCGTTGTCCGCAAACCTTCAGCAATCCAGCGTACGGATGACGCCGGTGGATCCTTCTCTGGAGAATCAGCAGCATACGGATACGGGAACCGGCAGTAAACAACGGTCCACTGTTCGCTCCGGCAGGAAATCTGGAACACGCGGGGTGTATTCGCGCTTGTCCAACGCCGCCCAGAAGAATCGGAAAATGGAATCGATTGACCCCCTTGAATGGGTGACATATGCTAAGAATGGTCAATACGATAAAGTATCTGAAATCATTCAGTCAACGGGACTGAATCGAATGCTGAAGGACGCACCGCCATCCGCCTGGCTCATCCTCGGAAACGCTGCCCGTCAATCCCGGGACTTCAATACGGCGCGAACGGTGTACAGCAACCTGCGCGACCGCTATCCGAATTCCGGGCACGCTACCACCGCTGCGCTTTATCTTGGCAGAATGGCGTTTGACCAACAGCATCAATATGCGGTAGCCGCAAAATGGTTCAAAATATATTTAAGCGAACAGAAAGGCGGCACATTGCACAGAGAAGTGCTTGGCCGTTTGATGGAAACCCAGTATAAAGCGAATATGTACAGTGACGCGAAACACACCGCCACAAAATATCTGGAGCAATATCCGGAGGGCCCTCAAGCGGGCCGCGCACGGGAACTCTCCGGAAAATGATATTCAACCCGCTCGTTCTTTTTTCGTTCTTTCTTACCTCACTGCTCTTCTGTTCCAACGCACTCGCCGCAAACCGCGTGGTGATATTGCGCAACACTGCGCCCAATCTGGCGGAGGAACTGGTTCGCGAGCTGGAGGCATCGGGATTCGAAGCGGAAATCATAGATGACACACCGGACGACGCACTGGAAGAGATTGCCGGCAGAAACAACGCCTCCGCAGCCATTCGCCTGAATCTGAAAGGAAAGCGGGTCGAGGTCTGGGTGGCCGATCGGATAACCGGAAAAATCGTTGCCCGGACTGTGGAGTTGAATCCGGGCGGGGAACCGGAAAATTCAATCGTTGTCCTTGCAGCAGTGGAACTGCTTCGGGCCAGTCTGATGGAAATATATTCCCCCCAGAAGCCGGAAGGAGATGTGCCCATCGCAAAAGAAACCCGAAGTTTCGCTAAGCCCGTTCCCGTTGAACCGGCCGACAACAAAATATCGGCCGGATTCTTCTCCCTTGGATTCGGTGGCGGTTTTGTGGGAAAAGCGGATGGCATCGGCGCCCATGGCGTTGCCACATTCACATTACAGCTGGCTGGGCGGTTTCAGTTCGGCGTTCTCGGTCATTTTACCTTCTTCCCCCATTCGGTCAGTGCCGATGAGGGCGCCACGTACCTGTATCCCATTCTGGCAGGCCTGCATACGATTGTCCTGATGCGATCGCCATCAAGACGGTTTCGCCCGTTTGCGGGATTGGGCATGGGGACGCTTATCTTTCTGTCCAGGGGGAAAGCCGCAGAAGATATCGTCCTCGAAGACAGCGTCCTTCGGGAGCGACGGCAAACGGCGATTGTTCCTGTGCTTTTCGCCAAATGCGGTATGCTGCTTCGGCTTAACCGCCATCTGTTGCTTCGCATTGATATTGCTTTGGGCATTCCCACGGCACTGACACGAATAGAAATCGCGGACAACACAGTAGCGCGAATCGGTCGCCCCATCATACTTACCAGCCTGATGCTCGATATTGCCATATGGTAGGAGAGCAGGCATCGTGGGGAGTCAATTCGCCGACTTCCGTTTGTACACTGTAATCCCGTTTTCCTTAAAAACGCGTTCGTAATTCCGGGTATCCCGGAGCATTCTGAGAAACTCTCTGCGTCGCTTCACCTTGTCCTTTCTATGCAGATGAAACTTCAGGTCCTTGTCCCAGATAATGCCATAGTCCGGATCCTCAAAGCGATAGCCCAGTTTTTCGGTGGACCAGATTCGGCTGCGGGCGGAGAAATGGGAAATCAGGTGCTCAGACGCCAGCACCGAGGCGTCGCGGGGAATCGTTGTCTCCAGCTTCGCCACCGTTTTTGCGCTTGCCTGCAGCGTCTCATCCGATGTGCGGATGAGTTGGGTAAACCCCGCCCGAAACGATGGATTGGGCCAGAAAATGCCGTATGCGACCGACATGGTGAACACCGCGAACAACACCCCAATCAGAAGTGCGCCCCGCAATCGGATTGCGTCCAGATTGAACGTTCGGGCAATCCGCCCTCCGGTCACATTCCCGATAGCCGTTGGCAATGACGCGAACATGAGTGGCAGCCACCAGGTGGAGTACTGCATTGATATGCTGTGCATCCGGCTCATTGATCCGGTGAGGGTCATCACCAGACCGAAAACAAAAAGCAGTCGATATTTGCCGGAAAAAATCGGCAGAAACATGAGTGGCACAAGAAGTTGAAAGAGATAAACGATTTTCCCCTCAGAAAGCAGATACTTGAGCAAATACATTGGATTGCTCACTACGGTCAGCGCAAGACTCGACAGCACCGAGTGATCTTCGGTGCTGACTTTGTCGAAGTACATGGTGTATGAAATTGCCCGGGCAAATATGGTCAGGTACACGATGGCACCGTATGCCAACGGAACAAGAATCGCCACCAGGGCAACCCGTCGGGGCTTTTTACTGATGTACGCATAGAGACCGATAAGCAGGACAATGGCGCTCATGTCCTCCCGGGTGAGAAGCAACAGGACCAATGCCACAAAAAATCGCTTGAATGCGCCTGATTCGAGAAAATGCATACACCAGAGCATCAGCGGCCCCCCCAGTACCAGCGAATGAAACTCATAAACGGTGGGGCCATGAAAAACCGGGTGCAACAGGTACGCGATTACCAGAACCACCCCCAACCACTCATTGCGTCCCTGCCGCGCGCCCAGAAGATACAGCGGGACAGCGCCAGCGGCCACCCAGCCACAGAGCAGACTCATCAGAATCTCGGGTTCCGCACCCTGACGAATCAGCAGCACGGGGGAGAGCAGAATCAGAATCGGGTCAAAATGTCTGGACGCGTGGGTGCCTTCCCGCGTCAGCGAGCATGCCAGCAAATCGCCGTGAAGACTGTGCCATATCGTGTTGATGTACAGTCCGAAGTCCCATCCCGCGGTTCCCAGATGGGTGTGATGAAAAATGGCCATTCGCGCGAGAGTCACAGCCCATGCGGTCGCGAGCACCGTGACAATCAGAAGCGGAACCAGACGCCGAACCCGTTCGCGGGCAGCGAAAAACTTGCCGATTCCGGGGATGGCATACGCCGCCCACATGGCGATGCCTCCGCTGATAGCGCACAGCAGAATGGTGAAAAAAGGCGCATCTCCGGTATCCGGATGCGGCAGGATATAAAAATAAATGGGAACAACCACAAGTACTGAGGCAAACCGGTTCACGTTGCGACAGAACGCGACGAATCCGGGATTTCTGTGACGGACAAACACAATGTACCCCGTCACGCAGAGAAAAAAGAAAATCAGCGAGGAGACAATGGAATACACGGCAGTAAACGTATAATTGATTTCATTATTGTGGATATTGTCCAGCTGGCCCATGTAACTGAGTTGCCAGATAGCGAGTCCAGGAAGCATGCCGATGAGCAGGGTCCATGGCAGCCAGTTCACCAGCGAAAGGGCCACGTCCATCATTCTGGAAAGTCCGTCTTCGGCAACCTGAAGAACACGTTCAACAGGCGCCACATCCTCCGGGATTCCGTCCGAAGGCTTCTTTGCGTTCATATTTTT
This sequence comes from Polyangia bacterium, assembly GCA_050287845.1. Taxonomy (GTDB): domain Bacteria; phylum Myxococcota_A; class Polyangia; order JAAYKL01; family JAAYKL01; genus JAFGXQ01. The sequence continues at coordinate 99,231 of JBNKCR010000013.1, forward strand.
CTGTGAATCTATTGGCATCATTTGATCTCGTGTGAATTCTCTGTGAGCTGAATTACCTATCAGCTTTCCCGGCGATTTTCCAGTCGGGATTTATCGGAATATGTTTTTATCGTTCCCACATCCCGGGAATGTCACCGAAGCAGAAAAAAACAAAAAACGTTGTCTCTTGCAACGCCTGCGCGCCAGTGAAAAAGATACGCTTATACGGATTCGATTCTACCACTTTTCACAGCAGAAAGAGACAAACGCTGCATTGCGGTTTGCCGCCATCCCGGCAGTGGGTATTGCCCTGACAACATCACACCGCCCAAATCACTTCGAGTATGGCTTCACAAAAGCCGATGCCACATATCTGGCATCAAAGTGACTCGCGCCAAAAGGAAATGTCTCTCCATGTTTGAATGCCCCCCAGTTGTCCAGCAGTATCCCGCGCCATTTCGCTTTTTCTTTGGCAAACAGGTCGAACTCAATTCGCGCTCTTTTAAAATCCAGAAACGTCCGCGTTTTCGGGTAACAGGCTTTGTACCACGCTTCTTTCGCCGAAAAAATGGCCATTGCGGCCCGCTTCCGGGCAGCAACCGATAGCTGCGCCAGCCAGTCGAGTTCCTCGGCTACGCACACATATGATATCATATCATTGCTGAGTTTGCGCTCTTCGTATTCCTCGATATCGATTCCGAGGAACTGAACATCATTGGTGCTGGCCACCGCCGCTGCGCAATATGAATTGCAATGGCTGATAGAGCCCACAATCATTTCAGGCCACCTCGGACTGCGGTCGTCATTGGCCGGTATCGTTACCTCCGGATACCCGAGTGACCGAAGCGCATCCCGCGCCAGATTTCGCCCCATGGCAAATTCCCTTCGCCGTTTTTCTACTGCCCGGCTGAGCAGTCGCTCCTCTTCGGACAGCACTGGCAATGGCGGCTTCGTCACGTCTATCTCCGCTTCCCTGACGTGGACCGTCTGGACATCCAACAACCCCAAAAACAATCCCATACTTTCGCTTCTCCTTCAGATATGGCATTCGCTTGTCGCGTTGCAGGTACTGCTGCGTAAAGCAACCTGCATCTTCCCGACGCATAATATATGAATTTCAGGATGATCGGAACTGATCAGTTCCGGGATGGATTCCTGTTACTCCACGAAGATGATCGGCCGACAACCGAAGGAGGCGGAAACAGCGTCCCATTCTTTCACACCGTGCTGCATTTTCAGTTTGGAGCAGGCGTTCTGGCACAGCTTCACTCTCACACATTTGGCGGTATCCGTGATTTCCTCAATCTTGCCCCAGGATTCTCCTTCGTGCTCAGCCCAGGTCCATCCCAACTGGGACCGTGCATCCGCGGAATTGGGATTTTCATCGCCGCAACTTTCCATGTACGTGACTTCCAGTTTATCACCGCCCTCGGGAGGCACGCCGAAAACCCGCATCTGGGAACAGGACTTGATGACGTCGAATTTGGTGTTGGGATCCACTGCGGGAATTTCTGCCCAGTCCACATCGAAGACACAACTGACGGTTTCGTTAATCACGTCTTCAAACACACCGCTGAGAGTGTCAGCATCTGCCGCCGGATAATACCAGTTTCCTCCCCCCGGCGGGGCAGGAATATCGTAAAAATCAGACTCGTTGCCTGTTGGCACGTGGATGCCCCAGTAAGCAATCACATCCATCACTTCCGAAAACTCAGCCACATCTTTGCCCACACCAACCACCAGCGTCTTGAATCCGGCACCGGCAAGCTCATAAACCGCATGGGCGGAGTCCCGGTCATCCAGACACATCACCGAATCGGTGGCCGGAATTCCCACTGTGGCCGTTTCGCATTCCTTCCAATCCAGGTTGAAATTGCATCCCGGAGCGCCGTCCGTGGCCAGCAGCACGTAGGTTTCATTTTCGAATTGCTGGGATTCCAGGTATGCTTTGGCCCATTGCAGCGTTTTTGAAATCGGTGTGCCACCGCAATTGCCTACCGTTTCAAGCACTTCCTTAATCTTATCATAGGTGTCCATGGTAATGGTCGGTGCGAAAGGCACCAGCGGATCATTGTACCGCATATCTGCCGAGGTAAATTGACTGGCGGCTTGACAGGTAATGGTGAAATCCTGATCCTCCGGGGCTCTGTTGCCATATTCCACATCGCACATGTCTGGCGCGGGAAATACATTCAATGCAAAATTGATAATTTCGGACTTCGTGTTCTGCTCCACAATGGCTTCAATGGCTTCCTGCACCACATCCGCATATTTTTTCTCGGCATCTGCCGGATATTTCTCCATGGATTTGGATCGGTCGAGAAGCACCAGCAGGTTGATGGGCTTCACTTCAACGTTCCAGGGAAAATCCACACATTCCGCAGGGTTGGTATCACTATCGTTGTCCCCGTCCGAGTCGCTGTCCGAATCCGTGTCGGTATCGCCATCCGTGTCCGCGTCGGTATCGGCATCGGTATCTGTATCCGCATCCCCGCTCGAAGTGGTTCCATCGGTTTTGGCGCCTTCGCTGTTTTCACACGCCAATCCGGATACCGTCAGTAAAAAGCCAAAAAGAATAAAGCCGTATAAATAATTCATATTCATCCTCATGCTGTCCCCGATAACTATTCAACCCAGATCACACTGCGTACTTCATGACATTCCGGCTCTTCCCCCCAGAGCAATTTGTCGTCCTTTCCGTAGGCGGTAATTCTTGGCGTTTTATGTTCCTCTTCAGTCAATCCCTGAAAGCTGTAATCGTTGGTGCCATCCCAGACGCAATCCCCGTTATTCGCCACGCCCAAATCCACCATCACCACTCTCGGCCCGTCCAGGCGACTCTGGCGTCCCCAGAACTGCTGACCGTCATAAGTTACCTTAAAGTACCACATGTCCCCGTTGACTTCGCAGGGGAATGGTCCTTCAATACCCGATGGCGTCTGCTGACTGTTATCGTAAATAAGGTCGGCGGTCATAGTGGCGGGATCAATCCCGGCATCGGTCAAATCCGTCACATCAATATAATATCTGGCTTCCAGATACTCGTTGAACCTTGGCGGATGTATGGACTCATTCATCATGGTAATTTCCACCTGGGTACGGCATGTACCCACGCTGTTTACCTTACCGAGCGTGTAAAACTCATCGATTCGCTCCTCAACCGGCGGAAAATCCGGATCCGGGCAGCCCTTGGCGCCGGCGTTCACATAGTTGCCGGCCAATGCACCAACCCACGCCGCGTTGTAATCAATGGTGACCTCATTGGCACCGAAATCCTCACGGACATCCTCATGAGTGTCCTCACCCGATGGGCCATTCACCAGAGCGCCCCACAGAATATGTCGGTTCTCCTCGGGGATTCCCGGCTCGCCATAAATGGACGCATGGCCAGCGGCATGGTGCGGCTGCAACGGGTAATTGGGAGATAAATCCGTGAATCCCATCATGAAGCTCTTGCCTTCCGGGTCGCCGTTCACTTCATTGTCCCCCAGCAGATACAACGACTGGCGCTGCGCCCATTCCTTAATGTGTTCAGACTCTTCATCTTCCGGGAAATGCTTGGCGTAGACCATGGCCACCAGTTGCCCCGCCGCATTGTAGCGCGCAGACCCCCAGCTCACATCGACTTTAGTGGCAAAGCCCTGCGGGGTATGAGGACCGTTAACCCACCCCATGGTATCCATTCGGGCAATCATCTGAAACAGCGGCCCGTACTCATTGCCGGCTTCGGTCATGGATGCCGCCAGTCTGACAAACAGGCCGGATCGCACCGAGTTCCATACATGGGTCCAGCTTTCATACCAGCAGGCATTGTCCTGATTGTACGATTCCCATTTAATCAACTGATCAACGCAAATCTTATTGAATCCCGGAAAGTTGTATGCCCATTCCACCGCGTCATCGAAGTACTTTTCGTTTTTCGTCGCCTCATACAACCAGGCGGCCGCCCACGCCAGATCATCCCACGCGTATTCCGACGTATACAGGCCACCGTTTCCATCGGCGGTGGTATCCGGATATTGCCGGGCAAAATTGTACAGCGCAATGGCGTGATTCAAGGCATTCACCGCGTATTCCGGGCGAGTGTCCTTTGTCACCAGATAGGTCAGTGCCAGAGCCGCTGATGCCGATGCGGTCACATCCGCACCGGGGTTTTCGTGGGTGGAAAAGTAGGCCATTCTGGGACACTTGTCCGGGGTTCGCAGCTCCGGAGGCATCCATCCACAGGAATGATCTGATGGGCTGCCGTTCTGGTGCGCATACGCCACCACATTCCATTCGTCAGCAGGCAGAGATTTGTCTTCCACAAAAGTGCTGCGCAGGAACCAATCCGCCGCCCAGGTAATCTGATCCAGTGCCTCACCTTCCAGTCCGGTTTCGGAAAATGCTTCCGGAAATTCGTACATGGACCAGGCAACCGTCTGCGCCATGAAACCGGTGGTGAGTGCGAATTTTATAAAGTCACCGGCATCGTAATATCCGCCAGAGAGGTCCACTTCCCCGTTGCCGTCCGGATCGAACACGTCGCGATACTTCTCGATATACGCCGCAGACATGTTCACCCCATTGAGGTCGTCGGGATCCAGCTTGAAGTGGCCATCGCTGGTATGCGCCGCACCGCGCCACTGGACGTCGGTGCAATACACCCCTTTGCCGGACTTGTTGATATTGAAAAACCACAGAGCCATCTGCAACGCTCTTCCCCAGAGTCCTTCTTCCCCTTTACAGGTCGCCTCATTGGGGAACGGGGGCGGTTCGCAGAATTCAGGTGTCTGGTACCACACGCCATCGGACCCCCAGAACCCATCTGTGTAGAGCCCCCCATCTCCGTCCGCATAGTCCCCGAAAGGCCAATCCACATACACCGTTTCATCGCTGTCGCTGTCACTGTCGCTGTCACCGTCGCTGTCCGCATCGGTGTCACTGTCGCCGTCGCCGTCACTGTCGCTGTCTCCCCCGGAGGTGCCATTGTTCCCGGAGTCCACATCGCCATCTGCATCACTGTCACCGTCAGGTGACCCCTGCGAATCAGAGTCGTCCCCCTGCGCGGCCACGCCCTGATTGGTCTCAGAGCAGGCACAGGTCAGCAGAAAGAATAGTGCCAACATCGCCGCCAACCGAAATGTAAGATTTTTACCTGAATAATTATTGTTCGTTAAGTAATTCATAATGTACCCCTGAGTTCATTCTCGAAACGCCGCCACTGGCGTGGTTATGGGTAAAGGTTTTGCTATTAGTCTCATTACGATCATCATTTTATGATAGTTTCATTGAAAACTCTCAATTAAATCATATCATTTGCAATAAAAAAAAGGAACACATCACTTTGTGCCGCTTCGTAACCCGCCGCATCAGCAACCAATCATTTCACTTCTGTCCCGACCAAATCCAGGTCCGCCACACAGGCCCACTCACCAATGACCCGTTATCCAGGGGAATAAACTCGTCAAAGGCGATGATTTGGCACGAAACTGCAGCAGCAGACCGTGACCTTCCCAGTGAGTGTTATATATCATGAATTTCAATCCACGCACAGAGCCATGGGATGCTCTGCGGGCTGGAATACGATTCCCGGTCCTATACGACACAGCTGCCACATGTACGCTTCCGCTCCCCAGCCCCTAGAGCGGGGATCGGTTTGGTTCCGCCAGCGAAACCGCGGGAATACGAGCAGCTTTGCTGCGCGCCCGCAAGGCCCGACCGAGGTGTAGCCATAGCTACATCGACCGAGGGACTGAGGACGAAAGCGCAAAGATGGCGAATTACTGCGATTGCAGCAATGAAACTGTTTGGAATGC
>JBNKCR010000014.1:0-2700 GCA_050287845.1 Polyangia bacterium
TTTCAAATCTCGAAATTTATTGAACACGCGAATCGCCGTTCTTCCCTTCATCGTTCCAACATACTGTGATATTGAAATTTTCGGCGGTATCATTACAAGCAGATGGATATGATCCGCTTGAACGTTCAGTTCAACGATTTCGGATTTCATCTGCGCGGCAAATGCACGAATGCAATTCGCCACTTCCTGTCCTACCCGACCGGTTAGAATCCGAAATCGATATTTGGGAACCCATACAATGTGATACTGACAGTGCCATATAGAGTGTGATAACTTGCGAAATCGACTCTTGTGATTTCTCCTTATTCTTTGGTTGTGGGGACAACTCTGATTAAGGAGTATCACGTGAGTTCTATCGACAGTTGGCGAAGCCTACTGTCTCTGACCCCGCCCAAAGGACGGGGGTTTCTATATTACGACTAAATATTGATATTTACGGCAGAAAGCGTGAACACTTGTTCAGTTAATTATTCGAAGAACAGAATCTGTGGTTCTATTCATGAGAAAATTCGAAAAGTTTGATTTCAGGGCCATTGTGACGACCGTCTCCGAAGGAACCAGATCCTTTCTCATGATTCTCAGCCAGCTGTGAAATTTGCCCCATACTTCGTCTCGAAAGTTGATAGTGTGGTTTCAGTCATTGGCTTTTTGCAACTTCATTCATGCTGATTGCGATATATTTAGATATTTATCGTCATTCTCATTTCGGGTAATGTCGATGCGATGCGGAAAGAAACAAAATTTACATGTTCTCAACTGTGCCTCACCGGTGTGTTGGTTTGGTTGATCGGATGCGGCACTGATATCATTATTGCCGACGAGCATGGCGCGGACGACCAGCCCTCAGATTCAACGTCTGACGATTCAGAAACAACCACCGGTATTGTTGACACGGCATCCCGCACCGACTCAGATGTCGATACGGAATCAGGCACCAACACGGACACCGACCCATTGTCAACCGATTCGGACTCCGGTGAAACAGACAGCGGCTCAGCGCTGCCTTGTCCCGATTCCGATCAATTGGGAACCTCTTTACTTTCTCCGAACAATACACCCGGGTTCGAACACTTCGGCGAACCTTCCATCATCTGGGACACCCATACCGAAGGACCTGTCCAGGGCATGCTCGGCTTCTGGGTAATCAGAACCGGGGAGATACCCGCCACTACCGCCGGTGTGCAGCTCCATCATACTATCCCCAGCAGTATTTCTGCCAACGACCTCCTGTTGGCACAGTTCTGGACACGGTGTGTCGATTCCGCTACCGGCAAGTGCAACATCGGTTTTCTGGTGGAGCAATTGGGCGTTCCATGGAAAAGTATTGTTTCATGGTTCGCCCAGGTCGATGAAAACTGGCAATTTCACGAGGTTCCATTTGTGGCAACGGAGTCCTTCAGGTCAGGTGAATCCCAGGAGACTTTCCGGCTTGGCTACGAAAATCAGACCATTGAAGTGTATCCGGTGCGCCTGACCAATTACGGGACAGTCGATACCAATACACGGCTGGACTGTCTTCCCAACACAACGGCGCTTGCCGCCGACCTGCCGGATTTTCTCAGACCCGCGCCGCAAAATGCATTTGTGGATATTCTATACGACTACTTTACCGAAATCAAAGGTGCGCCATCGGGGACCGTCGCAGCCTCTGAACTGCCTGCATGGCTCCATTTCGATGCGAACCGCCTTCGCCTCTTCGGTGCTCCCGGATACGATGACGTTGGCACCACAGAACTCATCACCCTCGAGTCCAACAATCCAGATGGCTCATCTTCCCAGCAGTTTAAAATCGACGTTTTGGTGGACCCGGCCCTGCTTGGCCACTGGCCCCTGGATGAATCTTCCGGCTCTACTGCCAACGAAGCATCTGGAAATGCCCGCCATGGCATCGTCTTTGGCGACCCGAACTGGCAACCGAGTGACGGTCGAATTCATGGGGCGCTCCATTGCGATAGTAATTCGGGAGACGTGGACTATGTATTGTTGCCCACAGACAATGAAATGGACACCGTGCAAAACGGTCCACACACACTGGCCGCCTGGGTCCGCGTGATGTCCAGTCCGGCCAGTCAGACAGACCCCAACACCGAATCCGGCTACGGCATCCTCATCAAACCCGATCCGCCTATCGGTCTGTGGTACGACGCAGCCCAACATTTCAGCGCCACATATCATTCTGAAAATAATTCGTACACACTGACTGCTCCGGCCATGGCTCCCGGCGAATTCCATCACCTGGCAGCGGTATTCAATCCGGAGAACCTCAGTTATGAATTATTCATCGATGGGAACCGTGCGGCCAACTCGACGCTGCGTATCAATGAAACCTATAGAGATTTCGGTGCGTCGCAGTGGCGAATTGGTGGTCTGGCGGACGCTGCTTCCACCAGCGTGAGTATGCACAGCGATATCATTGTCGATGATGTCCGCATCTACAGCCGTGCGCTCACAAACCATGAAGTTCGCTCCCTGGCGGGGAACTGGGAAACAAAGGCGACGCAATCCCCTGCGCCGCAGAGCAACAATCCTGAAAATGCCTTTGCAGCGGATTGGGTTACAAATTGAGCTATTCGAGGTGTTCTGAATCGTTGTGTTTAAGCGGTTTCTAAAAGCTGTGCAAAAAGAATTACCCCGGTATTTGTGCAGTAAAGCGACAATTTGAGGGAAAAGTGGTGAAGATACAGGAAAAATACCCCAGCT
>JBNKCR010000015.1:0-33824 GCA_050287845.1 Polyangia bacterium
GTGTAGCAGCAGGTATCGATAAAAGACGTCGGCAAATGGCATGGCATGCATTGCAACTCTGGTTACGTGCGTCTGGACTGTAGGATTTCCCGACGAGCAATTCAACCGAGGACAGCGTGACCACAAATCACCCGGAACGAACCTGGGCATTCCGTCTGAACCCTGAACAAAATATCAAATAAACCGCAGATTCATCGCGCATATCCAAACTTCGTACAACGGAACAATAATCACTCTGAGCCAATTTTCGTGGGCCAATTTTCGTGGGGCAACCGACGCAAAACTGGCGTCACTCCATATCGGCAGAGTTCCGATGACCTGTTTTATGGATGTGAATATACATAAATAAGAGAAACTTTTTGAGAAACATCCAGACCAGGGAGGACGTATGTATCGGGCATATTGTTTTGGCCACATTTCTACCGGAATATTGTATCGGATTCGCGGTGTATATCCGGATGCAAATGGATATGGCGAAATCATTTCTCAAGCCAGAAACTTTTGTGGTGAAGCGCTCTCTTCTGCAGTGGTGTTACGCCGGCTTGGTGTAGATGTATCGTTGGAAGGGAACTGGCTGGGCGACAGCAAATCGGGGCAGCAGACCCGTGCGTTCATTTGTGGAGAAGGAATCGATGATACACCAATTGTGACTCCCCCGGGCTATGCAGGTATTGAGGAAATCATGATTTGCGACAATACATCGCGAACGGTGTTTGGCCGCTATGAGGCGTTGCTGTTTACCACAAGGCAATGGGAGATGCCGACAGTGTCACGGGTGCAACAGGCGCATGTCGCTTGTGCCGACCCATCTTTTGGTGAAGCAACAGTGCAAGTGGCATTGGCTGCGAAAGAAAAAAAAATTCCATTTGTGGCCATTGATACGGCATTTGACAATCCCCTGGCATCACATGCGGCGGTGGTGATTGTATCGCAGGATTTTCTTCTTCGAACCTACGGCGCTTCGGATTTTCATGAGATCTTTAACAACTATTTGCAGCATTGTGCGGGGCTATCTATTTTCACATTCGGAGAATCGGACTTGTGGTTCGGAAGAACCCATAAAAAGACCATGTCGCCCAGCAAAGTAACAGATGCAGTTGACACGGCCGGCGCCGGAGACTCGTTTCGCGCGGGAATCATGTACGGCTTATTGCATGGGATGACCGACATGGAAATGATTCGCTTTGCCTGTGATATTGCCGCAGAGGTAGTGCGTTCCACTCCCGGCGTGATCGGGTTTCGGGTGAAAAACCATCAATTATAACCATCGCTCGGCGCCGCCATCAAAACCGTAAGAAGTCCTCTCGTCTTTTAATCGACGCGACCTGCTGCCGCGCCTGTGGCCCTTTTTCAAACGCCTTTTTCAAACGCTCGGAGTGATTTTTTCGGAGTGATTTTTTCGGTGATTTTTTCGCTGTGATTTTTCGCTCTGAAGAATCAGTCCTGCAAAATGCCATAAGCGTCACTGTGTGCCTGTTCGGTAAATGAGCATACCGCGGTCCCATCTGCAAACAAAAAGTTTTTGCCGCATTCCTCAACAACATCGCCCTGACTAGTCAACAACTTTGAATGTGGCATCCTGTTTTTCTTGATCTGTTGAGTCTGCTGATACTGTATCAATTCGTAATTTATAATCATAGTGCCTTAAATATCTATTCGGATAGCTATATGACTGATAAGAGACCCAATTGGGATCAGCAAATCCTTCTACTTCATAAAATGTGGAATCCTGAGCAAACTGACCAGTACTATCATTCTCATGCAGATAGATAATGTAATTAGAGGGACTTAAATAATAACCAGGATGATTAACTGACTCAAAAGAAACGCCACTTCCTGCCAATCCTTTTACTATCTTCCACATTGAATCGGCCACAGGATTTACATTTGCATCAATTCTTCCTTCAAAGTCGTAATGTCTTACATATCTATCCGCATAATTATAGGATTGAATCCTGGAAAAAGACTCACTGGGCCATTTTGCTCTAATTGCATTCAGTTCATCAATCGTGATATTCAAAATACCACCATGGCGTTTATGACTTATTCCCAGTGAATACTCAGAACTATCGACAATGTCAAAATTACTTGCAGCGGATAAATCATGAGATACGAGGGGCAAATAACCTCCACCCGTAGCATATTGATCTACCATCAAACCCCACCGGCTGACATTGTTGAACTTGTATAGTATAGGCCCTTCTACATCAGCGCCTGTCAGACCTAAATGGGAAATATTTCCAAGAGTTGTCCAGACTCCCAGTATTGAGTTGCTACCTTCGAAGGTAATCTGACCATCCCCCGAAGCACGATAATATTTATAAGTACTGTTTGCTACTTTGATAATCTGAGTGTCAATAATTCCCTGACTTCCCGGACGATTGATATACATCTGAGGTGTCGAGAAATCCCTGAAATCAGTTGTTGTTGCATAGTATATTCTGGCTTTATCTACTGCATCCAAGGGGGAAATTGTTGCCCAGTATACGACATAACTACCTATGGTTTCGTCATATATTGCTTCAGGTGCCCAAGCACATCCTGCATCTGGAATAGATCCAGCAACATCTGCCAGCCATGGTTCTGACCAGTTTACTAAATCAGTGGATTCCCAGATGACCAGTGAAGTACTGCCACTATGCATTGCAACGTTCCATCCTTTTCCACTGGCAATTCTGAGGTCAGTTGCAATAATCCAGAATTCAGTACCATCTACAGAACGGATCAGAGATGGGTCACGTACACCCAGTTCGCCAACATTTGAAACCAGGACCGGTGCAGAATTATTGACATCTGTCCAGTTTAATCCGTCACTACTGACAGAAAAATATATCTGTTCTCCAGTTGGTGATTCACCTGTAAAGTGACCAAATAAATATGCATCTTTTTCTGGAGAAGTATCACCCTGCTCTGAAGTATCACGCGGCTCCGAAGTATCACGCGGCTCTGAAGTATCACGCGGCTCTGAAGTATCACGCGGCTCTGAAGTATCACGCGGCTCTGAAGTATCATGCGGCGCTGAAGTATCACGCGGCGCTGAAGTATCACGCGGCTCCGAAGTATCACGCGGCGCTGAAGTATCACGCGGCTCCGAAGTATCACGCGGCGCTGAAGTATCATGCGGCGCTGAAGTATCACGCGGCGCTGAAGTATCACGCGGCGCTGAAGTATCATGCGGCGCTGAAGTATCGCGCGGCGCTGAAGTATCACGCGGCGCTGAAGTATTACCCTGCTCTGAAGTATCACCTGGCTCTGAATCATCACCTGGCTCTGAAGTATCACCTGGCTCTGAATCACCACCTGGATCTGAAGCATTATTTTCTATTCTGGTGTCGTCGCTATTCATTTCTTGGCCGCAAGCGACGGCTAGAAAAAGCAATAGCCCAAGAAGTCTCTGCTGCATCATGGTCTCTCCTTATACGTCCCCAGCCTATGGGATTGTGATTGCAGTCCTGCCGGTGTTACCCCGGAATCGCACCAGGATCGGCACAGCTTGGATAATGTGAAGCTGAACGGATAGCCAGAGGCTGGATATGTACCCAATAGTACACTTATTTCGCCGAAGCAATAGCAAGATTTCTGTCCGCTTAACATTTCCTCCCGTTTTTGTCGGATAGCAGGGGCGCCGCATCGACGATGTTACATAACAGCAGTGGTTCATTTTCGGTAGTGTTTCATTTGGAGCGAAAAGGGCTGAGACATATGAAGAATTTCACGTTTTACAATTCGGTGAAGGTTGTGTTCGGGGCAAATACAATCAATGAACTTTCGAATTTGATTCCCCCGGATGAGCGAGTCATGTCGACCATGGGAACGGGATCCATTCGCAAAAGCAGAAATCCGGAAAAATTTTACAGTATGCCCGTCGGGTCTGGGGAATTGAGGGCGCCAGTGATGATGCAATTATTGATGAGTGCATTGCAAGGACAAAACAATTCTTTGAAGAAACCGGTTGCCCCACATCGTTGGCGGCCTGCAAGCGTACTGCTGCGGATTGTAAAAGCATCTCCAGAACCCTTGCTGCAAGGGGCATGATGATTGGTGAACGGGGAGACATTGGTGAAAAGGAAGTGGACGCGATTATCGCACTCTGCACCTGAGGGGGGTATCAGTCGTCTCTGTTGCCGCCAATCAGACCCAGACGAATCAGATAGTACAGAAGAGTCATAATGGCTGTAACTGCGGCAGCCACGTAGGTCATCGCCGCAGCGGATAGCACTTTTGAAACGCCCTGGGCGTCACCCCGGGTAACCAGGCCCATGGAGGAAAGTTCTGCCTTTGCCCTTGAGGAAGCATTGAACTCAACCGGCAGAGTGATGAGCTGGAATATGACCGTCACCGTGAATAACGCAACGCCAACATACACGAGCTCCAGCATGTGCAATAAAAAGCCACCTATCATAATGATCCATGGTGCATACGATCCCAGTTGCGCCAGAGGCACGGCTGCGGAACGAAGCGCCAGCGGTGCATATCCTTTGGCGTGTTGCAGTGCATGGCCAACTTCGTGTGCGGCTACCGCCATGGAAGCTACGGATGGTTCCCGATATACCTGCGGGGAGAGTCGCACCACTTTACTGCGGGGATCATAATGGTCCGACAACATTCCCTGTGTTTCTTCCACATGGACATCGTGAATCCCATTGTTTCGAAGAATGCGTCGCGCAGTTTCAGCGCCGGTCAGACCTCGTGATGACGGGATGCGGGCGTATTTGGCAAATGTAGTTTTCACTTTCAGCGAAGCCCACCCCGCAAGCAAAAATCCGGGAATCAGCATTATCAGGTAGAATGGGTCAATAAACATTCCAAACAGAGGCATCCGTCACCTTCCTTTCCTGACCGACTATGTATGCACGTCGGGAGGAAAGTCAATTTCAGAGTGGCTGCGGTACATTTCTACTGGAGAGAGGCAGGAGGGGGCACCTGCGGAATTTCCACCGCTGTGGTAATTGCCATGTTGATTTCGCTGATGCTGAATGGCTTCTGAATGAAATCAATGGCGCCTTCCGCCAGCAGGTTGTCCACGCGGACGGTATCCCTGGAGTAAGCGGAAACAAATATAACCTTTACATTCTGATCCAGCGCTTTGAGACGCCGGAAGACCTCGTCCCCTTCCATGCCTGGCATGATGAGATCGAGCAGAACCACATCAAATTGATAATGTTGATTCGTATACTTGCCAATGGCTTCCTCGCCGTTCGATGCTTCGATGACATCGAATCCCATCTGAGAGAGGATTCGTCTGCCGCTGCTACGTACCAGCGGTTCGTCATCCACGAGAAGGACAGTCCCCTGCTGTACACCGCTAATCCTTGTGGGATGTGAATCCTTTGCCATTCGGAGTGTGTTGCGGGTATATTCCGGCAGGTAAATGGTGACCGAAGTTCCCTGATCAATGGCACTTCGAATCAGAACGGCACCGCCGTGATTGGTGATGGTGCCATAGACCATGGAGAGTCCGAGCCCCGTACCCTCTCCCATTTTTTTAGTGGAGAAAAATGGCTCAAACGCCCGTTCAATCGTTCCTTCCTTCATTCCCCTGCCGGTATCGGAAACAATGACTTTGATGAATTTTCCCCGGATACTTTCCAGCCCGGATACGCCCTGTCGCTCTATTTCGTCCACCCGCTCCGTGGTGATAACGAGGTGGCCGTCTCTTTCCATTGCATCCACGGCGTTGTTTATCAGGTTTACGAGTACCTGATTGATTTGACCGGGGTCGCCTTCGATACATGGCAATTCCTGACTGAGGAATGTTTCGAACCAGATATGATCAGGGATGCTTCTCGACATGAAGGTTTTCACGTCGCGGATCAGCTGATTGACGTCGATTTGCTCCCGCCGATACTTCCCTTTCTGCGCGAAACCGAGAAGGTTTGAAGTTAAATTTTTTCCGCGGTTGCATGCTGCCAGAACGCTTTCGAGATCTTCTGCAATTTCCTGGCTGATGGCCGTGTGGTCCTGCAGCAACGATTCCGTCGTTCCTGAAATCACGGCGAGCATGTTGTTGATATCGTGTGCCACGCCGCCCGCAAGGCGTCCCACTGCTTCCAGTTTCTGTGCCTGGCGCAGCTGATTTTCGAGACGATTCTGTTCGAACTCTGCTTTCTGGCGTTCGATGATTTCCCGTTTTGTATCTTCAATGGATTGAGCGAGTTTTTCTCTGGCTTCTTTGTCTTTGTGGTGGAGGGTAATCAATTTAATCGTTCTGCAAATGCGAACCTGGAGCAACATGAAAGATGCGAGGATGGCAGTGACAATCGCCAGACTGTAGTCGATGAACTCGGATGGCGAAAGGCGATGGGCGCCAATGACAAACCAGGCAATCAACGTGGTGATGAATGTGACCAGTGCCCAGGGAATGGATAGGAAGATATTGCCGACCACAAGATAAAAAATAAGAAAGTGGATGGTGAACACGGGTCTGGGATCGAGATACATGGAGTGAAAGGTGCTCGAAGCAAGGGTGAGCATCAGCAATGTCATCACCGGGTGAGCCAACCGACTGGGTATTTTTTTTCGAACCTGGAGCCAGGCAGTGGCAAAGGCCGCCATCGCGAGAACGGAATCGTGCAGCATCACCTGGGGCTGTGTATCCCGGGTTACCCCGAAGAAGTTGAAGACGGCGAACAGCGTGACGATGAATCCAATGGTTAGCGATACATAAAAAATGTAGGTGGAGGCTGTTTCATTCAGTTGATCGCGGTGCTGAGGGTAGGTCGAAAACATGTTTGTATCGGCTTGCTATATCCTTTGCCGGATCCGTTCGGCGTACAAATCCGGATAGATGTAGTGTTTTTAACTATTCTTTATCAATACCCTCGTGCAACCCGGCGGACAAGATTTATTGGAAAAACCATTGCAGAAAACGAGTTCCACAGGAGGCATTCCGGTGTTTCAGATATGGTTTTGAATGCATTGTCCATTCTCTTTTGAGCAATTTTTCCATTAGTACTTTTCCAAAACGTTGCAATTTCGTATTCTGAGTTGAGAATTCAATATGACTGAAAAAGAGTCATAGGCTTATTTTTTTAATGAAAATAGAGGAGAGAAAAGATGAATGGTCCCCGGAAAGAGTACGACGCCCGTTTGGGATTGCAATTATGGTTTCTATTGTTGCTCGTGGGAACAATTGGGGCAGTGAGTGCCTGCACTGATGATGCGGCTAAAAAGGTAGACCCGGATCCCTCGGACGCGGATTCGGATTCTGACGCCGATTCAGATATGGATTCAGATATGGATTCAGACACGGATTCTGACGCGGATTCGGACAGCGACGGTGACCCGGAATTGCCGCCGAACACCTGGTATGATTTTGATGAGTATGAGCCGGGTCAGGGCAGTTGCGGCAAAGTAATTCTTGCGACATTTCGGGATTTTACTTCAGACCATCCCGACTTTGAGCGGATTAACCTCGGTTGGGGACCTCTGCAGGGGGTACTGGACCCGGATTTGCCCTCCAGTAAAAAGCCTCAGATGATTGACCCATGGGGAGAATTTCAGGTGGTGGACACCGCCTGTCAGAAAGAATGTCCCAACGGCGGCAATCTTGAGGGGGCGAGGCTGGATTCAACAAATGAATGGGATGTGAACTGGGAAAACAGCAACAAGGTTTGGGAGTCCTATGACCCGCCACCGCCAATGTATGATGGCATTTCGTCGTTTGAGGAGTGGTACACCGATGTGGACGGAGTGAACTCGCGGGTACAGAAATGGTTGAGCCTCGCGAAAGAGAACGATGGAAGTTATGTGTTTGATTCCAAACGGTTTTTTCCTATTGGCGAGGACGAAGGCATGAAGGCTGAAAATAATCAGACTGATGCCGATGGAACACCTCACAATTTCCTGTTCACCACGGAAGTGCATCTGCAGTTCAAATATTCCGGGGGGGAAAGGTTCACTTTCCGCGGAGATGATGACTTGTGGATTTTTGTGAATAATCACCTGGCGCTGGATATTGGGGGAATGCACTGGCCATTTGAAGGCACCATCGATTTCGATAAAATGGCCAATGAGCTCGATATTGAGGAAGATGGTACGTATGATATGGATATTTACCATGCGGAACGGCACACCGAAGCGTCCAATTTCCGCATTGAGACCAATATTGATTGCTTCATTAATGTGTATGTGGAGTAACTCCACTGTTGACAGGTTCTTTCCCGACATATTGTATTGACCCCGATGATGCCTTATAAGGCAAAAAGTTCGGTGAATATCAGCGGCGCCGATGGTCTGTCGACAGGTGACGGCGGGCGACGCTGTTATTCTCCTGTGAAATGGCATGCATTGCGGGAAGAGAGGAAGTGTACATGTCAATTTTAAAATGGATAACTGGCGGAGATTTCACCCATCACCGGGAAGAAGGGGAACGCCTCCTGTCCGTGGGGAACTACGGTGAAGCGCGACTGGCATTTCAGCGAGCGTTGAAAAAATCGGCGAAGGAAAATGAGTGTGAAGTTGCGGCTGTTCGCGAGAACGTGCAGTTGTGTGCACGTCGTCTGGCAATGGGCCGAATCGAGAAAGCGCGCGCATTTCTGAAGGAAGGTGATTTTGAGCGGGCATCTGAAGCAGCAAATGACGCGTTGATGATTGACGGGCACCCGGAAGTGGAACAGGAAGTGAATCGGTTGCTGGCCGAAATTGACGCGCGTGCTGCGGCGGATGAGGAGGATGAAGAATTGGAAATGACGGACGATGAGCTTCTGGCAGTCATTTCGGGGGCCTGGAGTCCCGAGATGGCTGCGGAGTTCTCCACATATCCGGAAGACTTTTATCGTGCGCTGATGGCTGCCCACGAGGGAGAAACGGCGGCGGCGTTGCAGATGTTGGAGTCCGTGGCTGAGGAAATGAATCTGGATGATGCGATGTATTTTTTTCTGGAGAAAGCCCGATTGCAGCTGATTTCGGAGGACTTTAACGGCGGGCACGCATCGCTGCAGCGATTTATCGGGAAGGCGACAGATAGCGAGACCGATAATGTTGAAGAATTGTGGGTTGCTTACGAGATGTTGTCTACCATACATTCATTGAAGGAAGAGTATGACGCTGCGGAAGAAGCGCTGCTGAAGGCATACCGCGCTGCGCCGGGTAATCATGTGCCCCTGTTGCATCTCGGCATTTTTTTGAGGGAACGGGGCGAGCTGGCACGGGCAAAGCGAACACTGGAAAACGCTTTGGACACGATGGGGGCGATTCATCCGGATATGCGGGTTTTCAGGGAATTGGGCTTGACGCATCTGGCGCTGAATGAACGCAAAGAAGCCATCGGATGTTTCAAGGCGGTGCTCGAACATTGCTGCAAGACCGTGGGGCACGAGCAATATGACCCGGATGCTGCCATCCCCCTGGCGACGCTGTATGAAGAAGATGGAAAGTTGCAGGAAGCCTCGGATATATACCGCCATCTGGCGAACGGATATGACACGGACAATATTTTTATTTATAATCTGGAAGCAGCGCGATTGCTTCAGGCACAGAACGCGGCAGAAAGTCTTGTGAATCAGTACCTTGAAGAAGCGCAGACACTGGCGTCCACTGCCGCGCAGAAAGAAGCGCTGGCGCGGCTGGTTACTTCGGGCAATGGATGATTGGAAAAATGAGCCATTTTTTCCCGATGATGCCACCAGCTGAAAAGGAGAGGGCTCCAGAACTCCCGTAAAAAAATAAAGTCTTATTGCGATGACTTTAATTACTTGGATAAAGGACAAGGATACTCATGAGCAGGCCAGCAGCGATTTTACGACATTTGCCAATGATCATTTTGACTGTGGGGGTTGTTTCGATTTCGGGATGTATACCTGGAGAAGATGCAGACTCTCAGACGTATGTTTACGATGACGACACCGAAAAAGTCCCCAGAGAGGACGAACAACCAGTGGAGTACGATACCTCTATTGATGAGAACGCGTCATTTAATTTCAATCTTTCGGGATTGCCTTTCGTTGGTGTGAATATGAGCGGTCCCGAATGGGATGGTGGGTCCAGCACTTGGCCGAATCAGTATCTGACCAAGGGATACGAATCGTATTTGAAGTATTTTCGCGGGTGGGGAATGACCACGATTCGGTTGCCATTTAAATGGGAGTACCTGCAGCCGGAACTGGGCGGCGAGTTTGACGAAGAGCAATTTGAGTCGTTGAAAATTACTGTTTTCCATTCGAAAAAGTATCGGGCAAAAGTGCTGATCGATATGCACAATTACGCCCGGTACGGTGGAAAACTGATTGGTTCGGATGAAGTGTCGTACGACGATTTCGCTGATGCCTGGCGTCGGCTCGCGGAGACTTTTAAACCATATCCGGAAGTGATGTTCGGTATTATGAATGAGCCCCACGATATGAGCACTGCCCAGTGGGTCACAGCCGCCAATACCGCCATTGCGGCCATTCGCGATACCGGGGCGGAAAATTTGATTTTCCTTAATGCGAATGGATGGAGTGGCGCCCACAGCTGGACGCAGGGCTGGCCGGATCTCGATGGGGAGCTGACCAATGCCGAGGCGATGCTTCAGATTGTAGACCCCCTTGGGGATGACCATCTGATTTTTGAAGTGCACCAATACTTGAATGTGGACAGCTCCGATTGGGGCGAATGCGAATGCAGTTCCTTCGAAGCGGGTTCAGGGTGTACCCCTGAGACAGTCGGGTCATATCGCATGCAGCAGTTCACGAAGTGGCTTCATGACAATAATAAAAAGGGATTTCTGGGAGAATTCGGGTCATATGATGATGCCACCTGCATGGCCGCGCTGGATGATCAGCTGAAACATATGGAAGAAAATGACGATGTTTACGTCGGGTGGACCTGGTGGAGCGCCGGTCCCGGATGCACCAATTGGCAGAGTCCCATTGACCCGTACTGCTGGAGTGAGCTCCGCAAAAAGGATCTGGAAGAAAACGGAGTGGACGGCAAGGAGATTTATGGTCAGGTCAAACTCCTGACGAGTCATATTGCGAAATAGCACCCGGTTTCCTTCGTCGTTTTAACTTCTCATCCTGCCGTTTCCTGTCTCTATCAATTTCATATATTATCGGATATCCACTATGTTTAATGCGTGGTAGAGTTTGTACACCCCTTTCAGAATATCCACTCCCACACACCAGCGGAGGCAGATTACTGATCAGCGTGGACTGATTACCGTTGTTGTAATGGGTCCGGATGCTGATCACATAGAAATAGAAATAATTGGAGGTTTGTGAATGGTCGTCAGATCAATGGCATTGTTACTGTTTGTTCTATGGCTCCAGATTCCAGCGTGCTCGGACTCTTCTGGAGGAGGTGGTTCTGATACAACATCGGATACGGATTCGGACACGGATACGGATACAGATTCGGATACAGACTCGGATGCGGATTCGGATACGGACTCGGATGCGGATTCGGATACAGACTCGGATGCGGATTCGGATACAGACTCGGATGCGGATTCGGATACGGACTCAGATATGGATTCGGACACAGATTCGGATACAGATTCGGATACAGACTCGGATGCGGATTCGGATACGGACTCGGACACGGATTCGGATACCGATACGGAGACAGATACGGATCCAGGTGAAAAGAGCGTTGATATTGCCGGTCCCGACGGTGAAACCCTCCGAATCACTGCGTATGGCCACTACATGGCGCGGATTCAGATTATACAGGCTGGCGAGGAGTTCTATGCCGACGACCGATATGAAATGGTGGAACGACATGATTGGGATGGCGGATTCAAGGTGGACGATTCGGGAGACACTGTAACGTTGACATCTCCCGCTGCGGATGGTGTGTCTCTTGTGGTGCAGAAGAATCCACTTCGGATTGAATATTCCATCCGGGGAGAGGACGGCCCCCTGCTTGCCGATCTGGACGGCGTGTCATGGCAGGGAAACACAATCACTGCATCATTTGAGCCGGACTCCGGAGAGCATTTTGCCGGTCTGGGGCACAGGGAATATGGGCGTGTTGAAAAACTGGACAGGGCTGGCACCAGTATGACAGTGAAAAGCGGCGCCGAAGGTGCGTTGCGTGTTCCCTTCTTTGTGTCATCCCGGGGATACGGTGTGTTTTTGAATACCACGTTTACCCACACAATCAGTCTGGGGGCGAACAATAGCTATTCCCTGAGTATTGACGGGGAAGGCTTCGGCGGTCAGATGGACTATTTCTTCATTGCCGGACCGGAAATCACCAAAGTGGTTGACCGCTATACCCAGTTGACCGGTCGACCGAGGATGCCTCAGAAATCATTGTTCGGTCTGCATCTTTCAGACAAATCCGACCCGAACAACCAGGGGGAATCCTGGTGGAAGGATATGATTACCAAACATCGCAATGCGGGATACGCCTTTGACCATCAGGTGAACGACAATGCATGGCGGGCGTCCAATGAGGCGGTATCCGGTCAGAAAAATTCGTGGTTTGACTGGCGGGCCGATCGCTTCCCGGATCCGGCGGAATACAAGCGCTGGTGTGATGAAAACGGGGTGACTGTAACGCTGGACCTCAACCGGCCGGGCATTCCGCTGAACCCCAGCTGGAACAATTCTTACGCCATCCCCGGGGCCAACGATTGCCCCGATTTCACCAATCCCGACACCAGGCAGTGGATATGGGATCTGTTCTATGACCATGCGTTCAATCCGTCTCTGGGGTATCCGGGCGATGCGATTTGGCTGGACGAATTTGATTACCCCGATCACCGCCATTCGACGATTCTCGCCAGTGGCAAGAGTTGGGCGGAAGAGTCCATCAACTATCACCTGAATCTGCAGAAGGCATGCGTGCATGAAGGATGGGATCCGACTATCGGGGATGCCAAGCGACCCTACTTCTGGAGTCGGGGATTCACTGCCGGCGCGCAGCGCTGGGGAGCGTACTGGACCGGCGATCTGAACAGCAACTGGTCGGATATGGCCTATCAGGTCAAAGCGATGCAGTCTGCCGGTATTTCCGGCGTTCCGTATTTCAATCACGATGCCGGTGGGCACTTCAACGTTACCGTAAATGAGGATAACCTGTATCGCCAGTGGGATATGGCGTTCGGGAGTTTCACGCCAATCTGGAAACCCCATGGTCCCGGTCACAGTCGCTGGCCACTTCAGCGCAACAGCACCTGCCAGGGAACTGCCAAAGTCTACATTACCACCCGGTATGAGATGATCCCCTATATTTATTCGTTTGCCCGTATCGCTCAGGCCACCGGTATGCCCATGGCCCGGCCGATGTTCCTTGAGGATCAGAATAACTCGACCGCCTGGGAGCGGGACATGCAGTATTACTGGGGAAGTGAAATGCTGGTGGCGCCCAACTGTTCAGATGGCAACAACAGTGTGTCTGTATGGTTCCCCGAGGGCGGATGGTACAATTTCTGGGATGATACGAAATATGCCGGCAATTCCACCGAGAACATCCAGACGTCAACGGGCGACATCCCGGTATTTGTTAAAGAGGGCGGAATCATTCCCATGGCGCCATACGCCAAGTCCACGTTTTTTATTGACGATGAGCAGTTGGCCATTCACGTGTACACCGGTGCGGACGGATCATTCCAGTTGTTTGAAGATGATGGTGTGACAGAGAAATTCCGGACAGCTGGGGAATCCCGTGTTACCGGGATGACCTACACCGATGACTCTCTCCGTCTGGAAGTCAGTGCAGCCGATGGCGACTACGATGGTGCGCCTTCCAGCCGGGCATACGAAATTATTTATCACGGATTGTCCGCTGACACGCCGATGTATGTGGATGGTGAATCCGCCAGCACTTCGTGGGATGGTCAGAGTAAAACGTTGACGGTAAGTGTACCCGCCAGAAGCATGGACAGCGGGTTTACGGTGTCCAAATCGGCTGAATAAATCTCATTGCCTCAGCATAGCCTCCTGTAAATTCACCCCCATTTTGCATTTAAAAAAAAACGCCGATGACGGTGTCGCGCCAGCTTGAATGGGCCCGAATTGACGCTGCCAGTTTTCCAGAAATGGTTGAATCTTTAAAAATGGATTGCGAATTTAAAATCATCGAGTGCTTCATGAAATAGGTTTCTTTCCACCGGTGTTGTGATTTATGGGAGACTGTTGAGTGGGCGTATGGATGCTATGTATGCTGGTGCGATATATTATTTATGTAAAATTACCAGTGTGTGATAGTATACGACATGTAGGTTGTTTGGTCACAATTGGTGAGGTTTTTCAGATACTTACGAGACATGACTCCGATGTCGGATTGAACAAAATAATTAATTATTTCAGCCTATTAGACTGTCTATATATAATATGACCATGAACTGGATACCACTGCGGAATATGTTTCGTACGATGAAAAAGGAAGGATGACATGGCAAAACGGATTGCCCGGGTTATTCTTGCCTTTATTCTGCTGGTGGGTCTACTGGCTGCGGGGGCGCTTGTCTTTGTTTATTCGGATTACGGTTCTGGCTGGATTTCAAAGAAATTCTACGAAGGGGTTCGGCGTCAGACCGGACTGGAAGTCACGTTTCAAAAAGTGGACCTGGAATTTTTTCCCCCCAGGCTTCTTCTTGAAAAATTGAAAATCAACGGCGTGGATCTCGATGTGACATGTGTTGTGGAAGAAGCCGAAGTTTCACCGGATGCGTTGGATTTGCTCGCCGGACAAATCAGCATCGAGGAAATATATATGGGGGCGCCGGATTGCAGGGTATCGCTGCATCCTGACGACATGGCGAGCTTTCGACAGGCTTCCAGAATTGGAGATGACGAAAGCGAACGGATTGACCTGTCTTTCCTGCCCCGTTTTGACGTGGTGGCGCTGAGTGGCGGGCATTTTGAGCTGAATGTGGACGATCCGGGTGGGATCGGCGAAGTGGGGCTGACATTGTCCGGACTCTATCTGGATATTACCGGGCGGCACACCGATGAGGATCGGATTGAAATCCGGGTGCTGCTCGAACGCGCTGCCGGCCGTTATCGCAAGGGAGACATCGACATCAACGAACGGGTTGAGGGACTGAAACTGCGGGCTGCTCTCAACGAGGATGCGTTGAACATCCGCACGTTCACCGGAAAAATTGCAGAGGTATCCATTGAAACCCGGGACATGTTTGTGCCGATGAATTTTACGGAAAATCAGCTGACCGCTGCATTTTTATCAGTGGATACACCACTGAACCGATTGTCGCGGTTTCCCATTCCGCTGCCTGAACTGAAAGGACATGTGGCTTTTGCCGGGGAGGCGGGCCTTGCTTTTTCAGCGCAGGGCAAACCGGCGATTACCGCGAAAGGAGAGTTGAAGCTTCGGGGAATCGAAGTGTCGGATTTTGTAATTGGCGATTTGGACGGAACAGTGGACTACTCAAAGGAGCGGCTGGAATGGAAAGGGGTGGAACTCCGGACAGCAGGAGGTGCACTGCGGCTGGACGGAAAGTTGGCATTCGACGGCGCATTGACCATTGAGAGCGATGTTGAACTGGACCGGATTGAGTTGGCGAAACTGCTTGAAAATCTGACGGTGGATAACTCGTACGTGATGCAGGAAATGACCGGGTCCGCCAAAGTCAGCGGCACACTCAACGACTTGCGGCTGAAGGGAACCACCCGGCTTCATGTGAAGAACCATCAGGTGTTCAGTGACAGCTATCGGAAGGCACGGAAAGACACCATTCTCGCCATTTCTGATTTAACGGTGCAGGGCCCGTTCACCATCACGGAAAAGGGGCTTGTGGGCAATGGATTTACTGTTCGCAAAAACGACTCACTGACGAATGTCAATATGACGTTCGCTTTCGACAAAGCGACCGGATGGTCTCTGCAGTCACATTCGAAAAAGATGAATCTGGCGGATGTGGGCGTTATCAGCGGATTTACGGTGGGCGGAACTGGCAGTCTCGATTGTCGGATTGACGCACCGGGATATGGGGCGCCAATCATTGATGCGACGGCGGATTTCAACGATATGATGTTTTCCGGATTTGACTACCGGCATGTGTCGACGAAGGTTCGTTTCGACGGGGAGGTGCTTAGTTTCAACGACTTGAATATTCGGAGCCGAAAAAGCCGATACCGCACAGCACGGCTGGCCCTGGATTTTTATTCTCCAGCCGGGTTGAGCATTGACACGGTGTTTGACGTGGAGCGGGCAGAACTGGAAGACCTGGCAAAATCGTATCATCTCGACATATCTGACTTTGGAAATCCCAAAGGTTACGTGTCGGGCAAAGTGGATATTCAGTATCAGACCCAACCCGAGAATCTGCGAGTGGAAACGGTGTTGTCCCATGAAGGATTGACACTTTTCAATGAGGTATTTGGCGGAGGCGAACTGAACGCGTTGTACGATGACGGTATTTTGACAGTGAATCCCTTTAACATGACCAAGGGCAAAGGCAGTGTGACCATTTCCGGTACGCTCGGGATGAAAAACGAACTGAATTTTACGGGGGTGGCAACCGGTGTGCGAATTGAAGATATTGTATACCCCATGGTGAGCGATCTGGAGTTGAATGGCATCGGAAACGCGTATGTGGTGGTGGAGGGGACAGTGGACGCCCCCCGTGGCGAAGCCACCCTTGAGCTGTCCAGAATGTCCAGACATCAGATGAAGTTTGGCTCCAGCAAACTGGACCTGTCTCTCGATAAAAATGTATTGCAGGTTTTTGGGATGCTGGCGGACCGGAAAGTGACATTGGAGCACAGTGTTTTTGATTTCAATGCCAACACGTTTCTGATGGAGGGATTTGTAACCGACTTGGATTTGGCCGGTGTCCTGGGACTTAAAGTGCCGGGGCAACAGGTGGCACTGGATGCCACTGGAGAAATTGCAATATCCGGTAAAATGTCGAAGAATCCACACCTGAACGGTGATGGCCGAATTTTCAGTCTGTCCGGGCAGTACAATCGATTCAAACTGGCCAATAAGGCACCGGTCGAGTTTGTTATTCATGATGGACTGGTCAGCATGGAAGGTGCGCGGTTTCTCGGAAAGAACGTGGTGTTTGATTTGGGTGGAAGTGCGAGCGTCGATCGGCTGAAGCTTTCTGCCCGGGGGCTTTCGAATCTGAAGGTGGTGCCATCGCTGGTGGATGGCGTATCCGAGAGCGGCGGCACGCTGTCGTTCAAAACGATTTTGAGTGGTCCATGGGCGGATTTGAAATTCCGGGGCGAGGCCGAAGTGTCTGAAGCGAATTTTGTGGTGAATGGCTTTCCTCATCCCATTGACGACGTGAATGGAAAGCTTCGGCTGGGATCCAACATGATCCGCATTGAAAATTTCAAGGGGAAAACAGCGGGGGGCACGCTGGATATGAGCGGGTGGATTGCGTTGAATGGGTTCGCAGTAGATGACTATCGTTTTGATTTGGATGCCGCCAATCTGGAGTTGCATCTGCTCGACGATCTGGTGTTGAAAGCGTCGACGCAGAAGGGCGGTCTGGTAATGGTACCGGGGGCACTGCGGGATGTACCGTTTGTGACGGGAGATGTGGAAATATCGAATTTTAAATATACCGCCCCGGTTCATATAGTGGAGTTGTCGGACCTGGATGTGGCGGGCATCAGCGGCAAACGCAAACGCACTACCCGCCCGAGAGTTTTTGACAAGAGTAAGGATAGTTTTGAGTATGACGTTCGGCTGCACGGTGAAAGAAACCTGGTGATACTCAACAATCTGCTCGATGCCCGTTTGAAAATTGATGATGAGGAAGAACAGCTTCGGCTGGTGGGCACCAATCAGACCTATGGTTTCCTTGGCAGAATTGTCGGTGTGGGAGGGGAGGTGCGCTTTGCCGGTAAAACGTTTGAAATACAGAATGCGTATCTGTCGTTCAAGGATCCCAATCGGCCGGAAAATCCGAATTTCAGAGTCACTGCGGATGTGGACGTGCGGGACTGGAAAGTAACCATCACTGCGGAAGGTTCGGTGGATGACTATACGGTGCGATTGTCTAGTCAGCCGTTTCTTTCGCAGGAGGATATCGTCATTTTATTGCTTACCGGTATGATTAAGCAGGAGCACACCGCAATGAACAGTCAGGGCCTGGCAATGAGCCTTGCCCCGTTGCTGGAGAATGTGAGCTCCGGCACGATACCCGTCGAGTTGAATGTGTACAGTGAGTATTCGGAGAAAGCCGAAGCGGAGACCACTCGGGTGGCCCTTGGAAAACGCATTTCAGAAGATATCTGGGTTCAGGTATCATCCAGTGTTGGGCAGGAACAGGATGTGGAAGGTACCATGAGTTATGAAATTAATGACAACGTGTCGGTGTCGGCCGGATATGACAACAAGAACGAGACGAGTAAAACCGGAAACTGGGGTCTCGATTTGCGATTCCGACTGGAGTTTTAGACGTTGATGAACCGTTTGGCGACTTTGGGAATTCTGTGGGGATTGATATTGTTTCTTTCCGGCGGTCTGGCTGAGGCCCAGCTTCGCGGCACGGGTGCAATGCGGGATATGTCCTGGAAGAAGGAGCTGGATGTGATGCTGGATACGCCCATTCCGGGGGAGACGCTGCAGTATGCGGGTATTTCCAGCAGCCAGCTTGAAAAACTGCTTGGCAAGCGAATTATGTCCATTGAAGCCGTTCGCCCCCCCAAGGGACTCGATCCGGTTCGGGATTTGAATATTGAATCCGGCGCGATTCTGACTCGGGAATTGGCGCGTCAGATGGTGATGACCTTATGGGAGAGCGGTAAATATCGCCATGTTCAGATTTCCGCTCGCGAGTCCGGAACCGATGGTGTGGTGGTGCTGGTTCGGGTGGAGCCGATGTTTCGGGTGTCCCGGTTGGTGCTGGAGGGCAATGAGGCATTGAGTGAATCCGAGATAAAGCGGGCCATCGGATATGCTCCCGGGGGTACGATTGTGCCTGAAAGCGAGGCATTGATTGACCTGCGGGATCGCCTGCTCAATGAATACGGAAAGCGCGGGTACAACGACGCGACAGCCTCTGTGCGCCTTGAAACCACCGATGTTGTGTCGGAACTGGCACTGTTGATCGATGTGGTAGAAGGAACGCCGGATGAATATGTGGAGGTGAAGATTGTCGGGTTGACCGAGGAGCTTTCCCAGGAACAGCTGCTGAGAGCATCGGGACTGAAAAGGGGAATTATCCGGGATGAAGAGGCAGTGCAGGATGCGCTTTCGAAATTGTCAGCGACATTGTTTGAATTGGGGTATCCGGATGCCCGGATTCTCGACGAATATTCTACGACGCGAGTTGATCGGAATCGTTACTCCCTGACCATTCATGCCGTGGTGGGGCTGCGGACACTGATTGAGTTTTCCGGAAATGACAAACTGCGCAGACGGGATTTGCAGGAAGAGATTTGGCAGCCGGATTTTCGAAGCGATGCGCGGGGAATTGAGAAGTCGGTAACGAAGCTCAAAGAGTACGCCCTGTCAAAGGGGTTGTTTCATGCAGAAGTGGTGGCCTATCGACGATGCTACGCCAACCCGCAAAAATGGTATACGGTTTCATATAATCGACCATGCGAGAACCGGGATGTGACCTATCAGGCAATCCGATATCTCGTGAAAGAGGGCCCGCAGGTGGAAGTGGTGGATATCCTGATAGATGGCGCAAGGCATTTCAGTGTCAGTGACCTTCGGGATGAAACCTTTGCGTTTATAGCAGAACAGAATCGGGAAGACGTGATGTTTGAGCCACTGAGCACCCGCGCCGTGAACGATGTTGTTGCTGAAAGCGATGACTTCATTGCCAAAGGCCGTCCCCGTGGCACGCGATCGGTTTACGAACGGCCGGAGAGCATCTATCATCCGAACAAGTATTTTGAAGCCATGCGGCATCTTGAGGATATTTACGCGGAACAGGGGTTCATGGATGCCCGGGTCAGCGACGCCTGTGTGATTGAAAAACAGACATCCATTAAAAGAGCGGGGCGGACATTTCATCCGGTGTCTTTGCCATATAGTCGGGATGCGGCCGGTGAAACAGGGGTGCGTCCCTGTGTTTATATTGATGATGCGCTGACATCACTGCTGGTGCAGGTGACTGTGACAGAAGGGGTGCAAACCCTCGTTGAAAACATTGATATTTCAGGCAATACGCCAGCGGTGTTCACCCGTGATGAATTGCTGGACGCAGGAAAACTCCATTTGGGCCAACCGTATAATGAATACTTCGTTCGCGATGCTGCGGATTTGATTCTGAAAGCATACCAGGAACGGGGATACATGTTTGCCAACGTCACCTGGAACACGGCACTTTCGGAGGATGGAACCGCCGCACGGATTGCCGTTCGCATTGAAGAGGGGCCACAGGTGCGGGTGAACCGGATTGTTGTCAATTCCGATCGGACCAATAAGTGGTTCATTGAGAACAATCTGGGCTTTGAATCCGGAGATTTGGTCACGCCCACCGGACTGACCTCGGCGCGCCAGCGGGTGATGGATATGGGCGTGTTCAATTCGGCAACGGTGCAGATGCAGTCTCCGGGGATTGTCAGCGATAAAAAAAATATTTTGGTTACCGTGGTGGAGCGCCGAAGTCAGTATCTGGAACTGCGCGCCGGTGCGGCAACCGAGCAGGGCGTGCGCGGTGGATTTGAATATGGGCATCGGAATATTGCCGGACTTGCCATTAATTATCGACTCAAGATCAGAGCCAACTATCGACCTGAATACTGGTTTCTGGGCAGTGACGCCGAAGAATTCCGAAATGACCTCGACGCCAGATATTACCATCAGGGTGTGGCAAATATTTTCAAGTGGCTGGAATGGTACGTATTCACCGGATTCCGCACGTCAAATATCCCGGGCACATCGGGACTTCTGGGTACCGGTGTGGACGTCACTTTTGAAAATCTGAATCGTCGGGGATTCAGTGCGCTTAAAATTACGCCCAAATACAGGCTCACATCACATTATCTGCGGTTTCTGCCCATTGAACTGTCCACGGGTGTCGATGGCACGATTGTGTTGCCTGCAGCGTCCCCGAATGCGAGCATTGCAGCCAGTACCTACAGCCGGTTACCAAAGGGGAAAGCGGTGTTCTGGGTAACCGGGCTCAGTGTTGCACTGGATTTCCGGGACAGCCCCCTGGATCCCAAGGAAGGGGTGTTTCTGGCGGTGAAGGGCGAATACGTGCACTCCCTGGATAAATACACGGAGCAGCAGATAGATGATGTGGATGCCAAATCCCGTTACATTCGGTTTATCAGCAGTCTCAGCGGGTATATTCCGTTTTCCGGCAAACGGAACGTGCTGGCCCTTTCCACTACCATCGGATACATGTTTCACATCAGTAGCGGTTCCAGTGCCTGGGCTGACCGGTACTATTATATGGGGGGCGTGGGTACACTGCGGGGGTTCAAATCCGATACCCTTTTTCCCCAGGATTTGAAGCCCGTATACGATCCGAACACTGGAGATCTGGTCCAGAACTATGGTGGTGAAGCCATGTTTCTGCTCCGCGCGGAGCTGCGCCATGATTTTGGGAAGAACATCGTTGGCGTGGTATTTGGCGAGGCGGGAAATGTATGGCGGAACCCGGATAATTTCCTCCGGAACAACGCCGGCGACTTCTCGCCATTTCTGCTTCGTCCCACTTCGGGTCTGGGAATCCATTACAACACACCGGTGGGGCCCCTGGCATTTGATGTGGGGGTAAATCTGAACCGGAACAAAGAACTGAAAGTGAATCAGAATTCCAACGTGCTGGCTGAAGCATTGTGGGCGTGGTACTTTTCTATCGGCAGCGCATTTTAGATTTTTACCTCATGTTGCTGGTTTCGGTTTCATATGAAATCCCGGAGGCAAAACCTGGCAATATTATTTCAATCACTGTCACCTTTGTTCATAATCTTGTTGTTCTATTTCTTCCGATTTTTCTTTCGGGATTTCTTTTGCTGTTTTCGTTTTTTCTTTTTGTCTTTGTTTGTCTTCAGAGGTTTAGGTGGCGAATCGAAGGCACCCCTTTCCCAGAATGCCTGCCGTGCCGCTTCCGCATCTGCTATGGTTTTCTCCCATTTCTCCCGGTCGGGATGGGACAGCGCATGGATTTCATCTATCCGTTTGAGTGCGCTGGCGCCGCTTCTCCATTCCGCATGAGGCAACAGCAACGGAATGAATTCAGGCGCAGCAATATCCTTCATGTTCTCCAGGAAAATCTCATCTTCAGACATGTCGGCTTTTAAAATGGCGTCCACCACCCGTTTGCATGGCCAGGCCGCCAATACACTTTGAAGATAAATTTCCGTTCCATCGCCTTTACCCGGTAACGCTGCGGAGATCACAGCATCAATGGCAGCGCCGCCCAGTGACTTCAATGCGCGGTTTGCTGCTTCATTGGTGAAATCTCCAAGATCTGCCTCAATGACTTCAATTAAACCCTTTGTAAGGGGGGCACACACACCAGGCGTCTTTTTTTCCAATCTCGGAATCAATTTGGCGACACGTAAAATTCGATTGTGTTTCGTTTCGCTGACATCGGCCAACGCGTCAACCAGTGCTGAAACGATGATGTCCGATTCCAGCGTCAGACATTCACGTTCAAAATCAACAAACAGTTGCGGCCTTGTTGATGCGATGAGGTCTGTGATGTTTTTGGCACGATTATCTGATTCCGCCACAACCACTTGATCATCCTGCGCCACCGTGGCATGTAAATACAGTGCTGTGGCAAGGGCCGCTTCACTGTTGGCAATATCTTTTTCCCGAGTCCTTCCCGAAGGCTTTTGTAACTCGTCCAATACGATGTAACTCTGTGCAATCCATTTCTGAAATGGCGTCAGAGCAGTATCGATATTGAGACCTTCAATCCATGTTTTGATATCCCATCTGTTTTTCTCCGCAAGCTCTTTAAACGCCTCAAAAATAACAGAGGAAACCTGTTCAGCGGAAGCGCTGCGAATCGACATCAGTGAATCGAGAAAATCCGATGCCACCGGGGTTTCCCCTCCAATGAAAAAATTGATTTCCTCCTGCATCCATTCAGTGGACTCCCAGTGATTTCCAAGCTGCCGGGCAAAAAAATGACAATCGAGCAGGTCCTCAATCAAAGACAGATGACTTTGTTCGAAACGCTGCGCTGCCGGTACATATTTTCTGCATGCCGCAACGGCTTTGCGCAAAATTGCTTCCGGCATAAAAGGCACCATAAACATCACCAGAAAAGGCAACCCGTATTTCGTGTCCATGCTGGTCCATGAAAAGTTTTCCAGCTGTTCCAGCGCCTTTTCGGGAGTGCATTCGCAGATAAACTGCAATTGGGTCAATAAGGCATGCTCCGTTGCGTCGTCAGGATTTGCTTCGATTTTCTCCTCGACAATTCGCAGTGCCTCCAAATCTTTAAACTGCCTGCAAATATCTGCAATTCTTGCGAATGAATCATTTGGCGGAAGTTCCTCAAGCAGTTTTCGTAACTGCGGCCCATGGGTCTCCAGATTCCCCCGGTTCGCAATCAACTTTGCCGCCAAGTCGCATGAAAAATCATGATTCCGTAAAAAAACACTAAAAATATTCTCGGGAATGCGCGGATAATACAGCCGGTTCAAATGCCGCAGCGACCACAGCACAATTTCATTGTCAGGGTGCGCCAACAGTTCGCAAAGTTTTTCATATGAATAAAGTAATTCCTGGTTGTGGTTGGTCATGGTTTGGTGATTCTTTCCGGTTAAAAGTGTTTCGTTGAAATCGATAACAAATCATCCGCAGCAATTCCAGCTCCAAATATCGATAAACATTGATGCGAATCCGAGCCGCATCGATTTGCCCATCAGGGAGACTTGGCGTTTAACATTTCAGCAATACGTGCGGCATTCATGACGCCTTTATATACATAAAGCGCCCCTGGCAGATCATCTCCAAGGACCTCTTCGCTGACACGCAGTCGGCTGGAGACGGCGAAAACGATTCGCTGGGGGAGACCGGCCTCTACCAGTTCAACCCGTTTCCAGACGGCATCGCGACTCCAGAATCCCATCACTTCAAGGTATGCCACTTCACCTGTGGTGCGATGGACAAAGGTGAGGTCGGGAATGCAGAGCCCAACCCCTGGCAGCTCCAGCACGTCACTCGAAGGAGAAGCATTCCATTCAGCGCCCAATTTGTTGAATCGTTCGAGAAGAACGGCGACTTCGTCGATGAGCATGGGGTCTTCCTGTGACGCATCGGATTGACATTCTCCTTCCATGTGAAACCGGAGTGGCTGCTTCTCTTTGCCCCAAATCACCTGTGCGTCGAGTTTCCACGTGCCACATTCGTCCAGCGCCGGTACCAGCGAGGCGAGTTTCAATCCGTATTTAGTCCCCTGTCTGAACATGCTGAACGGTCCGTCGATATCAATATGATAACCGCCACTTTGCAGCGGCGTGATAACGTGCAGCAGACCCAGAAACTTCAGTTTGTGAAAGAATCTTCGAAGGGACGTCGCCACATCCGTCTGAATGACCACCGTCACCTGCGTCGCCTTTAGAAGCACTGCCTGCCCCTGACTCTTTCGGTATATATCGACAAGCGCCGCAGGTGACACCGACTCAAATGACTGCAGGCGGTGAGCGTCTTTAAGGTCACAAAACAGCAAACTGTCCGCCGTTTCACCGGATATGCTCAGTTCTGCACCTGCTGCATTGAGAATGTCGTCGCGATTAAAATCGGCAGTATTTGCTGCGGCCTGCCTTTTTTGGCTGGCCTTTTTAAACACAGCTTCACGCAGCGCAACGGGATCCACATCATCAGACATTTCGAAAACGCACCGGTCCTGAACCAGTTTAAGCAGCCCGGCAGCCAGTTTGCGATCCTGGACGCGTACATCAATCCCAGTACAGCGGGTATCAAAATCTTCGCTGGTTTGCCCCTGGTGGCTCTTCGCAATATCGATATATGCTTTTGCAATCTCCAGCGCTTCATCCCGTTCATTTCGATTCAATTGTCGAACAAACAGGCGGTTTCCCCTGCGCCAGGCTCTGACAAGATTAGCGGTAAGCATTGTGGTCCCTCCGCCTCTCGCTTACAAATGCTTCGCTGGTGCTGCCCGCCACCAGCTCGTATAACACCGCTTTTGTGCCGTCCTTTTTCTTGCGTAGAATTCGCCCCAGCCGCTGAACATGTTCCCGCACAGAAGCGCTGCCGGACACAATGATTGCGATATTTGCCTCCGGTACATCAACGCCTTCATTTAATACCTTCGATGTCGCAATCGCGCTATATGTGCCGTCTGCCAACCCGGAAAGAATCGCGCTGCGTTCAGTGACCTTTGTCTGATGGGTAATCACCGGAATAAGAAATCGTTTTGAAATGGCGTAGGCGGTAGCATTGTCCTGGGTAAACAGAATCGTTTTGTCGAGGCGATGCTGATGGAGCAGGTGGGCCACATATTCCAGTTTTGATGGTGCAGTAAACGCGAGATTGCGCTGTCGCTGATACGCCTCCATTGCACGGCGTCCCTGTGGGCTGCGCGCGGACTGAATGATGAACTGGTTCCAGCCGTCTGGCTCTCTCATGTTAATCCCGGCTGAAGAAGTAAAATTGCGGTATATCATTCGGGCCTCGCGGTACTCTGCCAGCTCTTCCGGGCTCAAATCCACCGTTACCCGCTCCACATCATATTCCGCCAGATACTCGCCCGTCATTTCGCGGATATCGCGCCTGTAAACCAGTGGACCGATGAGTTCGTCGAGTTCTGAATGCCGTCCATCCGCCCGCTCCGGCGTCGCGGAAAGCCCCAGCCGAAACGGCGCCAGACAAAACCTCGCCGCATACCCGTAAACCTCGCCAGGCAAATGGTGACATTCGTCAAATACAATCAGGCCAAACCGATTGCCCAGGTGTTCCATATGCAGGTGCGCCGAGTCGTATGTGGTTACAGTTAGCGACGCCACCGAATGTTCGCCGCCGCCAATAACGCCCACCGGCCCGTTGAAGCTCATGCGCAATAAATCGTACCACTGACGCACCAGGTCCAGGGTGGGGGCGACCACCAGCGTGCTGCGCCGTTTCGCGTCTACCGCCATTAACGCCACATGGCTTTTGCCTGCGCCGGTGGGCAACACAACAACACCGCGCCCGCCCGCTCGATTCCATGCATCAATCGCCTGTGACTGAAAAGGTCTTGCTTCTCTTTTAACACGCAGACCGGCATCAAGAATGGCGTAATCCCGGGCTTCGTCGTCATACGCCATCTTCCCGCGCACAAAAGTCATCACCACATCCGCATATGCCGACGCCGGGCCGCGAAAACAGCGCGCACGTTTGTCAAAGGTGCAGGTGGCAGGAAGCAGTGTTTCATCGGTTAATCCCCGAATTTCAAGCGTGCCTCGGTTAAAGCACAGGTGGGGGCGGGCAGATTCCGTTGTTTCCTGAATGGTCATCGCGAAAGGCTCATTTAAAAAGTTGAATAACCCGCTTATCCCAGTGCGTTCCCTCCCAGCCGGTGATGATACCGTGGTCGTCGCAGAACGAACATTCCCACTCAATCTCTCTGTGGTTTTCATCGCAACACAGACGAATGTTGCCGGCACAGGGTTTACGGCGGGGACGTCGTCGACAGCGAATATCCGTATCGTGTGCCAATATTGGCGGGAGCCTCGTCGCTGCCTCAACTATGCGACCGAAATATTCTGTGAGCTTTAGAGCCGACGCGGGTATGTCGACATCCGGATTCCGGACGTCAGGCAAGTCTGTCATATCTGTAATCCAGGTGTTTCCCATGATGATTCCTTGAGCTGTCCGTTGTTCTGTGTTTTACGATGCCAGGATCTGCAGTAACAACGGTTCAAGCCTCCTCGGTGATTACCAGTTGGTGACGGATTGGGCTACAGTAAATCCACATTGCTCCTGCAATAGCAGTCAAATTGGCTATCTGAACCGGCATGGGGACATTTGACACAACCGATTTCGCAATCTGAACAGGTGGAATTGTCATTTCAACATATGGAACTGCTATGTGAAACCTGCACATCGCTATTTGGCGTCATCGTTCGTTTGGTAGCATCGCCAGTTCAGACGGGAAGCGCTCCGGTTCAGACGACGGCGTTGAAGACGACAATGACGTAAAATTTGCCGTGCTCAACCCGGCTCGTATGGAGGACAATGACGCCGCCTCCACCCTTGCTCAGGCGCTGTTCGACTATACCACTCTGGCTATGCCGCTGGCTTGAAACCATGTATAATGGCCGGCAACTGTTCCGATTCTGAACATGCAGGAGGTCATTGATGGGGAACTACTGGAAAATAATGGGTTTGGTTCTGTTGCTTCCCGTTCTGGGCGCGGGCTTCGGCTGCAGTAATAATACAGCGGGGAACGAGTCCGGAGAAGGTGACACGGATACAGACACGGATACAGACACAGACACAGATACAGACACAGATACGGATACGGACACGGACACGGACACGGATACGGACACGGATACGGACACAGATATGGACACGGACACAGACACAGATACGGACACAGATACGGACACGGACACGGATACGGATACGGACACGGATACAGATACGGACACGGACACGGACACAGACACAGATACGGACACAGAGACAGGCACGGACATGGACACGGATACCGATACCGATGTGGGCTGGTTCTCCTGTGATGATGACAGCATCGTGTACGACGCTACGGTGATCAATTCAGGCGGTACGTGGGTGGTGACCAACAGCAGCGGGGATGAAATCTGGCAGGGCGCAGATATGATGGCCGCCATGTCCGAAGGATTTGCCGCGCTGAACCAGGGGCGCACATCCAAACAGAGTTTGCTGGTGCGAGGTGACGGCGTTATGCGCGCAGACCAGCGGTTGAGTATTCCGGGGTATATCATCCTAAATGTATGTGGGACCATTGATGTGCAGGGCACGCCGGCAAGTGACATGTCGCCGTTTTATGTGCGTGGTCAGACCGATGTGGATATTCCCAATGCGCGGGTGACCGGGACACCGGCATATGGCATGTTTTTCAGGGAAACGAGCAATATTCATCTGGGACATATCGAGATGGACCTCGAACTGGAATCGTGGTTGGGCGTCCGGGTGGACAACAAACCGGCCTGGCCGGATTTTCCACCTCTCGTGAAGAATCTGACCATCGATTATGTGAAGGTGACGTCATCGGGGTCCCATGGTGTGGAGACCTACGGCGTGGATGGCATTCTCATCCGGGAGTTTGTGGGGGACCACACCGGGGGGTGCGGATTGATATTCAACCATTCAATAAATGCCGAAGTGGGGTCCGTCACCTGTGATGAATGTGCGTAC
Source organism: Polyangia bacterium (assembly GCA_050287845.1). Lineage (GTDB taxonomy): Bacteria > Myxococcota_A > Polyangia > JAAYKL01 > JAAYKL01 > JAFGXQ01. The sequence goes on from JBNKCR010000015.1 coordinate 28,180, forward strand.
CGCGAAACAGGATACGCGGCGTTTCGCGTCGCCAACGATAATGGAAAGATTGGCAACGACTGGCCGACTGGAAATATTCACGTGGGCAGCGTGTATGCGCGGGGAGGCGGCCGCGGGATTTTTTCGGTCTCCGGAAGCGGCGGCCTGACCATTGATACCATAGACCTCGCCAATCAGGGCAATGACGCCATTCTGTTGCAGAACGCGTACAATACCACAATCGCTACGGAGTCCGGCACGGTGAATGGCGGCAATCGGGTCTACCTGAGCAATGATTCCACAAATACCGAAAACGGCACATACCAGACCTCATTCAACGTGACTCTCCAGAATCTCACCCTCAGCGGGGGCACGGTGCTCCTTGAAAACTACTGCGATTACAATGGCCAGGGGGACCGGGGAAACCGCGCCTTCAACATTGCGGGTGGCTCCGTGGACATGTGCTATTCCGATTGAGAAAAAAGCGACTCCGTTTCCTTGCGTAAGCAATTTCGAACGATATCGTAGAATTTTCAGTTGGTAGAAATATTGCAAATCTGCCGTGGGGATTCCGGATGTTCAGGTCTGGCTGGCGGAGTATCCATTGTCCAGACAACTGAATATTCGAACAGACGAAGACGGGCGATGGGAGCTGGTCATCATTAAAAGACGGGGAACCACGTTGCCGGGGTCCGATTTCGAGGGGCTATTTGTATCGTAATGCTATCATTCTTGACCGATATGTAAATATGTTGCACAACTGTGGCAATCTGTAACAGACTTGTCACTTCCGGGAGATAAACAGGAAGCATGGAAACTTGCATACTCGTAATTGAAGACGAAAAGGACCTGATGGAGATACTGGAGTACAACCTCAAAAAAGAGGGGTACCTGGTAAAATCGTCTCTGGATGGTCAGGGTGGCCTTTTAAAGCTTGAATCCAATCCTGTCCCGGAACTGGTGTTGCTGGATTTGATGTTGCCGGATATTTCCGGTGTTGAAATTTGCAGGCGATTGCGCGCCAACCCCAAAACAAAGGATATTCCCGTATTGATGCTGACTGCGAAAAGCGAAGAAATCGACCGGGTGATTGGCTTTGAAGTGGGCGCGGATGATTATGTTACCAAACCGTTCAGCGTCCGGGAGTTGATGTTGCGGGTCAAGGCGCTGCTCAAACGAAGTGCGGCAAAGGAAACGCCGACTGAGGAGATTGTTTTCGGATCTCTGAAGATTGACATTCCCGCACACCGGGTATGGGTGGATGGCGAGGAAACGGTGCTGACCGCGCTGGAGTTCAATCTGCTGACCACCCTGTTCCACCGAAAAGGTCGGGTACAGACCCGGGAAGTTCTGCTCTGTGACGTATGGGATATCAATGCCGATGTGACCACGCGAACAGTGGATACGCATGTGAAGCGACTGCGGGAAAAAATTGGTGCTGCCGGAACCTATATTGAGACTGTTCGCGGCGTGGGGTACCGATTTGCCGGAAAACTGAGCGAGGTTGGAAGTTGAAACTCAGTTTCCGGCTGAGATTGTTTCTCGCCATATTTACGGTTGTACTGTTCGGGGTCCTGGTGGCAGGGGCGTATCTTTCCAGCGAATTAAAAACCAATATCGAGCTGCGGGTGGAGCAGGAGTTGTTGCATCAGAGCCGGGTTGCCGCCCTGTATGTGTCGGAGTCCCTTGATTCGCCCTCGATTGCCAGCGGGGAACTTCTGGTGGATAAGTTGGCGCATACCGCTGATTTTCGCTATACGATAGTGCTGCAGGATGGGCAGGTGATTGGCGATACGGATTTAACGGAAAAAGAAGTTGAAAACGTGCAGAATCACGGTTCCCGCCCTGAAATTATGGATGCAATGAAACGGGGAATTGGCGTGTCCCATCGCTACAGTACCACCATCGGGTACGAAATGTTTTACAGTGCTACGCGGTTTTCAAATCGGGTCGCCACCGGGGTGGTAAGGGTTTCCAGACCACTCAAGGAGGTTGATGAGGCGCTGGCGGTTCTGTACAGTTCTCTGTTGGTGGGGGGAGTGATAGTTCTGGTGCTGTCAATGTTGCTGGCATTGTTTTTCTCCGTGTATGTATCCAGAGTGCTTCAATCCCTCGTTCAATATGCCCAGCGCCTGTCCGAGGGTAAACGGGCCAGTACCGATTTACATACCCAGGTGGAGTTTACCGGTCTCACGTCGTCGCTGCAGACCTTGAGCGAAAAGCTCGAAGAAAGCGTGCAGGATCTGGCGGTTGAAAGAGATCGGTTCGAGGCGGTGCTCGAAGGAATGGGGGAGGCGGTGATTGCATTGGATGCGAGCAAGCGGGTGACGGTGATCAATTCTGCAGCATTGATGTTGCTGGAACTGGGCAAGGAGCCGGTTGGGCAGACGCTTCTGGAAACCATTCGCGTTCCGGGTTTGATTGCGCTGTTGGATTCTCTGCTGCCCGGGGACAATGAGAGCGCGGAGTTTGATATTGGCGTAACGGACAAGCGCACGGTGCTGGCCCGGGTAGTCTGCCTGCAGTCCGGTGCATATGTGGTGGTGCTGATGGATGTCACCGAGTTGCGTCGGCTTGAAAGTGTTCGGCGGGATTTTGTGTCAAATGTGTCTCATGAGCTGCGCACCCCAATCAGCGTAGTTCGGGCCAACGCGGAGACCTTGCTGGATGGCGCTCTCGAAGATAGGGAAATGGCCGGGAAGTTTTTGACGTCAATTGTAGCCAACTCTGAACGGCTCACCAGTCTGATTGCGGACCTGCTTGACCTGGCGCGAATTGAAGAAGGCAAACTGGAGCTGAAAAAAACCAGACTGACCCTGTCGCTGGTACTGCGGCGCGCCTGTTCGGTACTGGAAACCAAGGCCCACGACAAGAACCAGACCCTGGAAATGACCCAGAGCGCGGATATTGAAATATTGGCAGATGCCCGGGCCATCGAACAGGTGCTTTTCAACCTGCTCGATAACGCCGTGAAGTATACGCCGGAGCATGGCGTGATTCGGATACGGGGATTCCAGAGCGGGCCAAGGGCAATGATTGAGGTGGAAGACAACGGCCCCGGTATTGAAGAGGTGCATCGGGGTCGACTATTTGAACGGTTCTATCGGGTGGACCGGGGGCGTTCCCGGGAAATGGGCGGCACGGGGTTAGGGCTGGCCATTGTGAAGCATTTGACGCAGGCCATGGGCGGAGAGGTGGGGATGCGACCGGCGGCGGATGGCGGCAGTGTGTTCTGGGTGAAGCTGCCCATGTGATGCACGGTTGATTTCGTGATATCTGGATTGCGGTTATCAGAACGCTGTGTTTTAAATGTGCTGTAAACCGAGGACCCATGCCTGATTGAGGAACGAATGACCGTTGAAAAAGAACCGTTTGAAACGATACTGGAAAAAATAGAACAAATCGTCAGAGCCCTTGAAAGTAATGAAATTCCCCTGGACGAAGCACTGGCCAAATTTGAGGAAGGGGTGGCGCTTTCCCGGGCGGGGACAGCACGGTTGGAGGAAGCCGAACGCCGCATTGAAGAAATACTGAAAGACGGCAGCACCCAGCCGGTGGAACGATAGTCTATAAGCGGATTTTTTTTTCGCGATATTCCACCATAGAAACGATGAATTTCAGATCTGAACTGTAAAACTACAATCCTATCATAAATATGGGGGGATTTGGGCTGTTTTTGAAGCGGCCCACATATTGCACATATCTGGTATGCACGGAATTTCGGAACGAGGTATCTCATGACCCACTCTTCATACATGCCAGAATCATTGGAAAGCAAGGTTGCTCAGTTTATGAATGAGCTTCAGCATCGAACCGGCGTTGGCGCTGATTTTATCATGACCATGCGGCCTGCCATCCGCCGGATGTTTCAGAACACGGAACCGGAACAATTGGCGGAGGCTCGGGAGAGATTTCTCCGAAAAGCGGAACTTCATGTGCAGACGTTGTCTCATTTGTCCAATACCCTCGCGCACCTGGAACGATTGAGTGCGCAGGAGAAGTCCAATCCCGCCCTCACACCGGCCATGGTTCGCCAACTGGAGTTCACCAGAGGGGTGGTGGTCAATACGCTGCTGAAGACCTATGGTGGCTTCGGTCCGAGACAGGCCATTCGCGGTTAATCTCTTAAATTTCTGCAGGTGCCATTCTTCTGCTGAACGGCTTTCATTCATTGAAAAAAGTTGTTATGTTGAGCGCCGTTTTCTGCCCGAGTCGGGGGGATTTGAAACGGAGAGTGCGATGACGACCAGACGGAGTCCGAAGGGCGCCAGACTGCTGGCGCCGGCCGGAAACATGGAAAAGCTTAAGGTGGCGGTGGCCTATGGGGCCGACGAGGTCTATTTTGGTCTCAATCGATTTTCGTTGCGCAACTACGCCGGCAATTTTTCCCTTGAACAGGCGGAGACTGCGCTGGCGTACCTGCACCAGCGAAATGTTCCGGGGTATGTGACCCTGAATATATATCCGTTCGAAAATGAGTATGATGAGCTGCTGCAGACAGCGCGGCAGCTGCAGGATATGGGCGCAGATGGGATTATCGTATCAGACCTGGGCGTCATTGACCTGTTGCGACAACACGAAATACAGTTGCCGCTGCATATCAGCACCCAGGCCAACACCCTCAGCCCGCAGACGGTGATGGCGTACCAGCGTCTCGGCGCATCCCGGGTCAATCTGGCCCGCGAACTCTCCATTGCCCAGATTGAGTCGTTGCAGAAATCCATTTCGGGGATTGAAACTGAGGTATTCGTCCACGGCGCGGTGTGCTTCTCGTACTCGGGGCGCTGTGCCATCAGTGACTACACCACGGGAAGACGGGCCAATCGCGGGGAGTGCACCCACCCCTGCCGCTGGCAATACACGCTGATAGAAAAGGAGCGGCCCGACGAGCCCATGACAGCGGCGGAGGACGATCGGGGGCTATATCTCTTCAACAGCAAGGATCTCGCCCTGTATTCATTTATCCCCAGACTCCGGGAGGCTGGAGTGACCGCGTTCAAGATTGAAGGGCGGATGAAATCCATTCATTATCTGGCCAGTGTTCTTTCGTTGTATCGGAAAATTATAGATGGTCAGCAAATCAGTGACGATATGGCCGTTCAGCAACTGGAGCGGGTGATGAATCGCGGGTATTCCACCGGCTTCATGAAGGGGAACGTGACCCCGGATGATTACCGGTTTCACGACAACAACACCCGTGGGCATTCAAAGTTTCTGGGGATTGTGAATGCAACCCACCCGGATGGGTGCGAGATGGACATTCGAAACCGGGTAGAAGGAAAAATGGACGTGGAGATTCTCACGCCCGAAGGGGTGTTGATGCACCGAACCCTGCCGGACCTGCTGAAAGACAGCGACGGTGGTGAATCTACGGTTCTCAATCACGGAAAAACCCTGGTGCTGCCTTTTTCGCTCCCCGAATTCACCATTCTGCGTAAACTGGAATAGCCAGCCACGGCTCTGCCGTGGCCCGGTGTAGCAACTTTGCGAAGCAAAGATGGGGAAAAATAGGGACGCAACTAACTTGATCCCGACGAAGAAACCCCCGTTTTTCGATTCAAATAAAATTCTCGATTTTTCTGACATCCGCATGGCAGTGGACCATTAGCATCAGCGTGCGTAAATAATGCTCCTGTATTTGTAAAGCGATTAGTATACAGGAAGCG
>JBNKCR010000016.1:0-59519 GCA_050287845.1 Polyangia bacterium
GGGGCGTACAGACCAGCAGGTGGAAATGATTGGGCATTAAAGAATACGCGTGAACTTCTATCCCGTATCGGTCAATAGTATTATGTATCGCAAACAAAAACGCCACTGCGTCGTTGTCATCAATAAATATGTTCTCTCTGTTCCGGCCACGATTCATCACATGATGCCACGCACCGGGATAATCTTCTCTTGCTGCTCTGGGCATGACACAACAAATAGAAAACTATCTGATAAATGTCAAGTGTAAACACCTGACCCCTTTTCCTCTTTTCCCAACCGATGCACCATATCACTTTTGTCCGCCAGACGAAAAAAATGATGGCAAAGCGAGTGCTGATTTAAGCACCGGTATATAACAGAACGCGTTTTTGAATTGTGCGGTCACTGACCGCACTTTTTGAAATGCCCTCGCCAAAGTCTACATATAGTCTACACGGCACATTTTGATTCTGAAAAGAAAAAAGCCCCCCGGGCTAAGTGCCCGAGAGGCTTTAGGAATTTTGCGCGTCCGGAGCGATTCGAACGCCCGACCCTTAGTTCCGTAGACTAATGCTCTATCCAGCTGAGCTACGGACGCAGCAAAAAAGCTTGCGGAGAGGGAGGGATTCGAACCCTCGATACCGTTAAGTATACACGCTTAGCAGGCGTGCGCCTTCGACCGACTCGGCCACCTCCCCATTAAAGCGGAGGACCAGGGATTCGAACCCCGGGTGGCTCTCACCACAACGGTTTTCAAGACCGCCGCCTTCGACCGCTCGGCCAGTCCTCCAAATGTCCGGTCCATCCTTTCGAATGGTACTTGCTAATCTTAAAAGAACAGGTTGTCTATAAGACAACTATCAAGGATTTGCCTTTTGCCACCAACCACTTCAGTTGTCAAGTAATCAGTAATGAAATTATGTGAAATCCATTTCCGCTTTTCCAATGACTGAACAAATATTTAACGGTTTTCACAGATGCAGCATTGAAATACGCCATCAGACGTGATTAAACCCACACAGATGAACTGGACTGCCCTTCTACAGAAACTGCAACACCGATTCAACGGCCCCATCCGCGAGATGGTGCCTCTGTCGGAATACACTTCCTTTGGCATCGGAGGGCCCGCCCGGCTGTTGGCCACGGTTTCCGACGCCAATTCGGCCGCCGCGCTGATTCGCGAGGCGACCGACCTCAACATGCCGCTCCTGGTTCTGGGAGGCGGCACCAATCTGCTGGTGAGTGATGAGGGATTCGACGGTCTGGCCATCCACATGGACTTCGGAAAAGTCGTCATTTCCCGGGATACCGCAACGGTCACTGCAGGAGCCAGTGTACCGGTAACCGATTTGGTCAACTCAGTGATTTCAAACGCCATCGGGGGAATGGAGTTCGCTGCGGGGCTCCCCGGCAGTGTGGGCGGCGCCATTGCCGGGAATGCCGGCTGTTTCGGCTCGTGTTTTGGCGACATTCTCACGTCCGCCCTTGTGCTTCACCCGGATGGAACCCTGCAGCAGGTACCGCCTGCATTCTTTGAATTCGAATACCGCCATACCCGGGTTGGCGAACAGCGGGTCATTGTTCTGGAAGCCGAATTTGTGCTGGCGCCCGCAAATATGGGAGAGTTGCGCGCCACCGCCGCGGCACACCTGGACCTCCGTCGAACCCGCCATCCATCCCGGGACATCAGAACCGCCGGATCGTATTTCAAGAATCTGCCCCCCCTTCACCCCGGGGAACACCGGCGCGCGGCAGGCGCTCTCCTGGAGCAGGTGGGAGCGAAACAGATGTCGGTGGGCGACGCTGCGGTCTTTGAAAACCACGCCAATATTCTCATCAACCGGGGCAACGCCACGGCTCGTCAGATGCTGACACTGGAACATATGCTGAAGCAGAAGGTATTCGAAGCATTCGGTGTCACGCTGGAGCCCGAAGTCCGATTCATCGGTGCGCGCCCATCAACAGAACAGTGATGCCGACTGATTCAAACGTCATTTCCCAGATATAGCGCCCGGGCATTTTCGCTCTTTCGGATTTGGTCACTCGTGCCGCACTCAACGATTTCGCCATTCACTATCAGATACACCCGGTCACACACGGACAACGACTGGCGAACCGAATGGTCAGTGAGCAGAATCCCCATGCCACCCGACGCCAGGGTTCGGATAACCGCGGCCAGGTCTTCCTGGGCAATGGGGTCCACCGCGGCAAACGGTTCATCCACCAGCAGAATGTGTGGCGCTGTGCAGACCGCCCGGGCAAACTCCAGCTTTCGGCGTTCACCGCCCGACAACGTACCCGCTTTCTGATGGGCCAGATGCAACAGACCGAACCGGGAAAGCAGTTCCTCTGTTTTTTCACGGGAATGACGTATTTTCACCGTTTTCAGAATACCTGTCAGATTGTCCGCCACCGAGAGGCCCACAAAGACACTCGGCGTCTGAGGCAGGTATCCGATACCCCGTCTGGCCCGCTGATGCAGGGGGAGATGATTCAGGGGCGCCCCCAGACGGACATCTCCCGCATCCGGTACTTCCAACCCGAGAATCATTCGAAACGTTGTGGTTTTACCCGCGCCATTGGGACCGAGCAGGCCCACCACTTCGCCCCCATGCACATCAATGGACAGATTGCGGACGACCGGTCGGCCCCGATACGCCTTTGATAGCCCCCGCGCCACAAGCGACTCCCGCCGCGTCACGGTGATACGTCCGCTTTCCCGGGAAAAACAAAGGTTCCCACAGCCTCTGCCACTTCCACTTCGCCGGTGCGCACATTCAGCCGCACCGTTTTTCCGGACAGCGTATTGCGGTCTCTCACCACACGGGGGTTCCCGCTCAACACCACAACGCCGGTTTTCATCGTCATTTCGGCCCTGGCCGCCTCAGCCAGGGTGCCCTGCTGCCGGATGCTTACCTTTCCCGTGGCCGTCAGAAACAACGGCGCGCCCTGCTCATCGTAGCGAATCAGCAATCGCTCGCATCCGAACTGCACGCCGTCGTAACTGAATCGAACGTGTCCCGTAAAAACCGCTTGCCGACTTTCGGCATCAATCTGAAGTTTATCGGCCTTGATTTCGACTTCGCTCTTCCCCTGGGCCATCAGAGGGGAGGCCACCGGCCACCCCCAAAAAAACCCGGAAAAGACTCCCATCCACAACAACATTTTTATACTGCCGTCACGCAGAACTATCATCGCAGGTCCTCTTTTCGCAAATTCTCCGGAAGGGTTATCTTTACCGATACTTCCCCGACACAAGAGGCCTTCGCCCCGTCTTCCCACAGACGAAACCGTTTACATGATACCTGGCCGATGCCATCCATAACCACCCGCACATTGCCGAATACTTCCACCCTGGAGAAGTCCTTACTGGCTTCCATGTGGCGTGCAGAAATCCGGGCATGGGTGTTGCCAAGCCAGGTATCCAGCCGAACATCCAATGCCTGCATCGCGGCCACAGTCCTCTCCCGGGGGACCGCGTCATTTTCGCTGACGGATTGACAGGCCCCTCCACCGACGCACCATATCAGCGCGCAGCAGAAAACTTTCCCCCATCGCCGTAATGGATTGTTCGCCCGCTCCATTTTTCGCCGTATTTCGCCATAAACCACCGCATTGGCATACCACAGCCAGGTTGGAATGAGGATAGATGCTTGACCAAATGAAAAAAAAAAGTCATTCCCTTCGATATGAACGATTTCCTACAGCAGTTACCAGAAGAGATTTGTCAGCTGACCGAACGATGCCGGGCCCATGTACACAAACGATTTTCGCTGGAATTGGATTTTACCAGCGATACGCTTTCTGTTCTGGATTTTTTTGTGGAAGAACTCGTAAAAGACGAGAATCGCGGCGTGGCCCCCCTCCCCGGTCACCCCTCCCGGATGAACATGCTCCATCTGTTCGCACCAACCATGGGCGCGTATTTTGGCGCACTGCTGAGCAAACAGTTCGGCGGTCGATTCCGCCACACCGAACAGGATATCAGCAAATGGCGTTTCGAGTTTGAAACGTTTTTCGTCCGTTTCAATCCCGTCGCCGTTGCCGCCGGCGTAATCGCCAAACAGGAAGTGGACGGACTGCCAGCCCTGCTGATCAGCACGCCGTCTCTCTCCCAGAGGTTGCAGGAGCGCTTTGACGCCGCACCGGAAATTCCCGAAGACGACTATTTTTCTTTCTGTAGCTTCTTTGAATCCATTCAGATTGCCAACGAATTCCTGATTGAAGTAAGCCGGAAGGACGGTAAAATGAATTGCAGCAGCCAGAACTACGACCTGCTGCTGGGTGACAAATAAGCCTGCAATCAGTCCAGTTGACGGGTCAGACCAATCAGATAGGGGTCAGAGGCAATGGTGTCCCGCAGCATGGCTGCAACTTCCTGGCGCAGCGATTCAGGTGCGCTCGCCACCATTTCAACGGACATGGTCTGCTCAATCAACGCATCCACTGCCTGGGACGTATCGATACGTCCCGCCGCCAGGTCCACAGCGATCTGAGTGACCGGATCTGCGCTTTCCGTTTCTGTGACACCGACAGCTTCAGTACCCGCCGCCTGATTTTCTGCACTCCGGGCGACCTCTGACAACCCCTGAATAGGATTTCCGCTCTGAATTTTTATACTCATCTGATCAAAACACCTTATATTTCTGTCTGCGCACCTATGACGGAATATATTAGACACTGTCGCAAGGGAATGCAATCCATCTGACTTTTTTACCTGAAAAACCCCCACCCACCTTCTTTGTGTCAATCTGAAAGGAATCCACGGATTGTCCGCAAATCCCTTACTTGTAATCTGTTCAGCATCACGAATATGATACATGAAAAATGTGGATAATCAGGTATGAAATCGTCATTCAAACACGCATAAAGTACGACAATGAACTACAATTACCAAAACGTATAAACTCTATTAGCCCCCAATGAAAACGAACGCGAACTTTAAATTGGATAATCCCCGATGAACACAGGCTTTCCTCGATTCCGAATTTCGAATTTACCCTTTTTGAGGGACAAAATAGCTGATTTTTAGAGAATCTCCCCAAATTTAAACCTGGCATTCAACATAAATTGAGAAATTACCACAATTAAAGGATAATCTTTGGGAAAACTTCAAACATGTGTAAATAAAAGGAAATTCTCACTGACACAACTGTCATATCCAGCTATATCAACGAAAATCCGTTTTCTGTCGATTTTTTTTTATTGACCGATGGGACTTCTGAACATATGATTCCTGCATTCCAAATAAAACGAACCACGGGAGGCGGTCTCCCCTGGTCTAAAGGAGAAAAAGAAAATGACAAAAGCAGAATTGATCGATGCCGTTGCTTCGGCAAAAGACGTTCCCAGTGATCTGTCTAAAAAAGCCGTTCAGGCAGTAATTGATGAAACCTTCACTCAGATGAAAAAGGTTGTTAAAAAAGACGGTCGTTTCAGCTTCCCCGGTTTCGGTACCTTCAACAAGAAAAAACGCAAAGCCCGCACTGGTCGCAATCCCCAGACTGGCGAAAAAATCAAAATCAAAGCGCAGACAACGGTATCTTTCCGTCCTGCGCAGGGCCTGAAGGATTTCATCGGCGGTAGCACCAAAAAGAAATAGTTTTCAGCTTCTGTCAGTTGAGACATAAGAAGGGAGCCGATTAAACTCGGTTCCCTTTTTTTATTCAGGCATACTCCTGTTTCTGATTTTAAACATAATTACCCAAAGTTACACAACTACGAGGCCGTTCTTGCCCGAGCAATTTGACAGGGTAACCAAATGTATGATACTGTATTCCACAGTAGGAGGTTATCATGGATGAACGCTATGAAATACGCCACGCGGTGAAATACCCGATTGATGTGACGACGCCGTATCTGGATGAGCCGGTGCGCCTTGAAACGCTGGACTTGAGTCCCGGGGGTGCCTACATCGGTTGTGATTGTCTGCCGGATCCGGGCGAATGGGTTGTATGTACTTTTACCACCGGCCGAAACCATCAATATGAATTTTTTGGACAGGTCGTGAGGACAAATTTAATGAGACGTACTGAAGAACAGGGGAAAGCCGGTTTTGGCGTGGAATTCCTCGATACCAGGGCTGTAGACCGGCTGCGGATACGACAACAGCTTCGAGAGAATACCCCTCCGCTTCCGGTAATGAGGAAAGTCTCCAAGGATACAAAAGTGGTGAAACGGCGGTAGGCGCGATAGCAACCGGTAACGTTGCCATTTTTTTGACCTTTTTGTTCAATCTGGCTATGAAAATGATATGAGCTCCCTGTGGCGATTCATATGGTTTACACTTCCTCTGGCACTTCTGTTGGGGACGGCGGTCTATGTGCCACTGAAACTGAACGATAACGACGGGTACGCCCGAGTTGATCGCCTCAGGGAAGAGCTGGAATCCCTCAAATCACAGAATCGACGTCTCGCCAGAGAAAACGATGCGGTCCGTCAAAACATCCGCGCAATCCAATCTGATGCCGATTATATTGAGAATATTGCCAGAAATGAAATGGGAATGATTGGCCCCGACGAAGTGGTTTATCAGTTCTGAAACATTGAAATCTGAGTACGAGGCAGTACCACCTCGGGTTTCCTCACACGCACCTCCCTCCTCAGGTTGCCTCGTCTTCGTGCAACGATTGAATCAGGTCCGTCAGCCGGGAAATATTTAACGTATCGGGCGTCTGCGGTTTTCCGATGCGTACCGTTATCCGGGCAAATGGCTTCGGTAACGTATACTGGTCCCATGTGTTCCTGAAAATCCATGCACTTCCCGCCCGGGCTGCAACGGGAACCACCAGGGCGCCACCGCAACTCGCTGCGATGATCGCACCGCCTTTCGCCACCCGAATCGGCCCCCGTGGACCGTCCACCGCAAACGCTGCGTCACATCCCCCGCGGATGCGCCGAACCATGCTTTTGAGCCCGGCCGCTCCGCTTCGACTGGATGACCCCCGGCAGACACCATATCCCAGTCTGCCCAGAATATTCGCCTGCAACGTCCCATCCGCTGAAAGTGAAGACAGCACCACAATCGGAACCGATTGCCGGTATGCCAGCAAAGGGGCCTGTCGTCCGTGCCAGAAACAGAAGACCATACGTCTTTTTGTTGGAAGAGGTGCGTCGTACACCACACGAACCCGCCACGTGAATCGTAGCAGGCGCAGAAGGCCCGTTGCAAGCAGCGCCAGAATATTCAGTCTGATATTTTTCAATGGGGTCCGATGGGGGTGATATCAGCGAAAAGTCAGCACTTTTCGATGCCTTCCTTGCAACCTATATGCTCGGCATCTTCATCCAATCCGCGACGGAACATACCTTTGGCTTTCCGGGGGTCTCCCTGCTGGAGCTGAATTTCGCCCACATAGCAGTACACATCGGCCTTGGTCAACCCGCCCGCTGAATCAAACCGCTGGAGAAGCAATGCCCTGAAAAGTTTCGCTGCCTTGTCCAGGTCATTCATTTCATAGTGTAACTTGCCCAATGTGACCAGAACCTCAATATTGGAAATATCCATCTTGTATGCGGCTTCCAGATGTTCCAGAGCCTGATCCCCTTGCCCCTGTGCCATGAACGCTCTGGCCAGTTTCTGATGATAGACCGCAGCTTTCTTTGAACGCTTCTTTCCGCCCCGGGTTTCGGCATCAATCAGATTTTCCATCACTGGAATGGCATCCGCGCTGCGTCCGGCATCAACATACGCATCGGACAATTTAAGCAATACGTCGATATTGGACTGGTCCAGCTGATAGGCCTTCTCAAGGGTGGTGACAGAACCGGACAGATCCTGAAGCAACTCTGCCTGAACCTCAGCAATCTCCATCAACTTCTCAAAACGTTCCCCATCGCTGGTGACCGCGCTCTCCTGACGTACCAACGCATCCAGCAGCCCCTGAGCATCGCCACTTTCCCGACACAGTTCCACCAGACGCTCATTGGCTTTGCGATGGGCCGGATAAAGCGAAACGGCTGTCTGCAAGGAATTCAACGCCTTCTCCATGTCATTGAGATGCGACTCATTCAATACGGCCAATCGATAATGCACTTCCGCGGCGTCTTCTCCGGCGCCATTGGTCTGTGCCGCCTGATGCAATACTTCTGCGACCTTATCCCAATCGCCCTCTGCCTCATACAGTTTTGCCAGTGCGCTCAACGCTCTGGTGTGATTGGGGTCGCGCTCCAGCACGCGCTCGTAAATCTCAGTCGCCCGCATGGTATCATCCAATTGTTCCTGGAGAATTTCACCCATCTGAACCAGCAACCGCAATTCACTGTTACCATCACCGCGATCGACCGCACTGTTCATCTGCAATTCAAACAGATCCACCAAATCCTGCCACCGCTCCTGACTTCTGAAAATGCGTTCCTGCGCTTCGAGGGCTTCGCGGTCGTCCGGACGAACCATCGTAATCTCCCCCCAGCGCTCCACCGCGTCCTCCAATTCCTCAAACTTCTGTTCACTCAATCGGGCCAGCAGTCGCAGCACGTCAACTCTCGCATCGTCCGTTTCACTGACATCCAACCGATGCTGATATACTTCCTGCAAATCGATCCAGCGCTCTGCATTTTTAAAGGCGGATTCCAGCTTGTCCAGCGCGTCACTATCGGTGGGTTCCATTTCCAGAATTTCCCGATACACATCGACGGCCTTCTCCACTGAATTGAGCGGTCCCATGTACAATGCCCCGGCGCGATGCCGAAATCCATTGCTTTGCGCCACATCGCTGGTGAATGAAGCGCGGGCGAGCAACACCTCCACCAGTTGTTCGAAATCCTCGGTTTCCTCGTTCAAATCGATTAACGCGTCGAGAACTTCCAAATCCGCCTCGTCATTTTCCAGCACCTGTCGATAATACGAAATCGCGTTCTCCGGACTGTTCAGCTCCACCTGGCAGATTTTCGCCGCCTGAACCAGAATGATTTTTTTCTGATTGTAGTCATAGGCAATATCCGCCTGTTTCTGCAGAACCGGCAACAGCTCGTTAAAGCGTCCCAGGGTTCTGAGCAGCTCCACCAGTGCGCCCAACGCGTCCTGATGTTCGGGATCCTGTTCCAGCACTTTCTGATACAGGATTTCTGCTTTATGAAGATCACCCACCCGATGATAGGCCCACTGGGCTATTTTCAGTCCCACCGATATTTTCGATTCCGGGTCAATGCCGGATTCCATCACTGCCTTCTCAGCGAGTTCCACCAGCGCTGCCCAACTGCCGGTCACCTCTGCCAGACGCTCAATCTCCATCATCAGCTCCGGGTCATCCGGAACGAGCGCAAACGCTTTGGCCATGGCATCAAACGCAGCGCCAGAGTCCTGAACCACCAGTTCGTGATGCTGCGACAGCTCCTTGTACAACTCCACGCGGTCCACTTCATCTTCGGCGATGGCAAGTTTACTCTCCAGCAGTTTGGCAACCTTGTGCTGCTCACCCCGCAATTCATACGCCGGTTTCAGCACTTCCGAAATATCCACCACAAAATCATCATATCGCAACATTACTTCCAGTGCGTGCACTGCTTCATCATTATCTGCGGCAATCTCAACAACATCCCGATACACCGCAATGGCGCCGGCATGGTCTTCAAAGTTGTCTTCCTTGATGCGCCCCTGTCGCAATTTGAGTCTGTTGATTTCGGAGATATCGGACGATACCTGAATCTCCTGCTCGAGAATTTCGTCGAGTTCACTCCATTTCTGTTCCCGTTCATACAATCTATCCAGCGCAGTGAGCACTTCCTCCGACATATCTCCGTTGTCAAAAATCCGACGATAGGCGTTGATTGCGCTGAGGCGATCTCCCATCTGCACTTCCTTGATTTCGCCCAGTTTCATCAGAATAGCTTTTTCGGCACTGGAGTCATACATGTCCTCAGTAATCTTCTCATATACCTCCGCCAATTCGCGGTACATATCCTCCGCCATTGCGATGTCTTCCAGTCGCGCGATCGTATCCATTCTGGACGGGTCTTCCTTCAGCGCTCTCACGTAGGTCGCAAACGCATCCCTGGGCACGCTTCTTCCGGTCATATGCAGTTCAGCAAGGCCCAGCAATGTTTCCAGCCGTTCCGCCGGATCATCAATCAGCTCGATCTTGAGTTCCACAATATCAACCAGCCTATCATAACGACCCGCTTCATAGTGCAGCGGTTCCAGCACTTCAATGGCGCTCATGCGAACCGATTCATCCCGGGCAAGTTCCTCCAGACGATCCAGTGCACCCTTGTGGGTGGGTTGCTGTGCCAGCACGTCGCGGTAGCTATCAATGGCGCCTTCCAGATCTTCAAGCTCCTCGCGCTGGAGGTCACCGATACGAAGCGTTAAATCCACCCAGGCCGCCTGGTCAACTGCCAACTCTTTTTGCCGTCTGAGATTTTCCAGCAGCTCATCGTAGTTCTTCTCTTTAGTGAAAAGCCGATCCAGTGCCAGGATAGCATCCAGGTCTTCCGGATTGTCTTCCAGCACCAGTCGCCAGCACGAAATCGCCTCAAAAACATCGTCCAACTTCCCTTCATATAGCGACGCCATTGACGCCGCGATTTCCTTGCGCGATGCCACTTCGGTAAGCAATTCCAGATGCTGACGGCGAATGTCCACCAAATCCGACCATTTCGTTTTTCTCTCGTAAAGACGTTCAAGTGCCAGAATGGCATCCATCGAAGACGGATTGGCATCCAGAGCCGCCGCATAGGTGGCAATGGCACCATCCAGATCATTCATCAAATCTTCCTGAATGGCGCCTTTCGCTCTGAGCAGATCGCATTGATTGTCCAGATCAGGTGACTGATCTGCTTTTCTACCCAGAATCGCAACAAGGCTGTCCCAGTCTCCAACCAGGTTATACAACCCTTCGAGGGCATTGAGTGCCTCCATATCGGTGTCATCAATCTCCAGAACCTGAGAGAATGATTCAATGGCTTTCCGGGGCATATCCAGCTGCAGGTCATACGTTGCCCCGAGACGGAGCAGGAGCTCCTTCTTGAAATCAAGGTCATATATTTCATTCACTGCCGCAGAAATACCGGCGGCCAGGTCTTCCCAGTTCTCAATACCTTCCACCAGACGACACATCTCATCATAAGCAGACCTGTCCTGGGGATCGGCCCGGAACGCATTGGACAACGCCTCGAACGCCAGCAGGTAATTCTGCCCCCGGGTCTCGTGCAGCATGGCGATTTCCCGTAATTTCTCCACCTGTTCCCCGGGTGCATCCAGGTATCCCACCTGCGTCTGCAGAATCACAATCAGCTTCTTCCATTCGTCGGTTTCGCGATATACCGGTTCCAGAATATTGGCTATCCGCTCCCGCAAATCCTCGTTGAGAATAAGGCGTTCCAATTGGGATACCGATTCAACATCTCCCTCAGGCTCAGAAATGGCTTCCTCATAAAGATCCACCGCCGCACTGTGATCCTCCAGGTTCTCTTCCATGATTTTCGCCAGCTCCCGGCGAAGCGCATTGCGCTGGACAACCCCCGAAGCGATGTCAATCTGGCCGCGGAAATGGTCCGCCAAATCTCCGAATCGACCCGTCTGATAGTACAGCCGATCCAGCGCATCTATCGTGCGCTCATCCCGGTCATCTATGTCCAGAATCTCGCGATAAATATCGATGGCGGCATCCCTGTCGTCCATTCTTTTTTCCTGGATTTCCGTCATCCGGAACAGGAAGTCTTTCTGACCCTCCATATCCACCGCGGCTTCAGCGGCGTCGCGATACAGCATCAGCAGTTCTCCCCAATCAGAAGTGGCGAGAAGCACCCGTTCCACAGCTACGAACGCCCTTGAATCATCGGGGTCGAACGCCATCAGACGCTTGTACGCCTCTTTTGCTTTCAGCGGCGCATCCAAACGATTTTCGTAGAGTTCCCCAAGCAGATAGCAGAGTTCGGCGGTCTCCGGTGTCTCTCCCACCACATCATCAAGTACTTCGGACAGCACTTCGGCAAAACGATCCCAGTTTTCCAGCACACCCGCAAGGCGCACCAGCAAATCTCTGGAGTCGGTATCTTCGGGTTCCTCCCGGAACAGTCTGGCAAAGGTTTCAAACGCCTGCTCCAGGTTCCCCAGTTGCTCCTCATAGACAGTACCAATTCTTCGGAGCAATTCCTTTCTCTCAATTACGTCATCACATGCAGCCAGCTGCGCATCCAGAGCGCCTGCCAATTTCTCCCAGTTCCCCTGATGAGAGTACACCGGTTCCAGCAATACGGCCACGCGACTGCGCTGCTCTTCATCCTCCATGTATTTTTCGAGCAGCGCCACCGTTTCCGCATGGTCCGGATTTTCATCCAATGCTTCTTTGAAAATATCGAACGCGTGCTCCTCATCCCCCAACTTATCGTACACCAGCGTTCCCAGCTGATACGCCAACGCCACCCGGTTTTCCGGTTCCTGTTCGCGACGGCGAGTCAGCAGTTCCACCAGATCCGCCCACCGCTCTTCAACCGGATACAATCGTTCGAGAGCCTTTACCGCATCAGGATTCATATCGTCCGTTTCAAGAATGGTCTCGTACGTCTGCACCGCGCCGGAAATATCATCGAGCTTGTCCTCGCAGACCCTGGCCTGCTTGAACAGAATCTCCCGGCGCAGTGATTCGTCATAAATTCCCTGAACTTTCTGTCTGTAAATTTCGAAAAGCTCCAGATACTCCTCGCCAGCCTGGTAAATTTCTTCCAGCGCATTCATGGCCTGTTCGTTTTCCGCATTGGCGTCCATTATTTTCAGATAATATTCCCGCGCGGTCTCCACGTCGTCCAGCATGCGGTACGACAATTCGGCCACCTGCAAATGACAGCGGGTCTGCAAATCCGAATCGAGAATATCCGGCGCCACTTCCTGGAACAACGCCACCACGGCACCATGGCCGTCCACTGCCCCCATCAGTCGCTCCACATTATCCAGCAAATCGCTCAGCTCGCCACTGGATGCACCGAAGCGAACCGCCTTACAATAAAACTCAAAGGCCCGCCCAATATCGTCAAGCCCCACTTCGCAAATTTCGGCCGCCTGGGAATAATACTCCGATTTTTCAAGGGCATCTTCGGTGTTCTCCGCCTGAATCATCAGATATTTTACCTGTTGAGCGTGATTGCCTTCCCGCTCTGCAATGGGCTTGAGAATTTCGATGGCTTCCGTCCGCGCCCGACTGTCGAGAAGCTGTTCCAACTCATATCGCGTATCTTTGTGTGACGAATCAATCTCCAGCGCCAACCCGAACTGTGCCACAGCGTCTTCCGGTTCATCCAAATGGTCTTTCTGCACACATCCAATTTTGTAATACAGATCCGTCTTATCCTGTTCGTCCTCAATCAACGGCAGCTGCATCTGATAACACTCGTACAAATCGCCCCATCTTTCCGTCTGTTTGTACAATCGTTCCAGAGCAGACAGTGCCGTCATTCCCGGCCCCGTTTCGTTGTTGGCCTGAGTATAGGCGTCGATGGCTTCATCCTGGTTTCGCAGTTTGTCTTCGAAAAGACCGGCCACCCGTATGAGAATATCCCGGCGCTTCATCACGTCATCTTCGTAGGTGGCCCGATGCTGCAGAATAGAAATCAGCTCTGTCCAATTTTCGTCAAGTGTGAACAACCGTTCCAGACCGCTCATAGCAGGAATATCTGCGTCGTCGACCTCCAGAATTTCTTTAAAAAGGGCAATGGCATTCACGGAATTGTCCTGAACCGTTTCTTCCAGATTTGCCATGCGATGCAGCACCTGCTTCTGCTCATCCGGAGAATGCATCAGACTGGCTTTGATTCGCAACACTCTTATCAGTGAGGCAATGTTCTGGCTATGGCTTAAAATGGCATCCAGGGCCACAATTGCCGGCATGGCCGTTTCCGCATTTTCCGGATCAAACAGGAGCAGAGACATATACGCCTGCTCCGCTTTTTCCAGGTCGCCAATCTGCTCTTCATACGTCAATGCAATCGCCAGCCTGAACTTGGGAACCAACAAATCATCTTCCAGATTTGACGTGATTTCTTCGAGCAGTTTACAGAATTGCCCGTTGAAATTCTGTTCCACCGCCAGTCTGGAAATCTCTGCGAAAACCATTTCGTTGTCAGGTTCCAGCTTAAGCGCCTGACTGAGAACATCAAACGCGCCCTGTTCATCGTTAAGGCGACGCTCTCGAATGCCGGCTACCTTCAGCAGAATATCCACCTTCTCCGCTGGACTCAAGTTCTCGTCGTCCAGCATGATCATCAGTACATGGGCCAGAGGCTGCGCAGCGCCCTGATGTTCGTAATTCACCGAAAGCAACTGTGCCGCCCGAAGTTTCATTCTGTCAATTTCAAGCAGTCGCTCCAGCGCCTTCTGTGTCTTCATATTCTCGGGATCCGCCTCAATCACCTGCTCGTAATAAAGAATTGCATCCTCGTAATTCTGTAACTTCTGCTCAGAAATTTCACCGATCCGGTACCGGATTGCCACGCCGTTATTGTCGCCGGCGGTCTGCAACTGGCTCAGCAATATATGAATCAAATCCTCCCAGCGTTCCGCTTCCTCATACAGATTCACCAAAGCGCTGATGGCCACCGCATGTTCCCCATCCACTTCCAGAACATCATTATATGCCTTGATGGATGCATCCACATCGTGCTGCACTTCGTATACAACAAAACAGATTTTCAGCAGCAGTTCCAGATAGCCACCGGTATACGAGTTCTTTTCCTTGGCCGTGTGGTAGAGCCTCAGCAAATCATCCCACCGCTCCATATTGGTGTACAGCTGCTCCAGGGCATTGAACGATTCAACCGCCTCAGGAATTTCTTCCAGAATCAGCAGATGAAACCGTTCCGCCGTCTGCGCCGATCCCAGTTCACTTTCGTAGAATGTTGCCAACTTCGAGGCCAGCTTCAACTTCATATGGTCTTCAATTTTATCACTGTCGAAAGCTTCCTGAAGCTTGATTCCCAAATCCTCGTTCATTCCCAGACTCTGGGCATATCCACTGATTTTTTCCCACAATTCCGGATCGTTGGGTTCCTCATGCAGCGCCACTACCATGGTGTCGTAGGCCAAACGCTCATCGTCCAGTTTAATGGCGTAAATATCGGCAAGTCGGATGTGCAGTGCGATCCTTTCAAAAAGCTCCCGCGTGTTCTCTACAAGAATGGTGAGCACCCAGGCCAATCGCTTCCAGTCTTCCATGTCCACCAGATGGGGCTCCAGAATGCGGGCCACCGCGAACTGATGGTCAGCATCACGTAAAAATACATCCAATGCGGAAATGGCTTTGGGATCTCCGGGAAACGCCGAAAGGATTTCCTGATAAATACCCACCGCCCGACTTTTTTCATTCAGATTATCCACGTAAACAGCTGCCAGCTGAAACGCCTTATCCCGCCAAATGTCATCTCCCGGAGAAAGCAACGCTTTTCGGGACTCCAGAACTTCCGTCAAATCGCCCCAGCGTTCCGAGATTGAAAAAATGCGCTCCAGCGCTTCCAGCGCATCGGCGTCTCCGGCGTGTAATTCCAGAACATTCCGGTATTTGGCAGCGGCCCGTATGGAATCATCCATCGCCTCTTCGTACATCCGCGCCAATTCCAGCATCAGACTGCGCCGCATGTCCTCGTCATCCGTATTCTCGATTCGCATATCGAAAATCTTTTCGAGCTCCGACCACTTGCCTGTGGAACGATAGATGGAATCCAATGCAAGCAGCGTATTCTCGTCGCTCGGATTGTCCTCCAATACTGCCTTGTACTGCGAAATGGCATCTTCCACATCCCCCAGCTTGTCCAGGGACAGAGCTGCAATGTGCTTTTCCATGGATGCCCGGCGTTTTCCCTTGAACGCGGCGATATTCTTTTTATATACATCCACCAGCCGGTCAAACGCGTGGGCCTGTTCCGCAGCGGCTTCGAGGGTATCCCGAATAGATTTTTTGGTCGGCTTTTCTTCAAAGGCGCGAACCGCCCACTGGAACGCCAGCTCGCGATTGTTCATCTTCGTAGCGGCCAGCTCGCGAATCGCATCCATCCGCTCAATGCGATCGTCCTTGTCGTCGATCTCATTCAGCGTCAGTTCAAGTACGCCGAGCAACCGGCTCCATTTTTCAGCGCGCTCATAAATGGGAATCAATGCATTGGCCGCCCGCATGTTTTCCTCATCCACCGACAGCACCCGTTCGTAATGCCGAACGGCGCGATCCGGCTGCTGAATTTTATCCTCGTATATTTCCGCACACCGGAACGAAAGTTGAATCCGGGTTTCCACATCTTTGGTTCTGTCCGCCGCAATACCGAATACCTCCACCAGCGTTTCGTAGTCCTCAGCCTCAGTGAACAGGGCTTCCAGTGCATCCCAGTTTTCTGATTCCTGATACGCTTCCTTCAATGACCGTAGCGCCTTGGGATTTCTGGGATCAATCACCAGCAACTTTTTCCAGGCTTCCGCCGCCAGTGCCGGCTCCTTGGCCCGATCTTTATAAATGGTGCCAAGGCGAGTGAGCAGAGAGACTTTTTCGGCGGCATCCGACTCCGATTCAATTCGAATCTGCAACACCCGGGCAACGCCATCCCAGTCTTTCTTGCGCTCGGTCAACTTTTCGAGATTTGACAGCACTTCCGAAGTGTTCTCATCTATCTCGTACAAACGCCACCACAGGGCAATCGCTCTGTCATGATCATTCAACCGATCCTGCGCGGTTTCCGCCATCTCCCGGAGCACTACCGCCTTCCGCTCATCCAGCGACAGTTCAAATTCTTTTTCGAGCAGCGCCATCAAAGGCTTCCACGCCCGCCGTTTTTCATAGATTCCCTTCAGCGCGTGAATCGCCTCCCGGTTTTCAGGATCCAGTTCGAGAATCTGTTCCAGGGGATCGACTGCCTTGTTGAAGTTGTTGAACTGTCCCACCCACAGATTGGCAATGCGATTGAGCAGTGCAATCTTTTCGGAATCGTCCTCGGTGATATTCAGCCGCTTGGTCAGAATCTTAATCAAATCGTTCCATCGGCCCGCACTCTCAAACGCCTCGGTGAGATTGTCCAACGCGCTCAAATTGTCGGGGGCCAGTTCCAGAATGGAATGGTATACTTTGACGACCATCATCTCCAGGGACAGTTCATCCCGATAAATCTCGGCCATTTCCTCATATTTTTCAACCTTGGCATCCACGTCCGCATCGCCGAGTTCTTCGAGCTCGGTTTTCAGAATATCCACCAGGTTGTTCCATTTTCCGGATTGTCGATACAGGGTTTTAAGCTGCTCCCGGGCTTCAATATTATCCGCTTCTTTACGCAACACCTTTTTCCAGGAATCAATCGCTTTTTCCACGTTGCCGGCATCTTCAGACAACTGGGCCACTTCGCGAATCAGGCTCTCCTTTAATTCCTGAGAGTCCGTGCTGCGCATGGCACTTTCGAGCACTTTCAGCAACAACACCTTGTTCTGGGTGTGCGCTGCATACTGTCGATAAAAATCCAACATACCGGGATGGGCCGGTGCCAGTTTGGAAAGACGCTTGAAATATTTTTCGGCCGCATTCAAATCATCGCGGAAACGCCAATGCACCATCCCCACCTGCATACAGGCGGCAATCTCTTCTTCCTCGCCCAGTTTCCCGTGCAGTGTATCTTCGTACACCGCGACCAGATGGTCCCAGTCTTCGCGTTCTTCGTAATATTTCACAAGAAACTTGAGCGCCGTACTGTGGCCGGGCTGATAGTCGAGCACTTCGGCAAAACAGCGCACCGCTTCTTCTTTATCTTCCACGCGATGGGCAAACGTATATCCAGCGGCCAGATACATCTGCAATCTTTCGTTTTTACCCCGGCGCTTTGACGCCAGCGTCAGATACAGTTCACCGAGCTTTCGCCACTCCGCACGGGATTCGTAGATTCTCTCCAGCAATCGGGCGGCTTTCTGGTGGGTGGGGTCTTCTTCTACGGCAGCATTGAGCAGGGGCAGTATCTCTTCATTCTCCGGCTCGTTCTTGTACAGGCGCTCCGCGGCACTGTAAAGCATGTGGGCGCGCAAAGAAGAGTCCGTCGCCGCTTCGGCCTGCTCCTTGAAGGTGGCCACGATTTCGCTGTACCGCTCGCGCTCAGCGCGAATCAAGGTTACCTTTTCCTGGATTTCCTCATCCCCGGGTAACAGTTCGGCCACCCGCTCAATCCTGGTCAGGGCTTTCTCCTGGTCGAACAGCTCCTCATCGAGAATTTTCGCCTGCTGCATCAGCAAATCCGCTTCCCGACGCTCATCCGCGGCAATGACGCACTGAATTTCTATCAACTCGCTGGCAGCCTGAAACCGTCCAGCTTTCAGCAAACGCTGCACCCCGTCGCTGAATTCCTTTTCAATCTCGGATAATTCTTCCGGCAATCCGTCACCGGTAACAATTTCTTCCAATTCCGTGATGATTTCAGTGCTTGTGGGGTTGTGTTCGAGTGAAGAAACGAGCGACTTGATGCGTTCTATCATATGCCTTGCCCTTACCTTACCAATCGCCGTCGGATAAGACGGAGTTAAAACGGTTGACTGAAACGGTAACTGCTTACCCTCTTCCATTTAATTCCCAGAAAACGCTGGAATTGTGAGTTTACACATTAAGTTGTAAGAGTCTAGAAGTACACTGATAAAAAGGCAACACTGTATAATTCTTATAGGAAAACTGAACAGGTTTCCAGTAGCCCATTTCGGGGAGCCACGAAAGCCGTTGCCGAGGTCAACTGAAACATATATAGTTCGTCGGCGAAAAAAAACGGAACGATGAATGGCAAATGGTTCTCAAAAAATAACACGGCTCGGCAGATACGATTTACGGGAAGAAATCGGGCGCGGGGGAATGGCAACGGTTTATCGGGGATATGATTCCATCCTGAAGCGGGACGTGGCCGTGAAGGTGCTTCATCCCCACCTGGTCAGTCACGAGGAAGCCAGAGCGCGATTTGAGCGGGAAGCCCGATCCGTTGCCAGACTGCACCACAATTCAATCGTTGAAATATACGATTACGCAGAGGCCGAATCAGGCGAAGTCTATATCGTGATGGAACTGGTGGACGGCTACACCCTGCGCGAGTTTCTGCTGGAACACACCGGACATCCCCTGATGGCCGAAGGCGCTGCACTGATTGCCCGGCAGATATTTGTGGCCCTCAAAGCTGCCCACGCCAAGGGGATCGTGCACCGGGACGTGAAGCCCGAGAATATTCTCATCAGCAAAAATGGCCAGATTCAACTGTCGGATTTCGGGATTGCGTTTCTCGCAGGGATTGGACAGATGACCGCCACCGGCCAGATCCTCGGATCCCCAACCTATATGTCGCCGGAACACATCGAGAGCCCGGCAGTCGACGCCCGGGCGGATATCTTTTCCCTGGGCACCATTCTCTATGAAATGACGGTGGGCCTGACACCGTTTATGGGCAACAATCCCCATCAGATCATAAAAAGGGTGGTAGAGGGCTACTATGATCACCCACTGAGTGTGAACCCGTCGGTCGGACATCCCCTGGCATCCATCATCGTCAAATGTCTGCAGCAGCAGCCGGAACGGCGATATCAGACAGCGGACGAAGCCATCGAAGATTTGGATTTCGCGCTGACCCAGATGGGTCTTACGGATTTTGAAAAAGAGCAGATGGCCTACATCGCCAATCCCAACGGATGGGAACAGGACCACATTGACCACATTGTGGCCAGAACTCTTCAGATGGGGAAGGATGCCCAGAAGCACAAACACCTGCCGGAGGCGATGAACCACCTGAATCGGGTGCTGGCCATTGAACCCGACAACGAAGCGGCGCTGGGCATTGTGAATGTACTCTCCCGGCGACGTCAGTTTCGACGGAATATGGAGCGCATCGGCAGTCTGGTAGCGGTCGCCGCAGTGGTCATCATCGTGCTGGCCGGTATTGTTCTGTACCGATGGGATCAGCCGTCGCCCCCCGGCGCCACCAATGACACCGAATCTTCTCCCGATATACCCGGCCTGCCGGATACCACTTCGATAGCCGAATCGGACACGGATTCCATCACCGACAGCGCCGGAACCCGTCTTTTTGAAAATCGGCCAAGCGGTATCATTCCCATCGGCGACAGTGAAACCGATACGTCATCGGAGGTCACCCCGGATTCCGACTCGGAACCGTTGCGCAGAATGCGATCCCATCCTGTGGAAGTCCCCAGAAAACGGACGGTGATTTTCAATCCCATTCCCATGAGTGTGGACATCCTGATTGACAACAGTGAGCGGTTTACCTTCAAAGCCACGGACCGTGCGCGGGACCTGGACCCCGGCAATCACAATGTCAAGTTCATCCCAGTGGATGATCGCCTCGAAACCCTCACGGAGACCATCACGGTGGAAAGCGATGACGCCCCCCTGACTGTACCCGCGCGTTTACGATGGAAGCCCGGAAAGTTGCTGGTAAAATCCAACGTTGAAACCGATGTGGCCGTTAATGGTCGTGCACTGGGCCGCACCAACAGTGTCATGGAACTGGACATAAAAAATGGTCCCACCACCCAATTTCGCATTTTATTGAGCGCCAGGGGTTATCATCCCACAGAAAAACTGGTATCTGTAAGTGCCGGGAAAACGACAGAAATCGTTGTTCAACTCGAAAGCGAACATCCCTGACCCCGGTCAGTAGTCTGTCGAAATAAGGGTACCAATATCAACGTGAAACAACTACTTCTCGCCATCTTCATTGTATCGATCTCTGTTATGGGACAGTGCATCACCGTCCATGCGGAAGATGCTGTTGTATCCTTCACGAACGCCCGGAATGCGTTTGATGCGGGGGAATATCGGAAAGCGGCCTCCAGATTTGAAGCCATGATTGAAAAGGGGCTGGACAACGAAGCATTGCTGATGGAAACCCACAAGTATCTCGGCGTCTGCTATATTTTCCTGGCCGACGAGAAAAATGCCGAAGATCAATTCCTCAAGCTGCTGAATCTGGATCCGAATTTCAAGCTGGATCCCCTGGTTTTTCCCATTGACGTGGTGGATTTTTTCACCGCGGTTCAGCGGAAACACGCCCTCGAACTCAAAGAAATCGCCGAGGCGGAGGCCAAAGCGGAGGAAGCCCGCAAAAAAGCGGAAGAAAAACGTCGACTGGAGGAAATAGAACAGTTGCGCACCACCGTGTACCTGGAACGACATGTCAAATGGCACTCCCGGCTGGTGGCCGTGATGCCGTTCGGCGCCGGCCAGTTTCAGAATGGCCACAAACGCAAGGGCATGATTTTCCTCACCGGAGAACTGGCTCTGCTGGGCGCCTGTATCACAACCTATGCGTTACATGCCAGCCTGCGAAATGAGTCCCGAACTCCGTTTTATAACGCCGACACCCGCAAAAAATACGAGCGTCTGGAAATCGGATATCGCTCTGCAAATCTCATCAGTGTCGGCACGCTCGGTCTCGTGGCCCTGCTGGGCATCCTGGATTCGCTGCACTATTTCAAACCTACGACGGTCCATTGGAAAAAAATTAAAGAAGACGACGTACCGGAGAATCTCAGAACCAGAAAGCGAAAGCCCCGGGCGGCGCTGTCTCCCTTTTTCACAGGTCATGGGGCCGGACTTGGTGCGGTGGGCACCTTCTGACCAGTTAAATCAATTATGCGTTTTATGTGGAAATATTTCAGAACCCGTCTGCCAGTGATTCTCGCCCTCACCGCGATTGCCACTGTCTACGTGGCGGTTACCTCGGATTTCGAGGCGGATTCCCCGCTTGCCGAACAGATTTCCACGGCGACCGGACTTCACATATCTCCGGATTCCGTCCGCTTTATCGAACCGTTTGACGCCGCCAATCTGCATTCGGCCACACGCTTTCACGAACTGGCCTTTCTGGCCACCGACGGCAAATCCCCGCACCGGGACCTCTATCTGGCAAAAGTCAAGCTATCCCCCGGGCCCGGACTCATCGATGTGTCATCCCCGATAAATCTCACCCACTCCGATGCTGGCGATGACTACCTGTTCGAAATTCGCCGACACCTGATTATTGTATCCACACGGGTACTGGGTCAGGTGCGCTCCCTGACGATATTTGATCTCCGGGGCGTCCGGTTTCCTGAGGACGAAGACTGGGACACCCTGCAGCGGACGCTGGCCAGGCTCACGGATTTTCAGAAAACCGGCAGGTGGAAGGGCATTGCCAAAACCACTGTCCGATTCGACAATCCCGCCAGAAACGCTGATTTTTCAGTGGTCGATACCCCGGACCAATTCGCACTCTCGCTCCGGTGGACTGACAGCAGTCAGACCCGGCATGCCGCGCGGGTTAATTTAAATACCATGAAAACCGCAGACCCCGGGATTCAGGTGCTTGCGGAGGTTCGACTGCCCAAACGGCCGGTACTCTGGACCGTGGATACCGTGCGAAGTCTGGACTGGATTGGCCCCGGACCCATTGAATGGGCGGAGGGACGCTTTTTTGCCATGAAAGACCGGATTCATCAATTGAAGTATTCCATCTCCGGAGACGATGAATCCAATGGATCGAATGTGTTTGCCGCCACCCCGCGCCACATTGAACTCAAGCTTCCCGAAGGCACCGAGGTCGGCGACTACAATCCGCTGACGTGGCCCCCGGAGGAACTGGAAGCCCCGGTATTTTCCAGGAAAAAAACCGGGGAGGGCGAGTGGATACCGGCGGATCCCGATTTCGTGAAAACCCTGCCCAATGCGCCACCATCCATTTACAAAACCTATATCCGGACCGATCGCAGTCGCCCGTATACCCATGTGAATCTGTATGCCATGGACACGCGACAGCTGTCGCTGCACATGGTGGGCGGCCACGAGGATCCCATTTCAACCACTGGCGAAGTGGGAACCGGACAATTGCCCAGAGATAAGGAAACCGTTGAAAAAATCGCCCTGGTGTTCAACGGCGCCTTCAAGACCATTCACGGGGAATACGGTATGATGGCCGATCGCACCGTGCTGTTACCCCCAAAGGATGAAGCCGCCACCGTGGCCACCGACAATGATGGCCGAGTGGCCCTCGGTACGTGGCCTGCGGGGCAGGAAATCCCGGACACCATGGTATCATTTCGCCAGAACATGGATCCCCTCCTCGAAAACGGCGTGGTAAATCCCAAAAGGCGATATCTCTGGGGGTTCACCCTTGGCAGCGATATTTCCCAGATGAATACCATCCGCTCCGGACTCTGCATCCGGGACGACGGCATTCTCATTTATGCCTGGGGCGACGATTTAACCGCCATTACCCTTGGCGAAGCCATGCGCGCTGCGAAATGCAGCTACGGCATTCATCTGGATATGAATCCGTTCCACACCAGTTTTGTGGCCTTTCAGATGACCTGGCGGGGCGATGATGTTCTGCCGAAATTTGAATATCGCAAGCTGATAAAAGATATCCGGTTCTGGCCGGACAGATACGTGCACGGCGCCCCCAAAGACTTTTTCTATATGACCCTCCGAGATACAACGCCGCCGGGACAGGACTGGACGACCCAGAATATCACCCAACCGGCGCCCGCATTTTTACCCGCGATTTTCAAGCGCGAAAAAAGCAGCATATCGATGCTGGCCATTGATTCGGATGCCGTCCAACCCATTCTCCTGCCCGGCGTGGTACCCGGGGTGACCGCAGACGGGACGGACAGTGTTGCGGACAATCTCCCGGACGACCTCAACCTGGTGGGGGAAATGCTGCTCGGCAAATGGTCTTCCAACCGGGGGCAGATGACCGGGGGAACCATTGTGGCCACCCTGAAACCGGATGCCCCGACCCTGTATCTCGATGCGGATGGCGCGATGCACATCGCGGCGTGGAGCCCGGCGCAACTCAGGACGCAGAACGCCATTCAGGGAGAATGGCTCATCCGGAATGGCGAAATATCCGGCGCCCGGAGAGAAATTCTGGCCGTCGGCAGACTCGATAAGTGGATTTATCTGGCGCGGGGCAATGGGGCCACCGTGGCGGCGGAATTCATGAAGATGGGAATCCGGGACGCTATCCTTTTCGATGGTGATAATGGCGATATTCTCCTGCGCAGCAGTGGCCGCATGACCACCATTGACGGCACTCCCCGCACCAGCCGTGATATATCCCCGGCGGCGCTTCGATTCAGTGCCCGGGCACGGGGACCATTCGGCACGCGTCTCAGTGAATTTTTTCCATCCGCAGCGGACAGATAATCTAGGCGCTGCCATTTATTTGTGCTATCATAACGCAACGCAGTGTTTTGATATGGGAAAAGCTAAAACAAATTCACCACTTCTCGGCTACAATACCAATGTTCGTCACGGGGGACATCTGTTCCATATTCAGACTGAAGATTCTGGTGTGGACCATCCTCATGTGATTACGCACCTGTTTACCGAGGGCACCATTCTGTCGTCAAAGAAAACCGAATATGACGAGCATCTTGAAAAAGGTAACTATGAAGATATCGTCCGGCAGTTGATGAAGGACCAGCATAAGGCGATGTTTGTGGAGCTGCGGGATGGGGTCCACGATGAAATCGCCGAAAAAATACTCGGCCACGCGCTGGATCACGCCACCGGTGGCAAAACCCGAACGATAAAACCCGGCGCCAAAAGCGGATTCACGGTGCAAAGCGAACAGGCGCCCTATCCAGCGTCCGGCTCTATCGATATTGCCGCAACGGTGGCTGCCGTTGCTCCGGCGTCCATGACCCCCCATGCAGAGGCAGGTGTTCCCGAGCTATCACGGGGCATATCGATCTTTGATACCCCCGATGCCAATGGCACGTTCGGCGATTCACTCATCAGTGATAAGTCGCTGGATGAAGTGATTCTCAATTACCTTTCCGACGAACTCGACGAATAATACAGCGGCAGATTGCCGATTGACGTCACGCGGTGCGGATTCGTCTGTGCTTCAGGAATCCTGCACATCACAGTGAATGGGAAAATGATCGGAGGCCTGTTTGGCATCGTCGGTTTTTTTCGCAATGGCGCCGGAGTTCATCACATAACGGAAATCAGCAGTTTCGCGCAGCATCCCCGGCGATACAAAAATATGATCCAGCCACGCCCGGTGCAGACTGAAATTGGCCACAATGCGGTCCGGATACTCAGTGGTCCACAATTCCTTCTGTCGGTCGCTCTCCATGTAATGCCACAGGGTGTTGTGCAGAATACGCCGGGGAGAATAAATACTGCCGGTAATGGTTTCCACAGCGCTGGCCCCCAGCATTTTCTCAAAGTGATCCAGACCCGGTTCATCATTTATGTCCCCCATGACAATCAATGCCCTGTCGGGATCTTCCACAAGCAAACCATCGACCCGCTCGCGAACCTTTTTGGCCTGACCGTACAGTTTTTTTCGATTGGCCAGCGCCAGATGCTCATACTGGTGAATATCGGTTGTGAGAAATACGCCCTTGGATTTGAATGACACCAGAATAATCAGAATTGTGTTCCCGGTCAGCCGGTTGCGAAAAACCACTTCCAGGGGACGTCTTTCAAATGACAGCTGCTCCTTGATGGTGTCGTTGTCAATATCTTCAATCCACTCCCCATAGAATGCGTAGTGTTCATCCACCGATATCGCCTCAAAGGGCTCGCGATAGTAAAACACGAGATCCTGCTTTCCCCTGCGGTGGGCGCTTTTGGCCACCTGCAGGCGCAGGGGTGCCAGCTCCGGAAGATTCAAAAAAAAATCATGGTCTCCCCGGCGATCACTGGCCTCCACAATTCCAGCGATGTGAGGCAATGTCCGGGCAAGGGTTCTCGCCGCGGCTTCCCCCTGTTGTACCCCCTTCTCAGTAAAGTGGTTTTTCCGGAACAATCCCCGCATATTCTCAATGTTGTACGTTGTGATTCGGTACTGCATCCTGCACTCCTGGTACGGTTACATCATCGGGATATCCGGTTTCCCCCTATCAGGCAAGCGGATTGTACACGCTCACCCGGTCAGAGCCAGTTACCTCGAAACAGATGCCCTTCTGAATTTCGGCACGGGATACACCGGAGGGCGTTGACGGTCCGGTTTCAATTTACAGCTGAAACATCCAGCCGCTGGGCGATGGACGCGCCAATCTGACTCATGATGGTGGTCCAGTTTTCTCTGCAGATTGAATACACAAATCCAAGAGATCCGAATTCCCGGGCTATCTGTACGATGCGGGAAGCGGGATAGGCGGCGGTGACCGGGCGATTGCCCATTTCTTCAGATTCTCCTTCCGCATACCGGGTACATGCGTATTCGAAATAGTTCTGTCTTGATCCCCCGTCCCCCACCTCTCGCTCTACAGTATCGGGACTGCCCATGGTGCCGGTTCCGTTCACATTCGGCCGTACGTTCAGGCAGTCGCCAATCTGATCGCCGCGCCCCTCGCACACTGAGCCGACCGGCACGCCGGTAATGGCGGCAAACATCATCGTTCCGGTGGCATCTGCACCACTGATGGCGCTTTTGGCGGCGACAATGTCTTCCTGCAGCTGTTTCACATCATGCATCATTCCCGGATGACGACCACAGGCCAGATTGATGTCGGCGGTCCCCAATTCGTTCACGTGGTACCAATCAGGATCAGCGATAGAACAGTCTTCTTCGTCTGTAATCATCACCACCACCGTCATGGCATTGGCGCGAAGAAACGCCTGTCCCCGGGAGCTGTTCATCGCTGCAGATACCGCAGCCAGGGGTTGCTCAATGTTGCAGCCGCCCGTCCCCCGCTGGGTGAGACAGGCACCGGCGGCAATGAAATCCGCAAATTGGATAGCCCCGGAAATCCGGTTCCGGGGAGTGAGATATCGCCCATCGCCGAGGTAATCAGTTACCGGCGGACATTCAACCTTTGTGAAATCGTTGATTGGCGCACAGACCCCATTGCCCATCATGTCCCGGTGCACACAGGCCCAATCCGCAGGGCATCCCATGGGTTCCGTATTGCCGTTACATGTGATTTCATCATCGGAGACTGCGATGGTCAGGGCGCCGGCACCTTCCATCCCCATGGAATAATCCCCAATCAACACCCCATTATCGCCATGATCACTGCATTTGGGGTCAAAAAACCAGGACTCCTCCCCGGCGAGCACCCCCCCCTCATAACTGACCCCCATGTCACTGGTAATCACCCCCAGACGCAAATCAATATCGGCGTGACCCACGCCGGCCAGAAGAGAATTGATCATGGCGTACATGGAGGTGGCCAGCAACTCCTGTTCCTGTTCCATCGAATTGCTGTTGTCCACCACAAATAGCAGCTCCACTGCATTCAGAGACGGCACCGGAGACACGGTGTCCGTGTCTGAATCACTGTTTTCCGGATGGCCATTACTCTTGCAAATCCCGTTCCGACAAATCCCGCTGTCGCAGTCCTCATGAATGACGCACGCCACACCGGCGGTGGTATCGGCGCATCCCGCCACCGTCAGCAGCACCATCAGCATGAACCACACCAAACCCCGAATCGACGGCATTATTTTTCGGGAAGAGTGACAGCCCGGTTGTCCCATGGAAATTTTCTCCATCATATGGTTCGCACATACAGGTTCAGACCGGCGTTCAGCGACATCCCCCAGAAATGCTCCCGGGATGCCGACGCGGCCTTGGCCCAGGTGGCGCCAGTACGCAGAAACACCGCGGCATTGAAACGACGGTCCTTATGAAACAGCCAGGTGGCCTTTCCTCCGAACCCGACACTGTTGGACTGCTGCAGCGATGTATCGTTGAACTCCTGCCAGACATGCATGTACTCCACATCCAGTCCAATACTCAGCCGATTGCTGGATATATCCATTGCCGGTCCCCCTTCCAGACTCGCAATCAGGCTGTCGGCGTCGTATCCCCAAACCCCGCTGTCCCGGTCTTCTCCCATCCATCCACTGCGCATCCCCAGATAAAAGCGCGGAAAATCCAGGCGCAGGGGCATTGAAACCATGTGCCCATTGGAAAGCAACCCATTGGCGGTGTAACTGTACGAATACGATCCGCCGACCAGCATCGAAACCTTCATATGTTTCTGACGCAACTCAATGGTCTGCAGGTCATCCGTTCCCTTGCTCCACAGGGTATCGCTGGAATAGGCCAGTGGCGTGGCCGCATTCAGTTCCGATTGCCGGCGCAGTACCAGTTCACCGCCGTTTTCCACATGAAAGCTTCTGGAGAAAGTGATGGTATCGCCATCCACATAGCTCAGCGTGACCTCTCCGGGATACAGAGGCACTTTTTTCCGGGCACCGGCCCGTTTTTCAATGAGTTCCGTCAACTGGCCGTCGGCATAGGAAAGCACGAACTGGCCATGCAGCTCCCTGGACATTTCCAGGGAAGCGGTTCGCTCCAGCGGAAATGAAAAGAACACCGGCGCGCTGGACTTGAGTTCAGAGATATACTGCTGGGGTTCCTGGGTGCGATTCTGTTTTCGGGTGTACTGCACCGTTTTTTCCCGGGCGTAGTTCCATATGCTGTCCAGGGTAATCCCGGGCCCGCTGCGGGGGGCCTCGGTCAGCGCTCTGATGAAAAAATGCGTAAACACCCCCCCAAGGCGAGTGTCCTCATAACTGACCTGACGGGCACCGCTCGATACATACCAGACCCGACCTCTGGCATTGAGCACTTCTCTGGGCATTTCTGAAAACATGTTGAACCCCGGAGTGGATACCACGCCCTTGGGGGATAGAGAACCACTGTGGCAGGCGTCAAATACCCCTACCGCGAAATCCGCATCCACCTGTTCAAACATCCGGCCCAGTTCGCTGGCGTACAGGGGACCGTCCTCCATGAGCAACCGCCCCTGCAACCCGTGGCCGGTGAAATAAAAAAGAAAAATGGCATCCATTTCTCCCAGGGTAGCGGCATCCGCTCTTCGTTGCCGGGCAATTCGGGCAATGGCTTTTTTCACATCCGCGCGGGTGGCGCCGGTAAGCAGCAATGTACGCTTTGAGTCTGCCGTGAAATTGGCCAGCCCCACCAGCTTCCGTTTCAGCTTTTCCGCCTCTTTTTCCGCATATCGCAGGGCAGTGAAAGGAGAGCTGCCATCGCTGTCCACTCCGGTGTTGTTCCCCACAATCAGGGCATAGCGGACCGTGGCGGCACCCGCCTCTCCCGAGACCGACAGAAGCAACCCAAAAAGAAGAACCGGCATCAATCCCTTTTTCATATACGCCTCAATTCCGAATCCGCTGCACTTTCACCTGCATCTCTTTCATCCCGTCTATGGTCAGGGTACAGTCGTCTGATATAGTCAACCCGTCTGCTAGGTGCCCGCCAAGCGTCGAAACGGACATCTCCTTCCCGGTAAAAATCGCCACCGTCCACTCGCAGGTCGTGGCCGGTGTTACGATGGCCCCGTCTTTCAGGGGAATCCGGGTACCCGCCAGAACCGAACGGGTCCGATCTGAATCAGTGGGATACAGTACCGAAACCTTTCCCGTCCCGTCCACGTGAAACAGCGCCAGATGTGCATTCCGGGAAGCGGAGTAAAAGAATCCCAGCTGATCGCCGGTTCTCACCGTCTCACCGTGACGCAGGGGAAATGCGGCGCCATTGCGGCTGACGGCGATTTCCAGGTCGAACACTGCTCCTTTGGGAGTGAGCACCGCGTCTCTGTTGGCCTCCCCCGTCCCATGCCAGATAACCGCGCCAATTCCAGCGCAAATCCCAACCACCAGCGCCGCGGCAACCGACCACAGAATTCTGCGGGGCCGCACCCTCGCAAATCGATAGGAATACGCATTGGCGTTGCCCGATGATTCCCGCGAATCGGTCATCTGCGAATACAATCCAACGGATTCCCGACACAGTTCGCAGTCTTTCAGGTGGGGAAACCGCAACAGAATTTTTGAGGGGGAATCTCCGCTCTCCAGCGCCGCGGCGATTTCTTCGGTGTGGGAACAATCGTCCTTCATATCGTACCCGGGGCGGCCGGTCAGCAGCGTTTCCAACCTGTCTATCGATATTTTATCATTCATTGGGCCACCGCCTTTCGCTGCAGACACTCCCGAATCAGGGTCAGACTTTTCTGCATCAATCGTCCGATGTACTGTTTGGTACCGCCCAGCATGTCCCCAATCTGCTCATTGGAAAGACCGTTCCGGTACTTGAGCCGAAGGGCGCTCTGGGCTTTGGGGGTCAAGGTTTCCATGCACTTTTCCAGACTGGTCATCAGAATAGGCGGTTCCGCATTCGCGCCAGCGTGTTCCGGCGGGGGTACCCGCAATTCATCGAATCGTTCACCGTTCAACAGACGCTGCCTCTCCCGTACGGAACGCCGAATCGCCATGAGTTTGATATACGACCAGGCCCCATGGGGATTACTGAGATTTTCCACATAGTGAAACATGAAATCATTGAGTAAATCCGTGGTCACATCCACAGCGGTCGGTCCCTGTCCAAGGACACGGGAGCAGATGGCGAGCACCGGTTCAAACCCGCTATTCCAAAAATCCCTCCGTGTGGCAACATCCCCCCGCTTCAACCGGAAAACCGTTTCTGACGAAATTTGCACGATACCTCCCAATCGAATGTGTTTCTGCACTGCCAATACTGAATGACCCCCAACGGTCATATAAGTAACCCAAATTTTTTTTTTACCCCAAAAATCACACGGATGATCGCAGCGAAAAGCCATCGACACGCCCTGATACAAGTGATAAGTATGGGCCAAACTTGAAATCAGGCTGTTTGCCGGGAAGTGAATCATGGTCAGTCAATTCAATGTCGAAGAAGTTCTGGAAATCGCATGTCAGATTGAACGCAACGGCGCCACATTTTATCGTACCGCCGCCGACCTCGTGACCATGGCGGAAAGTCGGGAGTTGCTCATGAAGTTGGCGGAAATGGAAACGGGCCACGAAGATTTGTTTGCGGACATGAAATCCAGAACCGAGGAATTTAACAATTTCTTCAGCGATCCCGACGGAACGGCGGTGATGTATCTGCAGGCCATCGCCAACAACCATGTGTTTGTATCGGATCAGAAACCCGAAGACATTTTTCCTGCCGATGCCACTGCACTGGAAGTACTCCGCACCGCACTGAACGCGGAATTTGCGTCCATCGCATTTTTTCAGGGCATTCTGGAACACATGCCGGAGGGGTTTGGCCGCGACAAGCTCAGGAACGTAATTATGGAAGAACAGGAGCACGTGGTCATCATCAATAAGAAGGTCATCGCGCTTGCTGGCGACAAAGAAAGGATACCGTTATGAAATCCTATAAATGCAAACTCTGCTCGTATGTCTACGACCCCAAAAAGGGGCAGCCTGCCACTGGCGTTAAAAGCAATACCCCCTGGGAAGATGTCCCCGAAGATTGGCGCTGTCCCATCTGCGGCGCCGGCAAAAAACACTTTGAAGAAATGGCCGGATAGCTTCCCCGGCAGGCTCCCCCGCGCGGCTCATTCCCGTTTTAGGCCTATGCATACCGCTACTGCATCAGTGAGATTTCAGCCGGGTCAACCGGATCAACAGCAGCAGTCAGGAACGAAGAAGGGATTTCGCCACATACATGCCGCAATTGGATCCGATTTGGTTCTCCCGCATTTCGCCAATGCTGACGATGACATCAAACCCGTGCTTCTGAATCGCGTCGCAAAGAGGCGCCGCGGTTTGGGGGTCTTCAGTAATCACCCCTTCAAGACCGGCGGCCTGACTGACGAACGTGGGGTTCACCGGTGTCAGCTTGATAATAAAAATATCGGGACTGAAGAGGCTGGCAATCACATCAGCGTCAATCTCAAATCCCTGAACCGCAGCAAAATTCAGGGTGATTTTACGATCGCCCCTTTCAAAAAACCGATCTCCCATTCTGCGGATTTCCGCCAGGGGCAATGTGGCAGCCGGAATCAGAATCCTTCGCCGGGCATCGTCCGTTGTGTGAATGGAAAATTGCATCTGGAACATGCCATCGCCGTACAGTTCATCTTTGACCTGCTTGAGTGAATCAATGAAAGTGGTGCAGTTTTTCGGCGCTACCGTGGAAATCGACGGCATTATCCGGCTGGGATATATGCGGGGAATATCCCGCAGCACTTCCATCACCGCCGGATTGAACGCCGGGTCTCCCATGCGGGCGAACTGAATTTTGGTGATTTCTGAAGCAATGCGTCCGTCCGGAAACCGCCGGGTCACCAGGTGCTCAATCTGGGACAGCATTTCGTCCCGGGACAATCGGCCACTATATTTGCCACCGGCATCGCAAATGGGGCACTGAACCGGACATCCCTTGAGTGTGGAGACAATCAGCACCCACTTTTTTTCTCTGGGTACCGGCGGCTGAACCGATTCCACGAACTCAATCCGCGAACCGTCGCCGGTCTCCGCCACAAACACCCGCGCCAGTTCATCATCTCCGAAACTGTGTAAAACAGTAATTGTCAACCCGCTGTTCTCCCGATAAGTTGCACTATCTGTTGTGCCGCAAAAAGGCCATCGCCAGTGGCAATTCCCGCCTGACCCAGCGAACCGAGCCGGGCATCGCCGCAAATAAACAAACCGGGCGCGGGTGTCAAGTTGTCTCCCCGTAAAAGCGCATCCGGCAGCACCGAAGGCAAACGGGATTGGCGTCCGATGGCCACCAGCATGGCGTCAAACCGATGTACCGCCAACCCCACGCAGCACCCGGAATCGCCGATATGCTGACCGATTTCCCCTTTGAACCCGTCTCCGTCCGATTGCACGCGAATCAGCTCGCTCGAAGTGAAGAGGCGAATTCGAGGTTCGCGTTTCACCAGTTCCGCCAGTCGCCCCCGCACCCGTGGAATCGAATTGCGACACAGAATGGTTGCCGTGCCGTTCGACCGGGCGATCGAAAGGGAATAGTCAAACGATGCTTCGCCACCACCAACAATCAGGATTCGTCCGCCCTTCCATTTTTGAAGTAGCGGCGCGACTTCGTAGAAAAGACATTCCGCCAGCTCCACCGTTTCGCGTCCGATAAACGACAGGGTGCGGGGTGTCGTACCACAGGCCACCACCACACACCGCGCCTCGAGAACACCGGAACCGGTGATAACCCGCCATGAAGAATCCGCGCCGGGAGGCACAGATCCGGTCCGGGAATCATAGACGTCCGGACGGATTTGCTGTACCGTGTCACGATGCACACCCACCTTAAAACGCGTGAGTTGCCGGGCGAGGCGGGTCGCAAAATCCGGACCGGTAACCGAATGCGCCAACCCGGGATAATTCTCGATTTCAAACGCGTTCACCGTCAGTCCCCCCGGCTTACCGGTGCGGTCCATCAGCATCACATCGAGACCCAGCCTTCTGCACTGCACCGCTGCAGCCACCCCGGCCGGACCGGCGCCGATAATGACCACATCCTGAACGGGTCCTTTTTTCACCGCTGAACCTGCTGCAACCGTTGAATCTGGAGACTGCTGCCGGATTGCTGTCTGAGAGTGTTCCCCGGCTGTTTCCTCAGAACGTTCCCGGGGTACGCGCTCAACCGGCAGCATCTCCAGAAACCCGTCCACCGTATTGAGCACCGCAGTGGTCCGGGCCATGATGCCCAGGGAACTCAGGTGATTCTCTTCAGTATCCGCTGCGGTGCCATCCACCGGCACAAATACTTCCAATCCCCGGCAAAAAGCCGATCGCACGGTGGATTCCACACACATGTGGGTGAGGACACCGGATACCATCACCTGGGAAATTCCGGTCGATTGAAGTTCGGTGAGCAACGGGGTTTCAAAGAACGCATCATATGTGCGTTTATCCACCACCCGCTCCTGTGATTGGACACACAAATCGTCAATCAATTGGGCATCCCTGGACCCTGCCTGAATATATCCGCTGAAAAATTTTCCGAACATGCCCAAATCGTCCGGTCCTCGATGGCCGTGTCTGGCAAACACCACCATCCCTTCCCGGGCGCGCCAGGCATTCAACAGTCGCACCAGACCGGGAACCATCGCTTCAGTGGCCGGTAGATAGCATTCGCCATCGGGGTGCGTAAAATACCGGTTCATGTCCACCACCACCAGCGCACAGCGCTTCAACTCAAACTGAATCTGCGACCGGGGCCGCACGCCGTCGGTGGCCAGGCGAAGCCATTCGGCCGCCTGCCCGGGAAAATCAGATTGAATGTAGTTCTGCCGTTTCATAACATTGTCGCCCCGGGCATCCTACCCGCATTCGGGATGCGTACCAAGCGATTCGAGGCCACCTGGAAAAATTGATGTCCTATCTCCGATAGTCGCCAATCATTCGAAAATCAGTGACGAATCGGTCTTTGGGATGTATACTGCGCCGCTGTTGTGGCGGCACAGATGATCGCGTGCGTTTTTCGTACGAGGAAAGTCCGAACTCCGCAGGGCAGGATGCCGGGTAACGCCCGGTGGGGGGTCACTCCCCTAAGGAAAGTGCCACAGAAAATATACCGCCGGCTTGCCGGTAAGGGTGAAAAGGTGCGGTAAGAGCGCACCGGGGCGCTGGTAACAGGGCTCGCATGGTAAACCCCATCCGGAGCAAGGCCAAACAGGAAGTTTTCAGTCTTCGGGCTGATAAGGGTTGCCCGCTCTCGTCTTCCGGGTAGGCCGCTCGAGGTGATTGGCAACGATCACTCTAGATGAATGATCATCACCTCTGGGATGGTGACATCGCAGATGGAACAGAATTCGGCTTATGGGTCGCCGCGACAGGCGTCTTCTCTCGGGAGGGCGCCTTTTTTTTTGCCTGCGATTCCCACCGCACCGATTGCCGGCACCATCCATCGCGACTTATCCCGATTATCTCTTCATTCCTTCTCCGCATTGTCGTTAATACATGAATGATGCCGAATCGGCCCATTGTTTCGCCAGAATATTGCATCTCCCATGGCAGGCAGTCCGTTGTTGGCCATTTGCCAAATACCGGATTACCAATTATACCGGATCACACAATGACAGGTGAATCATGACACCGGAAGAAGTTTTAAAAGAAAATGAGGAGGAATCTTTTCGGCTGCACGTTTTAAAAGACGTGATCATTGCCTGCGAAGGACCGCTGCCCGTTGCGTTGCAAATGGACCGGACGGACTTCAACAATTTGCCGCTTTCGCAATTGATTGTGGGCTTTTCCGAAAAACCAATGGACCCGGGGAAAAGCATCATCCGGCAACTGACACCGGGAGAGCTGGAAATTGCGTTTTTGAAGGGAAAACCCGAAATACTGCTGGTTGCGGAAATTATTCTGATGTTTGCCGACAGTGCAACCCATGCACACGACAAACTGGCAATTATCCCTCACACGGCAGAAATGTTGCGGCGTTTTCGAACCGAACGGCGTCGGCTCCAGGTGGGCATCAACGTGTGGGACATCGGCCTGTTCGAACACGATCATCTCAGCCAGAACCTTTTTTCCTCCAGACGAATGCGAGAAATCTTCGGGGCACCCATGGATGAAGATATGGACATCGTTGGCTTCGGGTCTGCCGTTCACCCGGATGACCGCAATATGGAAGCCATCGCACAA
The DNA here is from genome assembly GCA_050287845.1 of Polyangia bacterium. GTDB lineage: Bacteria > Myxococcota_A > Polyangia > JAAYKL01 > JAAYKL01 > JAFGXQ01. The sequence continues at coordinate 35,334 of JBNKCR010000016.1, forward strand.
TCGCATGATCCCGATGGGGATGGTCGATTCGAGCAGGAGTATCGCGTTATCCGACCTGACGGTGAGGAAAGGTGGATTCACTCCCGGGCACAGACGGTTTTCGGTGTTACAGAAGGCCAGCGTCGCGCGCTGCGCACCACCGGCACTATCATGGATATTACCGAGCAGCATCGCCTGAAGGCTGCTCTCGAAGCAAATCAGCAAAAACTCGCCGACATCCTCGACTCGTTGCCTTCGATTGTTTTCGTTGTCGATAAGGAAATGCGAATCACTCAGTGGAATCATGCAGCGCGCACCTACATCCGTCTTCCCGACGCCGACGCCCTGAATCAGAAGATGGATTCGCTGTTTCCCATGCTGACCAACCAGGTCGCCTTTATCCGGAAAGCTCAGAAGGAACAGACTGCCTTCAGCCAGTCCCGGATTCCATGGACGGATTCCGGAACCACGATGTTTTACAACATCAGCATCACCCCCCTCTGCAATTTCACTAATTCCGATGTGGTCATTCGGATGGACGATGTCACCGAGCAAATCCGTCTGGAAGAAATGCTGGTGCACTCGGAGAAACTGCTGTCGGTTGGCAGCCTTGCTGCTGGAATGGCCCATGAAATCAACAACCCGCTGTCCGGCGTGCTGCAGAACATGCAGGTGGTCATCAACCGGTTGAATCCGGACTTTCCACTGAATCAGCAGGTGGCCGAAAAATGTAACATTTCGCTACCCCGGATGCGTGCCTATATGGAGGAAAGAAATATTCTCCACTCCATGGAGGCTGTATCCGACGCCGGCATACGGGCCGCCACCATCGTGCGGGACATGCTGGGATTTGTTCGCATCAGCCACGATGCCCATGCGCAATGCGACTTACGGGACCTGGTCGACAAATCCCTGGGACTTGCGCGTCACGACTACGATTTGACCAGACAGACCGATTTTCGGAAGATCAACATCGAACGCAGGTATGGCACCGATATTCGCACAGTGTCCTGCGATCCGGGTAAAATCCAGCAGGTCCTGCTCAATCTGATCAAGAATGCGGGACAGGCCATGTTCGATGCGAAAGTCGCTTTCCCCCGTATCGTTGTCCGGATTCAGATGCGGAACGAAATGGTCCGTATAGAGTTTGAAGACAATGGTCCAGGGCTCAAAGATGATGTGGCCCGACGCGTGTTTGAGCCGTTCTTTTCCACTAAAAAAATCGGCCAGGGCACAGGGCTCGGTCTTTCCATCTCCTACTTCATTATCACCAAAGAACACCGGGGAGCGATGCGGGTGGAAAATGTCCCGGGGGGAGGTGCCCGCTTTATCGTTGAATTGCCGTGGGCGGTAAAACCGGAGGAATAGGTGTCGATAAGTATCGTTATTGATACTTACCTGTATTCTTCCTTCAGACGCCGGGGTTCACGCCAGGTGGGGGTGTAGGTGATGTTGAACAGAATACCGACATTGTCCATACCGCCGTTGGAACTGGCGTAGACCGGTAACCAGGCATGCATGCCGATACCCATTTTTCGCTCCACGATAAAAAAATCGAATCCGGGTTCCAATACAAGGGCAAAGTGGTGGGACTGTTTATACCGGGTATCGTGTTCCACATCATCGGAGTCATCTTCCCAGTCGTCATCCCAGTCACCGCTGATGTCGTCCCAGCTGGCAGCCCCGTCGTAGATCCGCCATTTATACCGTGCAAAGCTTGATCCCGCAGCGACATCCAGATAGGCGGTAAACCGTTTGGTCGGATACTGCAGGCGGACAAACGCACCAACGTGACCAAACACTTTGTATCCGTCGTACTTGTACCTGGTGTCCTCATCCGTGATGGATATAAAATCCGCCCGATTCGAGGCAAACGTCCCACCCAGGTTCATATTCATGCCCACCCCAACCCATGGAATGGGCAATACCCCGACTTTAAAGTTGAACATCCCACCGGTATCCGGATCAAAGGGAACCCGATTGCCGTATTCGGAGTTCACTCGCACGTCTTTCCAGTTCCAGTTCGGCAGGGCTACCCCGAAACCCGTCTGAAAAAACACCCCCGGCGCCCGCACTGGATTGTACGGATACTCATACATTTCTTTTCTACAGTATCGTGTGGACTGGCACTTGGTATCATGGCAGTCCGCCATACCATTGTTATCATTATCGATACCATCCCGGCACAACTTTCCCCGCTCGAAAATTTCAATGGTGTCCATACCGGCATCGACGGCCCCTGCGTCTCCCGCCTGTTCCGGTGCATCATTCTCTGACTGCGCGCAGATGGCGTAAATACCGCAATCCTGATCTGCGCAATCCACATAGCTGTCCAGGTCGTTGTCCACCGTATCCCGGCAGGCATTCAGTGTATTTTCCGGCGTAGCCGCAGGGGCTTCCTGTTTGGGGTCATCGACCATGGCCGCTTCGCCAATGCTATCGATTTCAGCCTGCAGTCCCGCGTCGGCTTCGATACCGCCGCTACCGGAAACCTTTGCTTCGGTTGTCATCTGGGCCCTGGCCGTGGTGGCCATGCCGCAGCACATGGAAATAATGATTATAAACGGTTTTAATTTTTTCATGGTGCCATCCTTTTTCCGTTGACTCACATTCACTCGAACACCGGGACCCGGCGATTGTGCTACTCACCCCGCAAAAAAAACGCGGAACTTTTTTCCTGCGGATTATCTCCAATTCATGTAAAAGACGGTGTTGCTCCGCTCAGGAAGCGCACAGGCGAACAGGAATTTATATCGTGACAGGAATCAGAAAAAGAAAACAATCAGCCGACACCGAAACACAACCACACTCCCCATCGACCCGGGATACCTACAAAAAAGTCGCATTGCTGTTTGCCATGCTGGCCACATTGCTTTCCGGCGCCGCGGGACTTGCATACGAAGTGGTGTGGTCCAGGATGCTGGTCATCCCCCTGGGCAACAGCGCCGATGCCACCACTCTTGTTCTCTGCGCGTTCATGCTGGGCATGGCGCTGGGATCGAAAATTATCGGTTCACTCTCCGACCGGATGATATCCCCCCTTCGAATTTACGTGACCGTTGAAACGCTGCTGGGCCTCTATGCCATCGGTATTCCATTCGTGATGCCGGCACTGGAATCCTCCCAGCTGTTTGCAGGCAATTTTGACAGTGCGCCGGTCACGGTGCTGTTCCGCTTCGCCATGGCCACAGTGCTGGTGGCGATTCCGGCCATGTTCATGGGAGCAGCCGTACCTGTCCTGCTGCGGGCGCTGTCGGAAAAAAGCGACGAAATCAAAAATCACGTGGGCCTTCTGTACGGCGCCAACACTCTCGGTGGAGCTCTTGGCGCTGCGTTGTGCGGCTTTCTGGCCATCCCTGCCCTGGGACTTATGAGTACATCGTTTGTTGCGGCGGGAGTCAGCATTACCGCTGCCCTCGTTGTATGGCTGGTGCATCGTTTCGGCAAAGGACGCAAGATATCTCCTGCACAATCCGCCCGGACCACCTATGCCGGACCGAGCGGACGCCGGGTGGCGCTGGTGGCAGCGGGTATCGGGGGTGCCGTCATGCTGGGCGCCGAAGTGATTTATGCCCGGTTTCTCACGTTTGTGTTTGGTCACGATACCTACGCTTTTACCAGCCTGCTGGTGCTGGTGCTCATTGGTATTGCCATTGGCGCCGGACTGCAGCGTCTTCTGGCCCGAAAGTCTCAATCACTGCTCACCGGTCTGTCGCTGCTGGCCATGGGGGTGCTGATGCTGGCATCGTTCGGGGTGGCATCGGCCCTGGTCATCTCCCTTGGACGGGATCCATTTGCCATTGGCGCCTGGGAGAGTCTGTCCACCTCTTTGTGGACCGAATTCATCCGGGAGCTGGCGTTCACCCCCTTCCTGGTGCTGATTCCGGCCATTTGCGCCGGTCTCTCTCTTTCCGCTTCGCTGGCCATGTATTCCCGACAGGCTCATCATGCGGGCCGTGACGCCGGGACTGCGCTGCTGACCAATGGCGTTGCCGCTGCTGCCGGCACCCTGCTCACCGGCGCCGTGCTTATCCCTACCATCGGCATCCAGCGCGCATTCATTCTGCTTTCACTGCTGGCCGGGGCCGGGGGCACTGTGGTCCTGTTGATCACCGCCGGAAAACAAAGAAAAATCGTGATCACGGCCGGAACCGGAGCCGTTCTCGCCGTGGCCACAGCGGTGGTGCTTCCCGCCAATCTGCCCAGAGCCATGCTCCAGGAAGCGGTGGGTCGGCGGCATCAGAAAATTGTACATTACGACGAAGGTCGCATTGGCACCATCAGTGTCACGGTCAATAAAATCAATCACGAGAAGCAGCTGTTCGTCAACGCGGTCAATGAGGTCACTACCCGTCTGGTCCACGATCAGAGTTTTAAACTGCTCGGCCACCTGGGCCCCCTCATTCATCCCAATCCCCACAAGGGTATGATGATATGTTTCGGTGCGGGGGTATCTGCCGGTGCCGCCATCAGTCATCCCCTGGACTCCCTGGACATCGTGGATTTGAGCGACCGGGTATGGAACGCGGCCGGACACTTTCAGTACTACAACAACAATGTGCTCAAAGACCGCCGGGTGCATCGCCATGTAGAGGATGGCAGGCAGTTTCTGCTCCGCAGCAGCGAGAAATACGACGTGATGATGATTGACTCCACCCATCCCAAGGCCGTGGATTCCTGGATTCTGTACACCAGCGGGTTCTACCGGCTGGTCCGGGCCCATCTGGCCGAAGACGGTATTGCCGTGCAATGGCTTCCCCTGCACGGTTTGAGTGAAAATGAGTTTAAAATTATCGTTCGCACCTTCCTCGACGTGTTTCCGGAAATGACCATGTGGGTCAACGTGGGATTTGAAACTTACGGCAAAGCGGCCTACGTGAAACTGGTGGGCACCCGCCATCCGCTCCGCATCGATTTTCGGGAACTGGGCAGGCGCATCAGGGAACCGCGCATCGCCGGCGACCTGAAAAAATACGGTATGGATTCTCCCTACGAAATCATTGACAGCTATCTGTGCGACGCGGGTATTGCGCGGCTCTGGGTAAAGGATTTACCCATTCAGACCGACGATCGGCCGTTTGTGCCATACATCACTGAATATTCCCGGGGCCGGCGCATGGATGCGGCGTCCCTGATTCCCCTGCAATCCAGCGTGATGCCGCTACTCTATCACATGGGCGATGAAGAGGAGAATATTCGGCAGTTTGTGAAAACCGCCCAGACTGCCAATGGATTTTTAATGGCCGGCATGCTGCAGCGAGCGCTGGAAACCCGGCCGGACGGGCGAAAAATTCGCTGGTCCAGCGACCGGTTTTCCCGGGCCGAAGACTATTACCGGAAGCTCGCCGCCCTGTACGGCGACGATGCGGACCGCCTGTTTGAGGCGGCAAACTATCTGGGAAATCTGGGATTCAGTAAAACCGCTGTTCCCCTGTACAAACAGGCCATTGCCATGGTTTCCACTGCAGATAAAAAAATCAACCTCGCTCTGGCGCTGATGGACACGGGTGAGATGGAAGAAGCCCACAACGAGATGGTCGATGCGCTCAGGGAATCACCGGACAGCGCCCTGGCCAATTACAACTATGGTGTGCTGCAGCTGCAGATGAAAAACGCGGGGGAAGCCGTGATGTACCTCGAAAAGGCCATCTCAATTGACGATTCGCTGATTGGGGCGCGTCTTTCCCTGGCAGATGCGTATCGGCAAATGGGCCGTCTGGACAAAGCGGAAGCCAGGCTACAGGCCATGACCGTGGAAACACCCTGGGTGGCCGAAGCTTTCGATATGCTTGGACTGATTGATGCGGACCGCAAAAACTATGAGCAGGCCCGGATATGGCACGGCAAAGCCCTGGCAATAGATCCGTACAACGCTACCGCCCACTACAATATGGGGGTGGCCCTGGATCATCTCAACCGTTTGGACGAAGCCAGGAGCGCTTACGGGACGGCTCTGCTCATTGAGCCTTCGGATGCCGAAGCCGAAAACAATCTGGGACTGCTCTACGGCCGCACCGGCATGTATGAGGATGCCATTCTCCATCACCTCCGGGCCCTGGATATTGAGCCCCATTTTCCCGAAGCGGCATTCAACCTGGGGCTGGCCTATCGGGCCAAAGGAATGGGCATGCAGGCCGCCCAGGCATTCACTCTGGCCCTGACGCTCAATCCGGAACTGACAAAGGCCCGGGAGTTGCTCAAAGAAATGGGCATCGAAAACGCGCGGCTGGAAGTGGACGAATCGGAGGATACAGAAACACCCGAGGTGGAAACCATCGTGGAGCCTTCCCCTGCGGATAACGCAGCATCAGACTCAGACCGGGGCACCACGCATACCAGCGCGTCAGATACCCCTGCCTCCACCGATTCAGAAAACTGAGCCGATTTTCCCTGCCACACCATGAATACAGAACAGAACATCATGGAAACTCTGCAGCGGCGATATGTCCGCATCGAAAAGACGATACAGCAGCTCTGGCCATCCGCGTTTACCCAAAGATGCGCGGCCTGCGCCGCCATCTGTTGCCGCCCCCACATGGCCGAAGAAGTGCTGAACAGTCCGTGGCTCCAATCCATTGCCGCCAGAGGAAACTGCGACTACTGGCCCCTTGCCGGTACCCATCCCCTGTGCCGCGCCCTCACGCCGTCCGGCTGTTGTCTCAAAGAAGGCAAGCCCCCGTTCTGTTACGGATTTTACTGCGATGCCCTGCTCGAAAATATTCCTGCGGCCACTCTGATTTCCTATCTGTATCTGTCCAACATTCTTTCCGCGCTCTGCGGGTTGGATAAACAGCACAATCTATTGGAATTGTCCCAGGAGGAGATAAAGGAATTCGTCGGTCAGATTGACCGGAATCTGACGATGGCCGAGACACAACTGGGGCGGTACCGATTTTTTCAGGATTCGGACGATTCAGAAAAGCCAGTTCTGGCACTGCGAATGGTTGCCGAAATGCCCCGTTTACTTTCCCGTTCAGTGTGTCGAAGAATACTTGAATAAACAGAGTGAGCCGGCGGTGTCACATGGCGTCCGGCGCCGGCACCCCCAGAAGGGCCAGCCCGCGTTCCAGCGCGATGCGGGTGGCATCCACCAGGGCCAGTCGCGCGGTGCGAATGTTTTCGTCCTCCACCAGAATCCGCAGAGACTTGTCGTTATTTCCGGACTGCTGGTAGCGGTTCCACGCACGGGCAGCTTCGTACAGGGCTCTGGCCAGCCTGGATGGCTCCAGTTCCAACGCGGCAGCTTCCACTGCCTTTGGAATTCGTCCGATTTCCTTCACAAGGGTGGCCTCCTCCGCTGCGGTCAGCAACGACAGGTCGGCGGTGCCGATATCCGGCGCTCCCCCACCTTTGCGCAGAATGGAACAGCAGCGGGCGTGAGCATACTGGACACAGATTCCCGTGAATCCCTTGGTGTTGAGAATTTCATCCCAATCAAAGTTGTAGTCACTGGCTCGCAGATTTTTCAGATCTCCAAAAACAATGCCGCCAATTCCCACTTCCTCAGAAACCGCCCGGATATCAATATTGCGGTCGGTGCTGTCCTCGGACATTTTTTCGATGGCCCGTTCCCGGGCTTCATTGAGCACATCCTCTAAAAACACCACCGTCCCTTTTCTCGTGCTCATACCATGCACCCGGCCAAAGTTCACATGAACCATTTTTTCCTGCCAGTCGCATCCCATGGCGGCCAGCGCCCGTTTCAACTGTTCAAAATGTCGTTTCTGCTCTGTGCCCACCACATACAGAGACCTGGAAAACCCGAAGCGCTCGTATCGATCCCTGGCTGCGGCGATGTCGCGGGTGGCATACAGCGTGGCGCCATCACTTTTGCGCAGCATCATGGGCGGTTCATCGTCCGCATAGGACATATCCACCACCAGGGCGCCCTGATCCTCCCGGGTGCCGGCGGTCCGGTGCACCTCCGCAATGACCTCATCCATTCCATCCCGATAATGGCTTTCGCCTTCAAAATAATCGAATTCCACGTCCAGTCGTCTATATATGCGTTTAAACTCCTTCAAACTGATATTGCGGAACAGTTGCCATAGCGCCATCGCATGTTCGTCGCCCTGTTCCTGACGAACAAACATCTCCCGGGCCGCATCGTCAAATCCCGGGTCACTCTCCTTGAGCTTGTTCGCTTCCACGTACAGTTCCAGTAAATAAGCGATTCCTTCCCGGTTCAGCCGTTCCCGATCACCGACCCGGTCAAAAGCCTCTGCCAGCAGGCCAAAGGTTTTACCCCAGTCGCCCAGAAAGTTAATTCGCTTGACCGTGTATCCCATCGCCCGGTGAATCAGGCCGAGGGCGTTGCCGATCATGGTGGAACGCAGATGATGAAATCCCAATGGTTTTGCAATATTGGGAGATGAAAAATCAATGACAACAGTTTGGCCATATCCAATATCCGATGTAGCGAAGTGTTCGTCCGCATTCCGGATTTTGGGAATCAGCGTGGCAATGACATGGGCGCCGCTGATGGTGGCATTAACGTATGGTCCCTCTGCTACCACCTTTTCAAACATGAGATTATCAGCAAAACGGCTGGCAATATCCACCGCGATCTGGGCAGGATTCTGTTTCAGCTGTTTGGCAAATGGAAAACAGGGCAGGGCGAAATCGCCGCGTTCCGCCTCGGGGGTCTTTATCAGCTTTGCCACTTCCGCAGCGTCCACGTTAATCCCCCTGGAGACTTCCTCGATAAATACATTTTTATATCGGTTCATAATATTCCAACCTTGCACACAATTCAGAACCTGGACGGTGAAACCGTCCCGCTTATACAGCATAACGGACAGCGGTTGACAAGTCCCAACTGCCAAAAAAGTGGGCAATATTCAGTTTTTACGCGGATTCTCCAACGGATTTCCGCCGTGGTTTCCATCCCGGCAAACAAATTCTGCACGCCAGTAACCGGATGAGTGTATATAATCATAAATTTATGATTATAGGTTTTTTAGTACCGCAATACATTTTCTGGCTGCGGTTCTTTCCCGGTGTCGTTATATTTGGTAAATTATAGCGACCTCGTCGCCGTGCCGGAAAGGAAGAACTCCCATGAAGAAAATTGGTCTGCTCCTTATAACTCTATTAATATGGATGTGTATGGGATGTGGAGAAACCGGGGACAGTGACGGCGGTGCCGACACAGATACTGATTCCGACACTGATTCCAAGTCCGAGTCCGACACCGATTTCGAGTCCGAGTCCGACACCGATTTCGGCTCCGAGTCCGACACTGATACTGATACTGATATTGATACTGATACTGACACTGACACTGATTCCGATTCCGATTCCGATACTGACGCTGATACTGATTCCGATTCCGATACTGATGCTGATACTGATTCCGATTCCGATTCCGATTCCGATTCCGACACTGTTTCTGATTCCGACACGTGCCTGAGCAAATCGTGTTCCACGTTGGACGATACGGATTCGGGCATTGCGTCGACTGATTCCCTGCCGGAAGATACGGACAGCGGCGATGTCACCACGGACAGCGACTCCGCAACGGATTCAGCCGCACCTCTTTATGTGGATGTCCGCACTGTGAGCGAGTATGAAGCGGAACACTATCCCGGGGCCATCAATATTCCCCTGGACGAGTTGCCCGACCGACTTTCGGAATTGTATCCTGAAGATCAGGCGATTGTGGTGTACTGCCAATCCGGCAACCGCGCTCAGTCGGCGTTGAGTATCCTGGAGTCTGAAGGATTCACCAACGTCACCAACGGCGGGGGCATTGCCGACGTGCTGGCGGAACTGCAGAACGGCTGATCCCACTCACACTTTCCATGGAAACCAGACTGATACGAAGGTTTCCAATCCTGGATTTTTGCGGTAAATTCAATTTGCGGTAAATATAAAATGATGGAGTGATCTTCTCACCCACTGCAAAAGGGGCTTTGCCGCATGTACAGATTATTCGCATTTCTCATCTCTGCAGCCGTGGGGGGGCTGGCCGGGTGGCAGGTATATATCAATCTCGATACCATTATCAAAAAATGGCTGACCACCCTTGGATTCACTGCCGGTACGTTTCTTACCGTAACCCTGTTACTGTATCTGCCACTGATGCGCCACCTTGCCGATTTGGTGGAAGAACAGCTATCCACATTGAACGCCCGGTTTACCTCCCGAAAAACCGGTGTTGGCATCGAGGAAATTCCGCAGCAGAATTACTCCCGAAGAAAAACCACGGCATCCAACCAGGCCATCTGTTCCATCTGCGGAGGTCCGGGAGGTCCGGTGTGTGATAAATGTACCACTCGTATGAGTCGCGTGTGAATTCGCCTTCCACTGAAGAAATCAATACAGATAAAGGAGTCCGCTTCAGAAGAGCAGTTTCAGCAGACTGCTGAATGGGATATTCGCAGTGGAACCGGGGCTTGTGGTTGCACAGGTGGTATGCACCTCACCAGAGACCTCTCCTTTGGCGTGACAACCGCTTGCATCGCACCAGGCATCACCGTCGTAGGAGTAGCTGCCTGCAAAGTGTGATTTCACCCAGTCAACGGCTGCCTGGAATTTGCTCTGATCGATGAAGTTGCCGTTACATTCCAGGTATCCTTCCGCGTCGCAATATGCCGTGCATTTACCGGAGAATTCGGATTCGCAGTTCAGATAGGCATCGGACTGGCATTCAATCTGACAATCAATTTCGGCCTGCCCCTGGCAGCTTCCCTGGCACGAGGCTTCACAGTGTCCGTCGCAATCCAGCTCTGGCAGGTCGCCTTCGCAACTGGCACTGCATTGGCCCTCGCAGCTGGCATCACAGTTTCCTTCACAGGTGGCTTTGCAGCCAGCTTCACATTGCACCCTGTTGGCACTGCCAATGCAATCGGATTGACAGCTGGCACTGCACTGGCCCTCGCAGGACGCCTGGCAATCTCCTTCGCAATATCCCTGACAATCAAACGACCCCGGATTCAGATTGCATCCGTCGGTGGTGCAACCCGCTTCGCAGCTCCCCTGACAATCCACGTTCACCTGAACCCCCTGACATTGCTCAATACCACAGCTCGCTATAACGCTGGTATCACACTCCGCATAATACGTGAGGTTCGCGCAACTGGCTTCACATTGAGCGTCCGCATGCCAGGTGCATTCCGCTGAAAGTTCAATTTCGGTTTCCGTGGTTGCCGCCTGGGCCACGGCGCCCAACAGCAGATAGAAACCCACTACGGTCATCATCAGGTATTTCTTCATCATCCGTCTCCTTGCAATCGCGTCTTGCCTCGTACAGTTCATACCATTAATTTACCATGAACTCCTGAAGATTATTCATCATGCCCCTCAATTGTAACTGTACAATCCCGGTCACACAGGGGCATCAGGATAAAGGTGGACGCGGATGTCATCGGTTCATCCGCCAGTCCAACACGGGTTCGCAGGTACAATGGTGAACAGTTTCAGGAGAATGGAATATCTTCAGACTCCTTGACCCCGGATGGTATCCCGTGATCGATTTTAATTACCGCTCCCCCCGACAATTCGGTACTGAGCGGATACACGATCACATCCCGATACTCTGATTTCTCCTGCCTGACGTGTTCGGCGCGCCCTCGAAACAGTCGCTGTTCTCTTATGGCACCTTTGATGCTCTCGATATGTCTGGAAAACCAGGGCAAAGCCTCTTCCAGTTTTTTTCCGATGACCTCATCAGCGCAGATCCCGGTCTTTTTTTCCGCCTGGCGATTCCACTTTGTAATGAGGCATTCCGAATCGATACTGATCAGAACAGAGGGAATCGCATTGACTATATTTTCTATGACAACGGTTTCAAGCTGTTCCCGAAGCTGCTGTAGCTCCAGGGTCCGTTGTGTCACCAATTCCTCCAGATGATGTTTATACCGATGCATCTGAATCTGGTTGGACACCCTTGCAATGAGTTCCACACGACGAACCGGTTTCGCAATGTAATCCACGGCACCCACATCAAACGCTTTTGACATGGTTTTGGTGTCTGTCAGACCAGTGAGAAATATCACGGGAATATCCCGTATTTCCTCTTTTTTCTTGAGTTCCACACACATTTCAAACCCATCCATCTGAGGCATCTTCACGTCGAGAAGAATCAGATGGGGCTGAACCTTTTCAAGTATATCAAGTCCCTCGCGGGCACTGGAAGCGATATGGGGCTCAAACCCCGCTTTCTTCAGATAGGCGTGAAAGATTTCGCAATTATGCAAATCATCATCAACAATCAGAATTTTTCCTTTTTCAGTTCCCCGGTTCAATGGCATCTCCCATTTTTCGTCCATGATGTTGAAGCCGAAAAAAAAACAGCAAGCAGTTTGTCCACCTGAAAAATATAGATCACATTTCGGGGTTTACAAACCTGGTTAACGCTAAAATATGGAATTTTTTGTAAGTCTGTTGTTTTATCTGGATAATCCGGAACGTTCATCGGCAATTGGATACAGCATCAGTCTGATTTCGCAGTAATAGCGGAAAAACCTTCTGTTTTTGTTCTGATTGTGGTTACCATACTTTCCATGTCCAGTGAATGTCATGAAACTGCAACGGTAACCAGTGTAATAAACGACAACCGGGTGCAGGTGGTGGTGCAGCGCTCTGAAGCCTGCGGCGCCTGCAGTGCCCGGGGCGCCTGCCAGGCCCTGGGAGGTCAGACGAAAGATTTCCTGCTTGAGCTCGACAATGCCGTGGGCGCGAAAGTGGGTGATGTGGTTCGGCTCACATTAAGTGAAGGCGCTATCATTCAGGCTTCGGCAATCCTGTATCTCATACCGGCCATCGGTCTTTTGGCCCTGGCCTTAACCGGCAGCGCGCTGGCGCCTGCCATGGGCATGCAATCCGATCAGGGAGCAGTTATCGGCGCGCTGGTTGGCCTGGTGGTCGGTTTTGCCATCTCCTGGATAACGGCCAGAAGTGTCGAAAAAAACAGAAAGACAATACCGGTTATCACCCAGGTGGTCTCCCGGCACTCGGATTGATACCCTTTTTTTGAATTGACGGAGGAAAACAATGGACGTTTTCGAAGCAATCCAGAAACGATTCAGTGTCAGAAGTTATACGTCTGCGCCAGTGGAACCGGAAAAACTGCAGGCGGTGCTTGACGCTGCCCGACAGGCGCCATCGGCCAACAATCGGCAGGAATGGCGATTCATCGTGGTGGAAGATCCCAAAACGAGAGAAAAGCTGGCCGTTGCGGCAAAAAACCAGTCCTTCGTGGCAACAGCGCCAGTGGTCATCGCCTGCCTTGCAGTCACCGATCACCACCGCATGAGTTGCGGACAGCTCTGTTATCCCATTGATGTCTCCATTGCCATCGACCACATCACCCTTGCGGCCACAGCACTCGGATTGGGAACCTGCTGGATTGGTGCATTCTTCACCGAAGAGGTTCGCAGGATTCTATCCATTCCCGAAAATGTTGAAATTGTTGAGCTGCTTACTCTCGGGTATCCCACTGATGAGGCACCCAGGAAACAACGGCTCCCCCTTTCTGAACTCGTATTTCGGGAAAAGTGGCCGGGCCAGAACAGCAAGGAATCATCAGATGAATGAAAATATCACCGGAAAATGGGCACTGGTCACTGGATCCAGTCGGGGAATCGGCAGACAGATTGCCCTTGGATTGGCCAGCCGTGGCGTGAATCTGATTGTCCATGGCCGAACCCTTGAACACCTTGAAACCACCCGGGCGCTGCTTGCATCAACCGGGGTGCAGGTAAAATCGGTGGCTGGGAAAATGGACAGTCAGGCCGAGGTGCTGGAGATGGTCCGGCAAGTGAAAAACCGTTGCGACAGTGTGGATATTCTGTACGCCAACCATGGGATTCAGAATGCGTGGAAGGACGTCTGGGAGATTACGCAGGAGGAATGGGCATCGGTGTTTCAGATTAATTTCTTCTCCATCGTTACGCTGTGCAATGCCCTGATTCCCGAAATGATACAACGGGGGTATGGCCGGGTGATCCTGACCACCAGCGGGATTCCCGATATTCCCCAACTGACGCCCTACGGCAGTTCAAAAGCGGCCATCGACAAATACACATTTGATTTGGCAGCGCAGCTCAAGGATAGCGGCGTTACTATTCATGCCATGGACCCCGGATGGCTGCGAACGGATCTGGGCGGACCGGATGGCATGTTCCCGGTGGAAGCCGTTCTTCCCGGCGCGCTGGTGCCGGTGATTACCGATGTACTGGAGAGCGGTCGCGTATTCTCCGCACAGCACTATCGGGGTCTCTGATTCCAGCAGGGGCTGTGTTCCTTACTTCCACGGGAATTATAATATCACTGATGCAGCCAAACACTGCGCCCGTTACGGAGTTTCGTCGTATCCAATATCCGGAGCGGTGCCATTGTGGGTGCCGGCAGTGGCGCCGTTCACATCCCAGCCCGAATCCACACTGGCGTCGATGGCGTTGCTTCCCGAATCCAGCAGGAGGTGATAAAAAATGCGACGCCCGGATTTGACACCGGGTCGTCTGGACTGCTCCAAAACTGAGGAACCCGAATACGGAAGAAAGGAGGAAAACCGCATTCGCAGAATTGGACCAGTTCCGTGGTTCCCGCCACGGCCGCGCCGCAAAATACCTGAGATCGCTCAGAATCGTTCTATATTTAATTTCTCATTATTATTTTTTTTTTTCAACGGGAATTACCGGGTTAAACGTTTTTTTTTGCATTCAACCGTACAATGCTGAACACCGGATCAGCTTCGCTCACCGGATGGCGGACTCCCAACCGGTCAAAGGAAATTTTATCTGACTGCACAAATCGGAATTGATGAAATGCTCAGATCGCTTCACAGAAAACCACTTCCGCATTCTGCGGATTGATTGTTTTCCAGACAGTGGATTTTATATCGCAAAGGACAATCCCCATGCCGGGGGGAGCCGTGTGAGGATTGATGAGTGGGTTGGCTTTTCGAATCCAGCGAACCTTTCCCGTGCAACCGATTCGGACACCACTGACACAAAGCAACTGTAGCTGGATGACATTACCAATCGGATCCGGCGATGCGGTGTGAACAAACAGTCGATGGTTGATATCTTCCGCGTCAAAAGCGCCCTGCACCCGTTGAATGGACGGATTCGAAGCAACCCGAACCGTGAGCATCTTCCGGATAGAATTTTTTTTCAGCAGTCTTTTTTCGCGCTCAATCTGTTTTTTCAGATAGTTGAGGGGTCGCTCATTCAGATAATGGGTGATATCCCTTGCCAACCCATTCACAAACAGATGCTCTTCATTGAGGTCGCATCCCGGTCCCGGATTGATGGGCAGATTCTCCAACTCGATATTGTCAGAAACGTCAGTGTACCGGCTGACAACCGGCAACACGTCCACGGCGTCCAGGAATACCGGTGGATGGCTCAGCAACCAGGTGTCGATGAGTTCGACTTCAAAAGACCGCAGATCGGTGAACGATATGCCCATTCCCGATGGCGTCTCCGCATTCCCATTTCTCACCTCCCGAATCCATTCCACTGTCCCCCTGGGGCGAATAATCTTGCCATCGGGAAAATGGATGGTCACCTCCACCGGAGTGAATTTCTCCAGAAGCTGATATGTGGTGACAAAAATACCGCCATCCTGAATTCGACCTGAAAATCCCGTATAGAAGCTGTCCGGTGTGCCAGCGGCAAGAAACGTTTCCAGCTGCACCAGTTTGGCTTCCGGTCGTTGATCACATTGATTATTGGATTCACTTTGACGATACATTTGCCTCCGGGAGTGCGAACCCCTCGACTCATCGGTTCCGATGACGGACGCTCCACCTGTCGAATCGCCGGAATGTGCAAGAGCAGCAGCGCAATTGACGGCATTCCGACCCGGTCTCTGTTACTGTTACTGTCGGCGGGTACCCCGGAATATTTAACGAAAAATTCACGAGATGCCGTATTCCTTGATTTTGTACAACAGTGCCCGGTGACTGATTTCAAGCAGCCGGGCCGCAGTGGTGCGATTTCCTCCGGTCTGCTGCAGGGCCTTGCGGATGAGTTCCTCTTCGACTATCCGAACTGCTTTTTTTATGGACAAATCATTGGAATCCAGTGCATTCCGCACCACGTTGTCCTTTCGCCGCAGATTGGAGGGCAAATCCGAAAGTGTTATCTGATCTCCCTCCGCAAGCACCTGGGCCCGCTCGATGACGTTCTCCAGCTCCCGTACATTCCCCGGCCAGGTATGGTTGAGCAACACCTTTTTGGCTTCATTGGTAATCCCGGTGACCCTGGACGGAAACCGATGATGATTGCGACGAATAAAGTGGTCTATCAGCAGCAGCACATCCTCCTGCCGATCTCGGAGAGGTGGCAGCTTCACCGGCAACACGTTGAGACGGTAAAACAGGTCTTCCCGGAAAGAACCGTGTTTCACCTTGTCTTCCAGGTTCTGGTGAGTGGCGGCAATCACTCTCACATTCACGCGTACGTCCTGTTGCGCCCCCAGGGGACGGAAGGTACCTTCCTGTAACACCCGGAGCAGCTTCACCTGCAACTGAAGGGGCAATTCGCCAATTTCATCAAGGAGCAGCGTGCCGTTGTCTGCCTGTAAAAAAAGCCCTGCCTTATCCGAAGCCGCATCGGTGAACGCACCCTTTTTGTGCCCGAACAGTTCGGATTCTATCAGGTTTTCCGGAATGGCCCCGCAGTTTACCGGCACCATATTTTGGTTGCAGCGGTCCGAGCGGCTGTGAATGGCGCGGGCCACCAGCTCTTTACCGGTGCCGGACTCGCCGACAATGAGGATGGTGGAGTCCACCCGGGCGATTTTTTCAATCAGCGAGAAAACCTGTTTCATCGCCCGGGAATGGAATACGATCCCATCCCGGGGAGCATCGGGGGCACTGGACGGTACCTGTGGCGCTTCTACCCGGCTCACTTCCCGTTGCAACGCCTTGGTGAGGGACAGAATAACTTCATCACTTTTGAACGGTTTGGTGATGTAATCATAGGCGCCGGCATCCATGGCTTCCCGGGCGTCATCAAGGGAACCGTAGGCGCTCATCATGATGATTGAAACCGGTAGACCCGCGCTTCGCACTTCCCGGGTGAGGTCAATACCGTCCATCTCCGGCATGCGCACATCCACGAACGCCACATCGATATTCTGACCGCGAATCATTTCCAGGGCCTGTCGGCCGTTGGAGGCTGTTATCGTGTGATACCCGTTTCGGGAAATCAGCGCACTCAGGGAGATACGGAGAGATTCTTCATCATCGACAATTAATACGCGTTTCATAGGGGCATTTTCACACAACCGGAATCCCGACACAACTGATAATCCAGGGAAGGGCAGGGCTATCTTTAACTTGTTTTTTACAGGATTTCAGATAAATAGCATGCTTGGCACGATTCCTCCCGTCCCGGGAGGGGTTGGGTCCGCAATGTTTTACAGTAGTTTTACAGGAGCTTTCGATGTCGGGACATAGTAAATGGAGCAATATCAAACGGAAAAAGGGCGCTCAGGATGCCAAGCGGGGCAAAGTATTTACCAAGGTATCCAAGGAAATCACCACCGCGGCACGACTGGGTGGTGGTGATCCGACCGGGAATGCGCGATTGCGCAAAGCCCTTGATGCCGCAAGGACGGCGAATATGCCCGCCGATACGGTCGATCGGGCGATAAAAAAGGGCACCGGCGAGATTGAAGGGGTGATTTACGAAGAAATCACATACGAAGGATATGGCCCGGAGGGTGT
Organism: Polyangia bacterium; assembly: GCA_050287845.1. GTDB lineage: Bacteria > Myxococcota_A > Polyangia > JAAYKL01 > JAAYKL01 > JAFGXQ01. The sequence continues at coordinate 52,996 of JBNKCR010000016.1, forward strand.
GGCTGTGGTGGTGGAATGCATGACTGAAAACCGACAGCGAACCGTTGCGGATGTGCGTCACCTGTTTTCAAAGTTCAACGGCAACCTGGGGCAGGATGGCTGCGTTTCGTATATGTTTGACAAGGTTGGTCTGATCGAAGTGGACAAAACCGTGGCCACAGAAGACAAGCTGATGGAAGTGGCGCTGGAGGCTGGCGCGGATGATATTCGCGAAACCGACAGCACATTTGAAATTGTCACCCCCATGGAAAACTTCGACGCAGTGCTTGAAGCGGTAAGGAACGCCAATATTGAAACTCTCAGTGCCGAGCTGACCCGGATTCCCCAGACCACGGTAAAACTGGAAGGCAAATCTGCCGAAACCATGCTCAAACTGTATACCCGCCTGGACGACCACGACGATGTGCAGAACGTATTTGCGAATTTTGACATCGATGACGAAATTCTGGAAAACTTTTCCGGATGATAGTGTTGGGCATAGACCCCGGCACCCGAAAAACCGGCTATGGCGTTGTGCGTAGAGATGGCAACCGACTGACACGCATCGACTCCGGGGTGATTCGATTGAACGATAAAATCCCCATGGAAGATCGCCTGCCCGAACTGTATGACAGTCTGAATCAGATCATCGTTGCCAATGGACCGGATCAGGGGGCGATAGAATCACTGTTTTTTTCGAAGAACGCCAGCTCCGCCCTCAAGCTCGGTCACGCTCGCGGGGTCATCTTTCTGTGCATGCGGCAACACCAGCTCCCCGTTGCATCTTATGCGCCAGCTATGGTAAAGCGATCAATCATTGGCGGCGGACGTGCGGAAAAAACACAGATTCAGAGAGTGGTGGGGGCCATTCTGGGTGCGAAAACGCCGTTCCAGGAAGACGAAGCGGATGCGTTGGCCATTGCTATCTGCCACGCAAACGCGTTGACGGTGGGGCAGCCACGACGCAGCAGTTGAACCCGTAGCCCATGATGGCAGGATATGACCATGGATTCAAAACAGACGGAAATAGACGCTGAAGCCATCCAGGAAGATGCGAAGATTGTACCACCGCGATTCATTGGCAGTCACCGCAATACCCTGTTTATTTCGGGCATCGCGCTGGCGGGACTCATGGGTATCGTGCTGGGCATGTTCATGGCTTCAGATCGGAACGCACCCCGGGTGATGAAACCTGCTGTATCTGCCAGAACGTCTGAATGGCTCGATCAACCGGTGACCGATACCGCTGACATGGACACGGACGGCAATAATGGCGGGATGGCCAATGATCCGATGGCCGACCCGGATATCGCCGAAAACCAGGTCGTGGCTCAGCCGGTTTCCCAACCGGCGGTCGACTCAACCCCGCAACGCACCACACTCAAATCCGGCCAGGCCGTGGTTACCGCACTGACCGACTTGGGATTGACCGCCGGGGACGCCCAGCTAATCATCAATGCCCTCGACGGTGTGTTCGATTTTCGAAGAGCCCGGCCGGGGCACCTGCTCGAAGTTCAGTTTGACGAAATCTCCGGCAGACCCTCCAACTTCCGGTATGAAGCTTCCAGAACGGATATTTATGTGGTGAAGCTGGAAGGGGAGACCTACAAAGGTCGCAAACTGAATATTGTACCGGATAAATCCATGAAAGTGTTTGCCGGAACCATTACATCGTCCCTGTTTGGTACACTCAAGGATTTGGGCGCCCATGCCGCATTGGCCGGCAAGGTTGCGGACATTCTGTCCACCCAGGTGAATTTCCTGAAGGAGCAGCGCCCGGGCGACACCTTTCGGGTCATGGTGGAAGAAGAAAGTCTGGATGGCGAATATCTGGGATACGGACCAGTGCTCGCCCTGGAGTACAACGGGGTAAAAGCGGGACAGCGCCGACTGTTTTTCTTTCAGGAAGGTAATAATCGCGCCACTTACTACGATGAGACCCTGGTCTCCACGCCGCGCTCCGCCCTCACGCTGCCCCTGTATTATTCCCGGGTCAGTTCCCAGTTCGGATGGCGCATGCACCCGGTGCTCAAACGGCGGAAACTGCACAACGGCGTAGATTTCTCCGCCTCCCCCGGCACGCCGGTGTGGGCATGTGCCGATGGACAGATAATTTTCGCCGGAATGAAGGGCGCCAACGGAAATCTGGTGGGTATCCAGCATGACAACGGATTGACCTCGTATTATGCCCATCTTCGACAAATCGAAAAGGGCATCCGGAAAGGCGTAACAGTGCGGCGCCGACAGGTTATCGGCTATGTAGGCAATACCGGCCGGTCCACCGGCCCGCATCTGCACTGGGGCGTCAAGCTGAATGGCACTTTCATTGATCCCCTTAAATACAAAATCATTCCCGGCAAAAAAGTCAGCGGCGCTTATGCTGCCAGGCTTAAAGCAGTTATGGCCGAACGAAAACACGTGCTCAACAGCACCCCCATTGAACCGCCCAAAGGGGAACTGGAGCAGGTGCCAGACAACGACTATCCGCTGGGAATGGACGATCTGTAACCGTTCAGTACACCACGTCGCATCGTTCGCAGCGTCGAAATTTGAAATGGAGGGACGACCCATGAAAGTACTTTTTATTGGTGGTACCGGTAATATCAGCAGTGCTGTCAGCGCCCACGCCGTTGCCTGCGGCATTGAGCTGACGGTACTCAACCGGGGAGAGCGCGACCGGGTGGCCAAAGCGCGCACCCTGACCTGCGATGTCCGGAACGAATCAGAGGTGGAGCAGGCTCTGGGCGATGAAACCTTTGACTGCGTGGTAAACTGGATTGCCTTTGAGCAGGAAGATGTGGAGCGGGATATTCGCCTGTTCGAAAACCGAACCGACCAGTATGTGTTCATCAGCTCGGCCTCCGCCTACCAGAAGCCACCGCGCACCCCCCACGTTACCGAGTCGACACCGCTGCACAATCCGTACTGGGAATACTCCCGGAACAAGATCGCCTGCGAAGGCCGTCTGATGGCCGCCTATCGGCAGAGCGGCTTTCCGGTGGTCATTGTCCGCCCGTCGCTTACCTACAACACACTTTTTCCCATTGCCCTCGGGGGCTGGGGCTGTTTCACCCTGGGGCAGCGCATCCGCGACGGCAAAGAAATTGTGGTTCACGGCGACGGGACATCCCTATGGACCGTGACCCACGCGGACGATTTTGCCCGGGGATTTGTTCCCCTCCTCGGCAATCCCCTTACCATCGGTGAAAGTTTTCACATCACCTCCGATGAACTGCTCACCTGGAACCAGATATACGATTTCATTGGCCGGGCGCTGGGTTGTGAGGTACGTAAAGTACATGTGCCATCGGATTTTATTGTCCGGCACTTTCCCCAGTTCGAAGGCACATTGCTGGGAGATAAAAGTCACAGCGCCATCTTTGATAACCGTAAAATCAAACAATTCGTCCCTGAATTTCGGGCCACCATTCCTTTTTACGAGGGCATTTCGCGCACCGTGGCATGGTTCGACGCACACCCCGGGCGCAAACGCATCAATGAATCTGAAAACAGAATACTGGACGACATAATCACGCGGTTCAGGAAATGGGACTGACGGTAATCACATTTCCTTCGGTGTGACTTTTAATTCGCCGGATAGACTGGGACAGGCGAATGATATATCGCAGTCCCTTTGACGTTCTGATGCGACGGACGCCCAATACCCGGTCGTCATCGCCCACCATCTGCTCCGGACTCCTATCGGACTCAATGACCCCATGAACATCCACCACCAGCCCGGGCGGATCGGCCAGGGGATACGCACGGACCCCTTTGGCTTCAGTTCCCGTAAATACATAAAACGGATTGTAAAATGCGGCCGATGATGCCGGGGATGTTCCGGAATTCCCGCCACCTTCCGCAGGCACCCCGTTTGCCGTCAACCCGGGCGACATCCGGGCCAGTATCTCGCTGCTATCCGGTATGTCCTCCTGAGAAAAGATTCCCGTTGCCACGGCCAGTCCCGACACGCCAGCCCCCAGCAGAAACAACAGAAACACGCTGCTAATCCATCGGAAATGCCGCCGGAACTGCATTGGAGGCTCAATCCGGACCCGCGCCGGATTCAAAAATGACATTAACGATGCGAAAATTCCCAAAAAACCGCCAATCATACCACCTGTGGCCCCCTGGTCCATCTTCGCACGGACGAGGATTTTACGCACAAAGGGCCCTGTAACGCGTTTCAGTTTCTGATAGGTCTTCCATCTGAGGATACACTGCAACTTATGGGCGACAGTGCTCCCCAACCTCCGAAGAACTGGTCTGGTCGCCGGCCAGATGCGGGTTCGCGTCCACCAGCCGACCTCAATCAGAAACCGGCGTAAATACGCACCAACCGGTATTTTTCTGGTGGCGACCAGAACAGGGCCGACCAGTACGGCCAACCCGAACAGAGATCGCCGCAGAACATCGTGAATCAGAACCGCTGCGCGCTCCAACCGCTCCCGGAGCAGCTGGATGGGATTGGTCCTGACCTTTATCCGACGATTCTTTCTTTTTCTGGCGGGACTGGGTCGTTTTTCTCTGTTTTTCATGTGCACTCTCTCCAACAGCCGGGCCCGGGACTGGCCCACAACTGGGTTTGTTTCTCTATAAATGTAATTCATTGTGGTTTGTTTGTCTACATTTAGGCACATTTCAACAGAATTTCCCGTGACTTTATTTTCAGAAAAAAGGGACACCTTTGAAACAGCGCATCGGAAGCCAACCCTATAAATGAAAAGGTGCCCCGGTTGACCAGAATTTTCCAGTTGATATATAGAGAGCCCATCTTCGCTTTTATATTGCGGCGTGGGTCTGAAAGGCAGTCGATCAGTTGAATTTTCAAAGGGACATACTGACACCCTCATTTACGGTAATATGCGTTTCCATCGCAGTTTTTGGCGCATGTGGTGAAGAATCCGTGGTGCTGAATGACCATCCCCCCTCTGCCATCGAGGTGGCAACGGAGGCAGTCGAAGAGCAGACACCGGAAGATTTACCGCTGCCGGCATTTACTGAACTGACAGTTCGGGAATTTCTGTCCACCTGGCTGCAGGCGCGAAAGAACCGGGATTTTGATACCTATGCCACTCTATACGCCACCCGGTTTGACGGCATTGATTACAGTGGTGACGCACCCGTACGTTTTGTCCGGGAGCAATGGCTGAACGCGCAGGAAGGTCGTTTTTCAACTCCCCAGAATCTCGAGGTCACCCGGGACCGGTACAATCTCATTCCAGGGGGCGCATTGGTGATTCTGAAAGAAAAGAAAAAAGACGTCAATGATTTGCAGACGTATCAGCGCGAACTGTTGCTGATAGCCGAAGATGGAAGGCTCAAGATTGCCAGAGAACGGCTGCTGGATGAGCGATTTCCCCTGAATACGGAGAAAAAGCGGCGGCGACATAAATTGCTCAGGGACTTTTTTTTCGTGCTGGACAATCGCTACGTGGTCTTTGATTCCAGCGATATGGAAAAGGATGGCGCCCTGTATGTGAACGATACCACTGCCCTGAAACGGGCGCGAAAAGAGTCTTTGCCAAAGGCCTATCGCAAGCTGCTCAAACGGAAATTTGTTGTGGGATATGCCGACGGTTCCACCTCAATCACGGCGATTACCGACACCCGCGCCATCGCCAAATATGCGGTACACAACGCCATTGAATCTTACTGGAAATCCAAAGGTCTGTCCGAAGTCGAAATGGGTGAGCTGCTATGGGAACTGGCCTCCGGAGCCGGGTCGGTATATCTGGTGGGTATATTGAAAAAAACCGGAAAACAGGCGCTCTGGGCATATCCGGTAGCCCCACGAACCCCCGAAATCTACGAAAGCAGAAAACTCGACCGCGCATATGTGAAGAACATCCGTCATCGATTTGAGAAGTACAAAACTTCAAAATTCATTCAGCAGAATTTTGAATCGTTCGGACTGGAAGGACCATGGATGAGCTATGAGTCCACCGCCCGCGCCAGACTGTTCAAGAGCCCCAGGGGAAATCGCCGATATGCAACGGTATCCATTTCTGCCGGAAAGGGCTGCGGTGGATTTTATGGATATCTCCAGGGGTTTTTTCATATGCAGAAGGGCGTCCTTTACAATATGGGGTTGCCCCCCCGGGGATTTCAGGATTCCTTTATTGATGACAGAGACGTGATTCAGGCCATCGACATTGATCACGATGGTATCCCGGAGTTCGTTGCACCCCATAAACTCATGTATAAAATTGACGATGACTGGTATATTTACGAACTGAAAATTCCCGGAACAGACTGGCCCTGTTGATATCATTCCCCGGAAATCCCAAAATCCAGATAAAACAGGTCTGTCACCGACATGGAATCGACAATAATATTTTCATTCTGTTTCAGAACTCTGTTCCGGAGCCCACCGTTTCCCGTAAGGACAGTGGTCGAAATAAAATTGCCAACATGGCATTTGCTGCGCCGGACCGGCAAGGCGCGAGGAGCGGAACATACCGGGGTATGCGACCGACGAGCAACGAAGTCGGGCGGGATGCAGCGGAGGCAAGGTGGCAATTTTATAATGATCACTGTCCTTA